>UCAU01000006.1:0-93183 GCA_900470445.1 Hyphomicrobiales bacterium | reverse complement strand
CCCACCCGGCCCTGCGTCGGAGCCGCGTAACTGGCGGGAATGGACGGAGTATGCAGGAGGGAATTGGGGGCGGGGATAAGTTTTTGCAACGGCCGGATTCGGCCCCTATTTCGGCCATAGAGGCCACAGTTGTAATTTACCGAGAGCCGATGTTGACAACGCTGCGTCCACAATGCCCTATGCACCCGTCGTAGGTTCTTCGGCGGCCACAAGCCAACGGGGATTAAAAGGGAACACGGTGCGACGTACCCATCAGGGCGCAAAACCGTGACTGCCCCCGCAACTGTGAGCGGATAGCTCTTTCGAGATGCCACTGGCCGTAAGGCTGGGAAGGTTCGAAGGCGCCGTGACCCGCAAGTCAGGAGACCTGCCATCGACGCACCTTTCAACCCGGCCGGGGTGTGCCGCGGGGAACGATGATGGCGCTTGACGACACGACCAAAAAGCTCAGCCTGATTTCGCCCGCAATGCGCCCCGCATCTGCGGAGCGCCTCGGTGAATCACGTCCACCTCGCTGATCATCTGCTTCCCCTCGATCCGCCCGGCCGCGCCCGGCGCCCGGCTGCCCTGCAGGTCGACGGACTGAGCTGGGGACCTTCTGGAGCGGCGCGGCTGCTGCACGACATCGCGTTCAGCGTTGCACCGGGCGAGATGCTCGCTGTCGTGGGGCCGAACGGCGCTGGCAAGTCCTCGCTGCTGCGGTGCCTCTATCGCTATCATCAGCCGACTAGCGGGACAGTCGCCCTCGATGGTGCCGACATCTGGGGGATGGCACCGCGCGATTGCGCCCGCCGGATTGCTACGGTGCTGCAGGAGCCAGCAACCGATTTCGGCCTGACCGTCGCCGAGATTGTCGAACTGGGCCTGACGCCGCATCTGGGGCGCTTCGGTCAGGCCGACCTGGCCGAGGTAGAAAGCGCACTGGCATTGATGGGTCTCACCAGTTTTGCCGCTCGCGATTTCGCCACGCTTTCCGGCGGCGAAAAACAACGGGTGATGATCGCCCGGGCGCTGCTGCAGAAGCCCGATCTGCTGATCCTGGACGAGCCCACCAACCATCTCGACATCCGCCACCAGCTCGAAGTGCTCGCGCTACTCTCACGCCTCGACGCCACCGTCATCGTCTCGCTGCACGATCTGGCGCTGGCCTCGGCCCATGCCGATCGCGTGCTGGTGCTCGACAATGGCCGTCAGGTGCAGCTGGGCGCTCCGCTCGACGTGCTGACGCCCCAATCCATCCGCCGGACCTTCGCGGTCGGCGCGGCCATCGATACCCACCCTGCAACGGGCCGGCCCCGCTTTTCCTTCCATCTCAACGACAAACCTTGAGGATATTTCCGTGCGTCTTGCCTTCACCTTTCTTGTGCCGGCCCTGCTGGCCGCAACCACGGCCACAGCGCTCGCCTATCCCGTCACCGTCAAGAGCTGCAATCGCGACGTGACTTTTGACGCGGCGCCGATGCGCGCAGTGTCCAACGACGTGAACCTCACTGAGATGATGCTGGCCCTGGGCCTCACCGACCACATGGCCGGCTATACCGGCGCCTCCGAATGGAAGACGCTGGACGAGACCTTGCGCGCCAATGTCGGGCAATTACCCGAGCTCTCACCCGATTATCCGACCAAGGAAGTGCTGCTCGGCGCCGATGCGGACTTCTACTTCGCCGGCTGGAACTACGGCATGAGGGTGGGCGGCGAGGTGACGCCGGAAACGCTGGCGGCGTTCGACATCGCCGTTTACGAGCTCACTGAGAGCTGCATCCACATCATGGACAAGCCAAAGTCCTCGATGGACGACATGTATGTCGACCTGCTCAATCTGGGCATTATCTTCGGCGTTGAGGACAAGGCCGAAGCGCTGGTCGCCGGCTACAAGCAGGAATTGGCCGATTTTAGCGCGACGCTGCCGGCCAGCGAAACCCCGCCCAAGGTGTTCGTCTATGACTCGGGCGAGGACAAGCCGTTCACCGCCGGCCGCTACGCCATCCCCACCGCCCTGATCGAGGCGGCCGGTGGCACCAACATCATGGACGATGTGGGTTCAAGCTGGGTCGAAGTTGGCTGGGAGCCCGTGATTGAACGCAATCCGGACGTGGTCGTCATCGTCAATTATGGAGATGTCACCGCCGAACAGAAGATCGCCTTCATGAAGGACAATGCTGCGTTCAAGGATATCCCGGCCGTGGTGAACGATCGTTTCGTCGTGCTCGAATATGTCGAGGCGACGCCCGGCCCGCGCAACATCGGCGCGATCAAGCGCCTCGCTGCCGCGTTCCATCCTCAATGAGCTGATAGGGCCGGCCAACACGGCCAGCCCGTTTCCACCATGTCCCACAAGCACCTCGTCGCCGGTCCCCGGCATACCATTCTGCATAACCTGCCGCTGCTCACGGCCGGCCTCGTCATGCTGCTTTTTGTCGTGATGATGGTCGGCGTCAGCGTCGGCGCCATTGCCATCCCGCTCGACGTGGTCTGGGGCGTCGTGGTCAATCATCTCGCCCCGGGCAGTGTCGAGGTCATGTGGTCGGCTGGCCGAGACAATATTGTTTGGGAAGTTCGACTGCCGCGCGTGATCCTGGGGGCAATCATCGGCGCCAGCCTCGCCCTGGTCGGCGCCGCGCTTCAATCGGTGACGCGCAACCAGCTTGCCGACCCGCATCTGCTCGGCATTTCTTCCGGCGCGGCGCTCGGTGCCATCATCGTGCTGCTGCATACCGGCATGTTCCTCGGCCTCATCACCGTGCCGCTCTTTGCCTTTGGTGGGGCACTGCTCACCACGGCGATCGTGGTTGGCGTAGCCAATCTCTCCAACGCCACCAATGCCAGCCGGCTGGTGCTGACCGGTGTTGCCGTGTCATTTGTCGTCACCTCGCTGGGCAGCCTCGGCATTTTCCTGGGTGACCCGCGTGCCGCGCATACCGTGATCTTCTGGATGCTCGGTGGCCTGGGCCTGTCGCAATGGGCCCAACTCCCCTATCCGCTGGTGGCTCTAGCGGGTTGCGGCGCTTATCTCATGGCCAATGCCCGCAACCTCAACGCCATGACGCTGGGCGACGAGTCGGCGACAACGCTGGGTATTCCCGCCGCCCGGTTCCGCATCATCGTCTTCATCGTCTGCGCATTGTTGACTGGCGCCGCCGTGGCCTTTTCGGGCATTGTATCCTTTGTCGGGCTGATGATCCCCCATCTGGTGCGCATGGTAGTCGGTGGCGACTATCGTCGTGTGCTGCCGCTCTCGGCGCTGGTAGGCGCCATCTTCCTGGTAGTGGCCGACATGGCCGCGCGTATCATCATCCCGCCACAAGACATCCCGCTCGGCGTCATTACCGGCTTGGTCGGCGGCGTGTTCTTCATCGTCCTGATGCGGCGGAACAAGAGGATTGGATGACGTTGGGTCGCCATCGGACCGACGAGGGCCGCCAACTTCATGTGCGGCTTCTGCCGCACCTTGCCAAAGCAGACCGACTGCTGTGGCCGGCCCTTCCTGACGGCGCGGCATCGGTGGGCAGACTCAGGTATATCAAGCCCGTGTGCATCTCGATCTGAAACGGACCAAATGGCGGAGACGGACCTTTACCTCCCTTTGAAGACCTTCATGGAAGGCGCCGGCTATTCCGTCAAAGGCGAGGTCAACGATTGCGATCTGGTTGGCGTTAAAGACGGCGATCCGCCTGTCATCGTCGTTTGCGAAATGAAGCTCGCCTTCAATCTCGAATTGGTCATGCAAGGCGTGAAGCGGGCCTCGTTCTGTGATGAAGTCTGGCTCGCGGCAAGAGCATCCAAGACCGGAAGGGGGCGAGAGCACGATGCCCGTTTCCGAAATCTGTGTCGACGGCTTGGCTTTGGAGTGATGTCGGTTTCGGACGCCGGAGACGTGGCGGTCATCGTTGCCCCATTTGCAGCTGCGCCGCGCCGTGACGCGAAAAGACGGTCCCGGCTGCTTGATGAACACACGCGCAGGGTGGGTGACCCACAGGTGGGCGGGGGGCGCGGCAAGCCGATCATGACGGCCTATCGGCAAGATTGCATAGCTTGCGCCACTGCGTTGCTAGCCGGCCCACAAAGTCCAAAGCAGCTCAAGGTGCTGGTCGCCAGAGCGCCGGCAATTTTGCGAGACAATGTCTATGGCTGGTTCGTACGGGAGAGCAGAGGTATCTACGGGCTGACAGAACTTGGCCGGGCGGCAGTGTTGCCGCCGCAAGACTGAGCATTCCAGCCGATCCATGCCAACCTGGATCGGCGGATTTTAGGTGAACGCAGTGCGAACCAACCAGAATGGAGATCGACCATGAAATCATACCTTTGCAAGTTCATCCCGCCACGTGCAGACTTTCTCGCAACCATGTCGGCCGACGAGGCCGGCTGGATGCAGCAGCATGGCGCCTTTCTCGATGAGCTGTTGGCGCAAGGCAAAATCGTCGCCCATGGTCCCGTCATGGATCCGGCAGGTGGATATGGCGTCTCGCTTTACCAGATCGAGGATGATGAAAATATCGAGGACCTGACATCCCAAGACCCGATCATCCAGCACGGCGCCGGCCACTATGAGCATCATCCCATGCTGCACCTGAAGTTCCGCGGCTGAGCGGATCACATATGGCCGCCGCAAGCGCGCCGCCAGCCCACCAGCCGTGTGTGTCGGCTACTCGATTTCTCAAGGAGCCGCCATGTTTGAATCATGCAGTTGGCACAACGAGCCTCGCCAATGGTCCCTGAATGACGGGGCGCTAACGGTGCGCTCCGACGAGAAAACGGACTTCTGGCGGGACACCTATTACGGGTTCACCCGCGATAGTGGCCACTTTTTCGGCCATGCCTGGGCGGGCGACTTCACCGCGTCCCTGAGAGTTCAGGCCCGCTACGAGGCGCTCTACGATCAGGCCGGAATAATGGTCCGCATCGATGAGAAAAACTGGATAAAAGCCGGCATCGAACTGTCGGACGGCGCCGCGTGCATCGGTAGCGTGCTGACCGTCGACCGATCGGACTGGTCAACATCGATCTATGCATCCGACCCTTCGGATTTCTATCTGCGCGTCACCGTGCAAGCCGGCGTGCTGCGACTGCAATCCTCCACAGACGGCATACGCTGGCCCTTGCTGCGACTGTGTCCGTTTCCCAAGGCATCCACCTATCGCGTCGGGCCCATGCTGTGCACACCTGAACGCCAAGGGCTGGACGTGAAATTCTCGAATTTCGAGATCGGCCCGCCCAACGGCAAAGCACTGCACGATCTCACGTAATGCGATTGGCGGCGAATGGGCTGACGTGCCGGATCGCTGTGGTCCGGTGCGGGCAATGACGGTCAATTGCATGGCATCATAAATTTTCCCGTTGGGTTCTTGAAAACCGCTTTGCCGTTCCAAAATCAAGTGTTGCCGGGGCTTTGGCCCGGCAGGTCTGGGAGGCGTTCCTCTTGGGCGCCTCTCGTATCCATGTTGCTCAAGGAGGATATGGCTATGAGGACTAGTCTAGATTTCGCACCCCTGTACCGGTCGAGCATCGGTTTTGACCGAATGTTCGACCTGCTGGAAAACGCCAGTCGCGTGCAGGCGATCGATAGCTGGCCGCCCTACGATATCGTCAAGACGGGCGAGGACGACTATCAGATCACCATGGCGGTGGCCGGCTTCTCGCAGGCGGACCTGACCATCACCCACGAGCCCAACCTGCTTGTGGTGAGCGGCCAAAAGGCCGGTGAAGACAATGCGCAATATCTGCATCGCGGCATTTCCAACCGGACGTTCGAGCGGCGGTTCGAGTTGGCTGATCACGTCAAGGTCGCCGACGCGAACCTTAGCAATGGCCTGTTGACGATCAACCTCAGGCGCGAACTTCCAGAGGCGATGAAGCCGCGGCGCATTGAGATCGGCATGGCCGTGCGGACACCGGTGGAACCGCAGCAGATCGAAGCGAACCGACAGGCCGCCTAACCGAGGCTTATCGCAAAACCCGGGCGCTGGCGCCCGGGTTGTCAGTCAATCCATGGCATTGAAAGGAGAAGGCCAGATGAGTGTACGTGATCTCATTCCGTGGGGCCGGAACGGCGACAATCAGGTCCCGTCTCTCTATCGCGAGAGCGAGCAGAACCCGTTCCTGTCGCTACATCGCGAAATCAATCGCGTGATCGACGATGCGTTCCGCGGCTTTGATACGCGATTACCGGCATTCGGTTCGTTTGCAGCGGGCGCCGGGTGGCCCAATGTGGAAATCTCGGAAACCGACAACGAGGTCAGGGTGACCGCCGAAATTGCTGGTATGGATGAAAAGGACATCGAACTCCTGCTCGAGGACGGCGTGCTGACACTTCGAGGCGAAAAACGCGCCGAGAATGAGGACAAGAGCCGGCACTTCTCCGAGCGGTTCTATGGCCGTTTCGAACGGCGCATCCCGCTCGGCTCGGAAGTGGAGGAGGACAAGGCCAACGCCTCGTTCAAGAACGGCGTCCTGACGGTGACATTGCCCAAATCGGCCACGGCGCAATCCAAGATCAAGCGCATCGCCATCAATGGACAGGGTCAGGTGCACTAATAGTCGCACCGACCGCGCCGGGTATCTGCGGCCCTGCCCCGAGGAGTGTTACCTACTCCCCGGAGCGGGGCCATTTCAATGAACCGTAATGACGCCGTTGACGGCCCGGAATTCGCTGGGCTTGATCAGCCGCTGATGCGCAATGCACACCGAATGCAATGCGCCTTCGATCTCGAGCCGCCAGAAATTCAGGAACCCCTGCAGGGTGGGAAAATCGGGGGCGAGATCATATTCCTGCCATACGTAAAGCTGCAGCAGCGAAGGCTGGTCCGGCAGGCGATAGTGGATCTGGGCCGTGGTCAGGCCATAGCCATCCAGCTGTTTGATGAAACTGGTATCGGTCATCGATCCGCTCTCCTTTCGCGCAAGTGTTCCGCCAATTAAGATAACGCCACCAGCAGCTTGAGTGCAAATCAGCACTCTTTACCGGTGAGTGCCAAAATTTTTCTGGCCCCCTCTTGAAGCCGCTTGCCGCGCTCCTAATTCATTTTCTGCTTCCTCCCGGGATGCCGGAGGACGCGCTCTGACATCAATGTTGATAATGGAGGAATGGATGGCTCTCCGCCCCCTGCACGACCGTGTGCTCGTTCGCCGCATCGAAGCCGATGAAAAGACTTCTGGCGGCATTATCATCCCCGATACAGCCAAGGAAAAACCCTCTGAGGGCGAAGTGATCGCCGTGGGTCCAGGCGCGCGCAATGAGCGCGGCGAACTGGTCGCGCCCGACCTAAGGAGCGGCGACCGCGTGCTGTTCGGCAAATGGAGCGGCACGGAAGTGCGCATCGATGGTGAGGATCTCATCATCATGAAGGAATCCGACATTCTGGGTGTGATCGAAAGCACCGAGCCGGCCCGCAAGGCCGCTTGAGGCGCTTGTTCAGTTGAAGGAGCAGAAACGAAAATGGCTGCAAAGGAAGTCAAGTTCTCGACCGATGCCCGCGACAAGATGCTGCGCGGCGTCGATACCCTGGCCAATGCCGTCAAGGTCACCCTGGGCCCCAAGGGCCGCAATGTGGTGATCGAAAAATCGTTCGGCGCGCCGCGCATCACCAAGGACGGCGTAACGGTCGCCAAGGAAATCGAGCTGGAAGACAAGTTCGAGAACATGGGCGCCCAGATGGTGCGCGAAGTCGCCTCCAAAACCAATGACCTGGCCGGCGACGGCACCACGACGGCAACGGTGCTGGCGCAGGCCATCGTCAAGGAAGGCGCCAAAGCGGTGGCCGCTGGCATGAACCCGATGGACCTCAAGCGTGGCATCGACCTGGCCGTCGATGCGGTGGTGGCTGACCTCAAGAGCCATGCCCGCAAGGTCACCTCCAATGGCGAGATTGCCCAGGTCGGGACCATTTCGGCAAACGGCGATGCCGAGATCGGCAAGTTCCTGGCCGAAGCCATGGAAAAGGTCGGCAATGAGGGTGTGATCACCGTCGAAGAAGCCAAGACCGCCGAGACCGAGCTGGAAGTCGTCGAAGGCATGCAGTTCGACCGCGGCTATGTCTCACCCTATTTCGTGACCAACCAGGACAAGATGCGGGTGGAACTGGAAGACCCCTACATCCTGATCCACGAGAAGAAACTGTCCGGACTGCAGCCCATGCTGCCGCTGCTGGAAAGTGTCGTGCAGTCGGGCAAGCCGCTGCTGATCATTGCGGAGGATGTGGAAGGCGAAGCCTTGGCGACGCTCGTGGTCAACAAACTGCGCGGCGGCCTCAAGATCGCGGCCGTCAAGGCGCCGGGCTTCGGCGATCGCCGCAAGGCCATGCTCGAAGACATCGCCATCCTTACCGGCGGCAATGTCGTGTCCGAAGACATCGGCATCAAGCTCGAGAACGTCACACTCAATATGCTTGGCACCGCCAAGAAGGTGGTGATCGAAAAGGAGAACACCACAATCGTGGATGGCGCCGGCGCCCGGACCGATATTGACGGTCGCGTCGCCCAGATCCGCCAGCAGATCGAGGAAACCACGTCCGATTATGACCGCGAAAAGCTGCAGGAACGATTGGCCAAGCTGGCCGGCGGCGTCGCGGTGATCCGCGTGGGCGGGGCCACCGAAGTGGAGGTCAAGGAAAAGAAGGACCGGGTTGACGACGCCCTGCACGCTACCCGCGCGGCGGTCGAAGAAGGCATCCTGCCCGGCGGTGGCATCGCGCTGCTGCGTGCTCTCAAGGCGCTGGAGCAGGTGTCGCCCGACAATGCCGACCAGAAGGCCGGTGTCGATATCGTCCGCCGCGCCATTCAGGTGCCGGCCAAGCAGATCGCGCTCAATGCGGGCGAGGATGGCTCGGTGATCGTGGGCAAACTGCTGGAAAAGGACGATTATGGCTGGGGCTACAACGCCGCGACGGGCGAATATCAGGACCTTGTCGGCAATGGCGTGATCGATCCGGCCAAAGTCGTCCGGACCGCGCTGCAGGACGCCGCTTCGGTGGCGGCGCTGCTGATCACCACGGAAGCGCTGGTCGCCGAAAAGCCGAAGAAGGACGCGGCCCCTGCCCTGCCTGCGGGAGCCGGCATGGACTTTTAAGGCCAGCGGCGCCCGGAGCAGACCGGGCGCCGCCATCCAATTGCGAGAGAGGAGAAATGCACGCGTTCATCAACGAGAAACCGGCCTTGGCAAACCCCGAGCCAGAACTGCTCCTGGAGTGGACCGTTGATATCGACAGGATCTCGCGGCTTGCGCGGGAGGCCTTCCGCACGGATATGCCCGACCCCTGGACACGCATCGAAGCGGAATGCGTCATCCAGTTGATCGATGCCGAACTCGTCGCCATGGCAAATCGGCAAAGCCGAGGCGAGCCTGTGGAGGCAACGATCCGCCATCTCAAGCGGCTGCGCACCGAAACTGCGCTTGCCCTCAAGACGCTCGAAGTTGTCGAGCGGCATCAGGAGCCCGACCCTGCGCCGGAGCAAGCGGCCTTCACGGTCAGCGATGGGGCAATGGCCCGCCCGCCACAATCGGCCGCGTCGATAGCCGGATCATAGTTTTCCAATCCAAACCCCATGAAAGGAGTATCAAAATGCGAACGATTTCACTGTCTGCTGCCGCGATTGCTTGCGCTTTGGCCCTTTCACCAGGCCTGGCAACTGCGATCCCTGCCAATGCCGGCAAGCAGGCCAGCGGCCCTTGGCTGGAGTTGCGCACGGCCCTTGCAGGCGAGGACCTGTGGCCTGGCAATGCGGTGGTGCAAGCCGCCCGGCCGAAAGCCAAAACAGTGCTGGCGCGGGGTCCATCGGACCATTCGTTGCAATCCAAGGTCAAGGACCTCAGCCGCCGGGCGAGCGATAGTGAGATACCGCTCCGCGGTAAGGCCAAAACGCCTGCCGTCTGGGAGAATTGAGATGTGGAACGATTTTTATCCATCCGACGAATATGAGACGGACGATCGGGACACAACTGAGGGGCACTCCGACCCCTATGAGGTGGTTTTCGACCCGTCCCTCACCATCGAGCACAAGCGAGCCATCCTCGCGTCCTGGGCATCCGACGCGCGGGCCGTGCGCGACAGGCCAGCTCTGCGGCAGTTGGAGGATGGCACGGTGCTGCATATCGACAAGATACTTGGTGCGCTCAAAGAGCTCGATGGAAAGCCCGCTGCTTCCATAAAAGCCGGTGTCGTCCAGCCACGCGAGCGGCTTGGGCGCAGAAGAACACTTGTCCGCACCTTACGCCGCCTGGGGATATCACGGCGCCACGACGATGATGATGATCCCCCGCCCTGCCCTTCGGCCGCCAAGGCACCTCGCCCGGCGCCGATCCTGTCGGGTGAAGCCGCCCTCTCGGCGGCCTAAACACAACGGCTCCGGCTTGGCTGCCGCCCAAGCCGGAGTGAACGGGTCACCTGGCTAGACATGCACCTGGTCCACTTGTTGGTCGGTAAGTATGCGCCTCGCCAAGGCGGCGTAGTGCAGCATTTCGGCGGCGCACCAGTTCTCGAACTCGTCTACCAGATGATCGGCCGGCGCGTCGACACGCGTGCCCGACGATTGCAGGGCGCCCGATTGGCGCAGACGGGACATGACATTGCCGACATGGGATTGCGACACCTGGAAACGCCGGGACAAGGCGCTGTGGGCGGTCGGCAAGGCTTGCTGCCCGGCTTGCCGCCGGTAATGCGCAGCCATGAGGGTGACCAGCAATTGGTAGCCGCAATCATAGGTCGATGCCATTTCGACTGTCGGGAAGGCGGCGAGCAATGTCCCCTCTTCGACCACGCGGTCGGCTGACACATGAATGATGCGGCCCATGCGGTGGGCATCCATCCGGACCGGGTCCGGATCGCCGGCCAGGATGTGGAACGCAGCGATGAAGGCCGTGCATGATCGGCCTATCTCGGCCACGAGGGCCGGCGACGGGCCCAGTATCTTCTGCCGGCGATCGTGCGGATAGGGCTCCATGCTCACCAGGTTCGCCATGCGCAGGGTGGCGACAAAACTGACGGTCTGGCGGGGGCTCAAGCCTGACACGACCTGCAATTGCGACAGGGTCGGCAACTCGTCCCCGCCAGCGCGCCAGCCATAATATTGGCGGATCAGCATATAGGCGGCGTAATAGCGGCCAAGCTGGTTGAGGAGCTTGCGCACCGGCCAGCCTTGGGGCGCCGGTTCGATCATTGTCTCGCAATAGAACATGATCGCGCGCGCGAACTCCGGCTGCCGCCGCAGCAGCAGCGGATCACCGATCATGAGCTCGCCTGGGTTGCGCAATTGCAGATCCTGATGGTCCCGATATCACCCCGGACGAACCAGGCGAACCCATTCTAGCGGCGCGAATGGAGCTGGCAACATGCCGCAGCGCCGGGACACGGACCACAGCAGGCGCAGGTCCGGCGATACATGCAATGTTTGGTGTGGCCCAAAGCAAACCGCTCCGCCAGAACGATGATCCTGACGAAACCCAGCCCGGAACCTGCCTGGCATGAGTGGAACATTCCGGAGATGAGGCCAGCCTGGATCCGGCGGGCCGTTGGCGGGCTCGCTGCAGCCTTGCTGGTGGCGCTCGCCGCCGCGCCGGTGCTGGCGCAGGTGACGATAATGCCCGCGGCCATGCCCAATGCCCGGGCGGGCTCCTTTTATGGCCACGACTTCTATGGTTCTGGTGGCCAGGCACCCTATTCCATTCTCGTGGGGTCGCGGCTACCGCGCGGGCTTTCCGCCATCGCTGGCATGATTTCGGGCACGCCCAGCGAAGTGGGCAGCTTTCCCATAAGGGTGCATGCCACCGACATCAACGGGCTGGAAGCATCGGCCGATTACACCCTGGTGGTGGAGGCGCCAAGCATCGCTATTTTCCCCACGGCGCTGTCAAATGCCCGCGCCGGCACCTTTTTCTTCGAGCGTATCAGAGGGGCACTGGGGACCGAGCCATACGAATTCAGCGTCTCGAGCGGCGCCGTGCCGCCGGGCATGAGCCTGACCTCGGTAGGAACATTGTCCGGCCGCGCCACGGCGTCGGGCACCTTCCAATTCACCGTTTCGGCCAGCGACAGCACGCTGGGCGGCCCGTTCACCGGCTCCCATTTCTATTCCATGGTGGTCGATCCGCCGATTCTGACAGTGACGCCAACGTCACTGGCCAATGCCCGCGCCGGCGCGGCTTATAGTTCCACCCTGAGCGCTGCCGGCGGAACTGGACCGTATAATTTCGCGCTGGACTCGGGCGCGCTGCCAGCCGGACTTGCCTTGCAGCCAAGCGGCGCGCTGTCCGGCACACCGACCGAAACAGGCACATTCAACTTCATCGTCAAAGTGACCGATGCCACGGCCGGTACGCCCGGCGTGGCCGTACAGACCTATACCATGGTGGTGGATGCCCCCGATGTTTCGATGCAACCCGAGGCCCTGCCCGATCCGGCGCTGGGGATTTTCTATGACCAGGGGTTCGATGCGACCGGCGGCACCGGCCCTTATACTTATAGCTTCGAGTCGGGCACCTTGCCCGCCGGGTTGACCTTGTCGCCAATAGGACGATTGAGTGGGACTGCCACCGAAGCCGGCACATTCACCTTTGCCATCAGGGCCACTGATTCCACATCCGGCCCCGGCTCCCATAGCGGGTCGCGCAGCTACACGATCACGCTGGCTCCGCCCTCGCTTGCGCTGAGCCCCGCCGCCATTCCCGAGGTCACTGCAGGGCAGGCCTATAGCCAGAGCTTTTTGGCGAGCGGCGGCATCGCGCCCTATGCCTATTCGATCTCAGCCGGCAGCCTGCCCCTTGGCCTGACCCTGTCCCCTGCCGGTGTGCTGTCCGGCACGCCGATAGAAACCGGCATTTTCAATTTCACCCTGCGCGCCCAGGATGCCACCACCGG
Organism: Hyphomicrobiales bacterium; assembly: GCA_900470445.1. Classification (GTDB taxonomy): domain Bacteria; phylum Pseudomonadota; class Alphaproteobacteria; order Rhizobiales; family Devosiaceae; genus Devosia. The sequence continues at coordinate 80,338 of UCAU01000006.1, read as the reverse complement.
ACAGGGCTATCCATTTTTCGTGGCGCAGGACTATGCGCTCCGGGTCGATCCGCCCAGCATGGCGCTGTCACCGGAGACACTGGCGGCGGCTCGGGTCGGCGTGGCATATAGCCAGAGCCTCACCGCGTCCGGCGGCCAGCCGCCCTATGGTTATGTGGTGACATCAGGCGCGCTGCCGCCGGGGTTAACGCTGGCACCATCGGGCGAGTTGGCGGGTGTGCCGACACTGGCAGGCGAGTCCCAGTTCGCCGTTACCGCGTCGGATTCCTCGCCCGGTTCGGGACCCTATTCTGTGGTCGAGAGCTATACGATCAGCGTGGCTGCGCTCGGCAGCGTCACGATCGTGGTGCGATCCGATGCAGACGGGGTTTACGGCTTTCGCTCGTCCGTGCCCGCCCTTGATGGGCTGGTTGTCAGCACGGCAGGAGGAAGCGGGCGTAGCCCAGCCATGGAACTGGCAGCAGGCATGGTCGAGATCACGGCAGACGACCAGGCTGGCGCCGGCATCGGTCTCGAGGCCATTGCCTGCGACGACGCCGACAGCAGCACCAGCCTCGAAAACCGGTCCGCGCGCATCATGGTCGGCACCAATGAGAGCATTGTGTGCACCTTCAGTTTCGTTGCCAGCCGCAGCGCCACCACGGCCCTCATGCGAGGGGTGATCGAAACCCGCGCGGCGCTGATCCTGGCGAACCTGCCGGCAAGCCAGCGGCGCATAGACCGGCTGAATGGCACGGCCGCAGCCCTGTCCCTGCCCGCGGAGATAATGAGCTACTTGCCCGAACTGGCGGATGGCAGCGCGGTGCGCTCCGCCGTCAGCCTGGGCGCGATCGCGGCTGCGGCGGGAGACATGCAGCCCAATCCCTTCGACCTCTGGTTGGAGGGGAGTTTCGCCCGCCTCAGCACAGAGGACGACCGCTTTATGCGCGGCGCTGCCGGAATGGATTATCTGGTCAGCCGTGACCTGCTGATCGGACTGTTCCTGCAGATGGACCAGATTCAGCGCGGTCAGGCCGGCGAGGCAGGCTCGGCCAGGGGTCGCGGCTGGCTCTCCGGCCCCTACGCCACCGTCCGGCTCGCTGAGCACCTCTATCTGGACATGCTGGCCGGGTTTGGCCGCTCCACGACGCGGATCGATCCCCTAGGGTTGTACGAGGACGATTTCAGCGCCACCCGCTGGCTGTTGAGCGCGGCCCTCGAGGGACAATGGGACTGGGGGCCATGGACGCTGTCGCCACGGGCGCGGCTGAGCTATTTCGAGGAGCGCACCGATGCCTATGCCGACACGCTGGGCGTTGCGATACCCTCGATGACGGTGGGGCTAGGACAGGCCGCCATCGGCCCCTCGGTCGTCTATCACCTGCTGGGGCCGGGTGAGATCACCATCAACGTTGGCGCCCGCGTGGAGGCCGTGGCCGAGCTGTCCGCGGACCGGGGCCTCGAGGCGATAAGCGGCCGCGCGGAAGCCAGCATGGACGCCCTGACGCCGACCGGCGCCCGGCTCGGCCTCACCCTTGCGGTCGATCAACTGGGCCAGCAGGACAAATACGCCATCGGCCTGTCGGGCCGATTGAACGTGCCAATCCGCTAACTCGCCCACTGTCCGAGTGCCGAACTGCTTTGGTCATGCTGATGTTGCTGTCACCGCGTGCAGATGCGATGCGGTTCAATGGAACGCTATGTATCAACGGGAGCCAGAGGTCGCTCGCTGCATCGCGGAGGTTTCGCTGGTGCGTTTCAACAAACGCAGCGGCAACCTAGCTAAGGTCAGGACCGGCCGCGCCGCAGGTCGACGTCGAAATGTGGCGCTGCGCCATTGCCGAGATCGACAAAACGGCCCTGGACATTAAAGGTCTTCTCGATCAATCCGCTGGCCGCCAGGGGGCCCGCGGGTCCTTCAAAGGATAATCTGCCGCGATCGAGCAATATGATCCGGTCGGCAGCCATCATGGCCTGATTGAGGTCGTGGATGGCAAGAATGACGGTCACCCCGCGGTCGCGGCTCAGCCGCCCGACCAATTCGAGCACCTCGACCTGATGACCGATATCAAGAAAGGAGGTCGGCTCATCCAGGATGAGGATTTCGGCCTCTTGCGCCAGCGCCGCGGCGATCCAGGCGCGTTGGCGTTCGCCGCCCGAGAGTTCGCGTAGCCCCCGGCCGGCAAGATCGGTGAGGCCCGTGCTGTCCAGCGCCCAATCGATGGCCGCCTGGTCCCGCGGTCCATAGGCGCGCCAAAGGCCGACATGGGCAAAGCGTCCCTGCCGGACCAATTGCTCGACCGACATCTCCTCGGGCGCGATCGGTGCCTGCGGCAGGAAGGAGAGCCGTTTGGCCAGATCGCGGCGGCGCCAGCTTGCAAGGGCGCGGCCATCAAGCACCACGCTGCCGCTATCGGGCCGCGTCAGCCCCGCCAGGGCATGCAGGGCCGTACTTTTCCCCGAGCCATTGGGCCCGATCAGCGCCAGCACTTCGCCCTTTTGCACCGATAGGGTCAGGGCCTGCAACGCTTGCCGGCGGCCATAGCTAACACTGATATCGGTGCATTGGAGCGACATGGCGGGTCTCACGGGGTGCGGCGCAGCAGGAATAAAAGGATTGGCGCGCCACCAATGGCCGTGACGACGCCGATAGGGATTTCCTGGCTGCCGCCGATGAGACGGCCGACCAGGTCGCCGACCACGACCAGCGTTGCCCCCAGAAAAATCGTCAATGGCAGCACCAGGGCGAAGCGTCGCCCGGCGATGAAGCGCGCCAGATGGGGCACGACCAGCCCTACAAAGATCAGCGGCCCGACCGCGCCAACGGCACTGGCCGCGAGCATGCAGGCGATCAGCAGGATGATGCTGAACTGGCGCCGATAGCTCAGCCCGAACGAGCGGGCCACATCTGCGTCGAAGCGCAGCATGTCAATCGTCCGCCGCAGCAGCGGTAGAGCCAAGAGCCCCAATAGCGTGAATGGCAGCAGGAAAACCACATGATCCCAGCTCCGCGCATAAAGGCTTCCCGCCAGCCATTGCATGACGATCTCGAGCCGCGCCGTGCCCCAGCCCGAAATAATCCCCATGGCCAGGGCATGCAGCACGGCACCAACGGCAATGCCGCACAGCGTAACGCGGAGCGGGCTGAGCCCGTGGCGCATGGCGAGGAAATAGACCACCACACCCGCCAGGCCGCCGCCAAGGCAGCCCACCAGCGGCAGCCACTGCACCGGCAGCAAATACAGCACGTTCGGATCTGAATTGAAGCCATAGACGGCGAGAAACAGGAAGATGCTGATGGCGAGTGTCGCGCCCTGCGAGACGCCCATGATCGATGGGTCTGCCAGCGGATTACGGGTGATCGATTGCAGCAGCAGGCCCGCGACCGAAAAATGGATGCCGGCCAGTAGGCCGGTGATCACCCGCGGCAGGCGGATATCGCCGATGATCAACCGGGCATCGGCCGAACCGTGCCCCAATAGGACATTGAGCACCTCGCCCGGCGGCATATTGACGACACCCATGAACACCGCTGCCGTGCCGGCCAGCAAGGCTATCGGCGCCAATATCCAGAGCGGCCAATCGGGAAAGCGGATCTGGATGGTGCTGGCGAGGTTCATGACCCTGCTCCGGCCGTGACGAAGCTGCGGCGCTGCACCAGATAGATGAAGAACGGCCCGCCGATCAGCGCGGTCAGGATGCTGATCGGCAATTCGCGGGGCGCGGCAATGGTGCGTGCCATCACATCGGCGAGAACCAGTATCATGCCGCCAAAAGCCAGATTGAGGGCGATGCTCCAGGCCTCCCCGGCCGGCTTCATCAGCCGTACCAGATGCGGCACGGCCAAGCCGATAAACGCGATGGGACCGGCAACCGGGGTAATCCCGGCAATTGGGGCGACTGCAAACAACAAGAGCAGCAGTTTCCATTGCCCGAGCCGCACGCCCATGCCGGCGGCCACCCCATCGCCCAGCTTAAGCAGGGCGATGATCCGGTGGCTCAACAACGCACCAAAAATGCCCATGCTCACCCAGGGTAGCATGAAGACAACATGCCCCCAGGAGCGCCCCTGCAATCCGCCCGAAAGCCAGAACAGCACGGATGGCGATTGCGGCCCGCCCAGCAGCAGAACATAGGTGGTGATGCCGCCCAGAAAGAGCGAGATGGTGATGCCGCCCAGCGCCAGGTGGAGTGGCGACGCCTGACCGCCGCGCGCCACCCACAAGCAGGCGGCGGCCGCCGTCAGACCCCCGGCAAAGCCGATCGGCGGGTAGTAGATCGAAGAAATCGCGGGCAGGAAAATAAAGCACGATACGATGACGGTCACGGCGCCCGCCGTGACGCCGGTCAGGTCCGGCGCTGCAAGCGGATTGCGGGTGATCGATTGCAGCAGTGCACCCGATACGGCCAGCCCTGCGCCCGTCAGAAAGGCGGCAATGCTGCGCGGCAACCGCAAGGTCCAGACGATGACGCCATCCAGTCCGTGATTGGGCGACAACACCGCAGCCAAGGCGGCAGGCAGCGTCATCGGCTTGGCGCCGGTAAGCAGCCCGGCAAAGCCGACAAATATCGCCAGGGCCAGTGCTATGGCAGCCAATGATGCGGAGCGCAGTTCGGGCTTCATGCGGCAGCCGCCGATGATGGAAGTGCCATGGCGCTGCGTTCAAAGGTCACGACCATGCCCAGCGCCGTGACCACGAGCCCCAGCGCCAATCCGATCCAGATGCCAGCCGGTCCAAGATGGAACTGCAATCCAAGCAGCCATGCCACGGGCACGCCGACGACCCAATAGCCCACCATGGTCACCCAGAAGCCGATGCCGGCCCGCTGTACGCCGCGCAAGGCGCCGATCGCCACATTTTGCAAGCCATCGAATATCTGCATGGCAGCGGCGAGCGGCAACAGCGTCAGCGCCACGGCCGTGACCGCTGCCGTGTCGCCGAGGCCGAGGCCGAAAGCGGCAAGCAGGCTGTGCGGGAAGAGCAAGTAGAGCGCCGCAAACACCGCCATGATCGCGGCAACGACAACCAGGCCGGTACGACCCGCCCGCAGTGCCGCGGCAGCATTGCCACGCCCGACACCTTCGCTGACCCCAATGGAGGTCGCGTGCGACAATCCGATGGACAGCATGAAGACGACATAGGTGATTTGATTGACCACGGCATGGCCCGCCAACGCCGCGGCGCCGAATGTGCCGACCATCAGGGTGATGACGGCGGTGAACCCGGCTTCCGATCCGTATGAGCCCGCCGTGGGAATGCCGATGGCGAGCAATCGACGCACCGAATGCCAGATATCGGCACGCGCCACCAACCGCTCGAAGCGAAACGAGGCATGCGTGACCCACACAATGGCCCCGAACTGCGCCAGATAGGCGATGGAACTGCTGGCCGCCACACCGGCCGCACCCAGTCTGGGCAGGCCGAACGCGCCATAGATGAAGCCATAGTCAAAGACGGCGTTGATCACGATGGTGGCCAGCGTGATGACCAACAATGAATTGGTCTTCCTGCGGCCGACCACGACCCCGCGATAGGCGTAGAACCAGAAGAGCGGGAAAATGCCCGGCGCAACGAGAATGAGATAATGCGCGGCAATGGTCGCAACGGTCGGGTCTTGGCCCAGTCGCCCCAGCATCCCGCCACCCAGCACAAAACAGCCCGCGGCCAGCATGGCAGCGCCGCTTGCCACGATCAGCGCGGCGAGCAGATGGGCCGAGGCAACACCCTCGCGCTGGTCGGCCGCCACCAGATTGGAGGTACCAACGATCAGCCCGAACCCCATGGTGCGGAGCAGGTTGAACGCGAAGAAACCGAGCGCGCCGCCGGCCAGCGCCTCGCCACCGAGCCAGCCCAGCATGACGATATCCGTCGTGGAAATCGCCACCTGGGCAAGCTGCACCAGCGACAGGGGCAGCGCCAGGCCAATAATATGCCGGGCTTCGCGCAGGTTGGGCAGGGAATTGGTCAAGAACGGCAATCCTGTGCGAAGGCAATGGCGGACCCGGAGGTCCGCCATGGTCAGCTATTTAACGCTTGCTGGGATGATCTTGGCCGCTTCGGCCCGGATATCGGGCATGGGGAACGTGTCGGGATAGAGATAGTGCGCGGCTTCGCGCAGCACCATTTCGCGGGCAATGGGACCATGCGCCTCGACCCATTCGTCCCCGACATAGAAGACCCGGTTATTCTTGACCGCCGACAACATCTGCCAGATCGGGTTGCTCTCATGCGGCCGATCGGGGCCGTAATCATAGACGAAGATGACTTCGGGATCCGCGGCCAGCATGGCTTCCAGGCTCATCTCGAGGCCGAAATTATCCGGGATATGCGGGGTCGGATTGTGGCCGGCAATGTTCTCGCCACCCAGCGCGGTGACGATCGCGGCCGTCATGTTCTCGGTGTAGAATGTCCACGGCGCATCGCCGCCCCACATCACCTGGAAGCGCGGATGCACGTCCTTGGGCGCCTGGGCCGCGAATTCCTCGATATGCTTCTTGAAGTCGGCATTGAGCTGCTGAGCCCGCTCGGGTTGGCCCAATATGGTGGCCAATTGGGTGATCGAGCGATCGCTGTCGGAGAAGAGCTCCAGGTTATAGGCCAGATAGGGCGCGATATTCTGGTATTGGGCGGCATTGCCCTCGGTATAGCGGCGCATGGCGACGATGACATCGGGCTTGGCTTGCGCCAGCAGCTCCAGATTGGGTGTGGCGCGCTGGCCGATCTGGGGCACATCGTCGAGGTAATCGAGCAGGAAGTCGGGGTTGCGGCCCTCCACCATATAGGTCGTTGCCACCGGCTTGATGCCCAGGGCAAGAGCAACATCGGCGGCAAAATACGACACCGACGCCACGCGCTTGGCGCCGCTAGGCACCGTCACGGCAATTCCGCGATCGTCCACGAATGACATTTCCTGAGCCCCGACAACCGTGCTGGCCAATAGCGCCAGACCGAGGACAGCGACACCAGCGCGAACCGGCGGGATGAAGGAAGACATCGAGAATTGCATATGCCCGCAGGCTCCGATAAATGTGATCATCAAAGTCAAGTTAGCGCAATAACACCACCCAAATGGCGCCACGCAATCGAAAGCTCGTCACGCCTGCATGACAAAAACTCAATCAGCATCGCGACGCCTGCCATCGCTCAACGCCTTGCCGGCCTTCTCGGCGGCGGCCAGATTGTGCAGCATTTCGCTGGCAGCCAGGGAATTATGCGTGACGCCGGGGGCCATCAGCCGGCAGATCAAATCGCTCGAGGAAAGCCTTGGGTCCCAGCTGTTCCGGCGCGGGCATAATTCGATCGTGCTGACCGAGGCCGGGCACCGGTTTCTCGCCCATGTCAACGGCGCCCTGGCGATGCTGCAGACCGGCGCCAGCACCATCGTGCCGGATCGCTCGCAGCTATCGATCCGCGCTCCAATCACCTTGGCCAGACGGTGGTTGATCCCGCGCATCCGCTCCTTCTGCCAGGAAAATCCCGGCGTCGACATTGCCATCCACTCGCTGGCGCTTGGCGATGCTGCGGCCGCCGACATCACCATGACCTATGTGAGAGCCACCGATGCCACCGCGCTCTCGCAGGCCTTCCTGCTCGATCGCACCATGGCCGTGTGTTCACCGCAACTGCTGGCTTTGCGAGGACGCAGCCTTGCACCCGCCGAGCTGCTTGGCCTGCCATTGCTGCTCGATACCGGTGACGCATGGTCCTGGCGGCGGTGGTGTGCGGCGGCTGGTATCGGCTTTCACCCCCGCGGCGGCAGCATAACGCTCGATACCGATGAGGCGTCCATCGATGCCTGCCTGTCCGGCTTGGGTGTCGGCCAGGCCAGTCCATCCTTCATCGAAAAGGAATTGCGGAGCGGGCAGCTCGTCGCGCTCTGCGCCGACGTGGCGCCTATTGTGGGCGCATATTCATTCGCCCATGCGCCCAAAAGCGTGCTCGCCGGCCAATTCGTCTCCTGGCTCCAAACCCAGAACGACACGGCCAAAGCCGCATTCGATATCGCTGCGGCCTAATACACCCACAGCGTCCCCCGGCGTCAAAAAATCCTCGCCATGATCGACGATCATCGCCAGGCGCCGAGGATGGCGACCGCCACAGCATCAGCCTAGTACCGGGGGCTTTGGAGCTCCGAGCCCAAGCCCTTCGCCAGAAATCACACTCTCGGTTAAGCTCGCTCCGACGATGCGCACGGGTGGCGGTGTCAAATGCCAAGAACGGCACGCCGCGAAGAACACAACGAGTTCAAAAAATTGAAACTCGATTTAAGCAAAAGTTGAAGCTAAAAGGGTGTGAAACACGCAAACCCTGGAAAGGGTGGCGCGAGAGACGGGGCTCGAACCCGCGACCTCCGGCGTGACAGGCCGGCGCTCTAACCAACTGAGCTACTCCCGCAGCGGCAAACTCGACTTGTCTGCGCAACGTGGGGTCGATGTACCCAGCCCCCCATGTGAAGTCAAGCGGCGAAAACCGCCTTTCTTGAAGAAGTTTCAGTGGCCTGTGGGAAACTTTCGAACCGGGGCGTTTCGGGGCCATGCCAGGGATCCGCCGCGACCTATGGCCTTGGCAGTACTAATTATTAACGCCACACAAACTCCAGGTAGTCACTCACGCGGAAGTGAGCTTATGATGATCCCTGCGAGACGATTCAAAGTTGTCGGTGTCAAAACCGTGGAGGCCAACATTGTTTTTTAAGCCGAACTCCAAGCGCCAACTCATTGTATTTTCAACAATTTCTAGCTCACTACTGCTGGGCAGCGCAGGCAGCGCCACGGCGGCCTGCGTATTTGTCGTCACTCCGGGAGACGACACCTATGTGTGCGACTCGGGTAGCGCTCCCGACCTCATAGATATGAACGGAAATAACACCCTCATCCTGCCGCTGTCGGGCACTGGCGTGATTACCGGGCCGGTTACCTTCGGCAATGGAGCCGATACAGTGACGATCCGCTCCGGCTCGACGGGCTCCATTTCTCAGGGTTTGGGGATCGACCGCTTCGAAATGAGCGGCGGCACCGTGGCCTCTCTGCAGCAGGGCGATGGGCTCGACACCTTTCTGATGACCGGCGGCACTATTACCGGTGCATTCCTTGACGGCGACTATGCCGAGCAAAGCGGCGGCACGATCGGTCGCGTCGACATGAAGCTCGATGACAATTATTATCACCTCAGCGGCGGGCAGATTCTGGGCAATCTGGTCACCGGCTTTGGCCTCGACACCATCGTGGTGTCCGGCGGCGCCATTGGCGGCAATATCAGCACCAGCGGCGGCAATGACGTGATCCGCGTGTCGGGCGGCTCCATCAAGGGCGAGATTCGCGCCAGTTTCGGCAATGACACCTTCGATTGGACCGGCGGCGCCATCTTTGACGACGTGCTGATGGGCGCCGATTCCGATGTGGCGACGCTCGGCAATCTGAGCGCGAACACCATTGCCGCCGCTGGCAATATCGATGGCGGCGAAGGCGCCGCAGCCGGCGCGCCTGTCGCGAGCGACACGCTCAAATTCGAGAACAGCTCCGCCAATAGTGCCGGCAAGTTCATCAATTGGGAGACCATCCAGCTCAACAATGGCTCGCGCCTTAGCCTGAGCGACAATCTGGTGCTCGGCGATGCGACCAGCCTGACCGGCCGGCTCGATATCGATTCGAGCAGCTATCTGATTGCCAGCGGCGCCGCCAGTATCGCCCCTGCCGTGGCCGGTTCGCTGGTTCAGGTCAACAATGCCGGTGTCATCCAGATGACGCAGCTTGGCGCGCCAAGCCCGACCGATACCCTGACGATCCAGGGCAATTACACCGGCATCGGCGGCTCGGTATTGCTCGATACCTATCTGGGCGTGGATGGGGCGCCCTCGGACAAGCTCATCATCTCCGGTGGGCTGGCTAACGGTCTTACCGGTATTGGCATCGTCAACGCCGGCGGGCCCGGTGGCGGCACCACGGGCAGCGGCATCATGGTCGTGCAGGCGACGAATGGCGGTAGCACAGCCACCGATGCCTTCGTGCTCGACCGCGCCGTTGCTGCGGGCGCCTACGAATATTTCCTGTTCCGCGGCGGCGTTGCGGCAGGCGAAGAGCAGAACTGGTATCTGCGCTCGCAGCTGCTGCCGGTCCCGGTCCCCCCTCCTCCGCCGCCTGAGCCCGTGGCGCCCGTAGCGCCCGGCGCGATCAACCAAGGCGAGACCCCGGTAGCCCCTGATCTGCCCACGGCCCCGGTCGATCCGGCGCCGGATCCGGAAGCTCCCGCTGTGGTGCCGCCGCCTGCGGCCACGCCTGAGCCTTTGCCGACAGCGCCTGAGGACGGCCCGCTGCCTCCGGGCTCGCCGCCGCCGGCAACGCCGACAATGCCGGCTCTGACGTCGGCAGGATACGCCATCGTTGCACCAACCAGCCACGCGACCCTACCGGATGCCTCGCTGCTCCTGGCGGGTGGTGTCGTGCCGCTCTACCGCATCGAGGCGGCCAATTACGCGGCGCTGCAGCCCTCGGCCTATCTGCTGGCGATCGAATCGCTGTCCACCTTCCATAATCGCCGCGGCGAGCAGGCCTATCTGCCCAATGCCGATGCCGAAAAGCGCAATGCCTGGTTCCGCGCGCTGGGCAGCTCGCTGACGGCGGGCTGGTCGGGCACCGTGGCGCCGAGCTTCGATGGCACCATTGGCGGCTTCCAGGCCGGCACCGATCTTTATTCGGTGGTGGGCGAGGATGGCTCGACCACGCAGGCCGGCGTCTTTGCGGGTTATTCGCATATGAGCGGGGATCTGCGGGGCTTTGCCCTGGGCTGGGCCAATTACGATACGGGCACGCTGGGCCTGGGCGCCGCGTCGGTCGGCGCCTATGCCACCCGGGTCAATGAAGACGGCTTCTACCTCGATGGCGTGCTGATGGCGTCCTATTACACCGGCGACGTCACCTCGACGCGCGGCGTGGGCATCGATGTCGATGGCTACGGCCTCACCGGATCCATCGAGGCGGGCTACCCCATTGCCCTGGGCGGCGGCTGGGCCATCGAGCCGCAGGCGCAGGCCATCGTGCACTATGCCAATTTCGGCGATGCCAGCGATCCGTTCGCCGATATCAGCTTTGACAGCAGCACCATGCTGACGGGGCGGCTCGGCGCACGGCTCTATAACCGCATCGAGACCGAGAATGGCTTCATCCAGCCCGAACTAACCGCCAATCTCTGGCAGAACCTGGGTGATTTCACCACGCGGCTCGACAATGACGTGCTGAACACCTCGGGCGATTCGACCGTGCTTGAAATCGGCGCCGGGGTGACCGGCGAGCTCAACGACAAGTTCAGCTATTTCGCCAATGCCAGTTATTCGTTCGATGTGGCCGGCGGCGATCGCTCCGGCGTCACCGCACGGGTCGGGCTGCAACTGAAATGGTAAGGGGAATGGTGGGCGATGACGGACTCGAACCGCCGACATCCTCGGTGTAAACGAGGCGCTCTACCAACTGAGCTAATCGCCCGCTGGCCCACTGGGCCGGCGTAAGGCGCCCTGATTAGGGCGGGATGTGCCGCCCGTCAACTGGCAGCAGCAAAAGAATTGGCCCCGGCGCAATGCGCACGGGGCCGATCACTAAAGCGAACTTTCGTTCTTATTAGTTGATCGCGTCCTTCAGGCCCTTGCCGGGCTTGAACTTGGCCTGGTTGGAGGCCGGGATGCTGATCTCTGCACCGGTCGCAGGGTTGCGGCCCGTGGATGCCTTGCGCTGCGACACCGCAAAGGTGCCGAAGCCGACGAGGCGGACTTCTTCGCCAGCCTTGAGCGAGCCGGTGATTGCCTCGAACACTGCGTCAACCGCTTCGGCGGCCTGTGCCTTGGTGATCGTCGCCTTGTCGGCAACAACGCCAACCAGATCGTTTTTGTTCATAGCGTTTCCTCACAGTGAATGCCCGCCCTCTGTGGCGAACCAATCGCCGCAACCCTTTTGCGATTCTGCATGAAAGGCAAGGAATTCCGGGCGTTTTGACGTGCCAGACGGTGCAAAACCGTTATTGGACCGGAAAAACCGCCCCGGCAAGTCCGGTTTACCCGGTTTTGCCCCGTTTTCCGGGCTTTGCCGGAGGTTTTCCGCCCTATTCCGCGCTTAGTGGAACCGGCCGGTGCGTGCGCCGGATTCCCAGCATCAATGGCAGTGCCAACAGATAGATGCCCGCCCCGACAATCCAGGTGAGGCCGGGCCAGCCGCCGCGCAGCTGGAAATAGACGAAGCTGAAAAACAGCGGGCCGAATACCGCAGCCAGGCTCACCAGGCTCGCCAGCACGCCCTGCAACTGCCCCTGCTTGTCCGGGCCGACCTGGGTCGTGGCCAGCGATTGCAGTGCCGGCATGCCGATGCCGCCCAGCGCAAAGAGCGGCGCCAGGGCGAAAAGCACCCAGCCCTGCGTGGCCATGCCCAGAATCACCAGCGCCGTCAGCTCGCATGCCATGCCGACCACCAGCGCCCAGCGCTCGCCCAGGCGAGCCACCGCAGGGCCGGTTAGGAAGGCCTGTGCGCCGGCGTGGAACACGCCGAACGCACCCAGGGACAGGCCGATCATCATGCCGTTCCACTTGAAGCTGTCCTCGCCGAACAGCGCCCAGATCGTGCCGTACATGGTGCCGACGAAATTCATGATGACGAAGATGGCCATCAGCGGAATCAGTGCCTTGAAGGTCAGCGCCCATTTCAGCGGCTTGAATGGATTGAGCGTGTCGAGATCGAACCTGGCGCCAGGCGTGCCGGGCCGCGATTCGGGCAGCACGAACAGCGCCAGCGCGAAGTTCACCCCATTCAGCAGCGCCGCCGCAATGAAGGGCGCCCGCACCCAGAAATCGCCGAGTACGCCACCCAGTACCGGACCGATGATGAAGCCGATGCCGAACATGGCATGGAACAGGCCGAACCGCCTGGCGCGCTCCTCTTCACTCGAAATGTCGGTAATGTAGGCGGTCGCCACGGCCATATTGGCGCTGGTAATGCCCGAAATGGCCCGCCCCAGGACCAGCATCCACAGCTGCGGCGCAAAGGCCATGATCAGATAATCGATCGCGGCACCCGCCAATGAGACCAGCAGGACCGGGCGGCGACCAAAGCGGTCGCTCAATACGCCCAGGACCGGCGAAAACAGGAACTGGCACGCCGCATAAAGCGCCAGCATCAAGCCAAGCAGCGTCGCCACCTCGCTGACATGGCCGACATCGCGCAGCAGCGCCGGCAGGATCGGGAAAATCAGCCCGATGCCGACCGCATCCAGCGTGACGGCGGCAAGAATGACGACGAGTGCCTTGTTCAAGGTCTTGGCTCCATGGCTTCACCCACCGCGCCGGGACCACAGGGTCCGGCCCTCCGGGCAGGCACATTGATGTAACTGCTTCACAAGGACGTTACAAGAGCGCGTACATGCTTTGTTCTTGGTTGTCCGAGCGGCCAGCAGTTCTGCGCGTCCGTGCTGACAGAGTTTGGCAGCAGCAAAGCCCGCTACTTCAGGCGCGGTGGCGCCCACCCCTCTTGTGCGCGGATGCCAGGCGCAGCAATTGCTGGAACTTGGGACAGGCCATGTGGTTTTCCGCCGGGCACTCAGCAACGTGCCGCAGCGCGTCCCTCAGAGTTGCCAGGCCATGAATCTGCCTGTCGATAGCGTCCGCACGCTGCTGCAGCTCCGCGCGCGGCAGCTCTGGAGCGCCATTGGCGTTGAACATGCCCTTGATCTCATCGAGCGAGAAGCCGGCCGCTTTCCCCAGGGCAATCAACGACAACTGCGTCACGGTTTCCGGCTCGTACTGGCGACGCAGGCCGCGCCGCGACACCGGCGCGATGAGGCCGACTTCCTCGTAATAGCGGAGCGCCGAGGCCGGCACGCCGCTGCGTTCCGACAAAACGCCGATGTCGAGCAGTTTCACTCTTGACCTCAAGTTGACTTGAAGTGGGATAGTAGCGCCCGCTTCACCCCGCCTCAAGAGGAACCTATGCAATCCGGGCCCCACCGAACCGCTACACCTGCCACGCTGATCACCCTGGCCGGCGCCACATTGCTCGCGTCGCTGGGCATCAGCATTGCCACGATCGCCCTGCCCACGCTGGCGTTGAGCTTCCCGTCCACCCTGGCGGAGCTGCAATGGGTAATCCTGGCCTACCTGCTCTCGATGACGGTGACGATCGTGTCTGCCGGCCGCTTCGGTGACTTGTATGGTCACCGTCGTGTGCTGCTGGCGGGCCTGGCGGTGTTCGCTCTTGCGTCGGCGCTGTGTGCCGCCAGTCCGAACCTGGGGCTGCTGATCGCGGCGCGTGCCCTGCAGGGCGTGGGCGGCGCCATCATCACCGCCTTGCCGATGTCCATCGCCCGCGACGTGGTGCGCGAAGATCGCATGGGCGCGGCCATGGGGCTGCTGGCCGCCATGTCGGCGGTCGGTACGGCCCTTGGCCCCTCGCTGGGCGGCATAGTGATGGCAAGCCTTGGCTGGCAGGCAGCATTTGGCCTGTTGGGACTGGGGGGGGCGGCGATCCTGCTCCTGGCGCTGCGAGCGCTGCCGGCAAGCCTGCCTCGCATGCCAAGGCCGCAGATGGACTGGGCCGGCGCCCTGCTCCTGAGCTTGACGCTGGGGCTGTATGCTCTTGCCGCTACCGGAGCGGGTCTTGCCGCACCATGGAATGGCGCTGTGCTGCTGGCGCCCGCGGCCGTGGCATTGTTCGCCTTTATCCGCGTTCAGCAGCGCTCGCCCTATCCCCCGGTGCCGCTGGCGCTGTTGCGTGATCGGGCGATCGGGGTGGGTCTGGGCATGAACGTGCTGTTGGGCACCGTCATGATGTCCACTCTCGTGGTCGGGCCGTTCTTTTTGAGTTTCGCGCTGGGATTGGATGGAACACTGACCGGCCTGGTCATGGCCGTGGGCCCGGCGACTGCAGCACTTGCCGGTGCGCCGGCGGGGCGCATCGTCGACCGCCTGGGTACAAGGCGCGGGCTGCTGCTCGGGCTCGCCGAGACGATTTCGGGCTTTCTGCTGCTTGCTTTCCTGCCGCGATGGATAGGCATGGCGGGCTATGTCGGCGCATTGATCGTGTTGACGCCCGGCTTCCAGTTGTTCCTAGCGGCAAACAATGCCGCTGTCATGGTCGCGGCGCCGGCCGCCCAGCGCGGTGTATTGTCGGGCCTGCTTGGCCTGTCCCGCAATTTGGGCCTGTTAACTGGCGCATCGCTCATGGCGACGATATTCACCGCCCTGGTGGGCACCGGCCAGATCGCGCAGGCAGCGCCCGCCAGCATCGGCACGGCCTTCACCGCGAGCTTTCTGATTTCTGCGGGCCTCGTAGCGCTGGCCATGGCATTGGCGCTGCTCGGCCAGCGCCGCGTCGCAGCGGCGTGGTAGGCAATAAAAAACGGCGGCCCTTGCGGACCGCCGTTCATTTTTGTCACTCACGAACCGCTTAGTGCGGCAGGCCGGTCGTTGCGTCTTCCACGGCTTCCACCGTAGTCGAGACGGCGGGAGTGGCCTCATCGAAGTTCCACTCGATCGGCTCTGGCTGGCGCACCAGGGCGCGCTTGATCACCTGGTCCATCTTGGAGACCGGCACGATTTCCATGCCTTCCTTGACGATGTCCGGGATCTCGGCGAGATCGCGCACATTTTCTTCGGGGATCAGCACAGTCTTGATGCCACCACGGAGGGCTGCAAGCAGCTTCTCCTTGAGGCCGCCGATGGGCAGCACCCTGCCCCGCAGCGTGATCTCGCCGGTCATGGCGACATCGTTGCGCACCGGAATGCCCGTCATCACCGAGACGATGGCAGTGGCGAGGCCGATACCAGCCGACGGGCCATCCTTGGGGGTGGCGCCTTCGGGCAGGTGGACGTGGATGTCACGCGTGTCGAACATCGGCGGCTTGATGCCGAAATCGATCGAGCGCGAACGGACATAAGCGGTCGCCGCCGTCAGCGATTCCTTCATCACTTCCTTGATGTTGCCGGTGACCGTCATGCGGCCCTTGCCCGGCGTCATCACGCCTTCGATGGTCAACAGCTCGCCACCAACCGAGGTCCAGGCCAGACCGGTCACCAGACCAACCTGGGATTCGGCCTCGATCTCGCCGTGCTTGTAGATATCGGCGCCGAGATACTTGGTCAGCTTCTCTTCGTCGATCACGATCGACTTGACCTTGGTCTTGACGATCTCAGCGACGGCCTTGCGCATCAGCTTGCTGATTTCGCGCTTGAGATTACGCACGCCCGCTTCACGGGTGTAGCGCTGGATCAAGGCAGTCAGCATCTCGTCGCTCAGCTCGAACTCGCCATGGGCAAGCCCGTTTTCCTTGAGCGTCTCCGGGATCAGGTGCTGCTTGGCGATCGCATGCTTCTCCTGCTCGGTGTAACCGGACAGGCGAATGATCTCCATGCGGTCCATCAGCGGGCCGGGGATGTTCAGGGTGTTCGAGGTCGTCACGAACATCACGTCGCTAAGGTCATAATCGACTTCGAGATAGTGATCGGCAAAGGTGTGGTTCTGCTCGGGATCGAGCACTTCGAGAAGTGCCGAGCTCGGATCGCCACGGAAGTCCTGGCCCATCTTGTCGATTTCATCGAGCAGGAAGAGCGGGTTGGACTTGCCGACCTTCTTGAGCGACTGGATGACCTTGCCGGGCATGGAGCCGATATAGGTGCGACGGTGACCGCGGATTTCGGCTTCGTCCCGAACCCCGCCCAGCGCCATGCGCACGAACTCACGGCCGGTCGCCTTGGCGATCGACTTGCCGAGCGAGGTCTTGCCGACACCCGGAGGGCCGACGAGGCACAGGATCGGGCCCTTGAGCGAGCCGGTACGGCCCTGCACAGCCAGATATTCAAGGATGCGTTCCTTGACCTTCTCGAGGCCATAGTGATCCTCGTCCAGAACCTTTTCGGCCAGGGCCAGGTCACGCTTGACCTTGCTCTTCTTGCCCCAGGGCAGGCCGAGCAATGTATCGAGATAGTTTCGAACCACAGTGGCTTCCGCCGACATTGGGCTCATGGTCTTGAGCTTCTTGAGTTCGCCTTCGGCCTTGAGCTTGGCTTCCTTGGACAGCTTGGTCTTGGCGATGCGCTCCTCGATCTCTGCGATCTCGTTGGAGCCTTCTTCGCCGTCGCCCAGTTCCTTCTGGATCGCCTTCATCTGCTCGTTGAGGTAGTACTCGCGCTGGGTCTTCTCCATCTGCCGCTTGACGCGGCTGCGGATACGCTTTTCCACCTGCAGGACGCCGATTTCGCCTTCCATCAGGCCAAGAATCTTCTGGAAGCGCTCGATGACCGAAACGGTCGAGAGCAGATCTTCCTTCTCGTTGATCTTGATAACCAGGTGGCTGGCAATGGTGTCAGCAAGCTTGGAGTGGTTTTCGATCTGCCCGACGGCAGCGACAACCTCGGCCGAGATCTTCTTGTTGAGCTTCACATAGCTCTCGAACTCGGTCTGGGCCGAACGCGCCATGGCCTCGACCTCGGTTGGGTCTTCGACCGGCTCGGGCAGCACGGAGGCTTCAGCTTCAAAATAGTCCACGGTCTGCAAATAGCGATCGATGGTTGCGCGGTTCAGGCCCTCAACCAGCACCTTGACGGTGCCGTCGGGGAGCTTGAGCAATTGCAGCACGGTGGCAATGGTGCCGGTCTCGAAAATCTGGTCCGGGGTCGGATCATCGTCCTGCGCATTCTTCTGGGTCACCACCAGAATGTGCTTGTCGTCACGCATGACTTCTTCGAGCGCCTTGACCGATTTCTCGCGGCCGACGAACAGCGGCACGATCATGCCGGGGAAAACGACGATGTCGCGCAGGGGCAGAACTGGGTACACCCGGTCCCGGCTCCCATCGCCAGTGGCGGGATTGACGTCCGTCATCTCGTATCCTTTCCGGGGCGCGCGGGAGGAAGGAGAGGATGCGCGCCCGTTATAGACAGCTCCAACATCGATGTTGGGCTGATTCCCGTTAATAAATAGGTTCGCCTATGGAGGCCGCAAGTCAACCTTTGCAGAAATGTCACGGTTAACTTGTGAACGCACAGGAGATATGCGGCTGGCCCGGAAACACCGGTGTGCCTTGGCTGCAAGGTGGGTGTGGGAAGAACGGTTTCACCCACGGTGTCACTCCGGCGCAGGCCGGAAACATCCCCACGCTGGGTGTGCGCTGGATGCTACGGACCTGGATTCCGGCCTGCGCCCGAATGACATCGTGGTTGTTTAAGTTGCGGTGGCATGACCACCTTGTCCGCTCCCCATATCGGCATCATGATCCATCCACACAAGGACCCGCACATGACCGCACGCCCTCGCCGCATCGATCTTCTGGGTATTGCCACGGCCGCGGGCGCTTCGGTGCGCGGCGCCGGCATGGGCCCCGAGGCATTGCGGGTGGCGGGACTGATCGAGGCGCTTGTGGATTTGGGCCATGAAGTGGCTGATTTCGGCGATCTGCGCCGTCCGCACACGCTGCCCGGCACCAGCCCCGCCAGCTGGCGACTGCCCGACGAGCGGCGGGCTGACGTGCTCGACCTGGCTGCGCGCTCCAGCGACCAGGGGCTGGATATTCTGAGGGCCGGTCACTTTCCAGTGTTCCTGGGCGGCGATCACTCGATTGCCATGGGTACCCTCTCCGCCGTGGCACGTCATTGCGCTGATAGCGGCAAGCCGGTCTTTGTGTTGTGGATCGATGCGCATGCCGATTTCAACACGCCCGTCACCTCTCCCAGCGGCAATTTGCATGGCATGCCGCTGGCTCTGCTCTGTGGTGAGGAAGAATTCGACGCGGAGTATCGCGGGCCTTGGCTGGGCCGGATCGATCCGAAAAACGTCGCGGTGATCGGCGCCCGCTCCATCGATCGCGAGGAACGCCGGCTACTGACGGCGCGGGGTGTCGACACCATCGACATGCGGCGGATCGACGAAATGGGCGTGGTCGCGCTGATGCGCGGTTTCCTCGACAAGGTGAAGGCCGCTGGCGGGCATTTGCACGTCAGCCTTGATGTCGACGCCATGGACCCATCCATCGCCCCAGGCGGTGGCACGCTGGTCCCCGGCGGGCTCAGCTATCGCGAGGCGCACCTGATCATGGAGATGCTGCACGATAGCGGCACTGTAGGCTCGCTGGACGTGGTGGAACTCAATCCCTTCCTCGACCATGGCGGCAAGAGCGCAACCCTGCTGGTGGACCTCGTAGCGAGCCTGTTCGGGCGGCAGATCATGGGTGAGGAGCCGGGGCCGGTAGCATTCGTCACCGAGGGCGAGATCGAGGGGTAAGCCCCAAACAAAAACGCCGGGCTCAGCGCCCGGCGTTTTCAATTCAGACTGGAAAAACTCACGCCGTCGCGGGCGCTTCGTCCTTCTTGCGCTCGGAATAGATGTAGAGCGGGCGGACGTCCTTGCCGCGCACCACATCCTCCGAAATCACCACTTCTTCCACGCCTTCGAGCGAAGGCAAGTCGTACATGGTGTCGAGCAGGATGGCTTCCATGATCGAGCGCAGGCCGCGGGCGCCGGTCTTGCGCTCGATTGCCTTCTCGGCGATAGCCTTGAGGGCATCCTCGTGGAAGGTCAGTTCGACCTCTTCCATCTGGAACAGGCGCTGATACTGGCGGACCAGTGCGTTCTTGGGCGCGGTCAGGATTTCGATCAAGGCGGCGATGTCGAGGTCTTCGAGCGTCGCCAGCACCGGCAGACGGCCGATGAATTCGGGGATCAGCCCGAACCGCACCAGATCTTCCGGAGCCACATCAGCAAGAACCTGGCCGACGCGACGGTCGTTGGGGTCCTTGACGGTGGCCGCAAAGCCGATGCCTGAGCCTTCGCCACGCGCCGAGATGATCTTCTCGAGCCCGGCAAAGGCGCCGCCGCAGATGAACAGGATATTGGTCGTGTCCACCTGCAGGAACTCCTGCTGCGGATGCTTGCGGCCGCCCTGGGGCGGAACCGAAGCCACGGTGCCTTCCATGATCTTCAGCAATGCCTGCTGCACGCCTTCGCCCGAAACGTCACGGGTGATGGACGGATTGTCGGACTTGCGGCTGATCTTGTCGACTTCGTCGATATAGACGATGCCGCGCTGCGCCTTTTCGACATTGTAGTCAGCCGACTGCAGCAGCTTGAGGATGATGTTCTCGACGTCCTCGCCGACATAGCCCGCCTCGGTCAACGTGGTCGCGTCGGCCATGGTGAAGGGTACATCGAGGATGCGCGCCAGCGTCTGGGCCAGCAGGGTCTTGCCCGAACCGGTCGGCCCGATCAGCAGGATGTTCGACTTGGAAAGCTCGATATCCTGGTTCTTGCTGGAATGGTGCAGGCGCTTGTAGTGATTGTGGACGGCCACGGAGAGCACGCGCTTGGCGCGATACTGGCCGATGACGTAGTCGTCGAGCACCTTGCAGATTTCTGCGGGTGTCGGCACGCCATCGGAGGACTTGACCATGGAGGTCTTGTTCTCTTCGCGGATGATGTCCATGCAGAGCTCCACGCATTCATCGCAGATAAACACGGTCGGCCCGGCGATCAGCTTGCGAACCTCATGCTGGGATTTCCCGCAGAACGAGCAGTAAAGCGTGTTCTTGGAGGATTCGCCGTTCGTTGTCTCTTTGGACATCTAGTTACTCCCGGGGGCGCGAAACCCCCAAAATTCAGCGGTACCAACGACGGTAACGCCCGAGGCCTAAAGAAAGTCTAAGCCGAACCGACCTTAAAGGCCGATCCGGCTGTGTGCAATTGCACTCACGTCACAGTCAACGCAGTGTCACCAAACGCTGTTAACAGCGGGAACTCAGCTGCCTTCCGGAACGGCGCGCTTTTCAAACACGCTATCGATGAGGCCAAAGGTCTTGGCTTCTTCGGGGCTGAGGAAGCGATCGCGCTCGAGAGCGTTCTCGACTTCTTCATAAGTGCGGCCAGTGTGCTTCTCATAAATCTGATTAAGACGACGCTTCAAGCCCTCGACTTCCTTGGCATGAATCATGATGTCGGTAACCTGACCCTGATAGCCGCCGGAAGGCTGGTGGACCATGATGCGCGAGTTCGGCAGGCTGGTGCGCATGCCGGCTTCACCGGCTGCGAGCAGGAGCGAACCCATGGACGCGGCCTGCCCCATCACCATCGTGGCGACGGCCGGACGGATGAACTGCATCGTGTCGTAAATCGACAGACCAGCCGTCACCACGCCGCCGGGCGAATTGATATAGAGCGCGATTTCCTTTTTCGGGTTCTCTGATTCGAGGAACAAAAGCTGGGCCACGATCAGGCTCGCCATGTTGTCCTCGACCACGCCGGTCACGAAAATGATGCGCTCGCGCAGGAGGCGCGAATAGATATCGAAGGCGCGCTCGCCTCGATTGGACTGCTCGACCACCATGGGAACGAGCGTATTCATGTAGATATCGTGCGGATCTCGCATGTGATGCCCCTTTGCTGCGCCGGGTCGCGTGGATACCGGGCAAGCCATCTTCGGTTGGAACATTTCTGCCGGACCAGGACATCCAGGGCCTGGCGGAAATGTCGAAATTTCGAATCAGCGCGACTGGCCGATTGCAGACGATGCCGCCTTAATGTGCGGTAAAGCCAGAGATAGGCGGCAATGGGGCGCGCTTCAATAGGGCGCGCCCAGCTTGTGACGGCAAGGTGAATGGGCGGCTAGCGATAAACCTGGCTGCGATGACCGACACCCAGCACTAGGATGACAAGGCGTCCGTCCTGTAGATCGCAGATGATCCGGAAATCTCCGACGCGATAGCGCCAAAGCTCTCCGAGCTTGGAGCCGGCCAATGCCTTGCCCAATTGCCGCGGATTATCGAGGGTCGCCACGCGATCCCGCAAATAGTTGCGAATTCGCGTGGCATCCTGCCGATCGAGGCGCGCGAATTGCCGGGCGGCATGTTCGTCTACCTCAATCGTCCAGGCCAAGACGCTTGCTCAGTTCATCCAGGCTGGTGGTTTTGTTGTCGCCTGCCGCGCGGCGCTTCAGCACGTCCTCGGCCAGATACAGGTCCTCGAGATCCTGGACATGCTCCTCCACGGCTTCGCGAATATAGAACGTCGCCGTGCGGCCCGTGCGATTCGCCAGGGACTGCAACCGGTCATAGAGTTCGTCGGGAAGCCGGACGGCTGTTTGCTTGGACATGGCATCTCCGGGGTTGGTATACATGTATACCAACCGATCGACGGGGGCAATATCCCGGGCTAGGCCGAGAAACTGACCGCTACGCCCTTCTTCTTGAAGTAGGACTGCATGATCTTGCGGCCTTGCCGGTTGGACTGCGCCAGCTTGGCGGGCTCGAACACGGCTTCCTTGGCGCCTTCAGCCGCCATGGCTGCCTTGAGCGCCGCGATATGGGCGTCCAGCTCGTCATTGTTGTTCTTGATCGAGGTGTAGATGTTCTCGATGGCTTGGCTCAGGGTCAGGTCGCTCACGAAGGGCTCCGAAAAAACGAGTCTAGAGTTTGGCTGCCTTCAAGACATCATTGATGCGCGATTGCCAACCCTTTCCGGTGGCTTTGAACTTTTCGATGACGTCCGGATCAAGGCGTAACGAAATCTGCTGGCGGGGGGAATCGACTTTTGGGCGGCCACGAGCACGGCGGATGCTCTCGGCAAGGTCAGGAAAAACCTCGGCAAATGGACGGGCCTTGGCAAAATCTTGCTCGGTCCATTCGGGATTATCCGAAACCTCGTCCCAATCAGCCTTGGTATAGCCCTGCCCCTCTTCAAATCCTTTTGGCTTCGTCATGGAGCATCCTTTCTGCTGCGTTGGCCCTTCGCATCGAAATCACTGAGATCGCCTCCGTGCCCAATGCGGCAAACACCACGGCTACGGTTCCGTCCTCAAAGCGGCCAAATGCCATAAAGCGGGGGGATCTTGCAGGTCGCACCACGGCTCTTTCAAAGAAAGCCATTGTGAGGTCCGCGAAATCTAAGCCGTGCTTGATGATATTTGCCTGCCGCTTAGGCTCGTCCCAAACAATCCGCATCGATTTCTGTATCACTTTATATAGCAATCCACATTAAAAGTGCTACACAAACTTTCGTGCGTCTAGCGTCGTCTTGGCCGCGTGGGCGGCGAACCCCTGCTCGCCGCCCGGGCGCGCCCGCTTACCCAGGCTGAAAGCTGGGGCGCCCTGCTCCTGTTTCGCTGTGACGATGCGCCTCCATCAGCGGCCGGATGACCACCCGGGAATGCGCGGCGATGGGATCGTCATCGAACAGGGACACGGCCTCGGCCATATCCTTGGCCTCGATCAGCAGGAAGCCGCCGATGACCTCTTTGGCCTCGGCATAGGGGCCGTCCATCACCGACATCGTCATGCGCTGCCGCCGGTCGATACTGGCTTCTCCAGCTTCGGCCAGCGGCGAGGCGATCAGCAGATGGCCCCCGCTCCGCAGCTTGTGGTCGTGCTCGATAGTGGCATCGTCGACGCGCCGCATCTCATCCGGGGTGAGATCGGCAAAGGCATCGGGGGCAAAATAGACAAGGCAGAGAAATTTCATGATCGGTCTCCCGTGGTTGAACATCACCCCGACGAGCGACAAATCGTCAACTCGACTATTTTTCTGCTTGTTACCGCACGATTGTCAGTCCGTTATATCAGGCATTGATTTCCCCTACCCGGTTACCCGCATTCATGGCCGCCATTGTCCAGCTCAAGCCTGTCGAAAACGTCCCCCAGCATCGTCGAAGCAGTGCCGATCCCCGCGATCCCGCGTTTTATCAGAATCCCTATGCCTTCTATGATCGCCTGCATGCGAGCGACTCAACCTTCTTCTGGGACGAATATGGCCATTGGTGCTTTGCCGGTTTCAAGCAGGTCAGCGCATTGCTGCGCGACAAACGGTTCGGCCGCGAAATCCTGCATGTAGCGACACGCGAAGAGCTCGGGATGCCAGATCCCAAGCCGCATACGCAGGCGTTCGATCTCACCGAGAAATACTCGCTGCTGAACCTCGAGCCGCCCGGTCATACGCGCCTGCGCACCCTGGTAAACCGGGCCTTCGTTTCACGCCATGTCGAACAGCTAAGGCCACGAATTATCAAACTGGCCAATGAATTGATCGACAGCTTTGAAGATCAGGATGAAATCGATCTGATCAAGGCCTTTGCTGCGCCGATGCCCGCCATCATCATTGCCGAAATGCTGGGGCTCTCCGCCGAGGCGGCGCCGAAACTGCTCAATTGGTCCAACCGCATGGTGGCCATGTATATGTTCGGCGTCAGCCACGACACCGAGCTCGACGCCAATGACGCCGCGCAAGACTTCATGGATTATCTGCAACTGGCAATTGTCGAGCGCCGCAAGCAACCGCGCGAAGACCTGCTGAGCCATATGCTGACCGCCGAGCAGAATGGCGAGCGACTGAGCGACGAGGAGGTGATGTCGACCGCCATTCTGCTACTCAATGCCGGACATGAAGCCACCGTTCACACCACCGGCAACGGCGTGAAATCCATCCTCGAAAGCGGCATTGACCCGGCGACACTGTTCACCAGCGACGAGCAGGCTGCGGCGACGGCGGAGGAGTGCCTGCGCTTTGACGCGCCGCTGCATATGTTCACGCGCTATGCACTGAGCGATCTCGAATATGAGGGCATTCAGCTACGCAAGGGTGACGTGATCGGCCTGATGCTGGGCGCCGCCAACCGGGACCCTGCCCGCTTCGCCAATGCCAAGAGCTTCGATCCCTTCCGCACCGATGGCGCCAATGTCAGCTTCGGCGCCGGCATCCATTTCTGCATCGGCGCGCCACTGGCCCGCATCGAACTTCAGGTCGCGTTCAGCGAACTGTTCCGGCGGCTGCCGAAACTGCGGATCGCGCAGCAGCCGCAATATAACAATGTCTATCACTTCCACGGCCTGGAGAAGCTGATGGTGCGCTGGCGCTAGGCCAACGCACCAATCGCCTAGTCCACCGCCTCAGCCAATTGCTCAAGCACGGCATGGGTCGCGGTAATCCGCGCCGGAATGGGGAAGTTCTTGTTGGCGAGCATGACCACGCCGATCTTCCTGTCGGGCACGAACGCCACATAGGCGCCGAAACCGTTGGTGGAGCCGGTCTTGTTGAACAGCGCCGGCCCCTCGGGAGCGGCCGGCGGAACAAGGGCCTCGGCCGGATTGGGCTTCATGGCCATGTCGGACGAGTTCCCCGCCAACAGGCGCTCGAGCGACACCGGGAATGGATACTGCTCCCAGCCTAACCCCTGCACCATCTCCCCGACCCGGAAATAACCAATATGCGTGCCTTCGACGGCGCGCTGCACCAGCGGCGCCAAGGTGTCGGGCGCAATATTGGCCTCGACGAAGCGCATCATATCGGCTGTCGAAGATTTCACTCCATAAGCCTCCGCCCCCAGCCAGCCCGGATTGACGCGTGTGGGCTTGCCGTCCTTGTTATAGCCCCAGGCGTAGCGCGCCATCGCTGCCTCGGGCACCTCGATGTAGGTATCCTCCAGGCCCAGTCGCGGAAACATCTCGGTTTCCATCAAATGGGCAAAGTCGTCGTTCAGCGCCAGCGCGGTGAGATGGCCGAACAGCCCGATACTGGGATTGGAATAGCGCCGCTGCTCGCCCGGCGCGGCGTCAGCCGTCCATTGCTGGAAATAGCTTTCCATCCCGCCGGCCCCATCGGGGAACTGCAGCGGCAGCCCGCCGGCAGTGTAGGTCACCAGATGCAGCAGGCTCGCCTTGTCGATCGCCGCGCCGTCAAGCTCGGTCAGGTATTTGGACGGGTGATCGTCCAGCGCGATCCGGTCAAGGGCATCGGCATAGGCGCCCAGCGTTGCCGTAAAAGTCTTGCTGACCGAACCAAGCTCGAACAGCGTGTTCTCCGTCACCGGCGCCCCGGTATCCTTGGCCGCCACGCCGTAATTGAAGAAATATTGCTGGCCATCGACACTCACGCCGACGGCAATGCCGGGAACGCCGTGCTGCTCAAGCAGCGGCCGGAACGCTGCATCCACCGCAGTTGCGATGGCCGCGGGAGGCTCCGCGGCGAGTAGGGCGATGGAGGAGAGGCAGGTTGTGACGGCGGCCAGCGCGAGAGGCACGGCTATCCTATTGGTAATAATCAATTTACTTTCTCCCGGACGGACAGATTTGAGCGTCGGGAGCAAGCCGCGCCAATGTGGAGAGACTTAGGGTCGGATGGTTGCCATCCACAATGTCATTCCGGCGCATGCCGGAATCCATGCTGTGCCGTTTCCCCGCGCTGGATGGTGGTGATGGCCACCGGCATCGATCCGGCCCGCGCCAGGACGACACGGTGGGGGAGGACGGATACTGGCTATTCCGCCCGGATCAGCAGGGACGAATCCCCGTACGAATAAAACCGATATCCGTTGGCGATGGCATGCTCATAGGCGCGGCGCATCGTGTCCATGCCGGCAAAGGCGCTGACCAGCATGAAGAGCGTGGATTTGGGCAGGTGGAAATTGGTCATCAGCACATCCACGGCGGCAAAGCGGAAGCCGGGGGTGATGAAGATATCGGTGTCGCCGCTAAAAGGGCGCAGCGTGCCGGTGGCGCGGGCGGCGGTTTCGAGCAGGCGCAGGCTCGTGGTGCCGACGGCGACGATGCGCCCGCCCAGGGCTTTTTTGGCCAGAATGCGCTCGACCGTCGCAGAATCGATCTCGCCCCATTCGGCATGCATGACGTGATCGTCGGTGTCGTCCGCCTTCATGGGGAGGAAGGTCCCTGCCCCCACATGCAGCGTCACGCGCTCGATGGTGACGCCGTGGTCGCTCAATTGCTGGAGCAGGCTTTCAGTGAAATGCAGCCCAGCCGTGGGGGCGGCGACGGCGCCGTCTTCGGCGGCATAGACGGTCTGGTAATCGACCTTGTCTCGTTCCTCGATGCCGCGCTTGGCGCCGATATAGGGCGGTAGCGGCATGGCGCCGTGGGCTTTGATGGCCTCGTCAAGCTGGGCGCCGCCGAGATCGAATTCGAGCGTCACCTCGCCGGTATCGCCCTTGCCGGCGACGCGGGCGGTGAGCGCATCGGCCTGGCCATTGCCCAGTTCGAGCTGGTCGAGCACGGAAAGGCGCTTGGCCGGGCGGGCGAAGGCGCGCCAGGTATGAGCGTCGACGCGCTTATGCAGGTTGAACGACACCGAGGCGCGGTTTTCGCCCCGAATGCGGCTGCCACGCAGCTCGGCGGGCAGGACACGGGTGTCATTGACGACCAGCACATCTCCAGGATGCATCAGCGTCAGCAGGTCAGGAATATGGCGATCGCTGAGACCGTGGGCGGGGTCCACCACCAGCAGGCGCGCACTATCACGCGGCTCGGCCGGATGCAGGGCGATTAGCTGCTCGGGCAGCTCGAAGTCAAAATCGGAAACACGCATGGCGGCTCACTAGCATGAGTTTGTGTGTTTGCTGAAGAGACCTCATGGTGAGCTTGTCGAACCACGAGCTCGCGCGAATGGATGCATTGTCCCACGCCTCGTCCTTCGACCGGCTCAGGATGAGGTCGACTAGGGAGCTCGTGGCTTTAAAACGCGCGGATCATCACCGCACCGGCAACCAGCATCAGCGCTCCAGCCACGCGGCCGAGCGAGATTTCGCGCACGGCCATGCCCATGAAGCCGACCTTGTCGAGGGCCAGGCCCGCGAGCAATTGGCCGGTGACCGAGAGGGCCATGACGGCGGCGGCGCCGATCATGGGCGTCAGCATGATATTGGAAAATACATAGAACGCGCCGAGCACACCGCCGGCCACGAAGGTCCAGGGGGCTGGGGCACCGAAATTGATAGCGATACCCTTGGTTTGGGCGAAAATCAGCGCGATGGCCCAGAGCATGATGGCCCCGGCGACGAAGGACACGCCGGCCGCCGCGATCGGCAGGCCGAGATTTTTGCCGAGCTGGGCATTGATCGGGGCCTGCGTGGCAATGCAGGCGCCGGCGATGACGCCCATCAGCGCCCAGAGGAGAGTGTCCATTTTCATCTATCGGGTCTTGGTTTGGGTGGGCGAAACACGCCATGGGCCTTCGATAACCTCGAGGGCGAAGTCTACTGCGGCAGGACAGAAAAATATCGGTGTCATTCCCGCGAAAGCGGGAACCTCTGTTTTACAAATTCGGAGGGAGAAAACCGAGGTCCCCGCTTCCGCGGGGATGACATTGCAGGCTGTGCGGCTCAGTGCAGACTGTGGCAGTGCGCAGAAAGGCGGATGAGGACCAAATATCCTCATCCGCAAGCTTCGCTTAAGCAGCGATGTCGGCGGCGACTTTGACCGAGATCATCTTGTCGGGGTTGATCACGGGCTCGCCGCGCTTGATCTGGTCGACATTTTCCATGCCTTCGATGACCTTGCCCCAAACAGTGTACTGCTTGTTGAGGAACGGGGTGTCGCCGAAGCAGATGAAGAACTGCGAATTGGCGCTATCTGGGCTCTGGGCGCGGGCCATCGAGGCGGTGCCGCGCACGTGGGGCTCGGCGTTGAATTCCTGCTTCAGATCCGGATACTTCGAACCACCGGTACCACGGCCCTGCGGGCAGCCGGTCTGGGCCATGAAGCCATCGATCACGCGGTGGAACACGATGCCATCGTAAAAGCCTTCGCGTGCCAGCTTCTTGATGTGGGCGACGTGATTGGGCGCCAGATCGGGGCGCATGGCGATGACCACCTTGCCCTTGGTGGTTTCGATGACGAGGGTGTTTTCGGGATCGGTGATCTCGGCCATTTTCTGCAACTTTCGTGTTGGGGGAGGCTTGTCGGAAGCCTTGGCCCCGCATGTAAGGAATGTTGGCGTTTGGCGCAACCCGAGCGGGTCGCCGCGCTGTCCTACTTATATTCGATCTTGGCCGAGACGATCTTGCCGGGGTTCTGGACCATGCCGGACTGATCGGTGCCCTTGGGCAGCGCATCGACATATTCCATGCCGGACACAACCTTGCCGAAGATGGTGTATTGGCCATCAAGGAAGCTGGCATCGGCATAGGTGATGAAGAACTGCGAATTGGCCGAGTTCGGGTCCTGCGCACGGGCCATGCCGAGCACGCCGCGCTGGAAGCTTTCCTTGTCGGTGAATTCGGCAGCCAGATCGGGCAGTTCGGAGCCGCCCATGCCGGTGCCGGTCGGATCGCCTGTCTGGGCCATGAAGCCGTCGATGACGCGGTGGAAGACCACGCCATTGTAGAAGCCCTCAGTGGTCAGCGTCACGATGCGCTCGACATGCTTGGGGGCCAGCGCGGGCAGCAGCTCGATATCGACGTCGCCCTTTTCCAGCGTCAGGATCAGGTGTGGCGTGCCGGTCTGGGCGAAGGCGGGAGCGGCGAAGGTTGCGGCCAGCACAGCGGCGGCGACCAGGGCAAAGCGGCGGGTGAAGGCGATCATTTGGATTTCAGGGCCTTGAGTACGATTTGCGGGACAAAGGCGGAGATATCGCCGCCCATTTCAGCGATCTGGCGGACCAATGTGGCCGAGATATGCCGCACGGGTGGGCTGGAAGGCAGGAACACGGTCTGCAGATCGGGCGCCATCTGGGCGTTCATGCCCACCATCTGCATTTCATAATTGTAATCGGTGGTGTCGCGCAGGCCGCGGATAATCAGCTTGGCGCCGTGCTCGCGCGCCGCATTGACCATGAGGCCGGAGAAGTCGACGATTTTGAATTCGGTATCGGTGCGCTTGCCCACCGGCGCCAGCACCTGCTCGAGAATTTCAAGCCGGTCCGAATGGGCGAAGAGCGGGGTCTTCTTGCCCGCATTGATGCCGACGGCCACGACGAGCGTATCGACCAGCTTGCAGGCGCGCTCGATGACATCGAGATGCCCATTGGTCAAAGGATCGAACGAGCCGGGATAAAATCCGACGAGCTTGGTCATTGGGCCCTCCCCTGTTTGGCGCGGTTTGTGTCATGGGTCGATGGCCCAATGCAAGCGCGGAACCGCGTGAAGCGTAAAGACATCGAGCCCGTCGGGGCCGACATCCTGCTCGATCAGGCCCCACTTGAGCCGTTGATAAAAGCCGCGCATAGGCGGCTTGGCACAGAGATAGAGGGGCGAGTGGTCCTGCGCGAAGAGCCTTGTCGTCGCGGCATTGACCAGCGCCTCGGCAATCCCCTGGCCGCGCTTTTCCGGCTCGACCCAGAGAGCCGCGATCCAGGGCGACAGCAGCGGGCGAGCGTCGAGGTCGGATTCGATGGCGGTTACGGTGCCGGTGAACCCCTTGCCATCGGACGCGACAAGACTGAAGGGGAATGCTCCGCCTGCCAGAACGTCGGCCAAGGCCGTTTCGACATCGGTGAGCGCGGCGCCGTATGGGCGCCAGAATGCCTGCCAGATTCGGTCGGCGACGATGGGTTTGAATTCGGGCGCGTCGTTCAGGTCCTGAATCGTTACCGAGTTGCCGGCCATCAGGCGCGTTTTTGCAGGGCGAGCCACACACCGCCGCACATCAGCACCGCGCCGGAGACGCGGTTGACCAGGCGCACGCGGGCGGCGGTCAGCAGGTGACGGGCCCGACCTGCAGCCACGGCATAGATGCAATCGCTGGCGGTGGCGACAGCCATGGCGATCAGCCCCAGGATCATGATCTGGCTGAAGGCGGGGCGGCTCACATCGATGAATTGCGGTAGGAAGGCGCTGAGGAACAGCAGGGTTTTGGGATTGGACCAATTGGTCAGCACGCCCTGCCAGATATAGCGACCGACCGGCAGGCGGGCGCCATCGGCAAAGCTGAGCTGGCCGGAGGAGCGGAACATTTTCCAGCCGATCCAGATCAGATAGGCGGCGCCGACAATCTTGATGATTTCAAAGGCGCCGGAGACGACGCTCATCACCGCTTCGAGGCCAATGGCCACGATAAAGACCATGCTGAACATGCCCAGTTCGGTGCCAAGAATGGTGAACAGCCCGGCCCTCGTACCACCGGCCAGCGAATTGGCGATGACCACCGACACGGAGGGGCCCGGAATGATGGAGAACAGCAGACAGGCCAGCATGTAGGGCAGAATGATTGCGGGATCGATCATGATGTCTCCTCACGGAGCCTGATGAAGACCCCTACCAGGGAGGTAGCAAGCCATTGCGCGCAGGAAAGTGCAAGAGGGCTTTGGCTGACCGCCAATTCAGCCGCAACGAGGGGGCGAAGGCAATGAGCATGCGTCCTTGCCCTCCGCCCCTTCGGTAAACCGCCTACCCTGCGACGGTTGCCGCGAAAAACCCTTCCGGATCATCCACTTCCTTCAATTTCTTACCATCGACCTGCAGGAACCGGCTCCCCAGCGCGCGCACGAAACTACGGTCGTGCGACACCAGAATGCAGGTTGCGCCATGGGCCAGGATTTCGCTTTCCAGCTGCTCCTGGCCCGCAATGTCGACATGGTTGGTGGGCTCGTCCAGCAGGTAGAAATTGGGCTGGCTCAGCCGTAGCGCGAGCAGGCCCAGCCGCGTCCGCTGCCCGAAGGACAGGGTCGCGATGGGCTTGTCCTGCTTCTCCACCGGGAAGCCGGCGGCGGCCAGCAGGCTCTTGCTGCGCTGGTCGCCATTGTCGAACTCGCCGGTGATGAAGGCCAGCGGCGAAAGCTTGTTGGGCAATTGCGTCATGGCCTGATCGATATAGCCCACATTGAGCTGCGGGCTGACGCGAATGCCCGGCACGTCCTGCCCCGTCATGGCGCGATGCAGATGCCCCATCAGTTGCGATTTGCCCGTGCCATTGCGGCCCAGCAGGACGACGCGGTCACCCTGGAAGACATGCAGCTTGTCGATGCGGAACAGCTTGCGGCCATCCGGCGTGGTCACGTCGAAATTCTCGATCGCCAGCAGCACCCGCGCCTGCGCGCCGCTATTGCTCAGCTTGATATCGCCCAAGCGCTCCTTGTGCAGCTCGTTGAGATTGTCCTCGATCTTGCTGGCGCGCTCGCGCAGATATTTGGATTTGACGGTCAGCAGGTCGCTACCCGAATTGATGCCGATATTGGTCAGCTTGGCCGCCTGCCGGCGCAGCCGGTCGACTTCCTTCATATCGCGTTCGCGCTTGAGTTCAGCAGCCGCGTCCAGTTCATCAAGCGCGATACGGGCCTTGCCATAGGGCAGCGGGAAATAGGCGGAATTGCCGGGCCGCAGGAACAGCGTGCGATTGGTCGTGGCGTCGAGAAACGCGCGATCGTGGCTGGCAATGATAACCGGGATGTTACGGGCCGCCCGCTCCAGCCAGTTTTCCAGCAGCAGCAGCTTGCCCAGATCGAGGTGGTTGGTCGGCTCGTCGAGCAGCAATGCATCGGGCTCGGCGATCCAGCAGCGGGCGATCAGCGCGATGCGCTGCCAGCCGCCACTCAGTTCCCGCACCGGCTTTTGCCAGAGATCGTCCGGCACTTCGAGATCGACCAGCACCACGTCCACCCGCCAGCTATCGCTCGCCCGGTCGGCCTCGGGCAGCACCGCGAGCACGGCATCGTAAAGCGGCATATCGAGAATGCCCGCGGGCACATCCTGCTCGACATAGCCGATGCGCAGGCCGCGCGAGCAGATGATCTCGCCTTCGGTAAGTTCGCCCTTGCCCGCTATGGCGCGCAGCAGCGTGGTCTTGCCCTTGCCATTGCCGGCAACCAGGCCCACGCGGTCGCCTTCGGCGATGACGATATCGAGTTTGCTGAAGAGTGTGTCAGTTGCCGTAAGGCCGGCATTGCGGAGGCTGATCGAGCCCATTTTCGTCTCACTGGTCTGGCGCCGTATGTTCGCGCGCCTTTGCATTCACTGCGCGGCTGCAATCAATGCGCCGCCTGGAAGGGCAAACCAGAATGGGAGACAGGAAGAAGTGTCAGTACCAGTCGCTGGTCAGCCCTGTAGCGTGTGCCACAGGGCCTGGACGGGGCCGCGCTGACGATGCTCGAACGAAAATCTCATGCAGCCCTCCTCCGTGCTGGTGTTGATCAATGACGCAGCAATAGCCCCGGCCGCCGCGAAAATCAATTCGCGGCGGTCAGATGAGATAGAACAAGGCAGAAACTATAGTCAGCGCCCCAAAACGCGGGACGGACAGCTTGGCCAGCCGGTACGCAATACCTGATCCGGCATGCGGCCAAACACCGAGAAATGAGCCAGCAGGGTTCGCTTGATACGCAGAACGACGATCCCAATCGGCTCGCATACGGCAACTCCAGACAAAAACCGTATGTCCACTGTTTTAGCAGCTGGCGTTTAAGAAAGTGCTTTCAAGAAGCAAACGGAACGTAAATACGGCGCCCGATCTTGGGACGGTTTTGTGCCGATATGCTGCTCAACCCGCCGGGCGCAGGCGCATCCGTTCTTTGATATAGGCGCGGCAATAGTTGTAATTGAGCTGATAGACCCAGCCGCCCTGGGTGGCTCGCACCTTGATCAGCCCGTCATTGGGCACATTCAGCGAGATATCGGTATAGCCAGCGGCAGCAATCGTGTTGCGGATCTGCCGGTCCGTCTGGCAGATCACCCGGCCATGGAAGAAATCTTCCCGTTCATCGCCGAAGTGGAAGCCGAAGCCAAACGAGGGCTGCGCTGTCGCGGCGCCGCTCATTCCCCCGATCATCAATAAGACAGAAACCAGGGCTAACCCGATCTTGCGCATGGCCATCTCCCGGCTGCGATACATCAGCTTGCCGCATAGCGGACGCATGCTGAACCAGCACCGAACTGCCCGCTCATAATTCGTTCAGATATGTGGAAATTCCAAGGCGCAGCCGCCGATCGGGCACCA
The DNA here is from genome assembly GCA_900470445.1 of Hyphomicrobiales bacterium. Classification (GTDB taxonomy): domain Bacteria; phylum Pseudomonadota; class Alphaproteobacteria; order Rhizobiales; family Devosiaceae; genus Devosia. The sequence continues at coordinate 46,702 of UCAU01000006.1, read as the reverse complement.
GCGTGCGCTTGGGATCAGATATGTTAAAAGGCGGAATCGCCCGATTCGGGCTCTAATACGGATAGTGCATTGTCCCAGGCAGACGACCTTTTCGGCGGCCCCATCGAACCCGAACGCCCACGCGTAAAAACCGAGGCGCCCAAGCCCGCCGCTCCAGCGGTAGCGGGAAGCTATTCGGCCGCCGATATCGAGGTTCTGGAAGGACTTGAGCCGGTCCGCCGCCGGCCGGGCATGTATATCGGGGGCACCGATATCAATGCACTGCATCACCTGTTTGCCGAAGTCATCGACAATTCGATGGACGAGGCCATTGCCGGCCACGCCAGCCGTATCGAAGTGCATTTCGGCGAAGACGGCTACATCACCGTCTCCGACAATGGCCGCGGCATCCCGGTCGAAAAACACCCCAAATTCCCCACCCGCTCCACGCTGGAAATCGTCCACACCGTCCTGCATGCCGGCGGCAAGTTCGATTCCAAGGCTTACGAAACCTCGGGCGGCCTGCATGGCGTGGGCGTTTCGGTGGTCAATGCGCTGTCGGACGACATGGTGGTGGAAGTCGCGCGCGAGCAGCAGCTTTACCGCATGACCTTCTCGCGCGGCATTCCGCAGGGCGATATCGTGGCGCTCGGCCGCGTCAACAATCGCCGCGGCACCACCACGCGTTTCCATCCCGATCCTCAGATCTTTGGTGAGGCTGCCAAGTTCTCGGCCGCCCGCCTGTTCAAGATGACGCGCGCCAAGGCCTATCTGTTCGGCGGCGTCGAGCTGCGCTGGAGTTGCGACGAGAGCCTGGCTACCGAGGAAGCGCCGACCAAGGCGGTGTTCCACTATCCCGACGGGCTGCGCGACTTCATGACCGCGCGGATCGAGGGCGAAACCCGCATTGTCGACGACATTTTCTCGGGCAGCACCGGCAAGGCCGGCTCGCATGGCGCGGTGGAATGGGCAATCGCCTGGACCCTGGGCGATGGCGGCGTGTCTTCCTATTGCAATACCGTGCCGACCCCCGATGGCGGCACGCATGAGACCGGCCTGCGCACCGCCGTGCTGCGTGGCCTCAAGAACTATGCCGAGCTGACCAAGAACAAGGCCGCCGCCATCCTGACAGCGGAAGACGTGTTTGCCCACTGCAGCGCCATGCTCTCGGTGTTCGTGCGCGAGCCCGAATTTGTCGGCCAGACCAAGGACAAGCTGGCCTCGGGCGAGGCAACGCGCATTGTCGATACGGCTTTGCGCGATGCGTTCGATCATTGGCTCGCCGCCTCGCCCAATCAGGCCGGCAAGCTGATGGATTGGGCGGTTGAGCGGGCCGAAGAACGCCTGCGCCGCCGCAAGGAAAAAGAAATCGACCGCGCCAGTGCCACCCGCAAATTGCGGTTGCCGGGCAAGCTGGCCGATTGCACCCAGGGCGCGGCGCAGGGTGCCGAACTCTTCATCGTCGAAGGTGACTCGGCCGGTGGCTCTGCCAAGCAGGCGCGCAACCGTGCCAGCCAGGCCGTGCTGCCGCTGCGCGGCAAGATTCTCAACGTCGCCGGCGCCAGCCGCGAAAAGATGGCGGCCAGCCAGCTGATCGCCGACATGATCCAGGCCCTGGGCTGCGGCACGCGCGATCGCTATCGCGAGGATGACCTGCGCTACGACAAGATCATCATCATGACCGATGCTGACGTGGACGGCGCCCATATTGCATCGCTATTGATGACCTTCTTCTTCCAGGAAATGCCCAAGCTCATCGATGGGGGGCATTTGTTCCTCGCATTGCCGCCGCTTTACCGCATCAGCCAGGGTCCCAAGACGCTTTATGCCCGCGACGACGCGCATAAGGACGAGCTGATGGCCACCGAGTTCACCGGCAAGAGCAAGGTCGACATCACCCGCTTCAAGGGCCTGGGCGAAATGCCCTATGCGCATCTGCGCGAAACGACCATGTCCCCCAAGTCGCGGACGCTGTTGCAGGTCAAAATCTTGGACGAGCTGGATGCCACCAAGATCAGTGTCGATCGCCTGATGGGCAATCGGCCGGAGGCGCGGTTCGACTTCATCCAGGAGAACGCGGCCTTTGTTACGGACCTCGATATCTAGGCGAGTCGAGCCTCACACTGATGTGAATCTCGACTTATCTTGACCATCTGCGCAGCAGTTAATGTTAAATCTTGCAAGGCCGTTGACTTGAAAGGCCTTTGCGCTATGGTCCGCGCCGCTGGAGCATTTCCGGCTTGACGGCTGGTTTTATTGGACACAGTCCGCCTTTGCTGAAGGTGCCTCAGGGCCACTCTGTCGACCAGCACGTGTTGCTCTCGCTTTCGTGGCCACCTCCCGTATGCGGACTGTTTGTGTGATTGCCTTTCCAGTCCGCCGCTGACGCAAACCGCGGCATCATGCCTGTGTCGTTTGCGGCTTTCTTCCCGGTGCGCCGCCTTGAATGTTTCGAGCGGATCCTGCATCGGGCAACAGCTTTGAGTGGAACGACTGAATTTGACCGACGAATTTTCCGGGCTGGGCCTTTCGAGCAAAGTAACCGAGGCAGTGATCGCTGCGGGTTACACGACGCCTACTGAAATCCAGGCGCAGGCCATCCCCCACGTCCTGCAGAAGAAGGACATTATCGGCATCGCCCAGACCGGGACCGGCAAGACCGCGTCCTTCGTGCTGCCGATGCTGACGCTGCTGGAAAGCGGCCGCGCCCGTGCGCGCATGCCCCGCACGCTCATTCTCGAACCGACGCGCGAACTCGCGGCGCAGGTGGCCGAGAATTTCGAGAAGTATGGCAAGAACCATAAGCTGAACATGGCGCTGTTGATCGGTGGCGTGTCCTTTGATGACCAGATCAAGAAGCTGGATCGCGGCGTTGACGTATTGATCGCCACGCCCGGCCGCATGCTCGACCTGTTCGGCCGCGGCCGCATCCTGCTGACCGGCGTCGACATCCTGGTGATCGACGAAGCCGATCGTATGCTGGACATGGGCTTTATCGACGACATCAAGAAGATCTGCAGCCTGCTGCCAGCCCGCCGGCAGACGCTGCTGTTCTCGGCCACCATGCCGCCCGAAGTGCAGAAGCTGGTCAACCAGTTCCTGCGCGATCCGATCAAGCTGGAAGTGGCGCGGCAGAATTCTACAGCCGACACGATCGACCAGAAGCTGGTCAGAGTGTCATCCAAGCCCGAAGACAAGCGTGCTGCCCTGCGCGCCCGCATTGACGCGGCCACCGGGCTGACCAATGCCATCATCTTCTGCAATCGCAAGCGCGATGTGGCCACCCTCGCCCGCTCGCTGGAGCGGCATGGCTATAGCGTCGGCGCATTGCATGGCGATATGGACCAGAAGAGCCGCACCGAAACGCTCGATGCGTTCCGCGCTAACCGGCTGACCCTGATGGTGGCCAGCGACGTGGCCGCCCGCGGTCTCGATATTCCCGCGGTGAGCCACGTGTTCAATTTCGACGTGCCCGTGCATGCCGAAGACTACGTGCACCGTATCGGCCGAACCGGCCGCGCCGGCCGTTCGGGCGTTGCCTATACGCTGGTGGCGCCGGCTGACGGCAAGCATCTCGAGGCCATCATCAAGCTGATCCAGAAGCCCATCGAATACCTGGAAATCACTGGCACCGCCGCACCTGCCTCGGCAGAGACAGCGGAAGCCGGCGAAGAGAGCAAGTCCAAGCGCCCTGCCCGCTCGCGCCGTGGCGGTCCACGCCCTGTTGCCGAAAAATCAGCAGCAAGCCCGGTAAAGACGGAAAGCGCCGAGGCAACTCCTGCGCCCGTTCCGGCAGAAGCCAAGCCCGCGTCTCGCTCGCATCGCAGGCCTCCCGCCGAAGCTCAGCCGGCCGCGCCGAGCCAGCCCGCCAAGCCGGCGCAAAGCGAGGAAGCCAAGCCTTCGCGCAACGAAGAGTCTCGGTCCCCGCGCGGCCGCAATCGCCGGCCCGCAGAACCGAAGATGGACGAATCGGGCATCGATTCCAGCTCGCCCTTCGGCAATGACGGTCCAGTGCCGGCGTTTCTACTGCGATCGACACGCACCGCGTCCTGATCAGTACAGCGGTTGACTATGTAGCTCGCAGTAAAAAGCGATCTTACACTTGTACTTAGCGCGACGGGACCTGTATCTATCCGTATAGATTCGGGTTTCTGGGACAAGAAATGCCGGATGAGCGCAACGGGACGCGAGGGAAGCGGTGTCCGGACAGGAATTCAAACGAGCGCTTGGCTATGCCAATGCCGCTTTCGACCTGCTCAAGCGCAGCGGAATTCCGCCCTATCCGCAGTTCTATGAACTGCTTTACACCTATGCCACGGGCGTCAATCCGTCCCTGAACAGCCGGATCAACGCCATTTTCCGGGAGGGGCATGCCCCTTCCGTGGATTTGGCGGAGGCGCTCTACAACGAATTCCTCAAGTCCGACGTCAACGACCGCATTACCGACGTTTCCGAGCGCATGCATGCCCGCATCGAAGCGGTGCACAATGCGATCGACACGGCCATGACCACGGCGAGCGCCTATTCCGGCTCGCTGCAGTCAGCCAGCGGCGATCTCGAACAGGATATCTCCACCGAGGCGCTGCAATCGCTGGCCAACCGGCTGCTGCTGGAAACCCGTGTCATGCAGGACACCAATCGCGCGCTGGAGCAGAAGCTCGAGGCATCGCGGGATGACATTGCAGCGCTGCAGCGCGACCTGGACGATGTGCGGCGGGAATCCCGTCTCGATCCGCTCACCAAGATCGCCAATCGCAAGAGCTTCGACGAGGGCCTGGAAACCGCCGTTGCCGAGGCGCAGAGCGGCCATCAGCCACTCTGCCTGCTGATCGCCGACATCGACCACTTCAAGACTTTCAACGATACCTATGGCCACCAGACGGGCGATCAGGTGCTGCGGCTGGTCGCCATGACCATCAAGTCCAATATCAAAGGCAAGGATCTCGCCGCGCGCTATGGCGGCGAAGAATTCGTCGCCATCCTGCCCTCCACAGACCTCGAAGGCGCGGTCATCGTCGCCGAGAATGTCCGCAGGGCCATTCAGGCCAAGGAATTGCTCAAGCGCTCCACCAATGAGAAGCTGGGCCGCATCACGGCCTCGTTCGGCGTGGCGGCATTCCGCCCTTCGGACACGCCTTCTTCACTGCTCGAGCGCGCCGATCGCTGCCTTTATGCCGCCAAGCATGCCGGCCGCAACAAGGTGGTCAGCGAGAACGATCTGGCCGAGCAGCATGGTCCCAAGGACGGCGTTTCGGCCGCCTGATCAGGCGGCCGGTTCCAGCTTGACGCCCAGCCCTGCCAGCATGTCCCAGTATTCCGGGTAGGTTTTGCCGGTGCAGGCCGGATCAAGAATGGTAATGCCCGGAAGGCGCAAGCCTGCCAGGGCAAAGCTCATGGCAATGCGATGATCGTGGTAGGTGTGGATGCGGGTAAGCGCGTTCTTGCCGGCCAGCTGCCTGCCCAGGTTGGGATCGGACGTCACGAGCAGATCATCCCCCTCCTCGGTCCCCAGGCCCGGCAGGATGCGGTTAAGCTCGTTCGCCACGGCGCGGATGCGATCGGTTTCCTTGACGCGCAGATTGGCAATGCCGACGAACCGCACCGGATGATTGTTGAAGGCGGCGAGGACCGCCAGCGTCGGCACCGCGTCCTGCATCTGCGAACCATCGATGACCGCAGGCATATTGGGGAATTGCGCAATGATCGCCTGTGCAGCGGCGTCAGGCTGGGTGAAGGCGTCGGCGGCCACGCCCAGATCGATCTTGCCGCCAGTGAGCGCCGCTGCGCCCCAGAGATAGGTTGCCGCCGAAGCATCAGGCTCGACCAGCAGGTCGGCGGCCACATAGCCGGTGGGCTGCACCAGCCAGGAGCCGGCGTCGAGCTGTTCGACATCGGCGCCAAAGCTGCGCATGGCCGCCAAAGTCAGATCGACATAGCCGCGGGCGCCGATATCGCTGCCGCTCAGAGCCACGGTGATCGGCCCATCGCCCAATGGCGCGGCCATCAACAAGGCCGACACATATTGGCTGGAGAGACCCGCATCGATCTCGACGCGCCCCTTCCCGAAGCTGCCTTTGCCGCGAACGGTAACCGGTGGGCAACCGGTTGGGCTGGCCGCATCAATGCCCAGGGACTGCAATGCAGTTACCAGCGGGCCAATGGGACGCAGGCGCATTTCGTCGTCACCATCAACGATCACTTCGCCATCGACGGTGGCGACCGCGGCCGTCAGGAAACGGGTGGCGGTGCCGGCATTGCCGAGAAAGAGCGGACCATCCGGCTGCTGCAGGCGGCTGGTGCTGGTCACCACGAAGCTGGTTTCGTCGGGTTCCTCGACCGTCACGCCCATTTGCCGCAAAGCGGCCGCCATCAGCACCGTATCCTTGCTCTTGAGCGCACCGGACAAGCGGCTGGTGCCATTGGCCAAAGCGGCCAATAGCAGAGCGCGATTGGTGATGGATTTGGAACCCGGAGGCGATACCCGGCCGACCAGCGGATGATCGGGCGGAATGATGGTGAGAGCCGGAGGCAGGCCGGTCATGGAATATACTCTACGGGCTGGAGCCAAATTGCTCCCGCCTGTTAGGGCAAATACCGGGCAGGTGCAACCGGACGATCAGGCGGGAACGCGGGCTTCAGCAATGGCCTTGAGATCGGCAGCCTTGAGCGTGACGCTCTCGCCGCAGCCGCAGGCGCCAGTCTGGTTCGGATTGGTGAAGGTGAAGCCCGAGCTCATCTTGGATTGCTCGAAATCCATCACCGTGCCGAGCAGGTACATGGTCGCCTTGGGGTCGACATAGACATTGACGCCCTTGTCGGTGACATGGTCGTCGCCCTTAACCGGCTCGGACACATAATCCATGGTGTAGGCCACGCCGGCGCAACCGGAATTCTTGATGCCGACGCGCAGGCCGATGACCGGCTTGTCCGAATCTTCGATGATTTCGGCGATGCGCTCAGCAGCGGCATCGGTCAGCGACATAATCTTGAAGGCCATGAAGCCATATCCTTCTAGTAATTCGGCCAGACGCCCCGGGTGATCAATTCGACCACAAGGCGATCCGGATCACGGAAATAGACGCTGCGGCCACCTTGCGACCAGGCAACTTCGCTTTCCAACTCTACATGTAGACCTTCAAGGTAGATTTTCCAATCCTCGAAGGCGTCCTCAGTTATGCCGAAGGCGAAATGCTGTTCTCCGGCGCCGTCATGGGGCGGGATGAAACCGCCGCCAACGGGTATCGGCTTCAGCGTAGCGCCGCGGCGAAAGAGAATCAGCACCTGACCCGGACCGACCTGGAGTGGCTGAATGCGGTCGTCACCGCCCATCGGCTCGAAGCCGAACACCTTGACGTAGAAGTCGCGGCTGCGCGCCACGTCGGAGACGTAGAGGCAGGTTTCTACCAAGCCATGCAAGGGCGGCCGGTTCATCTTACCACCAGTTGAGCGCGACTTGGGCTTCTTCGCTCATACGCGATGCGTCCCATGGCGGATCGAATACCATGTTGACCGTCACGTCCTGAATGCCTTCGACGCCGCGAGCGGCGTTTTCGACCCAACCGGGCATTTCGCCGGCCACGGGGCAACCGGGCGCCGTCAGCGTCATGTCGATAACCAGCTTGCGATCGTCATCCAGATCGACCTTGTAGATCAGGCCGAGCTCGTAGATATCGACCGGGATTTCCGGGTCATAGACGGTCTTGAGTGCACCGATCAGGTCGGTGGTGATGCGTTCGACCTCTGCTTCCGGCAGGCCGCCGGAAACATTGGGCGTAATGCGGGGCTCGGGAATGGTCGGAGCCGGAGCGATTTCTGGTTCGTCGGTCATAGCGATACCAATCAGGCAAAAAATTTCTGGGCGCGTTCGATGCCGTCCACCAGCGCGTCCACGTCATCCTTGCCGTTATATAGGGCGAAGGAGGCGCGGCAGGTAGAGGTGACACCGAAACGTTTGAGCAATGGCATGGCGCAATGCGTGCCGGCGCGCACGGCAATGCCGTAACGGTCGAGAATCGTCGCCATGTCGTGGGCGTGGGCGCCCTTGACCTCGAATGAGAAAATGCCGCCCTTGCCCGGCGCCGTGCCGATCAGGCGCAGCGAATTGATCCGGCTCAGCCGTTCATGGGCATAGGCGGCGACATCTGCTTCATGCGCGGCAATCGCGTCGCGGCCCAGATCGTCCATATATTTGATCGCCGCGCCCAGCCCGATAGCCTGAACGATGGGCGGCGTGCCGGCCTCGAAGCGATGCGGCGGTTCGTTATAGGTTACCGTTTCCATGGTCACGACATCGATCATTTCGCCGCCGCCCTGATAAGGCTGCATCTCGGCGAGCAGATCGTATTTGCCGTAAAGCACGCCGATGCCGGTGGGGCCATAAAGCTTGTGGCCGGTCATGACATAGAAATCGGCGTCGAGATCGCGCACGTCCACCTTGGTGTGAACCGCGCCCTGGCTGCCATCGATCAATACGGGAATGCCGCGCGCATGGGCGATGGCGATCACGTCCTTGATCGGGGTGACGGTGCCCAGCACATTGCTCATATGCGTAACCGCAACGATACGGGTGCGGTCGGTTAGGGCCGCCTCGAAGGCGTCGATGTCAAAGCTGCCATCGTCACGCACATCGACCCATTTGATCACCGCACCCTTGCGCTCGCGATGGAAATGCCAGGGCACGATATTGGAGTGGTGCTCCATGATCGTGGTGACGATTTCGTCGCCCTCGCTGATGCGCGGACCGGCAAAGGATGAGGCCACGAGGTTGATCGCCTCGGTGGCCGAGCGGGTGAAGATGATCTCTTCGGGCCGGCCCGCATTGAGGAAATGCTGCACCGCATGGCGGCCGCCCTCATAGGCTTCGGTCGCGCGGTTGGCCAGCGTATGCAGGCCGCGATGGACATTGGCATATTCGTGCCGGAAGGCATAATCCATCCGGTCCAGCACCTGCACCGGCTTTTGGGCCGATGCGCCGCTATCGAGATAGACCAGCCGATTGCCGTGGATCTGTTCCGACAGGATCGGAAAATCAGCGCGGACTTTTTCGAGATCGAAGGTCATGCACGTTCCTCGGCGCTAGCAGCGCCTTTGATTTTCCTACGATGCGGACGGCTGCTGTTACTTTGCAGCCAGCAACCAGCCATCGATGACACTGCGCAGAGCCTCGCCAAGCGCCTCGTCCTCGATCGGATCAACGAGTTCCTCGAGGAAACCGCGCACCAGCATGGTTTCGGCCTCGGCCTTCGGAATGCCGCGGCTGACCAGATAGAACAGGGAATCCGCATCGAGCTTGCCGCAGGTCGAACCGTGGCCGCAGACAACGTCGTCGGCATAGATTTCGAGCTCGGGCTTGCTGAGGATTTCAGCCTCGTCCGACAGCATCAGGCCCTGATGCATGAACTTGGCATCGGTCTTCTGCGCATCACGCGCCACAACGAGCCGGCCCTGCACGACGGCCTTGCCGCGCCCGCGGGCAATCGACTTGAACAGCGGCTGGGACGTGGTGTGCGGCACCGCGTGGGTCGCATCCATCGTGATGTCGTTATGCTGCCCATCCGACACCAGGTTGAGCCCGGTAATGTCGCCATGAGCCCCGGCGCCCTCGTAGCGCGGGAAGAGCTGGGTGCGGCTCAGGCCCGAACCGGCATGGATCACCAGCGTGCGCAGCTTGGCGCCGTCGGCCAGGTGATATTCATTGGTCGCGAAATGTGAGCTCGCGCGGCCCGAGAGATCGACGGTGATGTGGGTGACCACGGCATCCTTGCCCAGCGCCATATAGCTGGCGTGGTTGTTGACGTGTGCGGCGTCCGAACCCGAGAAGGTTTCCAGAATCGTCGCCGAAGCGCCGTCGGCCACGAAAACCTTGACCGAGTCGGCGACATGGGCGGCTTCGCCCTCGCTGCGATGGTCGATCTGGATCACCGGATCGACGCTGTTTTCCAGCGTCAGGGTCAGGCTGTTGCGGACCAGCGCCGTGTTAAGGTGCACCAGCACGTCGTCGCGGGTGGAGAGGGCCGAGCCCTCAGCCGAGCCAACGATAATGCCGGCCGGAGCCGTGGTGCCGCTCTGCACGACGCCATTGGCGATCATCAGCTGATAGGCGCCGGCGACGCGCAGCGCGGGCGCGCTGGCTTCGTTAGCGGCCTCTGCCAACGGCGGCACGGCCTTCAGCAGCATTTTGAGGTCGGTATAGTGATAGCTCTCGACGCGCCGCGTGGGCAGGCCGGCGACGCTGATGCGTTCCGCATCCGCCTCGGCGCCGACGCTCTTGAGCTGGGCGATCAGGGTTTCTTCGGCTGCATTGAGCCGGACTGGCATGGTTTGACGCATGATCAGGCCGCCGCGCCGTCGAAGTCGGCATAACCCTTGGCTTCGAGCTGCAGGGCGAGGTCCTTGTCGCCGCTTTCCACGATCCGGCCGTCCGAGAACACATGCACCACGTCAGGCACAATGTGGTTCAGCAGGCGCTGATAGTGGGTGATGACCAGCATGGACCGATTGGCAGCCCGCAGCGCATTGACGCCCTTGGAGACGACCTGCAGCGCATCGATGTCGAGCCCGCTATCGGTTTCGTCCAGAATGCACATCTTGGGGGCCAGCAAAGCCATCTGCAGCACTTCGGCGCGCTTCTTCTCGCCGCCGGAGAAGCCGACATTGAGGGGGCGCTTCAGCATATCGGTGTCGATATTGAGATCCGTGCCGGCGGTCTTGACCGCACGCATGAAGTCGGGCGTCGAGAGTTCACCCTCGCCGCGCGCCTTGCGCTGGGCGTTCATCGCAGCCTTTAGGAAGGTCATGGTGGCGACGCCGGGGATTTCGATGGGATACTGGAAGGCCAGGAACAGGCCGGCAGCAGCCCGTTCGGACGGCTCCATATCCAGCAGGTTCTCGCCATCGAGCAGCACTTCACCCTCGGTGATCTCGTAGTCTTCCTTGCCGGCGAGCACATAGCTCAGCGTCGACTTGCCCGAACCGTTGCGGCCCATCACGGCATGCACCTGGCCGGGCGGAATGATCAGGTTCACGCCCTTGAGGATTTCGCGATCTTCGATGCGCGCGTGCAAGTTGCGGATTTCAAGAATTGGGGTGGTCATGACTTAGTCTCCAATGGGTGGACGGCAGCGGCGCTTCAAGCGCCAGGCTCACCGTCCCAATAATTGAGATGGTTCTGGCCTTCGCGGCCACAGTGACGGAGGCGATTGGCGGCACCGGCCGGGCGGCTGGTGACCTGGAACTTGCCCGAGTCCGGATATTCGCAGACCTCGGTCGCGGCATTGTTGGCGACGCCGAGATATTTGAGCGTCACCGAGCCGGTGTTGATGATCTGGTGCGCCGTCTCCTTGCCACCAGCGGGAGCGCCAAGCACGTCGCCGGCCTTGAATGGCAGGTGAGCCTCGCCAAAGCGATAAGTGCCCTCGCCTTCCAGCACCACGAACAACTCGTCTTCCACATGGTGATTATGGAACGGGCAGCTCGATTTGCCGGGCGGCACTTCATTGTAGCTGATGCCAAGGCCGCGCAGCCCCAGAAGGGCGCCGAACGAGGTATCCGCAGACTTGTAAAGCGTCCCCTGCTCCCACTGGTCGAGCTTGAGCCCGCCCAGCGAGATGACCGGGTTGGTTTGGTCGCCCATTATCCCACGCTGCCTTCCAGCGAGATCGAGATCAGCTTCTGCGTCTCGACCATGAATTCCATGGGCAGGTGCTGCAGCACGTCGCGCACGAAGCCGTTGACGATCAGCGCCACAGCCTCTTCCTCGTTGAGGCCGCGCTGCTGGCAATAGAACATCTGATCATCGGAAATCTTGGACGTGGTCGCCTCGTGCTCGAACACGGCCGTGCCGTTGCGGCTTTCGATATAGGGCACCGTGTGGGCGCCGCATTTGTCGCCGATCAGCAAGCTGTCGCACTGGGTGAAGTTGCGGGCATTCTTCGCCTTGGCATGGGCCGAAACCTGGCCGCGATAGGTATTGTCCGAGAAGCCGGCGGCGATACCCTTGGCGATGATGCGGCTGGACGTGTTTTTGCCCAGATGGATCATCTTGGTGCCGCTATCGACCTGCTGGTAGCCGTTCGAAATGGCGATGGAATAGAACTCGCCGCGCGAGCCGTCGCCGCGCAGGATACAGCTCGGATATTTCCAGGTGATGGCCGAACCGGTTTCCACCTGGGTCCAGCTGATCTTGGAATTGTCGCCGCGGCAATCACCACGCTTGGTGACGAAATTATAGATGCCGCCCTTGCCGTCCTTGTCGCCGGGATACCAGTTCTGGACGGTGGAATACTTGATCTCGGCATTTTCGAGCGCGACCAGCTCGACCACTGCGGCGTGCAGCTGGTTTTCGTCGCGCATCGGGGCCGTGCAGCCTTCGAGATAGCTCACATATGAGTCAGCCTCGGCGATGATCAGCGTGCGCTCGAACTGGCCGGTCTTCTTCTCGTTGATGCGGAAATAGGTCGACAGCTCCATCGGACAACGCACTCCCTTGGGGATGTAGACGAAGGACCCATCGGTGAAGACGGCTGAATTCAGCGTCGCATAATAATTGTCCGAAACCGGCACGACCGAGGCCAGGTATTTCTGCACCAGCTCGGAATGCTCGCGGATGGCTTCCGAGATCGAGCAGAAGATGATGCCGACCTTGGCCAATTCCTCGCGGAAGGTGGTGACCACGGAAACCGAGTCCATCACCGCGTCGACCGCGACCTTGGGACGCTCGACGCCAGCCAGGATTTCACGCTCCTTCAGCGGCACGCCCAGCTTGTCATACATGGCGATCAGCGCCGGATCGACTTCATCGAGGCTCTTGGGCGCCGGCGTCGATTTGGGCGCGGCGTAGAAATACATGTCCTGCAGATCGATCTGCGGATAATGCACCTTGGCCCAGGTCGGCTCATTCATGGTCAGCCAGCGGCGATAGGCCTCCAGGCGCCAATCGAGCATCCACTGCGGCTCGTTTTTCTTGGCCGAGATGAAGCGGACGGTATCTTCGCTCAGGCCCTTGGGGGCCATGTCGGATTCGATATCGGTCTCGAAACCATACTTGTACTTGTCGACATCGAGCGAGCGCACCGAGTCCACGGTGGCGCGATCAATGTTTTCCTTGAGAGTCGGGATATCGTCGTAATCCGCCATGATTGGCTTCTCCTATTTGCCCAACAGGCGATTCAAGGTCGCCGTGAGCCGTCAAAAACTATTGCGGCCTCAGGCCGCTTGCCCCTGCCGGGCGCGATGGCGCGACAGGATGGATTGGTAACCGGCGAGGAACGCATCGACATCCTCTGCCGTCGAGGACCAGCCGAGGCTGACCCGCAGGGCGCATTCGGCCAGCTCGGGTTTAACGCCCATGGCGGCCAGCACGTGGCTGGAGCCGACCTTGCCGGACGAACAGGCCGAACCCGAGGACACAGAAAGCCCCGCCAGGTCCAGGCCCATCATGGCCGTGGTATTCTTGATGCCTGGCACGGCGAAATTGGTCACATTGCCCAGCCGCTCGGCGCCGAAAATCACCGCATCGTCCGCCATGGCCTTCAAACCAGCTTCCAGCCGGCCAATCAGGCCCGCCACATCAACAGCGCCATAGCGGCTCGCAAAAGCCGCCGAGGCTGCGCCGAATGCGGCGATCAGGGCCGCCGGCTCGGTGCCGCCGCGCCGTCCCTGCTCCTGCCCGCCGCCGGGAATGAGCCGAACGACATCGGCGTGAGCCTTTACCAGCAGCGCGCCAATACCGGCAGGCGCGCCGATCTTGTGGCCACTGATAGCCATCATATCGGGTGCCGAGGCGGCAAATTCGAGGGGCAGCTTGCCAAAGGCCTGCACCGCATCGATGAACAGTGTGTGACGCGTCGGCCCGACCAGGGCATTGACCCGCCCGATCGGCTGGACCACGCCGGTCTCGTTATTCACCCAATGGAAGGCGACGAGGAAGGTGCGACCGTTGACGTCAGCGTCGGCCAGCATGGCGGCCAGTTGCTCAAGATCAATGCGGCCATCGGCCAAAAGCCCGATGGTCAGCACCGGCAGGCCAGTGGCTTCAGCGGCCTTGGAGACCGCCGCATGCTCGCCTGCACTGATAATAATGGCGTCGCTGCCGAAAATCCTGGCACCGCCGACAATGGCCTGGGTGATGGCTTCCGTGGCCGAGCCGGTAAAGACCACCTGCTTGTGCTCGGCCCCGGCCAAAGCCGCCACCTGGGCGCGGGCGGTATCCAGGACGTTGCGCAGCGCACGACCGTGACCATGCACGGATGATGGATTGCCGGTGAGATCGAGGGCAGCGAGCAGCGCCGTCCGCGCTTCGGGCAGAAGCGGAGACGAAGCATTGTGATCGAGGTAGATCGCCGCTCGCGTCATCGAATTCTCATCGGCGCATGCGCGCCGCTCATGGCTTCCATGCCTAGCCTCGGGGCACCGATATGCCGCCGAATCCAAACACTTCTTGAAATTTGCCGCCCAACTTCATTACAAGGGGCGCTCTCACAGGCCGCTTTGCGGCCAAAAACCAAGTTTCGAATAATTCTAAACTGGATTTTTCGACCCATGTTTTAGGCAGCAAGGCGCGCTTAGTCAAGCCGCAGTGCCGCCCGATCGACGGTTGGAAATACCACGCCAACAGAGCCGAATGGCCGGAAGAACAAGACCATGCCAGAAGTGATTTTCAACGGGCCCGAGGGCCGTCTGGAAGGCCGCTATCAGCCGGGCAAGGAGCCCAATGCTCCCATTGCCATCGTGTTGCACCCCCACCCGCAATTCGGTGGGACGATGAACAACCAGATCGTCTACAATCTCTTCTACATGTTCGCCGAACGCGGCTTTGCCGTGCTGCGCTTCAATTCGCGCGGCGTCGGCCGCAGCCAGGGCATGTTCGACCACGGCATTGGCGAACTCTCCGATGCTGCCGCAGCGCTCGATTGGCTGCAGATCATCAACCGCGAAAGCCGCGGCTGCTGGATCGCCGGCTTTTCCTTCGGCGCCTGGATCGGCATGCAGCTGCTGATGCGCCGCCCGGAAGTCGAGGGCTTCATTTCCGTCGCGCCGCCGGAGAACCTCTATGACTTCTCATTCCTGGCGCCCTGCCCCTCCTCGGGCCTGATCATCCATGGCGACAAGGACCGCGTGGCTCCGCCCACTTCGGTGCAGAAGCTGGTGGACAAGCTCAAGACCCAGAAGGGCATCACCATCGAACAGCAGATCGTTGAGGGTGCGAACCATTTCTTCGAAGGCAAGATCGATGATCTGACCACCCGCTGCGCCGACTATCTCGACCGTCGCCGGCAGGAGATCGCCGCCGGCGGCGGGCGCTAAATAGCAGCGCGAACACTACGATCCGTTGGAGGGACCTCATCCTGAGCCTGTCGAAGGACGAGGTCCCGCATGCACCGACCTCGTGGTTCGACAAGCTCACCATGAGGTCTCAGTAACCTCAGTGGCTGTCACATGACCAAGTTCAAATCCGATTTCCTGCGCGTCCTCGATGAGCGCGGCTTCATTCACCAGATTTCCGATCCCGAGGGGCTCGACGCCCTCGCGCTCAAAGGCCCGATCACCGGTTATGTCGGCTATGACGCAACGGCGACCTCGATCCATATTGGCAATCTGATCACCGTCACCATGCTCTACTGGCTGCAGGAAACCGGCCACAAGGCGATCAGCCTGATGGGCGGCGGCACCTCCATGGTGGGCGATCCTTCGTTCCGCGACGATCAGCGCAAGCTGCTGACCGTCGAGCAGATCGACACCAATATCGAGAGCATCAAGAAGGTCTACAGCAACATATTGAACTATGAGGGCTCCAATCCGGCCATCATGGTCAACAATGCCGATTGGCTGCTCAAGCTCAACTATGTCGAATTCCTGCGCGATGTGGGCCGCCATTTCTCGGTCAATCGCATGCTCAGCTTCGATTCGGTCAAGCTGCGGCTCGATCGCGAGCAGTCGCTGAGCTTCCTCGAATTCAACTACATGATCATGCAGGGCTACGACTTCACCGAGCTCAACCGGCGCTATGGCACCGTGTTGCAGATGGGCGGGTCGGACCAGTGGGGCAATATCATCAACGGTGTCGACCTCAACCACCGCATGGGTGGTGAGCAGCTTTATGCGCTGACGACCCCGCTACTGACCAAGGCATCGGGCGAGAAGATGGGCAAGTCGGCCTCCGGCGCCGTCTGGCTCAATGGCGACCTCTTCAGCCCCTATGATTTCTGGCAGTATTTCCGCAACACGGAAGACGCCGACGTTGGCAAGTTCCTCAAGATCTTCACCCGCCTGCCGCTGAGCGAAATCGCCAAGCTCGCGGCGCTGGGTGGTAACGAGATCAACGAGGCCAAAAAGGTGCTGGCGACCGAAGTCACCGCCATCGTGCATGGCCGTGATGCGGCCATCCAGGCCGCCTCGACGGCATCGGCGACCTTTGAGGCTGGCGGCATTGATCTATCGCTGCCGACCGCGACGGTGTCGCATGCCGAGCTGGCAACCGGGCTGGGCATTCTTGCCGCGCTCGTCACCGCCGGGTTGGCCGGATCAAATGGCGAAGCACGTCGCCACATCCAGTCGGGCGCCGTGCGGGTCAATGACGCAGTGATCGAGGACGACAAGCTCAGCATTGGCGACAATGCGCTGCTGCCCGAAGGCGTCATCAAGCTCTCGGTCGGCAAAAAGCGCCACGCACTGATCAAGCCGGTCTAAGCGAGTAGAGAGTAGACCTCATGGTGAGCCTGTCGAACCACGAGGGGCGTGCCCCGATAATGGCCCCTGCCACGACCTCGTCCTTCGACAAGCTCAGGATGAGGTCTACTGGGAAACAAAAGGCGCCCCTCTCGGGCGCCTTTTTCATTCCACGCGCGGCTGCTCATTGGCGCGGAATTCGAAGAGTTCGCGCAGGGCGCCCGGTGCCAAGGCGGAGAGCGGATTGATGCGGAAGACCGGGCTGGAAAGCGCCCCGGTCACCGAGAAGGTCACCCCGAGCAGCCCTTCGCCGTCGCGGCCGCCCAGCAGCGGGCCGAGCAGCGGGATTTTCTGGAACGCGCTGTTGAGCCCGAACAGGGGTACATAGGTTCCCGTCAGGTCGTATTGGCGCTGATTGGTATAGATGAAGCCGCGCAGCGTGCCGCCGACCGTACTGCCGGTCAGCACGGCATTGGACACCTCGACACGGTCCGAGCGGCGCACGAAGTCCACCTTGGCACTGTCGAAATCGAGCCGGTTTTGCTTGGAGATGGCAGCGCGGGAGTCCGAATGGTTGCCGAGCACCTGGGCGACATTGGCCTCATCGACAATGGCGAAATGGCGCATCAGCAATTGCCCGACATCCATTTTCTGCGCGCTGAACGTGTTGAGGACGAGGCTCCCCTCCCCGCCGGCCAACTGCGAATAGACGCCCAGCAGGCGCAATATGGTCCCTGCATCGTTGAAGGCCACCGACATGGTGCGACCATCGGGCGTGGGATTGGTCGTCACCGACACAGCATTGCCGTCGCTGAACTGTGCCGTGAGGTTGGCGCGGCGCAGATCGGTGCCGCGCAGCAGCAGGTCGAGATTCATGTTGAAGGCGGTGGTGGCGTAATAGCCAAGCGCGCGGTCCAGCTTCACATCGAGCGCGATGGTCTGGGTGAAGGTGGATTGCACGCCACCAGTGCCCTCGCCCAGCCCGAAGAATTGCTTGAGCATGGGTTTGAGATCGAGCTGGGCGCCACGAATCTGCACCGAATAGCCGCCTTCGCGCGGAGCGAGCGCCAGTTGGGCATTGTCGCCCGGGCTCAGCGCGAACTGCTCGAAAGTGGCCGATTCCAGCCCCTCGGTGGCATGGTATTTGATCCCGCCCTTTAGATGCACCGAGCCGAATGCCAGATCGACCCCACTAAGCTCGGTCAGTTCGCCATCCTGCTTCACATTGGCATGCAGCGTGCCGGCCGTGCCCGCCGCTTTGGAGATACCGATATCCTTCATGGTCAGCCGCGCGTCCTGCAAATCGGCGGCGACCTGGATCGAGCCATCCGCCATCGGCTGGCCGACCACCCGTATGGTGCCGGCAAAATATGGCGAAGCATCAAAGCCCATTGCCTTGAGGTCATCGGCGCTGACGACCGAGGACAGGCGGAAGGTCGGCTCGGTTTCGAGCGTCCCGATGATCTCGACATCGGCCTTCATGCCGTCGATCTCAGCCGTGCCGCCCACCTGATAGCCGGCCTGCGAGGCGCTGAAGGCAAGCTGGCCGTTACCGATCTTGTGGTCCTTGATAGGCTGCGAGCTGGCAAAGTCCGAGACCGTGCCATTCAGCACATAGTCCACATTCATCGCCTTGCCGCTCTCCTCATTGGGCAGCTTGACGGTCACGACCAGCCCGGCATCGACACTGCCTTGCAGAGAATCCAGATCAAGCGGGAGCGGGGTGTGTTCGATGGCCTGCGGCTGCTGCTCGCGGGTCAGGGCGAGCAAAGCGGGAATGGAACCCTCCAGATCGCCGGAAACCTCGATAATGCTCTCTGTGGGCTCGGAATTGTCCATCACGAGCGCCGGATTGGTCACCTTGAGCGGGCCGCCCGCAGTTTCGATCTGGCCGCCCCCGGCCGAAATGGTGACATTGCTGTCATCGATTTGCAGGCGCGTGTCGCCCTGCAGGGTAACTGGCGCCATTTCGGCGGTGGGGGTGACCGTGACGCCCGCCCCGACCATGTCAATCTGCATCGCGTCCTGGGGGATGGCCTTGTTCTCGCCCTCCAGCGCCAGAGTGCCGACCGGGAATTTGAACCGCATCCGGGCGTTGGTGATCGTGCCGTCGGTCACATTGGCAACAAACCAGTCGCGGCTTTCCGTGCCCATCACATAGGGCCAGAGCCGCTTGGCATCATCGGCGCTGATGCCCTGCCCGGTCAGCGTCAGATCGACGCCCAGGCCCTTTTGCAGCATGTCGAAACGGCCCGTCGTTTCCACGCTGGCCGTGCCCTTGCGGGCGATCAGCCGGTCAATGCCCAGCGCTCCGTAGAGCGGCGCCGACCAGCCGGAAAACTCCATGCTGTCGAACGGCGCCGCCGGCGCCTCCATGTCGTCCGGCTGGATCCGAACATCGGTCGCCTTGAGGGCGATGCCGGTCGTCGGGCCGAATTTTGGATCGAGGCCAAGGCCGAACACGCCCGAGACGCGGGCCGAGCTCTTGCCGATCTGCAAGGCGCTGTCTTCCAGGGTGAACTGCCCTTTTTCCGGCGCCCAGTTGATATTCAGGATCGAGCTGGCAATGGGAAAATAGGCATCGGCAATGCGCAGATCGAGGCCGGTCAGGTCGATCTTGAACGCGCCATCGATCAGCTTGCCGCCCGCCGGCTGGAACCGCACATCGATTGACAAGGCCCCGGCGCCGCGGATGGCGGCGAGGCTCGTCGCATCATCGATGAAGGGCAGGAAGGCGGCAAAATCGATATTGGTGACATCGGCCTCAAGCCGCGAGCCGCCCGCATCATCCACGGTGCGCGACAGGTTGCCCGTCATGGTGCGGCCGCCCAGCGTGGCGGAGAATTTGCCATTGGTATTGCGCCGATCCGGTGTCGGCCCGATTTCGACATTGATGTGTTCGAATTGCCGGAACAGACCATAGACGGTGTCGCTCATATCCACCGTGCCATCGCGGATCACGAGCTTGGAGAAGCGCCCTTGCGCCGCATGCTCGACAATATCGGCAATGCCCTGCTCGCTGGTCTCCAGATTATAGATCAGCCAATCATTGTCCGAGCGCATCTGCTGCGGCTGGGCCGCTCCGCTCAGATCAATGCCGCGCTGGGAAATATCGACGGCTGGAAAGGCATCCTCGCCCTCCCTGACCTGCACGGTCGGCGGGCCGCCATTGGGATCATCGATCAGATCAAAACTAGTGACGCGCGGCCCGAACAGGTCCTGCACCACCTGCACATGCGGGCGCACCAGAGTTATCGTCGCGCCCGGCTGGCCGAAAATGGCCCGGGCCGGCGAGAAGCCGATCTCAAGGGCCTCGATGGAGATATTGGCGCCGCTCTTGGTGTCGGTCAGTTGCACGGGCGAGAACTGGATCACCGGCCAGACGCCGTTTTCGAGCGCCAGCGCCATCTGTCCAAGCTGCAGATTGGAGGTGGCTGGCATGGTCGATTGGGCAAAGGCCCGCACCGCGTCGCCGCCGAATGGCAGGCGGATCGGGGTGATCAGCAGGATGAGATAGAGCAGCAGCGACAAAGCCGCAGGAATACCGACCACCCACACGCAGACTTTGGCTGCATGGCGCACGGGATGTCGTCCGCTTGTCGCAGACGGTACAATTGGCGTGTCTGCGGGTAAGGTTGACGCGCTCACTTGCTTCCAGATCGAAACTCGGCCGGTATCTGCTGGCACCCCTGAGAATCAACCGCAGAATGCGGTCTAGTGCCTGATGATACCGGCTGTAATATGGCGCCGACACCTCCAATAGCATCGAGCCCGAAAAGCCAGGACCTATCGCGATGACCGAACTGCAAGAGGGCGACCTCGCACCAACTTTCACTTTGCCGCTGGATGATGACTCGACCTTTGATCTGGCGAGCCATCGCGGCAAGCCTGTTGTGCTCTATTTCTATCCAGAGGACGACTCGGGCGGGTGCGTCAACGAAAACCAGGAATTTTCGGCGCTCTCCCCCGAATTCGCCAGGCGCGGAGCGGTTTTAGCCGGCATTTCGCCCGACGACCTGGCCAGCCACGCCAAGTTCCGCACCAAGTATGGTCTGGCGGTCCCGCTCATTGCGGACCCCGAACACAAGGCCATTGAGCCGTTTGGCCTGTGGCAGCTTAAAAAGCTCTATGGCCGCGAATTCATGGGGCTGATCCGCACCTCGTTCATTATCGGCGCCGATGGCAAGGTGGCGCGGATCATTCGGGCCACCCGTATTGCCGGCCACGCGCAGAAAATGCTCGACGCGCTGGATGCCCATCTGGCCGCAAAATAGCGCGGCTTTTGCCTTTATTAACCATGCATCGCCATACTTTGCTCACCATGTTGTTGGTGTCGCGAGGTATGTTGCGTGCGTTATTCGGCCAATTTTGGCGGTCCAGCTCCCGCGTCAGTGCCTATGCGCCAGGGCATCCGCCCGGCTCTGTTTTACGGCATGTTCGCCGCCCTGCTCTGTGCCAATGCCCTGACCGCCACTGCATTCCTCTTTTCAAACGACATCGCCAAGCTGTGGAATCGCCAGAACGACCAGGTCGTCGCCGCCTATGAAGATCGCATCGCGCAATTGCGCGTCGAGGTGGATCGGCTGCATTCGCGCAGCTACGCGCAGGCGGGCGACATCAACCTGCAATTGCAGGAATTGTCCCAGCAGCAGGAAGTGCTGATCGAGCAACACCAACTGGTCAAGGTGCTGGTCGACAAGGCCGGCCAATTGGGCATCGATAGCGCCGCCCTGCCCTCGGCACCAGGCGCTCCGGCCATCGCGCCCTTGGCAATGAGCAGCGGCAATGCCGAGATCGACGCGACGGCCTCTGCGATTACCCAGATGATGGGCGAAACCCAATTTGCCATGACCTCGATTGCCGAAACGGCCACCGAGCGCACCCGCAATATCGTGACGGAGCTGTCGGGGCTCGGCATTCGCGTCACCCTGCCCGAGGATGATCTGGATGGCGTCGGCGGCCCGCTGCTGGCGGCCGTGGATGGCGCCGAAGCCTCGCCCATGATCGACGATGCCAATGCGGTAATGGCAGCGCTGGTGCGCTATAAGGCGGCGCGAGACAGCATCGATACCGCTCCCATCCACATGCCGATATCCGGCAATTTCCGGCAGAGTTCGGGCTTCGGCAATCGCACCGATCCGTTTACCGGGCGGCGGGCGTTTCATTCCGGCATGGATTTTGCGGCCACGACCGGAACCAGTGTGCTCAGCGCCGGCGCGGGCGTAGTCAGCTTTGTCGGCGTTAAATCGGGCTATGGCAATGTGGTGGAAGTGACCCATGCCAATGGCCTGATCAGCCGTTATGGGCATTTGTCGGGGTTTCTGAGCGAAGTCGGGCAGCGGGTGAATACCGGCACCCCGATTGCCAGGGTCGGCTCGACCGGCCGTTCGACCGGCCCGCACCTGCATTTCGAGGTGCGGAAGGACGACGTCGCCATCAACCCCAAGAACTTCCTTGAGGCTGGAAAGCGCCTGACGGCCTTGCTGGGCTAGGCCGTCAGGCTGTTTCGGTTATTCGGCTTCCGCCACGTCCGTTGCGACACCGACGCGCTGCGCCAATGCGGCTTCCATGAACTCATCGAGGTCGCCGTCCAGCACGACTGAAGGCTGGCCGCTTTCAACCCCGGTCCGCATGTCCTTGACCATCTGGTAGGGCTGCAGCACGTAGGAACGGATCTGGTGGCCCCAGCCGATATCGGTCTTGCTGGCCGCCTGGGCGTTGGCCGCCTCTTCGCGCTTCTGCAATTCGGCCTCATAGAGACGCGATTTCAGCATGGCCATGGCCGTCGCACGGTTCTTGTGCTGGCTGCGCTCCTGCTGGCAGGCCACGATAATGCCCGAGGGCACGTGCGTGATGCGGATGGCCGAGTCGGTGGTGTTGACGTGCTGCCCACCGGCGCCGGAGGCGCGATAGGTGTCGATCTTGAGGTCGGACTCGCGGATTTCGATATCGATTGAATCATCGACCACCGGATAGACCCAGCAGCTCGAAAAGCTGGTATGCCGCCGCGCGGCCGAGTCATAGGGGCTGATACGCACCAGGCGATGCACGCCGCTCTCGGTCTTGAGCCAGCCATAGGCATTGTGGCCCTTGACCAGGATGGTGGCGGATTTGATGCCGGCTTCTTCGCCGTCATGCATTTCCATGACCTCGACCTTCATCTTCCGGCGTTCGGCCCAGCGGGTATACATGCGCAGCAGCATGTTGGCCCAATCCTGGCTTTCGGTGCCCCCGGCGCCCGAATGGATTTCGACATAGCAGTCATTGGCGTCGACTTCGCCCGATAGCAGCGTCTCGATCTGGCGACGGCGGGCCGTCTGTTTGAGCTCAATCAGGGCGTCTTCAGCGTCCTTGACAATATCGGCGTCGCCTTCGGCTTCGCCCATTTCGATCAGCTCAGTATTGTCGCGAATGCCAGCTTCAAGCTCGCGCACCGCCTTGACGGCCACATCGAGTTCGTCGCGCTCGCGCATGGCAGCGCGCGCCTTTTCCGGATCGTTCCAGAAATCGGGAGATTCGGTTTGCGCGTTCAGCGCGTCGAGACGGACTTCTGCAGTATCCCAGTCAAAGATGCCTCCTCAGCAGGGTCAGAACCTGCTCGATTTCGGCGACGGTCTTTTCGATTTCCGTACGCATGGTCTATTCCTTCAAAACTGGCGCCCCGTGTAGCGGAGTGCGGGTTGAGGATCAACCTTTCGGCACCAATTATGCCCGCCGGCTCTTGTCGAACTTGCGCAAAGCCGCGTCGCGCTTGAGCCGCGATACGCGGCTCAAAAAGAAGATGCCGTTGACCTGCTCAATCTCGTGCAACGCAACTCGCGCCACAAAGCCTTCGAGCCGCTCACGCTGCCGGATACCATCGGCATCATCATAGGCTATTTCGGCCCAGACTGGCCGCTGCACGGCCACTTCGATGCCCGGCATGGATACCGATCCCTCCGGCCCACTCGCTGTTTCCTCAGCGACTGCAACAATCTCCGGATTGAACAACAGCCGATAGTCGCGCTGCGCCGGATCGCTTGCCATGGACATGACGACCAGCGGTTCATTCTCGCCCAGATGGGCCGCCGCCAGCCCATAGGCCTGCGCCTCCCTGGCCGCCGCTAGCAGCCGGTCCCCTGCTTCCAGCATGGCCTCATCCACCGGACGCGGTGTGGCCGCCCGGCTCAATGCGGGATGGGGATAGACGACGAAATCGGGCACTTAGAACAGGCCGCCGCGACCGGCATCGGCACTTGGCTGGGCCATATAGCCATTGCCATATTGCTGCTGCATCTCCTGCTGGCGCTGGATGGCGTCGGCCGCATTGACGCCCAGGCCGATCACCGAGGTCGCCAGGTTCGGGCCGGTACCGGGCTTGAAGGATTCTTCGATGCCACCTTCGCCATTATAGGCCTGCACGCCCGAATTAGGATTGATCCAGGCTGTCGTCATGCCGGGAGGCACGTTGAACGGGGTGGCGGGCGTGCCGGCCAGCGCCTTCTGCATGAACTCGGTAAAGATCGGCGTGGCAAACGTGCCGCCGGTCACCGAAGAGCCCATCGAGCGCGGCTGGTCATATCCGACATAGACGCCCACGGCGAGCTCAGGCGTAAAGCCGACGAACCAGGCATCCTTGTAATCATTGGTCGTGCCGGTCTTGCCGGCCACCGGCCGGTTGAGCACCTTGGCGGCGGTGCCGGTGCCGCGCTGCACCACGCCTTCCATCATCGAGGTGATCTGGTAGGCCGTCATCGGATCGAGCACCTGCTCGCGATTGTCGATGATGCGCGGCTCGCCCTGCCCGTTCCAAGCTGCCGCCTGGCAGCCCTCGCAAGTGCGCTGATCGTGGCGATAGACCGTCACACCATACCGATCCTGAATGCGGTCGATCAGCGTCGGCACGATCTTGCGCCCACCATTGGCGATGGTCGCATAGGCCGCCGTCATCCGCATATCGGTGGTTTCACCGGCGCCGAGGGCCATGGCGAGCACCGGTTGCATACTGTCATAGACGCCAAACATCTTGGCATATTCGGCCACCAGCGGCATGCCGATATCCTTGGCCAGCCGCACCGTCATGACGTTGCGGCTGCGCTCGATGCCGCGCCGAAGGGTTTGCGGACCGTAGAATTGCTGGGCGTAGTTTTCCGGCCGCCAGATCGAGCCATCCGAGTTGCGGATTTCCACCGGCGCGTCGAGCACCACGGAGGCCGGCGTATAGCCATTGTCGAGCGCGGCGGCATAGACGATCGGCTTGAACGAGGAGCCGGGCTGGCGCAGCGCCTGCGTGGCGCGATTGAATTCGGATTCGGCGAAGGAGAAGCCGCCCACCATGGCCAGCACGCGTCCGGTGCGCGGATCCATGGCCACCAATGCGCCTTCGATCTCGGGCACCTGCTCCAGCGTATAAATGCCAGCCTTGCCGACTATCGGCGAGACATAGACCACATCCCCCACTTTGAGAATGCTCGATAGCGGCTTGGAAACCCACTTGATTTCAGGGCCGGACAGCGTGCCCTCCACCCGATCGTCGGCAATGGCGCCGTCCACCGTTGAATCGGGCCGCAAGCCGATCCGCGCCTCGTTGCCGTTCATTTCCAGAACCACCGCCAGCTGCCATTCCGGCACATCGCTGAGCGGCTTGACTTTGGCGACAGCAAGGCCCCAATCCTCGCCGATCTCGATACTGGCGACCGGTTCGCGGAACCCCCGGCCGTGATCATAGGCAATCAGCCCATCCATCAGGGCCCGGCGCGCATAGCCCTGCAGCTTGGGGTCGAGCGTCGTACGCACCGAAAGCCCGCCGCCATAGAGCTGGTCTTCGCCGTAAAGCTTGGCCAGTTCGCGCCGCACTTCCTCGGTGAAATACTCCGCCGCATAGAGCTGGCTGCCACCGGCGCGCGGCACGACATTGAGTGGCTCTTCCTTGGCAAGCGCGGCTTCTTCCGGCGTCGCATAGCCATTCTCGACCATGCGATCGATCACCCAGTTGCGGCGCTCGATAGCGGCCTGCGGGCGGCGGAAGGGGTGGTAATTGTTCGGTCCCTTGGGAAGCGCTGCGATATAGGCGGCTTCGGCCAGGTCGAGCTGGTACAGCGCCTTGTCGAAATAATTCAGGGCCGCCGCCGCAACGCCATAGGAATTGAGGCCCAGGAATATCTCGTTGAGATAGAGTTCGAGAATACGATCCTTGGAAAAGGTCGACTCGATGCGGATGGCCAGCAGGGCTTCCTGGATTTTGCGGTCCCAGGTCTGCTCGGAGGTCAGCAGGAAGTTCTTGGCCACCTGTTGGGTGATGGATGAACCGCCACCCTGGATCGAGGAATTGCCATCCATCCGCGCCATGAGATTGTCGCGCACGGCACGGAACACGCCGTCCACGGCAATGCCGCCATGGCGGTAAAAGTCCTTGTCTTCGGCCGACAGGAACGCGTTGATCACCAGCGGCGGCACGGTTTCGATGGGCTGGAACAGGCGCCGTTCGCGGGCAAATTCGGCCAGCAAAGTGCCATCGGCGGCGTGCACGCGCGTCGTTACCGGCGGCTGGTAATCCTTGAGGACGGTATAGTCGGGCAGCTCGGCCGAGACAGTCGTCAGGTAGACGGCACCACCGGCAACAGCGGCCAGTGCCAGAAACATACCAAAGCCAAAGAACCAGCCGAGCAAACGCAGCATATAGATAGTCTCTCCACGTGGCCCTGCCCGATCAATGGCAGCATGCCCGCATAGCGTCGCCGACGGGCGCTGATAGCACCCGTCGTTTCTGTTTGGAATCATACCAGAAGCCGCGCGGAATGTGCATCACAAGCCCGCACTTATCGGCAGGTCACTGCCGTTGAGCGCCGCCGTGACGGATTTATCACATCACTCGTCGGTCTTGAGGCTATCGAAGTAAGTCGAGATCCCCCGCGCCAGCGCATTGGCGGTGCGTTCCTGCCAGTCGCTCTGCATCAGATTGGCCATATCCGTGGCATTAGACAGAAAGCCCAGCTCGATCAGCACCGAGGGCACGTCGGGCGCCTGCAGCACGAAGAAATCGGCCTGGCGCACCGGGAAACGGCGCAGTTCCACGCTGGGCTCGAGCTGATGCACGATGGACTGGGCGGCCATGTAGGATTGCTTGCGCATTTCGCGCCGCATCAGGTCGATCAGGATATCGACCACTTCCGGCGCCATTTGCGGCATGGTGAAACCAGCGATCACGTCAGTCTTGTTCTCATTGTCCGCCAGCACCTTGTCGAGCACATCCGTGGCATTTTCGTCCCGCGTATAGACGCTGGCGCCACGGATTTCCGGCTGCTGGAAGCTGTCGGCATGCAGCGAGATGAACAAGTCCGCCTTGTTGCTGCGCGCCAATGCCACCCGCTCCTCAAGCCGCAGAAAAGTGTCGTCCTCGCGCGTCAAGGCCACGTCGACGCGCCCCGATTCGATCAGCAATTGTTGCAACTTGAGCGCAAAGGCGAGGACGATGTCCTTCTCCTTGATGCCGTTGGCCGCCTCGGCACCGCTATCAATGCCGCCATGACCGGGATCGATGACCACCAGCGGGCGCGTCGCGATCGGCAATTCAGAGCCACCCGCAGGCGTCGATTGCGCCGGGGCCGCGGCAATATCGGTGGAGGCCGCCTTGTCCTTGGTGACGTTTGCGGCAAATTCCTCGGGCGTCGCCGGAATAATATCCACCACCAGCCGCGCCGGCTGATCCTCGAACGCGTCCAGCACATAAGCCTGCTGCACCTGCGCCGGCTGGGCCAGCGTCAGAATCGTGCGGACCCGGTCCGGCGCCGCTTGCTCGATCTCGTAGCCCGAGACAATCCCCTCGCCCGCTGGCTGGCCGGTCGGTTCGGGCACCGAAAACGTGGCGGCTCGCACGTCGATGGCCAATCGGTTCGGCCCATCCAGCGATACCAGCGCAAACTCGGTCTTGGCCGCCAGGTCGACGATCAGCCGCGCGCGTTCCGGCGTGTCGGACACCCGCACATCCATCACATTGGGCAGCGCCGGCAGCGGCGTCGTGTCCTGGGCCCGGGCCGCGACCGAAAGCACAGCGCAAGCCAGCACCATTGCGGTCACCGGCCATTTGATGGAGCGGAGAAATTTGAACAAGACTGGAACTGCCCCTATGTCACGGCTGCCGCAATGCCAGAAAGTTCGGGCGATTCTGCGGCGCCAAGGCTCTTATGCGATGATTTGCCCGGAGGGCCAATAAAGCCTGTTTGAAAAGTCGGGCACAGGCGCTTTTTGACTTTCCTGTTGCCAATCTGTTGCAACCCCCCTACACGCTATAGATGAGGCGCAAGCTTCCTGCGGCACCAGTTCGCGTTGGCTAGAGGCTGACGACATTGGCACAGGAGGTGGGCCGGCAACGGGGCGAAGAGACTTCCCGAAAGCCGGTTCAGAAGCGGCAAATCCTGCGCTTCTCGACAAATTTCGGTCCGTTCGGACCGGACGGCTGCTGGCATTTTTAGATGCGAGCAGCCCAATAGGAAGAGGTCAGATGGCCCGCAGGCGGACAAAACGCGACGCGATCGATGTAAACGATTGCCGTTTTGCTACGCTGCATCTCTCGGCCATGACCATTTATGCCGGCGCACCCAACACCTCCGTTTCGCGCGCCACTACCTTCAAACCATTCGCCTCGCACAGCGCCATGAGAAGGATGCCGGCTTCCCGGCGGCCTCTTGTCGGCGCGCGAGCGCGCGGAGTTTATTATGGCTACCAAGAGAATGCTGGTGGATGCCATCCACCCGGAAGAAACACGGATTGTCGTCACATCGGGTAACAGGCTCGAGGAATTCGACTTTGAATCGGCGACCCGCCGCCAGTTGCGGGGGAATATCTACCTCGCCAAGGTAACGCGCGTTGAGCCTTCGCTGCAGGCCGCGTTCATCGAATATGGCGGCAATCGCCACGGTTTCCTCGCGTTCAGCGAAATCCATCCCGACTATTACCAGATCCCTGTTGCCGACCGCGAAGCCCTGCTGCGCGAAGAGCACGAGGAAGACGATCACCATGACGAGGCAGCCGACGAGAATATCTCGCTGCCTGAAGGGGTGACCGAGCCGGACGCCGAAACCGATACCCAGGACATGGAAGGCGCCAGCCACATCGAGCAGGCACCGGCCAATACCGAACCGGTCGAATCGATCGGCGGTGCGGATGCGCTTGAGGAAGTTCCCGAGCGCCGCCGCCAGAGCCAGAATCGTCGTCACTACAAGATCCAGGAAGTGATCAAGCGCCGGCAGGTCATGCTGGTGCAGGTGGTCAAGGAAGAGCGCGGCAACAAGGGCGCGGCTCTCACCACCTATCTGTCGCTCGCCGGCCGCTATTCGGTGCTGATGCCCAATACCGCCCGTGGCGGCGGCATCTCCCGCAAGATCACCAACGCGGCTGACCGCAAGCGCCTCAAGGAAATCACCTCGGATCTCGAAGTGCCGCAGGGCATGGGCGTCATCCTGCGCACGGCCGGTGCTTCGCGCACCAAGGCCGAGGTTAAGCGCGACTTCGAATATCTGATGCGCCTGTGGGAAAGCGTGCGCGAACTGACCCTCAAGAGCCAGGCCCCATGCCTGGTCTATGAGGAAGGCTCGCTAATCAAGCGCACCATTCGCGATCTCTACAACAAGGACATCGATGAAGTGTTCGTGGCAGGCGATGACGCCTATCGCGAAGCCAAGGACTTCATGCGGATGATCATGCCGAGCCACGCCAAAAACGTGCAGCTCTACAAGGAAGATCAGCCGCTATTCTCTAAGTACGGCATCGAAGCCCAGCTCGATTCCATGTTCTCCCCCACGGTTACCCTGCCCTCTGGCGGCTATATCGTGATCAATCCAACCGAGGCCCTGGTCTCGATCGACGTGAACTCGGGGCGCTCCACCAAGGAGCACAATATCGAGGACACCGCGCTCCAG
Source organism: Hyphomicrobiales bacterium (assembly GCA_900470445.1). Taxonomy (GTDB): domain Bacteria; phylum Pseudomonadota; class Alphaproteobacteria; order Rhizobiales; family Devosiaceae; genus Devosia. The sequence continues at coordinate 17,162 of UCAU01000006.1, read as the reverse complement.
ACCAATCTGGAAGCCGCCGACGAAGTCGCGCGCCAGCTACGGCTGCGCGATCTGGCCGGCCTCATCGTCATCGACTTCATCGACATGATGGAGAACCGCTCCAATCGGGCGGTCGAGCGTAAGCTCAAGGATTGCCTGAAGGACGATCGCGCCCGCATCCAGGTTGGCCGCATCAGCCATTTTGGCCTGATGGAAATGAGCCGGCAGCGTATCCGCTTCGGCGTGGTCGAAAGCTCCACCCATAAGTGCCCGATCTGCGATGGCACGGGTCTGGTGCGCTCCACCGAGTCGCTGGCGCTGATGATCATGCGCCATATCGAAGATCATGTGCTGCGCCGCCAGGGCCAGTCGATCAATGTGCGCGTGCCGATCGAAGTCGCGCTCTATATCCTCAATTTCAAGCGCGACACGCTGACGGCGCTGGAAATCCGCAACACGCTGTCGATCACCATCACGGCCGACGGCAAGATGACCGGACACCAGTTCGCCATCGAAAAGGGCGAGGCCCGCGTCTCCGCCTATGCCGATCAGCGCGCCACCGAGCATGTCCGCGTCGATAGCGCCGTCATCGATGACAGCGCCGATGACGATATCATCGAGGAAGAAGACGAAGAACAGGCCGAAGAGGCACCAGCCGAAGCCGGCGAACGCCAGGCAGCCGAGAACGGCGAAGGCCGTCGTCGCCGTCGCCGCCGCCGTCGTGGTGGCGAGCGTGGTGATGAAGGCGGTCAGCGCCCGCCACAGCAGCGTGCCGCCCAGCAGCCCGCTGTCGAAGCCGACGCCGAAGATAGCGATGATGAAGGCGAAGAGGGCGAAGAGAATGCCGCTCCCGCATCCTCCGATGCCCGCGCCGATGACGAGCCGCGCAAGCGCCGCCGTCGCGGTCGCCGTGGTGGCCGCCGCAATCGCCGCGAGGGCGAGGAAGGTATTGAGGGCAGCGAAGGTTCGCCCGCGACTGCCGGCGATGCCGAACCGGTCGAAGCAACCAGCGAGACTGTGGCCGAGGCAGCACCTGCTCCCGAAGCCGCATCCGAGCCAGTCGCTGTAGAGGCAGAGCCTGCAGCTGAAGCGCCGGCCGAGAAGCCGAAGCGGACGCGTCGGACCCGCAAGACAGCCGAAGTGCCTGCCGAAATGGCCGTGGCGGAAGTCACCCCTGTTGAAGCGGCACCGGAAGAAACGCCGGTAAGCGACGAAAAACCCAAGCGGAAGCCCCGCACCCGCAAGCCCAAGGCTGAGGCGGCAGACGCCGCACCGGCCGAAGCCGCGCCAGTCGCGAGCGTGGCTCAAGCCGCGCCCGCTGCAGCCGAGCCGGTCGCCGCGCCTGAGGCCGAAGCGCCCAAGCCTCGCCGCGCCAAGAAGGAACTGCCGGCGGAAGGCATCGTTGTCTCCTCCAGCGCGCCAAAGGCCGAGGGTGATACGCCCGACGAGCCGGAAAAAAAGAAGGTCGGCTGGTGGCAGCGCCGGCTTGGTCTCGGCTAGGCCGTTTGATCGATAATCTTGGAAAGGCGGCACGTGTGCCGCCTTTCGTCCTTTTGGACCACTGACATGTCCCGCGCCGCCCGTCTTCTCGATCTATTGCAAGCCCTGCGCAACCGCTCGACGCCGGTCAGCGGGCAGGATTTGGCTGCTGAACTCGGCATTTCGATCCGCACGCTCTATCGCGACATCGCGACCCTCCAGGGCCAGGGCGCCGATATTCAGGGCGAGCCGGGGCTGGGCTATGTGCTGCGCCCCGGCTTCACCCTGCCCCCGCTGATGTTCAGCGCTGATGAAATCGAGGCCCTGGTGCTCGGCTCCCGCTGGGTCGCCGCCCGTTCATCGGATAGCCGCCTCAGCAGTTCCGCCCAGCAGGCGCTGAGCAAGATCACTTCGGTTCTGCCCACCGATCTGCGCGACCGCGTCGAAGCCACTAATCTCCTGGTGCCGCAGGGCACCAATGCCGACAGCATCGATGCCGCCGAAATCCGCCTGGCTATCCGCGACGAGCGCAAGATCACCATCGGCTATCGCAGCCTCGACGAGGCGGTTTCCCGCCGCACGATCTGGCCTTTCCTGATCGGCTTTTTCGAGGAGGCTCGCATCGTCGCCGGCTGGTGCGAATTGCGGCAGGACTATCGGCACTTCCGTGTCGACCGGATCGAGACCGTCGAACGCCTCCCCGAGCACTATCCCAAACGCCGGGCCGTCATGCTGCGCGAATGGCGAGCCCTCTACACCAGGAAAAACTGAACGCCACTGCCGGAAACTGACAGTCCCTGCGCCTAGAGCGACCTCCATCAGAACAAAGGAGGTCGCCATGACCACGTTGAATTACATCCTGCTGGCCGTCGCCGATCCGCTCAAGAGCGAAACATTCTATTCGCGCCTGCTCGACATCCAGCCGGTCGAGAAAGCCCCCACCTTCGTCCTCTATGTCCTCCCCAACGGCATCAAGCTGGGCCTGTGGATGAAGGACGAAATGGAGCCCAAGCCCCTGCCCGCCGGGGGCGTCGAAGTGACCTTCACCGAACCCGACAGGGCTGCCGTCAGCGCCACCTACGAGACCTGGAAGCAGCGCGGCGCCACGATCGTGCAGGAGCCGGCCGACAAGGATTTCGGCTTCACCTTCGCCGCCAAGGACCCGGACGGCTATATCCTGCGCGTCTTCGCCCGGGCTGAGAACCCGCGCTAACTACCGCAAAACCTTGGCCATGCGGTCAAGCGCCAGCTCGATAGACTCGCGCTTGCCCGCATAGGAGAGCCGCACGAAATGGGCGCCATCTTTCCGGTCGAAGTCGATACCGGGCGTGATGGCGACCCCAGCCTCTTCCAGCATCGATTCGCAAAACGCCATGGAATCGTTGGAAAACCGGCCAATCCCCGCATAGGCATAGAAGGCCCCATCCGAAGGGCTGCCGATCTCGAAGCCCAGACTATGCAGGCCTTCATCCAGCAGCGCCCGGTTGACCGCATAGCCCGCCTTTTGCTGTTCCGAATAATCCCGCTCGCCCAACGCCGCCGTAGCCGCGATCTGGCTCAGCGTCGGCGCCGAGATGAAGAGGTTCTGCTGCAGGATTTCCGCCCGGCGGATCAGCTCATCGGGCAGCACCATCCAGCCGATGCGCCAGCCGGTCATGCAGTAATATTTCGAAAAACTGTTGATGATGATGGCCTCGCGCGTCAACTCGAGCGCACTGACCGAAGGGCCGCGATAATCCAGCCCATGGTAGATTTCATCCGAAATCAGCCGCACACCGAGCCGTTTGCAGGTCGCCACGATATCGGCCAGCCCGGCCCGGTCGACCGCCGCACCAGTCGGATTGGCGGGGCTGGCAAACAGCAGCCCCTCAAACGGCTCATGCGCATGTGCCGCTGCAATGTCCGCACCCGTCAGGCGCCAGCCATTGCCCGCATGCAGCGGGATTTCCGCAATGCCGAAGCCCAGCCCCAGCAGCGTATTCACATAAGCCGGATAGCCCGGCCGCGTGATGGCGATGCGGGCGCCAGGCCGAAATGCCGTATGAAACGCTAGGATGAACCCGGCCGACGATCCCATGGTGCAGACAATCGAATCGGGATCGACCGAAACGCTGTGCTGCGCCGCATAATAGGCCGTCAGCCCCTCGCGCAGCTCGCCCAGCCCCTTGGCATTGGTATAGCCATGCGCATCAGGCAGTACGCGGCGCACCGCCTCAATCACCTTGGGCGCTGGCGGCGCGCCGGGCTCGCCCACTTCGAGATGGCACACCGTGCGCCCGGACGCCTCGATAGCCTTGGCGCGCTTGAGGATTTCCATGGCGTGGAAAGGCATCAGGCCATCATTGGGCGCGTCGGTCATAGAAGGCTCCAGTGTTTCATCCGGCCTAACCCGAACAGCGTTGCGCCTCAACAACAATTGATGATGAGACGCACAGCCTGTTCATCCCTGGCTGCTATTGTGGGCAAACCTCTGCTAGAAGGCAGGAAACCAACTAGCCGGAGCCTGCTCTATGTCGCGCGTCACCCTTGCTCTCGTCGCCCTGGTGGGCATTCTGGCTGGGGCGCTCGGCTATTCAGTTGTCAACAAGCCCGCGCCGCAGACCACAGACACGGTCGCCGTGCGCGCCATTGTCGATGCGGCCCTGGCAGAGCGCGACGCGGCCGAAAAGCCCCAGGCGGTCGCAGCCATCGACCCGGCCCAGCTCAATCCCCTGATCGAGCAATACCTCCTCAGCGATCCCAAAATCCTGCAACGCATGTCGGTCGCCCTTGACAGCACGCTGCAGGCCGAACAGCGCGAGCAATCGACCTCCGCCATCGCCTCCATGCGCGACAAGATCTACAACGACCCCGACCAGGTCGTGCTCGGCAACCCAAAGGGCGATGTCACGCTGGTCGAGTTCTTCGACTACAATTGCGGCTATTGCCGCAGCGCCCTGCCCGATCTGGCGACTCTTCTGGCCGAAGACCCCAATCTGCGCGTCGTGCTCAAGGAATTCCCCATCCTCTCCAACGAATCGATTGATGCCGCCCGCGTCGCCGTGCTGGTCGGCAAGGCGGATGTCGATTACTGGAGCTTCCACGAAGCCCTGTTCTCCGCACGTGGCCAGGTAGATAAGGGCGCGGCCCTCACCGCCGCGAGCGAGCTGGGCCTCAGCCCCGTCACCCTCGAAATGCAGATGGGCGAGCCCCGCGTTTCCCAGGCGATCCAAACCTCTTACGAGATCGCCAAGGCCCTCAACATCACCGGCACCCCCACTTACATCATCGGCAACGAGATCATTCCGGGCGCTATCGGGATTGATGAATTGCGCTCGCGGATTGCCAATATGCGCGAATGTGGCGAGGCACAGTGCCAAGGTTGATGGCTCGACAAATCGCGCGCCTTTTGCCTTTTCGGTGCATTTCGTGTAACCGGCCTTGCGTCGGCCGGAATGGCCGGTGCACAAGGCAAAAATAATGGCAAAGCGCGTTCTCGTCCTCAACGGCCCGAACCTCAATCTGCTCGGCATGCGCGAGCCCGATATCTATGGGCACACCACGCTCAGCGATATCGATGCTCTTTGCCACACTGCGGCGGACGAACTGGGCCTCGCTGTCGATTTCCGCCAGTCCAATCATGAGGGCGAACTGGTCACCTGGATTCAGGAGGCCCGCGGCACTGCCGACGCGATCCTGATCAATCCGGCCGCCTATTCGCATACCTCCGTCGCCATTCATGATGCGCTCAAGGCGGTCGGCCTGCCGGTCGCCGAGGTGCATCTGTCAAACATCCATCAGCGTGAGCCGTTCCGGCACCACTCCTATGTCTCGGCTGTCGCCTATGGCGTCATTTGCGGCTTTGGGGCGGCGGGGTATAGACTGGCGCTCCACGCTTTGGCCGAAAAACTCAAATAACGCTTCGACGCGGGAAACGCGGGAGAGATAGAAGAATGACAAAGTCATCGCAGGTGGATCAGGATCTGATCCGGTCTATTGCCGAACTGCTCAACAAAGAAAACCTGGCCGAGATCGAGATCGAGCAGGAGGACTTCCGGGTCCGCGTCACCCGCTCTTACGCCAATGAAGGCGTGACCTATGCGGCTCCGCCGATGCAGTACATGCCCCAGCAGGCCGCCCCGACCTCGATCGCCCCGGCCGGCTCAGTTCCCGCTGCTGTGCCCGCCGTCGAGGACCTCGCGTCCAATCCGGGCACCCTGACCTCACCCATGGTCGGCACCGCCTATCGCTCGCCCGAGCCCGGCAAGCCGCCCTTTGCCGATGTCGGCACCAAGGTTTCCGAAGGTCAGACCGTTCTCATCATCGAGGCGATGAAGACCATGAACCAGATTCCGGCGCACCGTTCGGGCACCATTACCCGGATGCTGGTCGATGATGCCCAGCCCGTCGAATATGGCGAGCCGCTCGTCGTCATCGAGTAAGGGGGAACTTCCATGTTCCAGAAGGTCCTCATCGCCAATCGCGGCGAGATTGCTCTGCGCATCCTGCGCGCCTGCAAGGAGCTCGGCATCCAGACCGTGGCGGTGCATTCCACCGCTGACGCGAACGCGATGCATGTGCGCCTGGCCGACGAAAGCGTCTGCATTGGTCCGCCATCCGCCAAGGATAGCTATCTCAATATCCCGGCCATCATGGCCGCCTGCGAGATCACGGGCGCCGATGCCGTCCATCCTGGCTATGGCTTCCTCTCCGAGAATGCCCGCTTCGCCAAGATATTGACCGAGCACAACGTCACCTTTATCGGCCCGTCCGCCCATCACATCGAGATCATGGGCGACAAGATCACGGCCAAAAAGACCGCTGTCGAGCTTGGCATTCCCGTCGTTCCGGGTTCCGCCGGCGCGGTGGAAAGCGACGAAGAGGCGATCAAGACCGCCAAGGAAATCGGCTATCCGGTGCTGATCAAGGCGACCGCCGGTGGCGGTGGCCGCGGCATGAAGGTCGCCAAGACCGAGAAAGACGTTCTCGAAGCCTGGTCGACCGCGCGCACCGAGGCCAAGGCCGCTTTCGGCAACGATTCCGTCTATATGGAAAAGTATCTCGGCAAGCCGCGCCATATCGAGGTGCAGGTGCTGGGCGATGGCCAGGGCAATGCCGTCCATCTGGGCGTGCGTGACTGCTCGCTGCAGCGCCGTCACCAGAAGGTCTGGGAAGAGGCCGGTGGCCCCACCATCCTGCCCGAGGAACGCGACAAGATCGGCGAAATCTGCGCCGCTGCGATGCGCAAGCTCTCCTATTCGGGCGCTGGCACGATCGAATTCCTCTACGAGAATGGCGAGTTCTATTTCATCGAGATGAACACCCGCCTGCAGGTGGAGCACCCGGTCACCGAGCGCATCACCGGCATCGACATCGTCTATGAGCAGATCCGTGTTGCCTCGGGCGAAAAGCTGTCGATGACGCAGGACGCCGTGCAGTTCTATGGCCACGCCATCGAAGTGCGCATCAATGCCGAAGACCCGCAGACCTTTGCGCCGTCGCCCGGCACGATCACCTTCTACCACCCTGCCGGTGGCGTCGGTGTGCGCGTCGATTCGGCGGTCTATCAGGGCTACAAAATTCCGCCCTATTACGACTCGCTGATCGGCAAGCTGATCGTTTATGGCCGTACCCGCGAAGAATGCCTGCAGCGCCTGCGTCGCGCCGTGGACGAATTCGTGGTCGATGGCGTCAAGACCACCCTGCCCCTGTTCCAGCGGCTGATCAAAGAACCCGACATTATCGCGGGCAATTACGACATCCACTGGCTTGAAAAATACCTGGCCGAGAACAAAGTCTGACGGAGGGGCGCTGCGGCGCCCTTTCTTTTGCAAGGATCGAGCATGTCGCGGCCCAATCCCTTCGATGTCGAGATCACCCCGGAATTGATCGTGCGCGCCTATCGCGCCGGTATTTTCCCTATGGCCGAGGATGCCGAGGACGAAGACCTGTTCTGGGTCAGCCCCGAACATCGCGGCGTCATCCCGCTCGACGGTTTCCAGCTCAGCACCAGCCTGCGCAAGGCGATGCGCAAGAGTTCCTTCGTCATCCGCGTCGACACCGACTTCCCCGCCGTGATCGAGGGCTGCGCCACCGTTGGCAAGGACCGTAGCTCCACCTGGATCAATGCGACCATCCGGGCCGTCTATGGCGAACTGTTCCGCCGCGGCATCGCCCATACGGTAGAGGTCTGGGACGGCCCTAACCTGGTCGGCGGGCTCTATGGCCTGGCGATCGGCGGCGCATTCTTCGGCGAGTCCATGTTCCACCGCGCCACCAATGCCAGCAAGATGGCGATGGCCCATCTGGTGGAACGCCTGAACGCCGGCGGCTTCGTGCTGCTCGACACCCAGTTTGTTACGGACCATCTGGCTTCGCTCGGCGGCATCGAAATCCCTCGCGCCGAATATGAAGAGCAATTGGCGGCGGCATTGCAACTCGAGGGCGACTGGTCGGCATGGGACCGCCGCGACCAATGATCCCCGAAAACCTTCCGCCTTCCTGGCGTGCCAAATATGCCGACGCGATTTGGCAACGCCAGACAATCGGTGAATCCATCGCCTCGGTCTATCGGCTGACGCCGACCGGCGCCGCTCCCTTATTCGTCAAGAGCGAGCAACACGCGCCCTTGGCCGAGTTGCCGGGTGAGATCGCCCGCCTCGACTGGATGGCGCAGCACGGCATTCCCTGCCCCGGCATCATCGATGTTGCCGATCATGCCGACGCCCACTGGCTGTTGATGTCCGCCGTCCCCGGCCATGACCTGGCTTCCGGTGACCTGTCCCCGGACCGGCTCATTCACCTCTATGTCGAGGCCTTGCAGCCGCTGCACGCCATCAATATTGCCGATTGCCCCTTCGACCAGCGCATCGAAACTCAGTTGTCCCGCGCCGCTGTCCGTGTCGCGGCAGGCTTGGTCGATGAATACGATTTCGATGATGATCGCACCGGCTGGACTGCCATCCAGGTTCTCGACGCCGCAAGGCAGACTGCCCCCGCCAACGAAGACCTGGTGGTCTGCCACGGCGACGCCTGCCTGCCCAATCTGCTCGCGGACAATGGCGCTTTCACCGGCTTCATCGATTGCGGCCGTTTGGGGATAGCCGACCGCTGTCAGGATCTGGCACTGGCCCATCGCAGCCTGGTGTTCAACCTCGACACCCATTGGGCAGACGCCTTCCTCGCCGCCTATGGCATCGCCAAGCCGGACCGCGAACGCATGGCCTATTTTCGGATGCTGGACGAGTTGTTTTGAACGCTCGTCCAGCTCAGCGCCCCTATCCCTTCACCTTGAATGCCAGCCGCGTCTGCCATTTTTCAGGGTCAGGCTCTTCACTCGGGTCAGTCTCGTAAATCTCGAGCCGGCAGGCGAAATAGTCATCCTCGCCTTCAGTCTTCATATCCAGCTCGGTTTGGGTAAGCCGAACCCAGCCGATCAGCATGGCATTTGCACCCATCAGCCCGTCATAATGGCCGAACCAATCAAGCATTACGAACTTGCCGGCGGGTAGCGTGCCGGTTTGGACGCGCCCTTCGCCCTCTACTAACCTGGCAATGGGCACACCGGCCTCGACATCGAGCGTTTTGCTCATGTTGATCCGCCGGTAATTGTAGAATGGCGCTCCTACCGGCTCGATGCCGCGCTGGCCCAGCCAGCTGAAAAGGGCGGGAAAGCCCTCGTCGGCCGGCTGCTTCATCTGATCCATCCGCACGGTGAACGTGATGAAGGCATAGGCCTGCGCCGGGCGCTCGACGATCTCTGGCAATGTAAGCATGGGTCATTCCTCCTGTTGAGCGGCCGAAATCGCCCCTCGCCGCTATGACGTGCGAGAGTAGCCGTTTTCGACAGGGGAGGCAGAAAAGTGGCTAACCGCGCGCGTCGGGCGGCGGTACATCCGAGCTGGTCTTGCACTCGATCAGCCACACATCATAAACCGCGTGGTCCACCGCATTGAGCGCCGGACTATCGGCGAACATCCATCCGGTAAAGATTCGCTTGGAAGTGCCCGTCAAGCTTCGCTGATCCACTTCCAGAAACGCCGATATGCGCTGCGTTTCGGTCGATGGTCGGTCGTAACAGGCGCGCGGCGTGATCTCGAGGGCGCCGAACAGCACGGTTTCCCCGATATAGACGTCGAATTGGGTGATGCGGCCCGTGATCTTGTCCAGCCCGGCAAAGGTGGCCACCGGATTGGCAATCGGCTGTGCCGTGGCCGGGCCGGCAAAAGCCAAAAGCGCCAATGCCGCAACAGGCATCAGCGCTTTAACAGATGTCAAAACAACTGCGGTCAGGCGCAAGTGGCCGGCTTTCTCACTCAGGCGACCAAGCGTCGTAGTCGCCGGTCACGCGCGGGCGTTCGCCCTTGTTCAGCATGCTGCCATCGGGCCGATAGGCCGCGGCCGTGCCGGTCAGGTTCGGCTCATGCGGCTTTTCCCAGGAGCGGGCCACATAATTGGCCTGCTTCGGCACCACATCGGTACGGAAATGCATCCAGCCATGCCAGCCGGGCGGAATCGCCGAGGCATCGGCGGGACCGGCATAAGTCACGTAGCGCCGGTTCGCCTTCTTGTCCTGATAGTACTTGTTGCCCAGTTCGTCTGTGCCGACGAGGTCGCCGTAGCGCCAGATCCACAGGCGCGTTCCCCAGGTCTGGCCATGCCACCACCGGAAGATTTCGAGCAGGAAGTCCTTCATGCCGCTAACCAAGTTCATGCCGCGAACGGCGTTGCAATCTGGTGCGGGTGTACCACGCACCTCGGGTTGCGCCTAGCCCTTGTGGCGCCATCAACAGCTTGTGCGCATCCACAACGCCAACACGCCCCGGAATAATGAACTTGACTCAAATTGTGACGCGATTCGCGTCATTGCCGGGCATGGTTAATTGCACCGATTGCGGCGTCATTGCGGCATCTGAAGTGCCAGATTTTACGCCGCTTTAGCGGACTGTTCTGGTCTTTCGCCAGAGGGTTTCCAGGAGGGTAAAAATAGTCACTGCGGCACCCCTCAATGGTCCAAAATGCCTTGCAGATTTTCCCCGCAATCCACATATTACACCCACTAGAGCTAGTTCCCGCCCAGCGCCCCACCACTACAATTAGTTTTTCTGTCGTTGACGCTGGGTTTGAATCGGCAGAGTGTTTTCGACGGGCCGCAGCGTTCCAGTTGCGGACAAGTCCCGGAGGCGAGTGGCGGCACCAAGACCGTCACCAAATCCAGGCACGGGGCAAGTTTCGGCAGTCCGGGCACCGGGCGCCGGGTTGGTAGCGTCAAAACAGATTTGAATGAGAAGCCGGGGTTCGGCTCGCGGGCACCTATGTGCCTGCTACATTGGGGATTACGACGACAATGCGCATTGAACGCCGCTTTACGACAGCTGATCAGGACCGTTACGGGTCGCTCGAATTCCGCTCGGCGACGAGCGAGATTCGCAATCCCGATGGCTCGGTCGTGTTCAAGCTCGAAGACATCGCGATCCCCTCCACCTGGAGCCAGGTCGCGGCCGACATCATCGCCCAGAAATATTTCCGCAAGGCAGGTGTCGCCAAGATTCTCAAGAAGGTCGAGGAGAACTCCGTTCCCTCCTGGCTGTGGCGCTCCGTCCCCGACGAAGCTGCGCTCGCCAAGCTGCCGGAAGCCGAGCGCTATGGCTCGGAAATGGATTCCCGCCAGGTCTTCGATCGGCTGGCCGGCACCTGGACCTATTGGGGCTGGAAGGGCGGCTATTTCGACAGCGAAGAGGACGCCCGCACCTTCTTCGACGAGCTGTGCTACATGCTCGCCTCCCAGCGCGTCGCGCCGAATTCCCCGCAATGGTTCAACACCGGCCTGCACTGGGCCTATGGCATTGATGGCCCCGGCCAGGGCCACTTCTATGTCGACCCCTTCACCCACAAGCTGGTGCAGTCCAAGAGCTCGTACGAGCATCCCCAGCCCCATGCCTGCTTCATCCAGTCGGTCAATGACGATCTGGTCAACGAAAACGGCATCATGGACCTCTGGGTCCGCGAAGCCCGCCTGTTCAAGTACGGTTCGGGCACCGGCACCAATTTCTCGGCCCTGCGCGGCTCGGGCGAAAAGCTCTCGGGCGGCGGCAAGTCGTCTGGCCTGATGAGCTTCCTCAAGATCGGCGACCGCGCTGCCGGCGCCATCAAGTCGGGCGGCACCACCCGTCGCGCCGCCAAGATGGTCGTGATCGATATCGATCACCCCGATATCGAGGAATATATCAACTGGAAGGTCAAGGAAGAGCAGAAGGTTGCCGCTTTGGTGACCGGCTCCAAGGTCGTCTCCAAGCACCTCAAGGCGATCATGAAGGCCGCCGTGAATTGCGACGGCACGGGCGATGACTGCTTTGACGTCGCCAAAAACCCTGCCCTCAAGCGCGAAGTGCGCGCTGCCAAGAAGGCGCTGGTGCCGGAGAATTACATCTACCGCGTCATCCAGTTCGCCAAGCAGGGCTATACCGATCTCGAATTCCCCATCTACGATACCGATTGGGATAGCGAAGCCTATCTGACCGTGTCCGGCCAGAATTCGAACAATTCCGTCCGCGTCACCGACGATTTCCTCAGGGCTGTCGAGAATGACGGCGATTGGAACCTGACCGCCCGCCAGTCCGGCAAAGTGGTCAAGACCCTCAAGGCGCGCGACCTCTGGGAACAGGTTGGCTATGCCGCCTGGGCTTCGGCCGATCCCGGCATTCAGTATCACACCACCATCAACGAGTGGCACACCTCCCCCGCAGCCGGTCCGATCAATGCATCGAACCCCTGCTCGGAATATATGTTCCTCGACGATACGGCCTGTAACCTCGCCTCGGTGAACCTGCTGCCCTATCGCAACCAGGACGGCACCTTCAACACCGCCGCCTATGAGCACACCGTGCGCCTTTGGACCATTGTCCTCGAAGTCTCGGTGATGATGGCCCAGTTCCCGAGCCGCGCCATTGCCGAACGCTCCTACGAATACCGCACGCTGGGTATCGGCTACGCCAATATTGGCGGTCTGCTGATGACCTCGGGCATTCCCTATGACTCCGCGGAAGGCCGCGCCATTGCTGGTGCCGTCACCGCCATCATGACCGGCGTTTCCTATGCCACCTCGGCCGAAATGGCCAAGGAACTCGGCCCCTTCAAGGATTACAAGCGCAACGCCAAGCATATGCTGCGCGTCATCCGCAACCATCGCAACGCCGCTTATGGCAATGCATCAGGCTATGAAGAACTCTCGATCAACCCCGTCCCGCTCGACCATGGCTCGCTCATCGATGCGAACCTTTCAGCGCGCGCCAAGATCGCCTGGGACAATGCCCTGGCGCTCGGCGAACAGCATGGCTATCGCAATGCGCAGGTCTCGGTGATTGCCCCGACCGGCACGATCGGCCTCGTCATGGATTGCGACACCACCGGCATCGAGCCCGATTTCGCGCTGGTCAAGTTCAAGAAGCTCGCCGGCGGCGGTTACTTCAAGATCATCAACCGCGCCGTGCCCCCGGCCCTGCGCACCCTTGGCTATTCGGAAGCCCAGATTGCCGAGATGGAGGCCTATGCGGTCGGCCATGGCAATCTGAACCAGGCCCCCGGCGTCAATCCCACCACGCTGCGCGCCAAGGGCTTTACCGACGACAAGATTGCCGCGCTCAACGCTGCAACCGCTTCGGCCTTCGACATCAAGTTCATCTTCAACCAGTGGACCCTGGGTGCCGATTTCCTCAAGTCGCTGGGCGTCACCAATGAGCAGATGAACGATTTCAGCTTCGAGTTGCTGCCGTTCCTGGGTTTCTCCAAGAAAGACATCGAAGCCGCCAATATCCACGTCTGTGGCGCCATGACGCTGGAAGGCGCGCCCTTCCTCAAGGACGAACACCTGCCGGTATTCGATTGCGCCACCCCCTGCGGCAAGATCGGCAAGCGCTACCTGTCGGTCGAGAGCCACATCCTGATGATGGCTGCCGCCCAGCCCTTCATCTCGGGCGCCATCTCCAAGACCATCAATATGCCCAACGACGCCACCGTCGAAGATGCCAAGGAAAGCTACATGCTGTCCTGGCGCCTGGCGCTCAAGGCCAATGCGCTCTATCGCGATGGCTCCAAGCTGAGCCAGCCGCTCAATTCGTCCGTGCTTGCCGCGGCCGATGACGAGGACGACGAGGACACCGCCGAAGAGCTGGTCTCGATGAACGCCGCCGCCCGTGCCCCGGCCATTGCCGAACGCATCGTCGAGCGGATCATCGAGCGCGAAGTCGAAGTCCGCAATCGCGAGAAGATGCCCGACCGCCGCAAGGGCTATACCCAGAAAGCCGTTGTGGGTGGCCACAAGGTCTATCTGCGCACCGGCGAATATGACGATGGGCGCCTGGGCGAGATCTTCATCGACATGCACAAGGAAGGCGCTGCCTTCCGTGCGATGATGAACAATTTTGCCATCTCCATCTCGCTGGGCCTGCAATATGGCGTGCCGCTGGACGAGTTCGTGGAGGCCTTCACCTTCACCCGCTTTGAGCCCGCCGGCATGGTCATGGGCAATGACCGGATCAAGAACGCCACGTCGATCCTCGACTATGTGTTCCGCGAACTGGCCGTGTCCTATCTCGACCGGAACGACCTCGCCCATGTCAATCCGGACAGCCCGACCTCGCTCGGCAAGGGCGTTGCCGAAGACCAGGGTGCGCGCCTTGCCGCGCCCGCCCCGGCTCCGGTGCCCGCCGAGCGCTTTGTCTCCCGCGGCATGACCCGCGGCAAGGTGGCCAATAAGAGCCTGATGATCGTCTCCGGCGATCACCAGTACAATCCGGTGCAGGCCATGCAGACCTCGACCGTGACTGCCCTGCGCTCGGCCACCGCCCTCAAGATCGACCCAACCCCGACGGCCCTCAACGCCGCCGAACTGGAGCCCATCCCCTCCCCGCCGCCCTCAGCCGACAAACACCAGCTCCGCGCCGAAGCCCAGATGAAGGGCTATACCGGCGACCAGTGCAGCAACTGCAACTCCATGCGAATGAAAGTCAGCGGCCACTGCATGGTCTGTGAGGATTGCGGGACGACGACGGGATGCTCGTGAGCGAATAGACTATCCGTAGTGGTAGTAGCTGCGCATAGAATTGGTATGCAAAACAAGGCAGCCCGGGAAACCGGGCTGCCTTTGCTATTGCTGGTTCGGATAGGCCTGCTGATCAATTCCCAAAAGCTGCCGTGCCAAAGCTAGCTTCTGTGGCAGAGATGGGCTGGAGAACAGACCGTCCGCTTCTCGACGCCCATCGCCAGAAGCTGACTTGGCGCCACTGTTCCGACCCAGCGCTGTATGGCGAGTATGCGAAGTACGAGAGTTTCAGAGGTGAGATCATGAGTACCAAAAGTATGCCGTGGGACCGGCCGCCCGGTAGTACCATCCCGAACCGGCAAGGCGACAAGTCTGATACTGCCATCTACACGGCGCTCGGCCGCGCGATGTATGCATGGGAGGGGTTAATGCGGCTGCCAATAGCCTTGCCCATGCCCTGCATCAGTACTTGGATCAGGCAGAGTGCCAGCGTGAGCTTTCTAACTTTCATGCGCTCGTTAAGACCCATGATCGGGCAGGATTCCTGCGGAGGGCAGGTGGCCTCTTTCTCGCCGGAGACTTCGGCCGTAAGCAGCACGATGCCGTCGCAAAGTTCAGGCGGGACCTGGTAAAAGAGTTAGGGGCCTATACGGAGTGGGCCGCCCGCCGCAACGACATTGCCCACGGCTACGTCACTGAGGCGCCGACGCCGGACTATACCAACCCAGACCAGCCCATTATCACGGTGTATGCGTTGTTGCCGTCCCATGCTCGGGAGGACCGCTGGTTTCACGCGGAGCCGGAATGGAATTTTGTGGCAGCCGAGATAGAAGGCTTCGCGCAGCGCTTTGCTGAGTTGGACGCACGCCTCGAACGATTAGCCCAAACGGTCGTTGCGCTCTATCCTGATCGGCTGCCCAAAAGCACTCCATAGTGTCGAAGTGTGGTCACACTTTTGGCGCTTAGAAGGTGCCGCCAAGCGCTGCCTGACCAGACTGTGACCAGTGGCAGCTTTCAGGGTGCTGCCATTTCGAGCATTGCTCAATCAGGTAATCCCAGTTCAATTTCCTGACCGCTTTTCCCCTTGTCGTTTAGCCCTTTCAGCCTCGCCTGCGTCGCCTTCCGCTTCACTGACAGCTGTTCATAAATCTCGAGCAGCGCATGCTCATAGATACCAAGGACGTCGAAATAGTCCTGCTCCTTTATCCGCTCGCCGTGCGTGCCGAGATTTCCGACGACGCGAAGGGCGTCCATTGAAGCTGCGGCATCCGGGTCCCCGGCGGCCTCGGCGAACTTCAATATGCGCTGTTCCAGGTTCAGCAGTCCCTTGCCTTTTGGATTGGGTTTGTCCGTTTTTCTTGGGACTCTCTGATCGTCGAGCACCATCTCAAGACTTGTCCTGAGCCGGGAGGTAGATGCAGAAAGGTCAGTCCAATAAAGAGAAAATGCTAGGACGATCTCTTTCCGAATAGGGTCCGGGATGCTTGAGGAAAGTGGGAACAGATGGGGCGTGGGCGTCATGCTACTTGGGCGTAGCATCGTTACCCACTCGTCAGTGTGTCGCCCTTCAACATCATCGAAGCCATACTCGTGATCGACAGACGACGATCCGGAAATCGCAACAATCTCTCCGCAGAAAACGAAGTCGCAACGCGCAAATCCGACAAATCGGGACCTTACCCAATCCGGGTCCCAGTCATCCTCGTCATGCTCTCGACGTGAGTAACCGGGCTCGAGATTCACATATCTCTCTTTGTCCCAAATGAGATGCCCCT
Source organism: Hyphomicrobiales bacterium (assembly GCA_900470445.1). Lineage (GTDB taxonomy): Bacteria > Pseudomonadota > Alphaproteobacteria > Rhizobiales > Devosiaceae > Devosia. The sequence continues at coordinate 911 of UCAU01000006.1, read as the reverse complement.
TGCCGCATTTCGGACACGGGTATTTGGGGACCGTCTTGTCAGAAAACTGCGAGCGCCACAAATGCTTGTCGATAGCCATATGCCAATACCCTTTGAGCGCGATATCGCATTAGAGTTCGTGAACTGAGAAGGTGTACCCCACAAACTTGCTCGCATACGTTGTATAAGAACAGCGCTTCGCGGCGAAAGCGCTGGCCAGTTGGTCATTTTCGGGTTCCCCAAAGATCGAGCAGACGCAGGCACTTCGGGTCCGAGGGCGCCGTTATCCCAAGCTCGAAGCCATTCTCTTTGGCGACACTCGGAATGTGCTTCTCCATGGCGCTAACGTCGGTTTCAGCACAGGTCTCTAGAGAGTAGGCGAATTGGGCACGGGTGGGCGTGTAACTCGCGAGAATCTTGTCTGAGAGAGTGACTACTGTGTAAAGCCTGTCAGTAGTCCAGCGCCAATCGTTGGAAGTGATAGGGATGTTGATCTCAATGCCATGTCGACGCTCACAGGTGGACTGAGCTGTCATAAACATAGCCCGATCTTGGCCACGCATCTCTGTCAGCATGCACTCATCATAAGTCTTGCGAGACGTCAGATTGTTGATGCCGAAGGCTCCGCCTAACAGCCCGATACATACTGCAGCTCCACCCAAACCGATCAACAAGTTTCGCTTCATTGAGCCCCCACGATATTGGTTACTTTCAACGCTCCGCGGTGACCGCGTCAACTGCGCCACCGTGCGTCAGCGAGAGGCGTTTTATGATCGCGGCTATGCGCTCAGCTTTCTCAAAATGACGGCTGCTTTTGGGAGCCGCTGATGCAGCTCGCTGCGACCGCAATGGGGTCGAAATCGGCCACCACAAAAACTTATCCCCGCCCCCAAGCTCCCATGGCACTATACCTCCATTCCCGCCAGTTACGC
>UCAU01000070.1:34477-34634 GCA_900470445.1 Hyphomicrobiales bacterium | reverse complement strand
GGGAGGGAAGCAAAAGGGCCCCTCTGTCAGAAGTCCAAGTGACACCCCCATGATGGGGAGGAAATGATGGAGCCACACGCACCACCCTCCGCCTTATCCATCTTATCCCCCTGCCAAAATCCCGTGGCATCATCCGTCCATCATCCGGAACACGGGC
>UCAU01000070.1:0-34460 GCA_900470445.1 Hyphomicrobiales bacterium | reverse complement strand
CCGGGGGAGTGGGGGTCGCGCCTTGCTCCGGGATGCGCAGACGGATCAGCGGGCGGGAGGGCTACGGTCACCTGCTGGGGTCGCGATGCTGCCTTCCGACCAAGGCCCGGCGCCCCGAGGCAAGTTGCGCCTCATATTTATTTACTCACGAGGCGAATCTGGTCTCGGGGTCCGTCCGTCTACCCGACAACCGCAGCACAGGCGGCGCTTCCGTGCGCCCTAGGACCAATCGACATTCACTCAGGCTGAGCCGAAAATGGTGGTTTTCGAGAACCGGAGCGCAGCGTACTTTTGGGTACGTGAGCACCGGAAGCGCAGAAAACCTGCATTTGCAGGCCAGCATCAGTTGAATGTCGATTGGTCCTAGACTAAAGCCCACCCCGAATATCCTTGTCCCGGCCCGCCGCCCTTGGTATTCCGCCCGCAACAATCCGTAACCCGCGCGAGCGAGACCCGACATGACCACCTGGACCCCCAATAGCTGGCGCGACAAGCCCATCTCGCAGGTGCCTGCCTATCCAGACAGTGCGGCTCTGGCCGAGGCCGAGCGTCAATTGGGCACGTTCCCCCCACTGGTCTTTGCCGGCGAGGCGCGCGATCTCAAGTCCAAGCTCGCCGCAGTGGCCCGTGGCGAGGCCTTCCTGCTGCAGGGTGGCGATTGCGCCGAGAGCTTTGCCGAGCATGGGGCCGATCACATCCGCGACTTCTTCCGCGTCTTCCTGCAAATGGCCGTGGTGCTGACCCATGGCGCCAGTAAGCCCGTGGTCAAGGTCGGCCGCGTCGCCGGCCAGTTCGCCAAGCCGCGTTCGGCCGATACCGAAACCATCGATGGCGTGGAACTCCCCAGCTACCGCGGCGACATCATCAATTCCATCGAGTTCACCGAAGCCTCCCGCGTCCCCGATCCCGATCGCATGCTGCAGGCCTATCGCCAGTCGGCCGCCACGCTCAATCTGCTGCGCGCCTTCTCCATGGGCGGCTATGCCGAACTCACCCGCATCCACGAATGGACCGTCGGGTTCATGAAGGGCTCCAATTGGTATCCGCGCTACGAGGAAGTGGCGCGCAAGATCGATGACGCCATCACCTTCATGGCCGCGCTCGGCCTCAATCCCGACAACACGCCGGCCCTGCGCCAGACCAGCTTCTTCACCAGCCACGAAGCCCTGCTGCTCGGCTATGAAGAAGCCCTGACCCGCCGCGATTCCATCACCAATGACTGGTACGCCACTTCCGGCCACATGCTGTGGATCGGCGACCGCACCCGCCAGCCCGATGCGGCCCATGTCGAATATTTCGCCGGCATCAAGAACCCGATCGGCATCAAATGCGGCCCGACCCTGAGCAGCGAAGACCTGCTGCGCCTGCTCGATCGCCTCAATCCCACCGATGAGGCCGGTCGCATCACCCTGATCGCCCGTTTTGGCTCCGACAAGATCCACGATCACCTGCCGCGCCTGATCGAAACCGTGCAGCGCGCCGGCCGCACCGTCGTCTGGTGCTCTGATCCGATGCATGGCAACACCATCAAGGCCTCGACCGGCTACAAGACGCGCCCCTTCGAGCGTGTGCTGTCGGAAGTGAAGAGCTTCTTTGAAATCCACCGCGACATGGGCACCTATGCCGGCGGCGTGCATATCGAAATGACCGGCGACGACGTCACCGAATGCGTCGGCGGCGTCTCGGCCGTCACCGAAGCCTCCCTCTCGGATCGCTACCACACCTATTGCGACCCCCGCCTCAACGCGAGCCAGGCCCTGGAACTGGCCTTCCTCGTCGCCGAAGAAGTCCACGCCCAAAAACCACCCCGCGAAACCCGCATCGCCGGCGAATAGGGCAGGGGCGAACCGTAAGCCCTCAGTCTGCGCCTCCCTCCCCTTGATGGGGAGGGATTGAGGGTGGGGTGGCGGGAGCCACATATTACTGTGCCACCCACACCCCAGTCGCCGTTTAGCGGAACATTAACCCTAATGACCCATAAATTTCCTGAACGACCCAGAAAGGGTCCACGTTCTGGAGATTGTCATGAACCGCTCCCTGTCCAGCATCGCCGCGATATTGGCTCTCGGCACGGCCATGCCCGCTCTGGGCGCCGACTCAATGTTCCCGGATATGCGGCCCTCCTACGGCAACGAATGGGGACAGAGCGAAGACAACCCCCTCCGCATGGAAGCGGGCCTGCGCTACTGGTATTCGCTGGGCGAGCAGAACGCCAATGTCGGCGGCACCTCCTACGATACCAAGGATCGCAGTCATATTCTGGAAGGCCACTTCCGGATCGACGATGACTACACATCCACCTTTGTGAAGGGTCAGGCCGGTTATGCCGTCTACACAACCGGCGACTACGAAACCAATGTTGGCGTCCCTTCTCCATTCGAAGGCGGCCAGATCGGTTATGCCGGCGCCGATTTCGGCTATACCCCGTTTGGCAACGAAACCTTCCGCCTCGGCGCTCTGGTCGGCTACCAATACAATCGGGAATCGCCTGACCGGAACCGCTACGACGTGCTGAACGACGATGGTCTCAATATTCATTCCCTACGCCTGGGCGTAACAGCTCACGCCGATATCAACGAAATGTTCGATATCGACGCCGAAGTCGCAGCCATCCCCTATGCTTATGGCTACGGCGCCAGTAGCGAAATTCCAATGGCCGATACCGTCATTCAGGGCGTCACCGTCAACCGCACCCGCACTGAAACCAGCGGCGCCCTCTACGGCGCCAGTGGTCAGATCATGCTCGGCTTTCACCCCACCGAGAATCTAACGATCCGCGTCGGCGGCCGCGCCTGGCTGCTCGACGGGCCAAGCAGTTCCCGTCAGAAATGGTGGGAGGCATCCACGCCCGATAGCTACATCTACAGCGATCAGTCGCTCAACGGCTTCTCTCTGCTGCGCTACGGTGCCCTCGCCGAGTTGACCGGCCGCTTCTAGCCCGCCATCGATCTCCAACCTTTGATCCGCTTGCCCTTGCCGGGGTGAGCGGATAAGTCTTGCCCGCGCGCGGTTTGCGCCGCTGCGTCACCTTCTTTCCCAGCACACGGGCCAGCATCATCGTGACAGACCGCCTCAGAATTGCGCTTGCCCAGCTCAATCCCAAGGTCGGCGACATCGCCGGCAATCTGGCGCTCGCCCGCCAGGCGCTAAGCGACGCAACCGCCGCTAAAGCCGATATCTTGCTGCTCTCCGAGCTGTTCCTCACCGGCTATTTCCCCGACGATTTGCTGTTCAAGCCCAAATTCGTCGAAGACGCGATGCAGGCCGCCCGCGATCTGGTTGCCGATACCGCCGGCACGGGTGTCGCGCTGATCCTCCCCACCGTCTGGCGCGACAAGACGGGCCTGCACAACAGCGTCGTCGTCGCCGAAAACGGCGAGATCATCGCCACCCGCCTCAAGCGCGAATTGCCCAATGACGATGTCTTTTACGAACGGCGCTATTTCGTCCCCGGCGTGCTGCAGGAGCCGGTGACAATCAAGGGCGTCTCGGTCGGCATCCCGATCTGCGAAGATATCTGGCACCCCTGGGTCTGCGGGCATCTGGTGCAGCGCGGCGCTGAAATCCTGCTCTGCCCCAATGGCTCGCCCTATTGGACCAACAAGCAGCACATCCGCAAGGAGCTGGTCCGCGCCCGCGTAGCCGAGGATCGGGTGCCGCTGCTCTATCTCAACCAGGTCGGCGGTCAGGACGAATTGGTGTTCGACGGCGCCTCCTTCGCCATCGAGCCCGGCGATAAGCTGGTCTTCCAGGGCAAGTCCTTCGCCACCGATTTCATCGTCTCCGACTGGGTCGATGGCGACGATGGCTGGACCTGCACCAATGGTCACGTCACCGAACTCACCACCACCGACGAGGCTCCTTGGCTCGCCTGCGTGCTCGGCCTGCGCGACTACGTGCACAAGAACGGCTTCAAGCAGGTCGTGCTCGGCCTGTCAGGCGGCATCGATAGCGCCGTGGTCGCTGCCATGGCCGTGGACGCCTTCGGGCCCGAAAATGTCCACACCATCATGCTGCCCTATCGCTACACCTCCGAGGATAGCCTCAAGGACGCCAAGGACTGCGCCACCCGCCTCGGCGTGCGCTATGATATCGTCTCCATCGGCGATCCGGTCGATGCGGCGCTCGAGCAGCTGGCCCCGGTCTTCGGCGATCGCCCCGCCGATCTAGCTGAGGAAAACATCCAGTCCCGCATGCGCGGCGTCGTCCTCATGGCCGTCTCCAACAAGCTGGGCTCCATGCTCCTCACCACCGGCAACAAGTCGGAAATGGGCGTCGGCTACGCCACCATCTATGGCGACATGAATGGCGGCTACAATCCGCTCAAGGACATGTTCAAGATGGAGGTCTATCGCCTGGCCGCCTGGCGCAATGCCCATGTTCCCGGCGATTGCCTTGGCCCCGCGGGCGAAGTCATCCCGCAGAACATCATTGCCAAGGCGCCGTCGGCCGAGCTGCGCCCCAACCAGACCGATCAGGATAGCCTGCCGCCCTATCCGGTGCTCGACGCCATCCTCACCGCCATGGTCGAGGAAGAAAAGTCGATCGCTGAGATCGTCGCCCTGGGCTATGACGAGGCTTTGGTGCAACGCATCGAACGCCTGCTCAACATCGCCGAATACAAGCGCCGCCAGGCGGCTCCCGGTCCCAAGCTCACGCCCAAGGCGTTCGGGCTGGGCCGCAAATATCCCATTACCAACGGCTACAAGGACCGGACCATCGGATGACCATCGTGCGCTGGGCGCCATCGCCCACTGGCCGTATTCACCTGGGCAATGCCCGTCCGGCCATGCTCAACTGGTTCTTCGCCAAGCGCCATGGCGGCCGCTATGTGCTGCGCATGGACGATACCGATGTGGCCCGTTCCACCCGTGAATTTGCCGATGGCATCGAAGCCGATCTCGCCTGGCTCGGCATCACACCGGACCTGTTGGTCCGCCAGTCCGACCGTACCGAGCTCTATGACGCCGCCCGCGATCGCCTCATCGCCGCCGGCCGGCTCTACCCCTGTTACGAAACCGAAGACGAGCTGAGCCGCCGCCGTGCCCGCGCCCGCGCCATGGGCAAGCCCCCCATCTACGATCGCGCCGCCCTCAAGCTGACCGATGAAGACCGCGCCAAGCTCGAAGCCGAGGGCCGCAAGCCCCATTGGCGCTTCAAGCTCGATGGCCGCCCCGTCCAGTTCGAAGACCTCATCAAGGGCGCCCAGACCGTCAACACCGCCTCCATGTCCGATCCCGTTCTGGTGCGCGAAGACGGCTCCTATCTCTATACGCTCCCCTCCGTGGTCGACGATATCGACCTGGGCATCACCCATGTCATCCGCGGCGAGGACCACGTTTCCAACACCGGCACCCAGATTGAAATCTTCGAGGCCTTGGGCGGACCAGTGCCGATTTTTGGCCACCACAACCTGCTGACCGACGCCGAAGGGCAGGGCTTCTCCAAGCGCCTCGGCTCCCAGTCGCTGTCCGATTTCCGCGCCGAAGGCTACGAGCCCCTCGCCATTGCCATCATGGCGAGCCTCACTGGCACCAGCCTGCCCATCGAACCCTATGCCTCGCTGGACGATATCGCCGCCAAGCTCGATTTCTCCATGATCTCGCATGGCGCCGCGCGCTTCGATCCGGTCGAGCTGGACAATCTCAATGCCCGCCTGCTGCACGCCATGCCCTACGAGGCCGCTTTGCCGCGGCTGACCAGCCTGGGTCTCGAGGGCGAAGCCATCTGGCTGCTGCTGCGCGATAATCTGCACAAGTTCAACGATATCGTGGAATGGTCCAAGCTGGTGCTTGGCCCGGTCGAGCCCATCATTGCCGAGGAAGATCGCGATTTCCTGGCGCTCGCCAAGGCCCTGCTGCCGCCCGAGCCGTGGTCGCTCGAAACCTGGGGCGAATGGACCAATGCACTCAAAGCCGCCACCGGCCGCAAGGGCAAGCCGCTCTTCCTGCCGCTGCGGCTGGCACTAACCGGCCGTCATGATGGCCCCGAGCTTAAGAGCCTGCTCCCGTTGGTTGGGCGTACGGCGTGTCTGGCCCGACTACCCTGACCACCTTGTCGCCGAACTGCACCAGCCGCAGCTGAGTTTCCCCCGGCGGTGGCGCCACGACCCGGGCCACCGTTTCACCCGGGCCCGCCGGCCGCGGCCGGGGCAGGGGCACATCGACCAGGCTTGCGGTCTGTACCGCTTCGACCACAGCCGGCACTGGAACCTGCCCGCGCGGGTCGCGCAGTGGCAGCGGGAAGCTCGCCCCCTGCACTTCGATCATGGCCCGCGTCTGCCCGTCATCGGCCGTCGCAGTGATCAGCTTGCCATCCGATTGCGGGGTCACCCGGCAGCTGGCATTCATGTCGATGGCATTGCGATATTTGAACGCCGTCGGCAGGTCCGTATAGGCCTGGTTGAACATGTTGCGCATCTGCTCGGGCTCTTGGCCCGGATTGTCGTAATAGTAGATTTCCACCTGCTCATTGGGACACATGGCTTTGCATTGCCGCATGTCATTGCCAACATAATCGGGCAGGGTCGAATAGCTGATCGGCCAGAAATAGCCGTCGCTCAGCCGCACACACACCGTGCGTACCGTCCGATAGCCCGTATTATATCCGCCACCGCTCACCACCTGGCCGTTGGAAAAGTCGCCTTCCGTAGTGGTGCCGAAAATGCGGTCGAACACATTCTGGCGCTCATTGGAAAACGTAGCGTTCGAACCGCCATCGGCATTGCAGCCAAAACGCGCCATTTCCTGCAGGATGGCTTCACGCTGCTGCGATACCGCGCCCGCCGAATTCACCGATTGTGACACCGCTGCATAATCCCGGCGCAGCCGCAGCACTTCGCGCGCCACTTGCTGGCATTGCGGGCTGAGCGTCTGCCCGGCCTTGGCGGCGTCGTTACATCCATCGCGGATATAGCGGCTTTCCGCATTCTGCACGTCGCGGGCCAATTGCCGCGCCGCCTGCGAATTGCCGTCCCGTTGCTGGAAATCGCCATTGCGGTCAAACTGGCGTAATTGCCGGTCCAGCCGCGAGCAAGCCGATGATTGGGCATAGGCCATGTTGACATCGAGCGCCAAAACCACTGTCGCTAGAACCAGCAACAATAGCGTCCGAATGCCCATTCCGCCCAAATTCACCATCAAGCCCTACTCGTCCGCGCCGCAACACGCGCATAATATCGGCCCTTAAGACATCGCTAGGGCCGGGTGCAACAGTATAATGTCCACCGGCGCCGAGATAGCGCAGCCCGGCCACACAACAGCGAGAATGCACCGATGAATCTAGCCACGCTGAACAATGGCCGCCCCGATGGTCAGCTCGTGGTCCTTTCGCAGAACCGTGGCCGCTATGTTTCGGCCGGCCGTGTCGCGCCCACTTTGCAGGCTGCGCTCGACGATTGGGATATAGCCGCGCCGGCCCTCTCCGCCCTTGCCGCCCAACTCGATGCCGGCCAGATTTCCGGCCAACCCTTCGATGCCAATCGCGCCCTGGCTCCTTTGCCCCGCGCCTATCAATGGATCGATGGCGCCGCCTATCTCAACCACGCCGAACGCGTTCGCGCCCTCAAGGGCACCCGCGACGCCGACCTGGCCAATCGTCCCGTGCTCTACCAGGGCAGTTCCGACTCGCTCTCGGCCCCCACCGCGCCCATCACCACGCCCGAACCCGATCTAGCCCTCGATTTCGAAGCTGAGGTCGCCGTCATCATCGGTGCCGTGCCCATGCGCGCCACAACAGAGCAAGCCGCCGCCGCCATCCGCCTCGTCACCATCTGCAACGACATCTCGATGCGGCGTCTGGTGGCCAATGATCTGCAAAACGGCTTCGGCTTTTTCCATGCCAAGCCCGCCACGTCCTTTGCCCCCATCGCCACCACGCCCGCCGCCCTCGGCGCCGCATGGCGCGACAATCGCCTGCATCTCCCGGTCCGTTGCGAGGTCAATGGCGTGCTTTATGGCCAGCCCAATGCCGGCTCTGACATGTATTTCGACTTCGCCGCCCTCATCGTCGAAGCCGCCCGCACCCGCGCCCTAGCCGCCGGCACCATTATCGGCGGCGGCACCATTTCCGAGCCCCATGAGGAAAGCCTACCCATCAAACCCAACGGCATCGGCTTTGCCTGCATTGTCGAAGCTCGCAATGTCGAAAAGCTCAAATACGGCCGTGCCCGCACCCCATTCCTTCAGCTCGACGACACCATCCGCATCGGCGCCATCGGCAGCGACGGCCAATCCGTGTTTGGCGATATCGTGCAAACCGTGGTCTTGCTCTAAAGCTTCATCGTCTTTCCCCCTTGACCGCCGCCACCACTACAGCCAAAGTCGCGCCCATGAAGACCAATGCTATCCAGATTAACGTCTGCATTATTACCTGCTAACCACTCGTTGGCGGCGCGGTCTTCTTCATCCTGATTTTCTGATACCCGAAGAGCCGTCTGCCAGCGCAAATCCGCATGGCCAGGAAGCCTTTTGATGACCTCGGGAACTCCGCTTACCCTTTACAATACGCTGACCCGCACCAAGGAACCCTTCGTTCCCCTGGATGCGGAAAATGTGCGCATGTATGTCTGCGGCCCCACGGTCTATGACTTCGCCCATATCGGCAATGCGCGGCCGGTCATCGTGTTCGATCTGCTGTTCCGCCTGCTGCGCCACACCTATGGCGCCGGCAAGGTCACCTATGTCCGCAACATCACGGACGTGGACGACAAGATCAACGCCCGCGCGGCCCGCGATTTCCCCGCGCTGCCGCTGAACGAAGCGATCCGTCGCGTCACCGAAAAAACCGGCCAGCAATATGCTGCTGACGTCAGGGCGCTGGGCACGCTCGAGCCTACCTATCAGCCCCGCGCCACCGATTTCGTGCTGCCCAGGCCCGATGGTAAGCCTGACATGGTCTCTCTGATCGAGCGCCTCATCTCCAATGGCCACGCCTATGCGGCCAATGGCGAAGTGCTGTTCGACGTCAAATCCATGCCCGATTACGGCCAGCTCTCCGGTCGCAATCTCGAGGACAATTTGGCCGGTGCCCGCATTGCCGTCGATGCCCACAAGAAAAACCCCGCGGATTTCGTGCTCTGGAAACAATCCAGCGCCGAAGAGCCCGGCTGGGAAAGCCCATGGGGCAGGGGGCGCCCCGGCTGGCATATCGAATGCTCCGCCATGAGCGCGGCCTATCTCGGTGAAGTCTTCGACATTCACGGCGGCGGGCTCGACCTGATCTTCCCGCACCATGAAAACGAAATCGCCCAGTCCCGCTGCGCCCATGGCACGCATGAAATGGCCCGCGTCTGGATGCATAATGGGTTCCTGCAGGTCGAAGGACAAAAAATGTCCAAGAGCCTGGGCAATTTCGTCACCATCAACGACCTGCTCGAAACCGGCGCCATGGGCGGCCACGCCTGGCATGGCGACGTGCTGCGCCTGGCCATGCTGATGACCCATTATCGCGAGCCCATTGACTTCTCGGTCAAGCGCCTCGAAGAGGCCGAAACCAAACTCCGCGACTGGCAACGCGCCGCCCGCGGCGCCGAATTGGCCAATGACGACGCCCCCGACGCCTCGGTCATCGCCGAGCTGGCGGACGACCTCAACTTCCACCGCGCCAGCGTCGTGCTCGACGCCATCGCCAAAAAAGCCAATCGCGACGATGCCCGCGCCAGCCATTGCCTCGCCGCTACCCTCAGCTTCCTCGGCTTCAGCCTCGATAGCCTGCTGACCTCCGACGACGGCTGGGAAGAACCACCCCATATCGCCGCCGCCATAGAAAACCGCCTCGCCGCCCTCAACGCCCGCGACTTCGCCAAAGCCGACACCATCCGCAACGAACTGTCCGAACAGGGCATCTCCCTGATGGACTACAAAGACCCCGAGACCGGCGAGCGCAAAACCAAATGGGAGAGCAAGAGGTGAAGGCCCCGCCTTCAGCATATGCGGAGGCAACCCCTCACCCGGCCGCTCCGCGGCCACCCTCTCCCTCAAGGGGCGAGGGTGACACTGTGCAACCGGCAGTCGCTGAGCCCATCCCAACCACCGGCCACCCCTCTCCCCTTGAGGGAGAGGGTGCCCGAAGGGCGGGTGAGGGGTCTGCGCGCGGGCATGCCAGAGCCGAATGGCGTGGCGCCAAACTGCCCCGGCTGCGTGGCTTTGCCAAAGCCATGCGCCATGAGCCGACCGAAGCGGAAGCCAAGTGCTGGACGCTCCTCCGCAATAGGCGGCTCGCGGATTTCAAATTCCGCCGTCAATTGCCAATAGGCGACTACATTGCCGATTTCGTCTGCCTGGCGAGCCACCTCATCATCGAACTCGACGGCAGCCAACACGCAGAATCCACCTATGACATCAGCCGCGACGCCTATCTGAAGGCCCAGGGCTTCCACATCCTCCGCATCTGGAACAACGACATTCTCGCCCATCCCGACGCCGTCCTCGAAGCCGTGTGGGCTGCCTTGCATGATGAGACCAGCCATGCCTCCCAATAGCTCCCATACCGGCGGCTGCCAGTGTGGCGCCGTGCGCTTCAGCGTGACCCGGTTGGGGCGCCCCTCCATCTGCCATTGCCGCATGTGCCAGAAGGCCTTTGGCAGCTTTTTCGGCCCGCTGGTCACCGCACATAATGCCGTCTGGACCCGGGGCGAGCCCAAATGGTTCCAGAGCTCCAATGCCGCCCGCCGCGCCTTTTGCGGCGATTGCGGCACCCCGCTGGGCTATGAGACCCGCTTCGGCCTCGAACTCGCCATCGGCGCATTCGATGACCCCGGCGTCGCCGCCCCGCAAATTCAGGTGAATCTGGCCGATAAATTGCCCTTCTTCGATGGCCTCACCAGCCTGCCGGTCTCCACCCATCAAAGCGACGAATGGCGCGATTTCCTGGCCGGCATCCATTCCAACCAGCACCCCGATCACGACACGGCCGATTGGCCGCCGCAGAGGGACGAACCATGACCGAGGCCTATCGCCATCTCGCCCGCAGCGGCGGCTGCCAATGCGGGGCCATCCGCTTCCACGCCGCCGAACTGCGCGACAATCCCCATGTCTGCTATTGCCGCATGTGCCAGAAAGCTATGGGTAATCTCTTTGCCGCCCTGGTCGGCGTGCGCCACCATCACCTCACCTGGACTCGCGGCGAGCCCGCCGAATTCATGAGCTCGGACCTGGCCGCCCGCGGCTATTGCCGTGATTGCGGCACGCCGCTTTATTATCGCGGCGTCGGCGGCGAACACCTCTCCATGTCCATCGGCGCGTTCGACGAGCCGCACACTATCCCCGTGCTTTACCAGTTCGGCATTGAGGGCAAACACCCCTCCCTGCTGCACCTCGCCGACATCGAAGAGGTCGGCACCACCGAAGCCAATATGCCCGAAGAAGTCGGCCCCATTCGCGATACCAACCACCAACACCCCGACCACGACACCGAGCGCTGGCCATGAGCACGCCCGTCCTCACCGGCGGCTGCCAATGCGGCGCCGTGCGCTATAGCTTCAGCGAAAAGCCGCGTGGCGCTCATATCTGCCATTGCCGTATGTGCCAAAAAGCCTTTGGCGGCTTCTACGCGCCCCTGGTCGGCGGTCCTGCTGTCACGTTCCGCGTCACGCGCGGCGAGGTCACCAAATTCGCCTCCTCCGATCAGGCCGAGCGCGGCTTTTGCGCCAGATGCGGCACGCCCCTGACCTTTGCCTATGTCGGTGGGGACTGGATGTCCGTGTCGATCGGCTCGCTCGATGATCCCGAGGCCTTCCCGCCCGAGGATCAGCACGGTGTCGATGGCCGCCTGAGTTATGTGAATGCTCTGGGCCAATTGCCCGACCATCCCTCCATCGAGCAGCGCCATCCCGATAAGGCCGCGTTCATCGCGTCGACCAATCACCAACACCCCGACCACGATACCCTTGTCTGGCCGGACCCTAGTTGAGTACTAAAATGCCCAAAGAACGCCTTTATATCTTCGACACCACCTTGCGCGACGGCGCCCAGACGGCCGGAATCGAGTTCTCGCTCGAGGACAAGATTTCCATTGCCGGCCTGCTCGAGCAATTGGGTGTCGATTATATTGAAGGCGGCTATCCCGGCGCCAATCCGGTCGATACCGAGTTCTTCGAGCACAAGCGCACCAAGCGCGCCAAGTTCACCGCCTTCGGCATGACCAAGCGGGCAGGGCGCTCGGCCGCCAATGATCCGGGAATTCAGGCCCTGCTCAATTCGCGCGCCGATGCCACCTGCTTTGTTGCCAAAACCTGGGATTACCAGGTCAAGACCGCGCTCGAAATCGGTCTCGACGATAACCTCGAAAATCTGCGCGACACCGTCGCTGCCGCTATCGCCGCGGGCAAGGAAGCCCTGATCGATTGCGAGCATTTCTTTGACGGCTTCAAGAGCAATCCCGATTACGCCCTGTCCTGCGTCAAGACGGCGCTGGATGCCGGCGCGCGCTGGGTCGTGCTCTGCGACACCAATGGCGGCACCATGCCGTCCGAAGTCCGCGACATTGTCGGCAAGGTTCTGGCCGTCGCCCCCGGTGATCACCTGGGCATCCACGCCCATGACGATACCGGCCAGGCCGTCGCCAATACCCTAGCCGCCGTCGAGGCCGGCGTGCGCCAGATTCAGGGCACGCTCAACGGCATCGGCGAGCGCTGCGGTAATGCCAATCTCATCACCATCATCCCCACCCTGGTGCTCAAGCCTCTGTTCGCCGACCGCTTCGAAACCAATATCGATGCGGCCGGCCTCGAACGGCTGACGCAGATTTCCCGGGCTTTCGACGACCGGCTCAACCGCGCCCCCCAGCGCCAGGCGCCCTATGTCGGCGCCTCCGCCTTCGCCACCAAGGCCGGCATCCACGCCTCCGCCCTGCTCAAGGATTTTTCCAGCTACGAGCATGTGCCGCCCGAAAGCGTGGGCAATGAACGCGCCATCATGGTCAGCCAGCAGGCCGGAAAATCCAACCTGCTGACCGCCTTGGCCCGCCACGATATCGTCCTCGCCAAGGATGATCCGCGCCTCGAAAAGCTGCTCGCCACCGTCAAGGAGCGCGAGTCGCGCGGCTATTCCTACGATGGCGCCGACGCCTCTTTTGCCGTCCTCGCCCACGAAGTGCTCGGCACGCTGCCCAGCTATTTCACCGTCGAGAATTATCGCGCCAGCGTCGAACGCCGCCACAATGCCCAGGGCGAAGAGATCACCGTCACCGAAGCCGTGGTCAAAATCCGCGTCGCCGGCGAATTGCTGATGTCGGTGGCCGAAGGCAATGGCCCGGTCAATGCGCTCGATCTGGCCATGCGCAAAGACCTCGGCAAATATTCGTCCCGTATCGAGGATTTGGAGCTGGTCGACTTCAAGGTTCGTATTCTGGACGGCGGCACGGGCGCGGTCACCCGTGTACTGGTCGAAAGCCGCGATGGCACCGGCGAGCGCTGGTACACCATCGGGGTATCCCCCAACATCATTGATGCATCCTTTGAAGCTCTATATGAATCCATCACATATAAGCTGTTGAAGACTGAAGCGGCGCAGGGGACAACAGAAAAGGTGGCATAACCTGGTGGCGCAATGCGCCGCCTATTTCGTCCCGGAGGAAAAACTGGCCGATCCCACACCGAACCAACCCTTGGCTCTCACCCTTGGTGCAGCGGCGGTTACCCTTGTGGTTGTCATCGGCGTGTTGGCCGGCCCCTCCGTGGTCAGTTGCTTCAACGGCGAAGGCAATATGGGCCAATGTCTGCGCGGCAAGATGACCGATGCCGGCATCCTGCCCAGCCAGAGCACGGCCCTTGCCGCCCCCGAGCAAACAGCGCCGGAACCGACCGCCGCCACGCCTGCGCCGGAAACCACCACCGCACCTCAACCCGAGGTGACCCCGCCGGCTGCCGACGCTCCCAGCGATCTCATCTCCGCAACCTTCGGCCTGCTTCGCGCCGAGCCCGATGGCTCCGTCGTCATTGCCGGCAGCGGCACCCCCGGCAGCGAAGTCCAGGTCTTCTCCAATGGCGATCTGCTGGGCCAAACCACGGTCGAGCCCAGTGGCGATTGGGTCCTGGTGCCCGATGCGCCCATTCCGCCCGGTGGCACTGAAATCACCCTTGGCGAAGCCGGCAAGCCCGGCCAGTCGGCCGAAGCCTTCGTTGTTGTCATCAACCCGGACAAATCCAGCGAGCCTCTCGTCGTCGCCAGCACCCCCGGCGCCGCCAGCGAAGTGTTGCAGGGCCTGACAACCCCGCCGGCCGGCCAAAGCACCGACGTTGCTACAGCCACCCCCGCGCCGGCCCCGGCCCAACCGGACGCTACCGCGCCCGCCCCAACCGAGCAGCCAGCCGCGGAACCAGCTCCAACCCAGCCCACACCGGCTCCCGGAGCAACCATGCCACCTGCAACGTCACAACCAACAGCAGAACCCACGGCTGAGCCGGCTACCACGGCGCAACAGCCCACCGCGCCAACGCCCGAAGCGCCAGCCGCAAACGCTGAAACGGCCATGGCCGCTGCCACGCCTGCGCCGACGACACCCCCGACAGCATCGGAACCCGCCGCCGTCGCCCCGCCGACCATCGACGCCATCGAAATCGAGGGCGAACGCACCTTCTTCGCCGGCGGAGGACCGGAAGGTGCCACCATGCGCCTCTATGTCGATGACACATTCATTGCCGACGCCACCGTCTCCGACGGCCGCTGGCTGGTCGAAGCCGGCAATGTGCTGACCAAGCCCAGCCAGCGCATCCGTGTCGATATGCTGCAACCCGGTTCCGCCCAGGTCGCCTCGCGCGCCGAAGTCGATTTCGTCGTCGACCTGCCTAAGGTCGAGCCACCAGTCGCAGTCGCGCAGGCCGACCAGCCCGCGACGCCGGCCCCTGCGGCCGAGGCCAGCGCGCCTTCCCAACCGGCAGCGGCCCCAAGCGAACCTGCACAATTGCCCGCCGCCAGCCAGTCCGCCGCGCCGGCGGCCCCTACCGAGCCCAGCCCGGCCCAGCCTGCTGCGACGCCAGCCCAGTCTCCCCCCGCAACCGCAACGGCCAGCGACGAAACCCGCGTCCCCACCATGGTGGCAACCGCTGTCGGTGACCCCGAAGCCGCACGCTTCGCCTCCGGCAAGGCCATCATCCGCACCGGCGACAACCTCTGGACCATCGCCCGTCGCGTCTATGGCGCCGGCATCAAATACACCACCATCTACGAAGCCAATAATGGCCAGATCCGCGACCCGGATCGCATCTATCCCGGCCAGGTTTTCGATCTGCCAAGCGAGGCGAACTAAGCAAACGCAATGGCCCGCTGAAAAGCGGGTCATTGAACTTGCGCCCGCGAACCCCATCTTCTATCGTAAATCAACGATCAAAAAAGCCGAGCTCGGATGCGCGACGACGATATTGCCACTCTCCTGCGGGCACTGGGCCATCCGGTGCGCCTCAATATCCTGCGCATCCTGGCGACGCAGCAGCAGGGGCAGTGCTGCTGCGCCGATGTCACCGAATCCCTGCCGCTGGCCCAGTCCACCGTGTCCCAGCACATCAAGGTGCTGCTCGATGCCGGGCTGATCACGCGCCAGCCGCGTGGCACGCGCAATTGCTACATTGTCCAGCATGATCGTCTGGCCGAACTGGGTGCCGCCTATTCCGGCATGCTCGCCGGCCTCACCCCCGCCAGCCCCAAACTGGAAGCAGAGCCGGCCTGATGACTATAGACAGCACGAACAAGAAGCCGTCCGTTAGCGCGGACGAAGGCTCGGTATTTTCCACGGTCAAGAACCTGTGGTCCTATATGTGGCCCGCCGACCGCCCCGATCTGCGCCTGCGCGTGCTGCTGGCCATTGGCGCGTTGCTGCTCAGCAAGGTCGCCACCACCTTCATTCCCTTCGCCTATAAGGGCATTATCGATAGCCTCGATGGCACTGCGCCCGATAGCGGCATCGTGCTGGGCCTCGCTATCCCCATCGTACTGGTCATCGCCTATGTGCTGGGCAACATCTTCGACGCCGGCTTCCAGCAATTGCGCGACGTATTGTTTGCCAGCGTCGGCCAGAATGCCGTGCGCAAGCTCGCTCTGCGCACCTTCCACCATCTTCATGCCATGTCGCTGCGCTTCCATCTGGCGCGCCGCACCGGCGGGCTGAGCCGCGTCATCGAGCGTGGCACCAAGGGCATTGAAACCATTGTGCGTTTCACCATGCTCAATATCGCGCCCACCCTGGTCGAATTCATCATCACGGCCGTAATCTTCGTCTGGATGTTCGGCTTCAGCTATCTGGGCGTGCTGGTGGTGATGATCTGGGGCTATCTCTATTTCACCATCAAGGCCTCGAACTGGCGGATTTCCATCCGCCGCGACATGAACAATTCGGACACCGATGCCAATGGCAAGGCCATCGATTCCCTGCTCAATTTCGAGACGGTGAAATATTTCGCCAATGAGAAGATGGAAGCCGAGCGCTACGACGCCTCCATGGCCGGCTATGAGCGCTCCGCCATCCGCATCTGGACCTCGCTGGGCTTCCTCAATTTCGGCCAGGCGCTGATTTTCTACGCCGGCTTCCTCATCATCTCGGTCATGGCCATCAATGGCGTCATGAACCGGACGCTGACCCTGGGCGATTTCGTCCTGCTCAATACTTTCCTCATGCAGGTCTATCGCCCGCTGAACTTTATCGGCTTCGTCTATCGCGAACTGCGTCAGGGCCTCACCGATATCGAGGAAATGTTCAAGCTACTCGATCAGGCCCCCGAAATCGTGGACAAGCCCGACGCCAAGCCATTGGTCATTTCCGGCCCGGTGATCCGCTTCGATGACGTGACCTTCCACTACGATCCCGACCGCCCCATTCTCAAGGGCGTCAGCTTCGAAGTCCCCGCCGGCAAGACCGTCGCCATTGTCGGCCCCACCGGCGCTGGCAAATCCACCATTTCCCGGCTGCTCTACCGTTTCTACGATGTCACCGGCGGCGCCATCACCATTGATGGCCAGGATCTGCGCGACATCACCCAGGAAAGCCTGCGCTCGGCCATCGGCATGGTCCCCCAGGATACCGTGCTGTTTAACGACACGATCGGCTACAATATCCGCTACGGCCGCCCCGAAGCGTCCGAAGAAGAAGTCCGCGCGGCCGCCGCCATGGCCCAGGTCGGCCCCTTCATCGAGACCCTGCCCAAGGGCTATGACACCCCCGTCGGCGAACGCGGCCTAAAACTCTCCGGCGGCGAAAAGCAGCGCGTCGCCATCGCCCGCACCATCCTCAAGGCCCCCTCGCTCCTCATCCTTGACGAGGCCACCTCCGCCCTCGACACCAAGACCGAGCGCGACATTCAGTCCGCCCTCGATGTGGTCTCGAAAAACCGCACCACGGTCGTCATCGCCCACCGCCTCTCCACGGTCGTCAACGCCGACGAAATCCTCGTCCTGCGCGACGGCGTCGTGGCCGAACGCGGCAACCACGTCGCCCTGCTGCAAAAAGCGGGCCTCTACGCCCAGATGTGGGATCGCCAACGCGAAGCCACCGAAGCCGAAGAACAACTCCTGCGCACCGCCAACGACCCCGACGGCTTCGTCAAACGCGGCCTGCCCGCAGCGGAGTAGGGGCGGCGCTTCCACCCACGGTGTCATTCCCGCGAAAGCGGGAACCTCCGTTGGCCGGGCCAGGGCTGTAGCGACCCGTCGCCAAGCAATGCAGCGGCCATAGCGCAGCGCCGGGTGAGGGGTGCGATGCCTCCGGGCTGGCTACCGGTCTGGCTCGGTATGCTCATGTAACCAACGCTCAAGCGCGTCCTTGCGGAAGGTCCCAGCCTCAAGATTGCTGTAGATGAAGACCTCAAGCTCGGTATTGCTGGCGCCAATATCTACGCCATTCAGCTGTAGAAACAGTTCGACGCAGGCAAAGGCCACGCGTTTGTTGCCGTCCACAAAGCCATGGTTCATCGCCATGCTTTCCCAAAGCGCGGCTGCCTCTTCGATAAGGTCGGCATAATAGCCCGTCTGCGGGCGAAGGAGAGCTGACTCGATCAGGCCCATATCACGAATGCCCTTGGCGCCACCGAAGGCGGCCAAGAGCATCTCGTGCATGCGCAATACTTCATCGAGAGTCAGGTAGGTCGGCACGATGTGCTACTTGGCCAGCGCTTCGTAAAGGGATTTCCGCCGCTCAATACTTCTCGCCATTAGCGTCTCAATTATCGGACGCACCTTGGCGGTGTTTTGTGCCACGAGCGCGCCATATTGTTCGGGCGAAAGCACGATCGCCACGTCACGGCCGTTCTTCTGGATACGCACGGGCTCGGCCTGTGCCATTTCCAGAACCTGGCCAAACTTGTTCTTGGCGTCGGTTGCGGTGATGCTGCTCATGGCTTCAGTCCTTTCAGCTAAAATAGCCAATATAAAATAGCTATATTAGCTAAAACTACAAGCCCGCCTTAAAAATAAAAAGGCCCGCATCACTGCGGGCCTTTCCAACTCATTCCCTAACGGACATCATTCCGCCGCTTCGGGCCGGCTGACGATAGTCACGCCGTTCTTGTCCTTCTCGACCAGCCCTTCTTCCTTGCTGACGATGTAGCGCTTGGCGCCGTCGGCATCGGCGGGGATTTCGACGGCCATGCCATCGAACCCGGCCGGCACCGCGGTCTGCTTGCCGCCATTGCGCGCCGAATTGATCATCTTGCCAACCTGGCGGATGACCCAGCCGATCTGGCCCTTCATCACATGCGGGGCCACCACCATCACCGGCACCATGACCAGGGTCAGGGCGGTGGAGACGAAGAGGCCCGATACCAGCGCGGCCGACAGGTGGATGAACCACGAACCAGCCAGGCCGCCCACCACGATTTCGCGGCGGATGAAGTCGAACTCGACATTGAGCGCCATCGGAATAACGCCCAGCGCCGTCACGGTTGCCGTCAGCAGCACCGGCCGGACACGCTGGCTGATGGTCAGCAGCATGGCCTTGATCGGCTCCACCTTTTCGTCGCGGTTATAGTGGTTATAGGTGTCGATCAGCACGATGCCGTTCTTCACCACGATACCCGCCAGCGCCACGATGCCCAGGCCCGTCATGATCGCCGAGAAGCTCATCCCGGTGACCAGCATGCCTAGCAACACCCCGCCCAGCGACATGATCACCGTGGTCAGCGTCACCAGCACCTGCCAGAAGCTGTTATATTCCAGCAGCAGGATGAAGAAGATCAGGAACATGGCGGCGCCGAACGCGGTGATGATGAACGCGTTGGTGTCGTCAACCTGCTCGGCCGCACCGCCATAGACGATCTTGACGCTCGAGGGGAAGTCCTGCGTTGCCTGCCACTGCTGCACCTCGGCCACCTTGGCCGCGGTGTCGAGGCCCGGCTCCAGATTGGCCGCCACATTCATCGAATAGAGCCCGTTGCGGCGCGAGATATTCGCCACTTTTGGCACTGCTGTGCGCTCGATGAAATTGGAGACCGGCACCAGACCCTGCGACGTCACGATGCGCAGCGAATCCAAGGCATCGAAAGTGCGCTCGCTTTCCGGCAGACGGACCTTGATGTCGAGTTCGTCAGTGCTCGAGCCGTCATCCGGGCGATAGGTACCCAGCGTCACGCCGGAAGTCACGAGCTGCACATAGGGGCTCAGCTCGCGCACACCGATGCCATACTTGGCCGCTTCGACGCGATCGATCGTGACCTGCCAGTCGATACCGGGGGCAGGGCGGCCGTCTTCCACGTCGATGGCGCCACCCAGATCGTGCTCGATATAGTCACGCAGCTTGGCCACGGTTGGGGCGATATCGGCATAGACAGTGCCTTCCACCCGCAGGTTGATGGCCTTGCCGGCCGGCGGGCCGTTTTCCTGCGCCGCGATCTGCACTTCGAGGCCGGAAATATGGGCCACGCGCTCGCGGATGGCCTGGAAGATTTCCTCGGCCTTGATGCGTTCATTGTAGTTGATCAGCTGCAGGTCGAACGCGCCAACCGTGTCGGGCGGTGCCGACGCACTCATGCCATCGCCGCCGCTGCCGGTATTGACGAAGCGCATCACCACGTCCTGGATACCCTGCACCTGCAGGATTTCGGTTTCCACCTCCATCAGCAGGTCGCGGATTTCGGCCGGCGAGTAATTGCCGCGCGTGATCACGTTGACCGTGCCGAATTCGGGCTCGGAAGCCGGGAACGCCTCGGTGCCGGTCGGGTTGGACATGTAGGCGACGAACATCGCCGCCACCAGCGCGAAGCCGATACCCAGCGTCAGGATCGGTTGATGCAGCAAATGCTCCATCGCCCGCACATAATAGCCGGTAATGCCGCCAACCTTTTTGGGGTCGAATTTGTCGGCATACATCACGACGTCGGCGGCTTCCTTGTGCTTCTCGTCGATATGGCTCGATGCGATAAAGGCGCCGATGATCGGCATGAAGATCAGTGCGGAGACCAGCGAAGCCACCATCACCACGATCACGATGATCGGCAGATAGCTCATGAACTTGCCGATAATGCCCGGCCAGAACAGCAGGGGCACGAAGGCACCCAGCGTGGTGAAGGTAGCCGAAACCACCGGCACGAACATCTTCTTGGCCGCCAGGATGAACGCTTCCCGCTTGGAAACGCCTTCCTGCAGCTTTCGCTCGGCATATTCGACCACCACGATAGGGTCGTCCACCAGCACGCCCACCGCGAGCACCAATCCGAACATGATCATCATGTTGATGGTCATGCCCAGCATCTGCACCACGAGGAACGCCATCATGAACGAGATCGGGATCGACATGCCGATCATGATGGCCGGGCGCACGCCAAGGGTGGCGACGCAGGTGATCAGCACCAGCGCCACGGCAGTCAGCACCGCTGCTTCCAGCGAGCGGAACAGGTTCTTGGTGGAGTCGGCCTGGTCGATCAGGAACGAGGTCTGCACGCCCTGCGGCCAGTCCTTGGTGAACTCCGCCGTCACGCGCCGCACTTCGTCGGACACATTGATGACGTTGGTCCCCAGCTTCTTGGAGACGCCCAGCGTGATGGCCGTCTGGCCGTTCACATGGGCATATTGGGTGGCGTCCTCAAAGGTGCGGGTAATGGTCGCCACGTCGCCGAACGTCACGACAGTGTCGCCCGAAGCCTTGAGCGGCAGGGTATAGACGTCCTCGACATTCTTGATCAGGCCCGGCACTTCCACGTTGAACGAGCCGCGGCCCGTGTCGAGCGTGCCGCCGGGGACCACCATATTGTTCTTGGCCAGCGCGTCGAGCAGCTGCGTGGCGGTCAGGTCATAGGCTTCGAGACGATTTTGGTCGATGGTGACTTCCATCATCTCGTCGCGCTGACCAGAAATCGTCACGGTCTGCGCGTCGGGAATGCCCTCCAGCTCGTCTTGCAGGTCCTTGGCGCGCTGCACCAGTTCACGTTCGGGCACATTGCCATAAACCGCGACATAGATGACCGGAGTGTCGGTAAACGAGATTTCGCTGACGACCGGTTCCTTGGCCTCGGTCGGCAGGTCCGCGGATACACCCTCGAGCGCCGCGCGGATATCGTTCAGCGCGGTGTCCTTGTCGGCATTGACGTTGAATTCCAGGAACACCGAAGCGTGCCCGGTGGTCGCGGTCGAGGTATAATTCTCGAGGTCGTCGATATCCTTGATCCGGTCCTCGATCGGCTTGACGAGCAATTGCTCGGCGTCGCGCGGCGACACGCCGGTCTGGGTTACCGAAACGTAGAAATAGGGGATGTCGATGGCCGGGAAACTCTCCTTGGGGAGGGTGACATAGGCCATCAGCCCCGCGCCGAGGAGCAGCACCATGACGGTGAGCACCACGCGCGGCATTCGCAGAATGCGTTCGAGGAAGTTGATCATGAAGCGGCCCCTCCGGCTGCAACGTTGGTAGCGGCCACGGTCTGGCCCTCAGTCACATATTCCTGGCCCACGGTGATCACGTCGACCGACGCGGGCAGCCCCATCACCCAGATGCCGTCACGCGTGTCGCTGACGATCTGCACCGGGTAGAACTTCACTTTTTCATCTTCCACGGTCCGCACCCCCAGAACGCCATCATCGCTGAGCGTCAGGACAGATTGTGGCAGTAGCTGCGCCGGAGCCGACCCCATATTGACGGTGGCCTGGGCGGTGACGCCGTCACGGATCGCGCCATCGGGATTGGCGAATTCGATTTCCACCGGGAACGAGCGGGTCGCGCTGTCAGCGGTCGAAGCGATATAGGTCACCTTGCCGTCGGCGGTCTGGCCAGTCACCGTGCGGATCGAGGCCGTCAGGTCCGTCTTGGCCAGTGCGATACGGGCTTCGGGAACCTGGCCCAGGAAGCGCATCGGGTCGAGCTGCACGATAGTGGCGCAGGGCGAGCCCATGGCCAGCATGGCGCCTTCCGAAACGATGGGGTCCTGCACCACGCCATTCACCTTGGCGAGGATCCGCGTACGGTCCAGTTCGGCATTGGCATTGTCGAGCGCGGCCTGGGCCGAGCTCACATTGGCCTTGGCCGAAGACAGGGCCACTTCCACTGCCCGCGCCGTGTTGGCGGCAGCCAGCCCGCGATTGCGCAGGCTTTCATTGGTGTCATAGTCGAGCTGGGCCTGGTTCAACCCTGCATTGGCCTGCTCCAGTCCGGCTTCCGCCTGTGCCACCGCAGCGGCGCGAGTGCCTTGGTCCAGCGTGCAGAGCAGGTCGCCCACTTTGACACTCTGCCCCTTGACGATGTTGACTTCATCCACGATGCCGGCCGTTTCGGCCACAGCGGAAACGCTGGCCTTGGCGGCGGTGCGGCCGCGCAGCGGCACTTCGATGGACATCGGCTTGGCCACATAGGTGGTGATGCGAACCGACTGCAGCTGCGTGGCCGTACCCATCTCGGCTTCATTGCGCTGGGCAATGGTCAGGGCCGGGTCGACCGTCGTCGATGGTTCGTGATGCGCCAGCACGCCGGCATCGGCCAGTGTCGTGGCAATGGGGCCATGCTCCTGCCCTTCGACCACCGAAACGATCGAACGCTCGCCCTTGCCCGGGCCGTTCCCGCCCATCACCAGAGTGCCAGTCGCCAGCCACAACCCGGCGCCAACCAGGATGAGCAAGGCAAGACCGTAAGAAAGCAATGCACGCATGAGTATTCGCCCCTCTATTCAGCCGCTTCTTTTTTCGGCTCGGCTCGCGCCATTGTGATCAGTTCGTGCATATGGGAGCGCAGGTGGTTCTCTGCAACCTCCATCATGGCACGCCCATAATTGATTACCCATGTCTCGGCAGCATTGGTGCCATGCTCTCCGAGAAACCCGTCAAGCATCTCCCGCTTGTTGGTGAACTCGTTGAGAAAATCGGTAACGCGTTCTTCCACCAGCTCTTGTGGCAAAAGATGTGCGTAACGCGCGAACAGCAAAAACGGGCTGCGGAACATGTTTGGTGCCAGCGGTTCGCTTAAATGATGTACAAAAGCGAGCCGTCCGGCTTCGGTAATGGAGTAGATTTTTTTTGTCGGCTTGCCGTCCTGAGTCTCGCTGCGGCTGGTCACCAGCCCATCATCCTCAAGCTTGGCGAGCGCCGGATAGATCGAACCGAAGCTGGCCTCCACGAAATAGGCGCATTCGCCATCCGTGCACTGCCGCCTGATCTCGTAACCGGTCGCGTCCCCGTTGTAGAGGATGGAAAGGCATAGGGTTCTGACGTTCATGTAGCTGCAGCTCCGCCGGCGCATATGCCGGATCGATATATGCCGGGGCTATATATGTCTGCTGAAGATTGCGCAAGCATTGCGAATGCAGAAGTCGCATCGAACAGTTAAGGCCCTGCCAATGACCAGGGCAATCGGGCAGATTCAATACTTGTGACTATGCTTGCCGGAACAATAACTTAGTTCCAGAACGAGTATCCGCGCTGGCCGCCAGCCTTGCGACAATAAGCCCGCACAATAGCAAAGCCGGCAAGCCCCGAACCATCCCTCCCCCTGTCAGGGAGAGGCTGGGAGGGGGTACTCCGATGCCCTGATTCCTACCCCAGGATCGAGCTCATCTCCGCCGCCGCCCGCCGCGCCAGGTCAAGGCTCGACGCTGCCACGAAATATGGATTCAAAAACCCGATATCGTGCTTGCCATAGCGCATGCGCTCGCCGTCGAGCGTCACCACCGCGCCGCCCGCTGCCTCGAGTACGGCCTGTCCCGCCGCCGTGTCCCATTCGCAAGTCGGCGTAAACCGCGGATAAAGCTGCGCATCGCCCCGCGCCAACAGGCAAAATTTCAGCGACGAGCCGACCGACACGTCGCTCTCCACCGCAAAGGTCTCGCACAGGCTCGCCAGCGCCGCATGCCCGTGCGAACGGCTCGCGACCACCCGCATCGGTGCCGCCGTCGCGACCGAAATCACCCGCTTGCCCACCGCAATGCCGCTCGAGGTATCGCAGGCATAGGCCCCCCTCGCATCCCCGATAAAGGTTTCCCCGCTGACCGGCGCCAGCACCACGCCCATCACCGGCACGCCATGTTCCACCAGCGCGATATTCACCGTGAACTCGCCATTGCGCTTGATGAATTCCTTGGTCCCATCCAGCGGATCGACCACGAAATAGCGCTCGCCCAGCACGGGAATAATCCCCGCCGCCACGCTTTCTTCCCCCAGCACGGGAATGCCGGTGGGCCGCAGATAATCAAGGATCACCGCCTCCGCCGCAGCATCTGCCTCCGTCACTGGCGAACCATCCGACTTGGTCACCGCCGCAATCGGCCGGCTATAGACGTCCAAAATCAGCTTCGCCGCCGCAATGGCCGCCTGCAGCGACAGGTCCGTCAGCGATTGGTCCGCCGCCGTCACCACGCTCATCGCGTTGCCTCGATCTCGACATCGAGCCCCAGATCAAGCGGCACCGCCGCCATGGTGATCTGGCTTGTCGAAATGAAATCGACCCCCGTTTCGGCAATCGAGCGCACCCGGTCCAGCTTCACCCCGCCCGAGGCTTCCAGCTTTGCCTGGCCTTTATTCAGCGCCACCGCCTGCCGCAGCAGGTCGTTGTCCATATTGTCGAGCAATACGATCCGCGCCCCCGCCGCCAGCGCTTCTTCCAGCTCGGCCAGGTTCTGCACTTCGATTTCGATCGCCACCAGATGCCCGGCAAATGCCTCGGCCGCCTTGTAGGCCGCCGTCACGCTGCCTGCCACGGCGATATGGTTGTCCTTGATCAGGATCGCATCATCCAGGCTATAGCGATGATTGGCCCCGCCACCGCAGCGCACCGCATATTTCTCGAAGGCCCGCAGCCCCGGCGTCGTCTTGCGCGTATCGCAAATCTGCGCGTCCGTGCCGGCCACCGCATCGGCATAAATCCGCGTCAGGCTCGCCACCCCACTCAGATGATTGAGGAAATTGAGCGCCACCCGCTCCGCCGACATCACCAGCCGCGCTGGCCCGCTCACGGTCGCCACCAGCCCCCCGGCGGCCACCCGGTCGCCATCCGACAGGGCAGGGGTGAACACCACCCCATCGCCCACCAGCCGAAATGCGGCCGCCGCCAGATCAAGCCCGGCAATCACCCCCGCCTCGCGTGCCGACAAGCTCGCCGTCGCTACCGCATCCGGCGCCAGCGTCGCCTGGCTGGTCAAATCCCCCGCCAGCCCCAGATCTTCCTCCAGCGCAGCGGCAACAGCGCGCTCCACCAACAGGCGCGGCAAATGAGCAGGCAGGCGGGACGTAACGGGCATAGCGCGATCTCACTATAATGGCGCTGATGTACGCGCAGCGTGCATGCCATGCAAGTCAGCCGCGAAAGCGGTTACCGCAACAAGCTCTGCCCCCCATCGATCCAGATCGGCGTCCCGGTAATATGCTTTGACGCATCGCTGGCCAGAAACAGCACCGCATCGGCAACGTCCTGTGCCTTGCCCTTCTCGCCGCCAGTCAGCGGAATATCCCCGTCGGGGAACTCCACCGGAATTTCGATCCGTGCGGTGTCCCGCTTCTCCGTATTGTCCGAAATCTCGCTCTCGATCGCCCCGGGGCAGATCGCGTTGATGCGGATGCGCCGGCTGCCCAGTTCCAGCGCCAATTGCTGCACCAGCGCCACCTGTCCTGCCTTGGTCACCGAATAGGCGCTG
Source organism: Hyphomicrobiales bacterium (assembly GCA_900470445.1). Lineage (GTDB taxonomy): Bacteria > Pseudomonadota > Alphaproteobacteria > Rhizobiales > Devosiaceae > Devosia. The sequence continues at coordinate 8,434 of UCAU01000070.1, read as the reverse complement.
GCGCCCGGCGTGCCGAAGCTGCGCGTCCCATTGATCGAGGAAATCACCACGATCGATCCGCCACCTGCCGCTTCCAGATGCGGCACCGCATGATGGATCGTCAGATAGGTGCCCCGCAGGTTCACCCGGATCGTAGTGTCCCATTCCTCCGGCGTGAGGCTCTCGATCGGCGCCCAGACGCCGTTGATCCCCGCATTGGCCACCACGATGTCGAGCCGGCCATGCTTGTCGATGATCTCGGCCACGGCGCGCTGCATCGCCGCATCGTTGGAAACATCGGCGGCGATAGCCTGCGCCTTGCCACCGGCCCTGGTGACTTCGGCCACCGTTTGTTCCACCTCGTCACCGGTCCGGCTCAGCGCGATCACCGTCGCGCCCGCTGCGCCCAGCGTCAGCGCTGCCGCCTTGCCAATGCCCGATCCGGCACCGGTCACCAGCGCCACCTTGTTCTGCAATTCATCCATCCGCGCCTCCTGTTACAGGACCGCAACGCACGAAGGCGCGGATGGTTGGCGTCTAATGCGCGATCTTGGCCGTGTGATCCGCCTCGATAATGCCCTTGGTCAGACTCCCATTGGCCGGATAAAGCGGGATCAGACACGCCTGCAGCGCGTGATAAATATCCGGCTTACCCACGAACAGCCGTGAGGTTGGCGTCAAATCTTCCTTGAGCTCGCTCAGCCAGCCGCCGCGCGCGTGGTCGATCATGTGGTTGTCGGCAAAGTCCCACAGCTTGCGATACCAGATCTGGAAATAGTCATCCCGGTCATAGGAAGTCAGGAACGACGCCGCCCCGATCCCCTCGGCCAGGGGCCACCACAGCTTCTCGCGCATCACCGGCTTATTGTCCCAGTCCAGCGTGTAGAAGAACCCGCCATGGACCTTGTCCCAGCCCAGGTCGATCGCCGCGCGGAACAGATGCCGCGCCGCATCGGTCAGCCAATGCAGCCGCTTTTCCCCAAGCACCCAGAGCTGGATCAACAGCCGCGCCCACTCCAGCCAATGGCCCGGCGTCGTGCCGGCCGGCCGGAACATTTCATTGCCCAGATAATTCTTGTCGAGCACCCAGTTCTCGTCGAAATGCTCGGCCACCCGATAGCCCAGCGACGCCGCATGCTCGGCAATAATCAGTTTGGCAATGGCCTCGGCCTTGGCCAGATAATCCTTGTTACCCGTCGCCTCGAACGCCGCCATCAGCGCCTCGGTCATATGCATATTGGCGTTCTGTCCGCGATAGGGCAGGAGCTTGGACCAGTCCGAAGTATACTCGTCCTTCACCGCACCCCGGCTCGCATCCCAGAAGCGCGTATTGATTACCTCGGTCACGTCCGCCAGCATCTGGTCGGCCAGCGGATGCCCGACCAGCTTGGCGCTCGAGGCCGCCAGCAGCACGAAAGCATGCCCATAGGCTTGCTTGGACCCGTCCTTGACCCCGTCATTATCCAGCGACCACACATAGCCGCCGCGCCTCGTGTCGCGATGCTGGTTCCAGATATATTGCATGCCATGGTCGAGGATTTCCCCCGACCCCGGCCGCCCGATCAGGCTGCCGATCGCCGCGCAATGCACCATGCGCGTCGTGCCGTGAATCTGCCGCGTCGAATTGGCCGCATCCAGCGGCTTGCCCGCATCATCCAGCTCGAAAAACCCGCCCTTGGGATTGAGCGACGCGGCTTCAAAAAAATCGAACAGATTATTGGCCTGCCGCATCAGCCATTGCCGATGAAACGGACGCGTGTTCCACGGGCCCGAATTGGTCTTGGGAAGGATATATTGGGCGTCGCTCATGCTGGCTCCGGTCTCGCCGCTGCTATTGGACGCTTGTATACGGGCGGAATAAGAACGTTGCAATTTCGATTGCAGGCCATCCCCTTGGCATTGCGCAGGATTGTGCCGGTCAACTACGCTTTCGCGTAAAACGCCTCGACCCGGCTCACTTCCTCCGCCGAGCCCAAGATCACCGGCACCCGCTGGTGGATCCCCGTGGGCTGCACATCCAAAATCCGCTCATGCCCGGTGGTGGACTTTCCACCCGCCGCCTCAACCAGCAGCGCCATGGGATTGGCCTCATACAGCAGCCGCAACCGCCCACCCTTGCTCACCGTCTCGCTGTCGAGCGGATAAAGGAAAATCCCGCCCCGCATCAGGATGCGGTGGATATCGGCCACCATCGAGCCCACCCAGCGCATATTATAGCGCTTGCCCGCCGCCCCGGTTTCCCCGGCCACGTTCTCGGTGACATAGGCCAGCGTCGCCTTGTCCCAAAACCGCTCCCGCGCCGTATTGATCGCGTATTCCCCCGACGCCACCGGCACTTTGACGCCGTCCAGCGTCAACACAAACTGCCCGCTGCCATCCAGCGTGAACACACTCGTCCCCGTCCCAAAGGTCAGCACCAGGCTCGTCGCCGGCCCATAAGCCGCATAGCCCGCGGCTAGCTGTGCCGATCCCTTCTGCAACAGATCCGGCTTGGCCGGATCGACCCCCAGCACCGAAAAGATCGTGCCCACAGTGACGTTTACATCCAGATTCGAAGACCCATCCAGCGGATCCGTCGCCACCATATAGCGGCCCTGATTCTCCATATGAACCGCTTCATCCAGCTCTTCGGACACCAGAATCGAAACATTGGCATTGGCACTTAAGTGCTTGAGCACAATATCGTTGCTGACGACATCGAGCTCCTTCTGCGCCTCCCCCTGCACATTGGTATGCCCCGCCAGCCCCGTCTGGCCGGCAATCGGCGCCAACCGCAACACCGCCGCGATCTCCGCACTCGCCGCGGCCATGGATGCGACAACACTGGCCAGGTCCGGCGCCACATTCTGCGCAGCAAGCCATTGGGCGAGGGAAGTGGTCATGATGCTCTCATTCCTAAATCAGTTGCCGCCAGTGTGATGATGCCCCGTCCGGAGGCAAGGCCGACTTTCGGCTAGGCACGGCCCCTCCCACCCACGGAGCCCACCCTCGCCCCTTGAGGGAGAGGGACAGTAATTTCTTCGTCCAGAAGAAATTACAGGGTGAGGGGTTCTGCGCCGTCCCATGCTTCGACGCCTATTGAAGCAGACCCCTCACTCCTCCCGCGCCAAATCCGCCAACAGCCCCGCCGCCACGCTCAACCGCGACACTGTCAGCGTCCCCTGCGTCAGCTCGGCCACCGCCGCCGCCGTCCGGGCAATCCCGGCGCGTTCCTCGCTATTCCACCGCGCCAGCCGATCCGTCACCGCGCCACCCGCCACCTTGAGCACATCGGCCGTGATATCGCGCTGCGCCCGCATCACATTGGCCAGTGCCCGGTCCAGCGCCATGCGGTCGAACCGGTCGGCCAGCACAATCGCGCGGCCCTGTTCGATCACCGGCCACAGATTGAACGCCCCGAACACCCCAAAGAATGCCGCCGCCCCATCCGCCACCGACACGCCACAGCGCTCGCTGACCAGCACGATATCGCTGGCATAGGAAAGAACAGGCAATTCCGCCAGGCCCCGCGCCACCGCCTCCGGCACGCCCTGAGCCACCAGCCCTGCCATCCGCGCCGCCACCGCCTCGCCCAGCGACGAGGGCAGGGCACTCGTCAACATGCTGCGCAGCGTCGCCACGCCTGCCTTGTGCCGCGCCACCAGCGCCGCAAGCCCCTCGCTCACATTGGCATTGCGCAGGAACCACAGGGTCTCCTGCCGCAACAGGTCCGCCACCTCGGCATAAAGCCCCAATTGCACCGCGCCCGGCACCAATCCGTCGAGCCCGTCGATCATGGTATTGAGTTCGATCAGCCCATAGACGTCGCGCGTAGCCGCATAAGCCAGCGCCACTTCCCCCGGATTGGCACTGGTCGAGCCCATCATTTCGCTGACAAAAGCCGGCCCGCCACGATTGATCATCGCATTGGCCAACACCGTCGCGATCACTTCGCGCTTCAGCCGATGCTGAGCCACCGCATCGGGATAGGTGGTGTGCAGCGTCTCGGGGAAATAGCGATAAAGCTCGCCCGCCAGATAGGCATCGTCGATATCGTGCCCTTCGAGCAGATCGGCATAGAGCGTCAGCTTGGCATAGGCCAGGATCACCGCCAGTTCCGGCCGCGTTAGCGCCGCCCCGCGCGCATCAAGCGCAGCGTCACTGGGCAAGAACTCCACCGCCCGGTCCAGCAGCCCCCGCGCTTCCAATTGCTCGATCAGCACCCGATGGTCCGGCAGCTCCGCCAGGCCCGCCCGCTCAGCCAGCGAAATCGCCAGGGTCTGCAGATAATTATTGCGCAGGCACAGCGCCGCCACTTCATCGGTCATGCTGGCAAGGAAGCTGTTGCGCGCCGCCATATCCAGCGTACCCGCTGCGACCAGCGGAGCCACGGCAATCTTGATATTGACCTCAAGATCGCTCGAATTCACCCCGGCCGAATTGTCGATGGCGTCGGTATTGATCCGTCCGCCGGCCAACGCATAATCCACGCGTCCGCGCTGCGTCACGCCCAGATTGGCGCCTTCCCCGATCACCTTGGCACGCACTTCGCTTGCCACCACGCGGATCGCGTCATTGGCCCGGTCGCCCACTTCGGCATCCGTTTCCTGCGCCCCGCGCACATAGGTGCCAATGCCGCCAAACCACAGCAAATCCACCTGCGCCCGCAGGATCGCCGACATCACCTCCGCCGGCGTCGCATGCGCCGCTTCGATTCCCAGCACAGCCCGCGCCTCCGCACTCAGCGGAATGGATTTGAGGCTGCGCGAAAACACCCCGCCGCCCTTGGAAATCAGGCTCTGGTCATAATCCTGCCAGCTCGAGCGGGGCAGGGCGAATAGCCGCTGCCGCTCCGCCAGCGATTTGCCTGCGTCCGGGTGCGGATCGATGAAGATATCGCGATGGTCAAACGCCGCCACCAGCTCGATCTCCGGGCTCAGCAACATGCCATTGCCGAACACGTCCCCGCTCATGTCGCCCACGCCGACCACGGTGAAGGGTTCGCGCTGGATATCGCGGTCCATCTCGCGGAAATGGCGTTTCACCGCCTCCCAGCCGCCGCGTGCCGTAATGCCCATTTTCTTGTGGTCATAGCCGGCCGAACCGCCCGAGGCGAAGGCGTCGCCCAGCCAATAGCCACGGCTCGTGGCGATTCCATTGGCCGTGTCGGAAAAGCTCGCCGTGCCCTTGTCGGCCGCCACCACGAGATAGGGATCATCCCCATCCCGCCGCACCACATCGCGTGGCGGCACCACGGCGCCGTCCACCAGATTATCCGTCACATCGAGCAGCGCGCCGATGAAAATCTTGTAGGCGGCCACGCCCTCGGCCAGAAACGCCTCGCGCGCCATGCCCGGCGTCAAATGCTTGGGCACAAAACCGCCCTTGGCCCCCACCGGCACGATCACCGCATTTTTCACCTGCTGCGCCTTGACCAGCCCCAGCACTTCGGTGCGGAAATCCTCCGGCCGGTCCGACCAGCGCAAGCCGCCGCGCGCAATCGCGCCAAACCGCAGGTGAACGCCTTCCACCCGTGGCGAATACACCGAAATCTCGCGGAACGGCCGCGGCGCGACCATCCCATCCACCCGCCCGCTATTGAACTTGATCGCCAGCGCCGGCATGCGATTGCCGTCGGCATCGCGCTGGAACGCATTGGTCCGCACCGATGCTTCCACCAGGTTCAGGAACCGCCGCACAATCGTGTCTTCATCGAGCGACGCCATGGCATCCAGTGCCGCCGCAATCGCCTCGCGCGCCTGTTCGGCCGCCACTTCCCGCTCGGTTGCCCGTGGGTCATGCAGCGCATTGAACAGATCGATCAGCGCGGTCGCCGCTGCACTCTGCTTCACCAAAACGCTGGCAATATAGCGCTGCGAATAAGAAATCCCGATCTGCCGGACATAGCGCGACAGCGCGCGCAGGAATGCGGCATCGTTCCAGGCGAGTCTGGTGCGGCTCACCAGCGTATTGAGCTGATCACTCTCCGCAGCCCCGTTCCACACCGCCAGCAGCCCTTCCTCGACCGCCGCGCCCCGCGCCGCCACGTCGAACCCGGCTTCAATGGGCTCCAGCACCATATCGTGCAGATACCGCTCCACACCATCGCGCGGCACGATCGTATAGGTCCGCTCGTCGATCACCCGGAACCCGAAGGCTTCCAGCATTGGCACGCGATCGCTCAGCGGAATGGCCGTTTCGCGATGGTAGAATTTCAGCCCGAGCGAGCCATCCGTGCCGGTGCGGCTGCGCAGCCTGATAGCAACACCCGTGCCATCGCCCAGCGCCTGCAGCGCGGCAATATCGGCATGGGCATCCTCGGCTGTGTTGCGCGATTGATAGGCCGGCGAAAACGCCCCGCGATAATCGCTGATCGAAGCCGGGTTCGACGCCGTCGCCGCCAGCGTGTCGCCGAAATTGGAGGTCAGCGCATCCACGCGCGCTTCCAGTTCCCCGCGGCTTGGCCGTGGCGTCGGCCCGGCAATCCGCCCGATGATCACATGCAGCCGGACCAGCTCGCCCTCGGGAAAATTCGGATAAAATGCCGAAACCCGCCCGTCATAAACCTGCGCCAGATACCGCGTGATCCGCGCCCGCGCTTCCCCGTCATAGCGATCACGCGGCACATAAACGAGGATGGAGACGAAATTGTCGAACCGGTCGATGCGCGGCAAAACCCGCACCCTCGGCCGGTCATACAGCGCCGAAATCGCGCTGGAAAATTCATAGAGCTGATCCACCCCGATCTGGAACAGCTCGTCGCGCGGATAGCTGTCCAGCGCGCTCAGCAGCGCCCGCCCGTCATGCCCCAGCGGGTCGAGCCCGGATTTGCGCATCACCTCGGCAATCTTGCGGCGAATGATCGGCACGTCGGTATGCGGCATGGCCAGCGCCTGCGCGGTGAACAGTCCCACCACGCGCAACTCGCCCGTCGCCTCGCCATTGGCGCCGAACAGCTTGATCCCCACATAATCCAGATGCACCCGCCGATGCACCCGCGAGCGCACATTGGCCTTGGTCACCAGCAGCGGTTCGCTCTCCGCCATAAAGGCAGTGTGTTGCGGCGTCGTCTCCACATAATCGGCGCCGCTGCGCAGCACGCGCACGTCGGGGTCCCGCAATATGCCCAGCCCGCTCCCTGCCACGGGGGCAAGCGCTTCGCCCTCGACGCCATATTGGCGCAGGCCCAGGAAAGTAAAATTGTGCTCGATCAGCCAATCGACAAAGGCCAGCGCTTCGTCCCGCTGCGGCCCTTTGATCCGCTCCAGATCCTTGGCCGCCCGCCGCAAGCGTTCCAGCATCGGCTGCCAGTCGCGCACCGCATGGGCCACATCGCCCATCGTGCTCTCGATCTCGCTCACCAGCCCGTCGACATCGGCCACCGGGTCGCTGTGAATATGGAGGAGACTCAGCGAGCGCCCGTCGCCATCATTCACCTCGCCATTGCCCACCAGCACCACCGGATGGGTAAACAGCCGCACATTGCCGCCCGCCGCCCGCACAGCCGCCAGCGCGCTATCGACGATAAACGGCATGTCGGGCGACACGATATCGAGCACCAAAGCTTCGCCCGCCGCGGCCGGCCGTGTGGCGACAATGCGGCTGGTTTCCCCGTCATAGGCCAGCAAGTGCTTATAGGCCTGCCGCAACACTGATTCGAACGCATCTGGCGCCTGCGTGCCGAGGTCTTCGCCATCGGTCGCCAGGATAGCCGCCTTGAAGAAGCGCCCAAATCCCGGCTCGCTCGCCAACAATAGTGCTGCCCGCTCCAGCATGATCTGCCGGTTGGACCTATCCTCATGCGTCACGTCGTGTACTCCCAGTCTCGCACCGCCACTGTAGGCACCCCGGCACGCGCTGTCTGCCATCCCTTCGCACAATAGCGCGAGCAGACAATGCGTGGATGACGGCGTTCGTCTTTTGGTAACGAATGGGAATGAAATTGCTCTGGCGGTGATTTGGGACGGCGCGCCGCGATGTTTTTCCTGCCAGGGAACGAAAAGGGGCAAAGCGTTTTCTTATCCAGCAGCGAGAGGTATGGCGGCTCGCTTGCAATACCCTAGTGATCTGGTAGCCTTTAAACACACGATCCCCATGGGAGATGAACGATGAAACACCTACCCAGGATTCTGGCCCTCACCGGCCTCGCCGCGTCCCTGGTGCTCGGTTTTGCCGTAACCGGCCGCGCCCAGGACCGCACGATCATCAATGTGAGCTACGATCCGACACGCGAGCTCTATCAGCAGTTCAATCAGGCCTTCATCGCCCATTGGCAGGAAACCAAGGGCGAAACCGTGGCCGTCCAGACCACCCATGGTGGCTCCGGCGCCCAGGCTCGCACCGTCATAGATGGTCTCGCAGCCGATGTGGTGACCCTGGCGCTCGAAAGCGACATCAACGCCATCTCCGATGCCGATCCCACACTGATCCCGGAAAACTGGCGCGGCACCTTTGAGAACAACAACGCGCCCTATAC
>UCAU01000068.1 GCA_900470445.1 Hyphomicrobiales bacterium | reverse complement strand
CCCGACCTCAACTTCCACAATCCCGAAGTGCAGGATGCGCTGCTGGGCGAAATGCGCTTCTGGCTGGAGCGGGGCGTCGATGGCTTCCGCCTCGACACGGTCAATTTCTACTTCTGTTCGCTGGGCTTCGAGGATAATCCCGTGGTGCGCCCCGAGGATTTCAACGCCTCGACGGCTCCGGCGGTAAATCCCTATAATTTCCAGGAACATATCTACGACAAGTCGCGGCCGGAAAATCTTGCCTTCCTCACCCGCCTGCGCGCCCTGATGGACGAATATCCCGGCACCACCACGGTGGGCGAGATCGGCGACAGCCAGCACCAGCTCGAGCTCATGGCCCAATATACCTCGGGCGATGACCACCTGCATATGGCCTACACATTCGACTATCTGGGCGGAGAATTCTCCGCCGAGCACTTCAAGACCTCGATTGCAGCCACCGAAAGCCAGGCGCCCGACGGCTGGATTTGCCTCGCCTTCTCCAACCATGATGTCGTGCGCCATGTCAGCCGCTGGGCGGTGCACGGGCAGGAGGCCGCCTTCACCCGGCTTGCCGCTACGCTGATCCTGGCGATGCGCGGCTCGGTCTGCCTCTACCAGGGCGAGGAACTGGGCCTCAAGGAAGCCGAGCTCTCCTTTGCCGATCTGGTCGATCCCTATGGCATTGAATTCTGGCCCGAATTCAAAGGCCGCGACGGCTGCCGCACGCCCATGGTCTGGCAGGCCCATGTCCGCAACGGCGCCTTCTCCACCGCCGAGCGCACCTGGTTGCCCGTGCCGGCCGAACACCTGACCCATGCCGTCGATACCCAGCACGGCGTCGAGGGCTCAGTGCTCGAATTCTACCGCTCGCTGCTGGCCTTCCGCAAAGCCCACCCGGCCCTCGCCAAGGGCAAGATTACCCTGCTGGACTCCACCGGCGACATCCTCGCTTTCACCCGCGAAGAGGGCGACGACCGTCTGCTCTGCGTCTTCAACATGGGCGACGGCGCTGCCGAATTCGCCATTCCCGCGGGTGTTGCTCCCCATCATGCCGAATGCCCCGGCGTCATCGCCGCCCCCATCGATGGCGAACTCGATCTGGAGCCCTTCGGCGCCTATATCGGCATTCTGAACTGAGCAATTATTTTGCCGGCCGGGTGGAACCAAATCCATCCAGCCGCAATTGCCTCCCCGTCACCCCGGGGAGGAACCCATTGATGAAGTCGTTGCTATCAACCCTGGCCATTGCGGCCGGGGCGCTTGTCGTGTCCTTGCCTGCCGTTGCGCAGGATTTTCCCAGTAAGCCGATCAATCTGGTCGTCCCCTTCGCCGCCGGCGGCTCGACTGACCTGGTCGGCCGCATTGTTGCCGAGGCGATGAGCGCCCAATTGGGCCAGCAGGTTCTGGTGGTCAATCAGGCCGGTGCGGGCGGCGTACTCGGCGCCACGGCCGTCGCCGATGCGGCTCCCGATGGCTACACCATCCTGATGGGCACCATCGCCACCCACGCGCTCAGCGCCTCGCTTTACGCCACGCCACCCTTCGATCCCTCCGCCGATTTCGCCCCGATTTCCCTGCTGGTGACCGTGCCCAATGTGCTGCTGGTCAATCCCGAATTCCCCGCAACCAATGTCGAAGAACTGATCGCCCTGCTCAAGGCCGAGCCGGAAACCCATGCCTATGCCTCCTCGGGCAACGGCACGCCGCTGCATCTGTCGGGCGAATTGTTCAAGTCCATGGCCGGTGTCGATATGGTCCACGTGCCCTATCAGGGTTCGGGCCCCGCTTTGGTCGATGCGCTCAGCGGCGCCGTGCCGATCATTTTCGACAATCTCCCCTCGGCCACCGAGCACATGAAAGCCGGCACGCTGCGCCCGCTGGCTGTCACCACGCTGGAACGCGCTGCCAGCTTCCCCGATGTGCCCACCATGGATGAAGCGGGCGTGCCCGGCTACGAAACCAATACCTGGAATGCCCTGTTTGCGCCGGCCGGCACCCCGCCCGAAGTGGTCGCCAAGCTCAACCAGGCCGCCGTTGCGGCCATCAACGATCCGGCGGTCCATGAGCGGCTTGCCGAAGTCGGCGCCATCGTCGTCGGCTCGACGCCGGAGGAACTGGCCACCCATGTCGCCACCGAAGTCGAACGTTGGGCCCCGGTGGTCGAAGCCTCAGGCGCGACCATTCAATAGCGGCTCCCCCACATCCGGCAGGCGCGCGGCCATCAGCTCGCGCGTCAGCCGATGTTGCGGCTGGGCAAATATCGTCTCCGGCCGCCCCTCTTCGACGATCCGCCCCGCCTCCATCACCAGCACCCGGTCGGCCACGGCGCGCACCATGTCGATATCGTGGCTGATGATCAGGTAAGTCAGCCCGAATTCCGCCTGCAGCCGCGCCAATAGCGCCAGCACTTCGCCGCGCACCGACACATCCAACGCCGAAACCGGCTCGTCCAGCACCACCAGCTTTGGCCGCGTCACCAGCGCCCGCGCAATTGCCAGCCGCTGCCGCTGCCCGCCCGAAAATTCATGCGGATACCGCGCCAGCATTTCGCTGTGCAGCCCCACCGCCTCGATGGCCTCGACCAGCCGGCGCTGCCGTTCCACGAGGTCTAGCTTCGCCTCCAGCCGCAGCGGCTCGCCCAGCGATTGGGCAATGGTCAGCCGAGGGTTGAAGCTGCCAAACGGGTCCTGAAACACCAGCGAAATATCGCGCCTTTGCTCCCGCGGCAGGTCCGCGCCATGATATGCCACCCCGCCTAGCCGCACCTGGCCCGAGGTCGCGCTGTCGAGCCCGACAATGATCTTGGCCAGCGTGGTCTTGCCGCAGCCCGAAGGCCCCACCAGCGCCACGCATTCGCCCTCGCTAATGGCAAAACTCACGCCAGCCACCGCCCGCAACGGCTTTTCCCGCCACGGCCACAGCCCGCCCTGCCGATAGTCGCGCACCACGTCTTCCACCACCAGCAGCGGCGCATTGCCGAGCGGATGATCCTCCCGCGTGACCTCGAACCGCGAGGCCGCCACCAGCCGGCGCGTATAATCCTGCTGCGGGTCCGAGAATACGCTGGCCGCCGGGCCAGTCTCCACCAGCCGCCCGCGATGCATCACCGCTACCCGGCTGCACAGCACATTCACGGCTTTCAGGTCATGGCTGATAAACAGCAGCGCCATGTGCCGCCGCGTACAAATCTCGGCAATCAAATCCAGCACGCGCTTCTGGGTGATCAGGTCCAGCGCCGAAGTCGGCTCATCGGCGATCAGAATGTCCGGCTGGCTCGCCAGCGCCATGGCGATCATCACGCGCTGCCGCTGCCCGCCCGACAGTTCATGCGGAAACCGCTCGCCATGGCGTAGTTCCAGCCCCACTTCCTCAAGCAGATAGGGCACGTCGAGCTGCGCGCTATCGCTGCGATTGAGAATGATCGCTTCCTCGATCTGGTCGGTTACTCGCATCAGCGGGTTCAGCGCCGTCATCGGCTCCTGAAACACCATGCCGATCCGCTTGCCGCGCAGCCGCGCCATCTCGCGCTCATTGGCGGGCAGGGGCACCCCATCAATGCAGATGCTGCCACCCACCACGGCGCCTTCGGGCAATAGCCCCGTCACCGCCAGCGCCGTCAGCGTCTTGCCCGACCCGCTTTCCCCGATAATGCCGAACCGCTCGCCGCGCTCCAGCGTGAAGCTCACATCGCTGACCGCCTCGGCATTGCCGAAGCGCACCGACAGCCCTTTGACCTCAAGCAACGACATTGGCATTCACCTGCCGCAGCCGCGGATCGATGGCGTCGCGCAGCCCATCCCCGGCAATATTGAGACCAATCACGATCAGCACGATGCACAGCCCCGGCACCAGCGTCAGCCAGGGATGGATCAGGAACATCGATTGCGCATCGCGCAGCATCAGTCCCAGACTCGTCGCCGGCGGCTGCGTGCCTAGCCCCACATAGCTCAGCCCCGCCTCGGCCAATATGCCCAGCGAGAGCTGGATGGTGCCCTGCACGATGATCAGGCTCATGATATTGGGCAGCAAATGCCGATAGGCGATGGCCGCCGGTCCCAGCCCCGCCAGCCGTCCCGCCGCCACGAAATCCAGCGTCGCAATGCTCAGCGCACCGCCCCGCGCCACCCGCGCAAACACCGGAATGTTGAACAGCCCGATCGCCAGCACCGCATTGATCGCTCCCGGCCCAAATAAAGCCGTCACCAGAATGGCGACGATGATGGCGGGGAAGGCGAAGAGGAAATCGGAAAAGCGCAGCACCAGCCATTCCACCGGCCCGCCCCAGGCCGCCGCCGCCAGCCCTAGCGGCACGCCAATGCCCGCCCCGATCGCCACGGCCAAAGCTGCCACCACAAAGCTCGTCAGCGTGCCCGACATGACCAGCGAAGCCATGTCCCGGCCCAGATTGTCGGTGCCCAGCCAATGCGCGGCCATCGGTCCCAGAAAGCGGCGGCCGATATCGATCTGCGTGATCGGGTAGGGGGTCCACACCAGCGAAACCAGCCCGAGCAGGGCAAACAGCATGGTCGCTGTGAGCCCGATGACCAGATTGGGGTGGCGCTTGAAAAAACTCATGGCGTGCTGCGCTCCCGCAGGCGCGGATCAACCAGCGCATAGGCCAGATCCACCGCAAACATCGTCGCCGTCACCGCCACGATCAACACCACCGTCGCCCCGCGCACCAGGATCAGGTCGCGCTCGGAAATCGCGGTGAAAATCAGCCGCCCCAGCCCCGGCAGGTAGAACACATTCTCGACGATGATCGTGCCGGCGATCAGAAAGGCAAATTGCAGGCCCAGAATCGTCAGCACCGGCAGCAGGGCATTGCGCACCCCATGTCGCCACACGGCCTCGCCCATGGTCAGCCCCTTGGCCCGTGCGGTGCGGATGAAATCCTGCCCCTGCACATCGACCAGTGCCGTGCGCATCACCCGCGCCAGGATCGAGGCCTGCGGCAGCGCCAGCGCCAGGCTTGGCAGCACCAGCCCGCGCAAAGACAGCCATGGATTTTCCCCCCAGGGCGTAAACCCGCCCGGCGGCAGCCAGCGCAGAGCCACGGCAAACACCAGCGTCAGCATCATGCCAAACCAGAAATTGGGCACTGCCACGCCCAATTGCGCCAGCACCATAATGGCCGTATCCGGCGCCTTGCCGCGCGCCCGCGCCGACACGATCCCCAGCGGCAGCCCGATCATCACCGAAATGATCATGGCCATCACGGTCAGCGGCAGCGTCACCGCCAGCCGCTCCCACAGCAACGCCGCCACCGGCGCCCGCTGCGTATAGGACATGCCGAAATCACCATGCAGCATGCCGGCAATCCAGCTCAGCAGCCGCTCATGTGCCGGCGCATCCAGCCCCATCTGCGCCCGCAAATTGGCCACCGCCTCGGGTGTCGCGGTAATGCCCAAGGTGAACCGCGCCGGGTCGCCGGGCAGCAGATCGAGGAGGTAAAATATCACTACGGCTGCCAGCAACAGCGTGGCGGCAAAACCGAGGAAACGGCGTAGGGCGAAGAGGATCATGGTGAGGAGGTCCCGCCCGAGACACCCCCACCCCTGTCCCCTCCCCACAAGGGGGAGG
>UCAU01000082.1 GCA_900470445.1 Hyphomicrobiales bacterium | reverse complement strand
CCCCACCCTCAATCCCTCCCCTCAAGGGGGAGGGAGGCATATCGCGGCTCACCAAGCGCCGTTCAAACTGAATATTGGTTGGCCGTAGAGGCAGAGGAGATTTTCATGACGCACACACCCGGCATTACCCGCCCATCCAAGGACATTATCGCGGCGCTCAAGGATATCGGCTCGGCCACGGTCGCCGGCACGCTGGGCCATATGGGCATTCGCAATCCGCATATTCAGGGGCCGGTCAGCTCCAATCCGAGCAAGTCGATCGTCGGCCCGGCGCTGACCCTGCAATTCATGCCCAAGCGCGAGGACCTCTATGGCGAGGGCGAATATGCCGACCCCGAAAAGCAGCTGCATCGCCATGTGCTCTATCACGTGGAGGAAGGTGACATCGTCGTGGTCGATGCGCGCGGTGACATGACGGCCGGCGTGTTCGGTGACATGATGAGCACCTATTTCAAGGGCCGCGGCGGCGCCGGCATGATCATTGACGGGTGCCTGCGCGATTATCCCAATCTCAAAAAGCTCGACCTGCCGCTGTGGGTGCGCGGCTGGACGCCCAATTTCCATACCCAGACCGGGCTGATGCCCTTTGCCGTCAACGTGCCGATCGCCTGTGGCGGGGTCACCGTCATTCCCGGCGACATCATCGTGGCCGATGATGATGGGGCCGTCGTGCTGCCGGTGGCGCTCGCCGCCGAAGTCATCGCCAAATCGGCCGAGCATCACGAATGGGAAGATTTTTCCCGCATGAAGCTGATGGAGGGCGCGCCGCTGCAACGCTATTATCCGCTCCACGCCGATGCGCGCGAGGAATACGAGGCCTGGCGCCAGCTCAACCCGGTCAAACATTCCTGACCAGCCCCGCCCTTCCCGCCGGCCCCTGATCCGCGCTACAAGCCCTCGCACTTGCGAAGGTCTTGTTATGGTAATGCGTTTGCTGGCCGCTCTTGTCGTGGCGCTCTTTGCCCTGCCGGTTCAGGCACAACAGGCCGATCTGCTGGACCAGGCCATTGCCGATGCAACCCGCACCTTCGAGCGCGCCCTGCCCCAGTTGGGCGCGACCATGATGGGCGTCGATACGTCAGCCTATGGCGATGCCCTCAAGGCGCGGCGGTTTCATTCCGCGCGAACCGGCAGCGCGCGGGAGGTGATCTTTGTCATCGAGGACAGTGAAAAAGGCTCCTGCGCCAAATTCGCGGCCTATGTCGCCGGGGTCGCCAATAGCGACGCCGCGCATATGTTCCTCTGCCCGCAATTCTTCACCCCCGGTGCCGACCTGCTGCGCGAAACCACGATTCTCCACGAAATGGTGCATGTGGTGACCGGCACCGATGAATGTCAGGCCATGGCCTATACCGCGCAGATACAGATGCTGGCCCGCGGCAGTTTTGTGCCCGTGGCGCGGTATTGGAAAGATAATGGGTGCGCTGGCTCGCGGTATAAATTGCCGAATTAAAGACCTCAGAAATCACCCTCGCCCTCCTCCCCACAGTGTCATTCCCGCGAAAGCGGGAACCTCTGTTTTTGGATGCAAGGGAAGCAAACGGAGGTCCCCGCTTTCGCGGGAATGACCTCGTGGGGGATTGAGAGAACGCAGTTCCATCCACCCTCAAGCCACGTGATGCGCCGTTCCCAGGCTCCCCGTACCGCCCGTCGCCTGCACCGAACGCGAACCCGCCTCAATCGCTGCAGCCAGGCACACATCCATCGCCGCGCCATCCAGCCAGGCATGCAAAAACCCGGCATTGAACGCGTCGCCGGCGCCCGTCGTATCCACCACCTCGACCGCCGGCGTGGAACGTCGGATGATCTGCCCACCCATTGCCAGCATCGCACCATCCCCACCGCATTTAAGCGCCACCACCGGGAAATGCCGCATCAGCCGTGCCAAAGCCTCCTCCGGCGCCTCGCAATGGGTCAGCGCCCGCGCCTCTTCCAGATTGGGCAGGAACACATCGACCCCGGCCGCGCGTTCGAAAAACATCGGGTCCTTGATCAGTTCGGCATCCCAGCTCGGATCGAGCGACACAGTCAGCCCACGCGTCTTGGCCGCCGCGACCGCCGTGGGGATTTCATGCAGCGTGGCATATTCGGCAATGTGCAGATGTCCCGCCTCGCTCCAGTCCAGCGCCGCTTCGAACGTCGCGGGCAGAGCGTGCCCCGCCCGCCGCGAGAGGAATGCGCGTTCTTCCTGCTGCACCATGACCACGGTCACCTGCGGTCCCGCCGATGGATGCCGGTCGAGAAACCGCAAATCGATGCCCAAAGCATCGATCTGCCCCTCCAGCGCGTTCGACACCGCATCGGTGCCGAAGCGGGCCAGCAGCACGGTTGGGCGGCCCAGCGCCACGGCGTGCGCCGCCGTGATCAGGGCGCCGCCGCCGGGCGTGATGGTGAAATCCCGCGCAAACAATTCGCGGCCGAGCTCCGGCATGGCGTCCAATCCGTTGAACACCATGTCGCAATAGATGCGGCCCAGGCTCAGCATGGCCTGGCCGCGCGATTGTATCGAAGTCATGCCCGGCCCAGCGCCCGCTCTGTTGCCGCATCGAACAAATAGAGCGAGCCCGGCTCGGCCCGCGCCGCCAGCGTGGAACCAACCTTGGGCACGACACGGCCCGGCGCCGTGGCGATCACGGTTTCGCCGCCAACCGCCAGATGCACCAGCGTTTCCGACCCCAGCGGCTCCACCGCAACCACCTCGCCCGACAGCGTCAGGCCCGGCCCTTCGGTGCCCACGATCAGATCGTGCGGACGCACGCCAATCTTGATCGGCGCATCGGGGAAGTCGAGCTTGCCGCCATCCCATTTGGTGCCCTCGATGGCGAGGCCACCGGCGCTGAGCGTGCCGGAAACCAGGTTCATCGAGGGGCTGCCGATAAAGCGGGCGGTGAAGATATCGACCGGATGCTCATAGAGATCGGTCGGCGTGCCAACCTGCAGGATGTGGCCATCGCGCATAACGACGATCTTGTCGGCCATGGTCATGGCTTCGATCTGGTCATGCGTCACATAGACGATGGTGGTGCCCAGCCGATGATGCAGCCGCTTGATCTCAAGCCGCATCTGGGCGCGCAATTGCGCATCGAGATTGGAGAGCGGTTCGTCGAACAGGAACGCCGCCGGTTCGCGCACCATGGCGCGGCCGATGGCGACGCGCTGGCGCTGGCCGCCCGAAAGAGCCGCCGGACGCCGGTCGAGCAGTTTTTCGAGCCCCAGCACCTTCGCTGCTTCCTCGATCAGCCGTTGCTTTTCCGCCTTGGGGAGCTTGGACGTATAGAGCCCAAAGCCGATATTCTGGCCCACCGTCATGTGCGGATAGATGGCGTAGTTCTGGAACACCATGGCGATATTGCGCTGCTTGGGCTCGCGTTGGTTCACCACCTCGTCGCCAATCAGCAGATTGCCGCCGGAAATGTCTTCCAGCCCCGCGATCATGCGCAAAGTGGTGGATTTGCCGCAGCCGGAAGGGCCGACAAAGACGACGAATTCGCCATCTTCAATGGTGAGGTTGATGCCGTGGACGGCGCGCGTCTTGGCATATTCCTTGACCAGTCCCTGAAGTTCGATCTTGGCCATCAGGCATTTCCCTTCAATGCGTCGAAACGCTGTTTGAGCTGCTGCGCAGCTGCGGCTTCGCGCTGCATAAGTGTGTGGAGGCGGGCGGCAAATTCCCTGCCGCGCGTCTGGTAACCCGCAATCGCCGCTTCGAGCGGAGCGGGCGCCGGGCCGCCGTAGCGGGTGCGCACGGCAACGAAATATTCGGGCGAGACCAGTTCGGCGAAGGTCGCCGCGTCGATCGTGGTCTTGCGTCCGGTGGCTTTTTCAAAAGCCACCAGGAATGGCGCATAACCATCGGTGACCAGATCGCCTTCCATCGCCACCACGGCTCGCGCCACGGCGGCGGCGATTTCGTGGCCCTCGCGGAAGGACAGGCCCTCGCGACGGACCAGGCTATCGGCCAGTTCGGTAATGGTGATGCAGGAGCGCCGGATATTGTTGGCCACACGCGCCGGATCGACCTTGATCTGGGCGACCAGAGCCGCCAGCAGATCGAGCACGCGCTCAGCACTGTCAAAGGCCTGATAGCCCATGGACTGGGTTTCACCTTCGCTGTCGTTCATATCAGTAAAGGGCGTGTTGTGCATGATATCGAGCATGGCCCGCGCCCGCCCGAAGGTCTGGCTCGCCAGGTGGCGCAGATGCTCGATCGGCACCGGATTGCGCTTTTGCGGCATGATCGAGGAGATCTGCACCAGCGCATTGGGCACGTAGATCTGCCCGACCTCAAAACTGGTCCAGAATTGCAGATCCTGGATCGGCCGGCCCAGATGCAGGAACATCAGCTCGATCGCACCATAGGTCGAGGTGATGTAGTCCACCGCCGCGATGCAGCTATAGGAATTCTGCAGCGGAGCGGCAAAGCCCAGCAATTCGGCAACCCGTGCCCGGTCGGTGGCAAAGCCCGACGTGGTAATAGCGGCCGCGCCCATGGGGGAGAGGTCGACAACCCCATAGGCTTCGAACAGCCGGTCGATATCGCGCGCCAGCACTTCGATCACGGCCGAAAGGTAATGCCCGAACGTGGTCGGCTGCGCCGGCTGGCCGTGGGTATAGGCGACGATCAGCGTAGCCTTTTCGCGTTCGGCAGCGGCCACCAGCGCCTCGTGCAAGGCCAACGCCTTGCCGATCAATATGTCGAGCCGCGCCTTGAGCCCCAACTTGAACAGGGTGTGGTCGATGTCATTGCGCGACCGCGCCGTATGCAGGCGCCCGGCCAGATCGGGGCCGAGGCGCTTTTTCAGTTCCTTTTCGATGAGGAAGAAGAAGTCCTCGACCTCCCCGGTATAGACCAGCGTGGTGGGGTCCACCTCGGCATCAATGGCCTCGAGCGCGCCGGCGATCTTGCCGGCTTGCTCGGCATCGAGAATGCCGGTTTCGGCCAGCATGACCAGATGGGCGCGGTCGACGGCGCGGAAGGCCGCAACATGGTGGTTCTTGGCGCCATCGAACAGCGGGCGCAGCACGGTTTCCTTGTAGACGGGATCGGGGAAAACCGAGCTGTCGGTCAATCGTGGATCGGTCATGATCTACCCCTTGAGCCCGGCCAGCATGACGCCGCGCACGATGAAGCGCTGCAGCACGAGGAACACCAGCAGCGTCGGGATCGTCGCCAGCGCCGCGCCAGTCATGATCATTTCCCACTTGATGGACTGCTCGACGGCAAAGCTCGAGAGCCCCACCGGCAGCGTGTAGAGCTCCTTGGACGTGGTCACGATCAGCGGCCAGAAAAACGCCGTCCAATTGCCCAGGAAGGTGAAAATGGCGAGCGCTGAAATCGCCGGGACCACCATGGGCATGGCGATCTTCCACCAGATGGTGAATTCGTTGAGTCCATCCACCCGCGCCGCTTCCAGGAAGTCATTGGGCACGGTTTCAAAGAACTGCTTCATCAGGAAGGTGCCGAAGGCCGTCATCATGCCGGGGAACATGATGCCCCAATAGGTGTCGAGCCAGCCGAGCTGGCTGCTCATCAGATACCAGGGGATCACCAGCATTTCGGTGGGGATCATCAGCGTCGAGAGAATGGCCAGGAAGATGAAATAGCGGCCGCGGAACTCGAATTTGGCGAGCGTGTAACCCACCAGGCTGTCGAAGAACACATTGGACACAGTGACCGTCAGCGCGATGAAGGTGGAGTTGAAGAACCACCGCATGAAGCGGCCATCGCCCAGCACCTTGATATAGTTCTCGAAGGTCGGCGCCGCCGGGATCAGGCGCAGGTCATAGACCTGTCCCGCCGTCTTGAGCGAGGTCGAGAACATGAAGAGCAGCGGGGTGACCATGATCAGCCCGCCGATCAGCAGGATGGTCCAGGCGATGATCCGGCCGGGACGGATATCAAGTCGGTTGGCACGCAGCTCGGTCGAGGGCATGGCGGTCATTTCTTTTCCCTCATGATCCAGAGCTGCAGCAGCGAGACGGCGAGCAGGATGGAGAACAGCACCACCGTTTGGGCGGCGGCATAGCCCATCTGGTAGGATGAAAACGCGGTCTGGTAGATCATGAGCACCAGCGGCTTGGTCGCATTGAGCGGCCCGCCCGGATCATTGGTGGTCATGTTGTAGACCTGGTCGAAAATGCGCAGGAAGCCGATGGAGGAGAACACCACGAGGAACACTGTGGTGGGTTTCAGCAGCGGAATGGTGATCTTGCGCAGGATGGCCCATTCGCCCAGCCCATCAATCCGCGCCGCCTCGTAAAACGTCGAGGGAATGGCGCGCAGGCCGGCCATGAAGATGATGATCTGGAATCCGAGCCCCGCCCAGATGGCGGGCACCAGCACGGTGGGCAGTGCCTGCACGGTCGAGCGCAGGAACGGTTGCTGGGCGATGCCGAGCGAACCCAGCATGCCATTGATCACCCCGATGGGCACCGGCTGGTAGAACCAGCGCCACACCCAGCCCATGGCCGCCGCCGTGGTGAGAAAAGGCAAAAAGTACAACGCCCGGATGAAGCCGTGCATGAAGCGGACGCGATCGAGATAGAAGGCGATCACGAAGGACAGGACGAGGCTGAGCGGCGTGCCGATCAGCAGGTAGAGAAAGGTGTTCTGGAAAACCTTCCAGAACACGGGATCGGCAAACATTTTCTGGTAATTGGCCAGGCCGATGAAATTGGCCGGGCGCAGCAGGTCCCAATCCGTCAGGGACAGCCAGAACGCCTGCAGCGTCGGATAGAACCTTATGCCCGCATAGAACAGGATCGGCAGGGCCAGAAATGTCCAGGCCCAGATGACCCGCTTCGTCTTGATGCTGAAACGGTCCCAGAGGCGGCCGCGGGCCGCCTCCCCCGTGATGGTGTCCGACGCCATATTGCTTCCTACTTGGTTGCCGCGTCGATGATCGCCTGCTCGGCCGTGGCGGCCGCTGCAATCGAATCCTCGATGGACTGGCCTTCGAGCAGCACACGATTGACCATGTCGATGGCGACCTGGCGTTGCCCGGCTTCGTCATAGAACTTGGTGGTGTGGGCGTATTCAAGACCCTTGAGGAACGGCGCGCGGATCGGGTCGGCCAGATTGGCCTCGGTCAGGGCGACGTCGCGGCGGGCCGGCAGTTCACCCACCACATTGAGCCAGATTTCCATGGCCTCGGGCGAGGTGATATAGGCGAGGAACTTCTGGGAAGCCGCCAGCTCTTCGCCCTGGGCGCCCGAGCCGATGGCATTGGCGAAATAGCTCGAATAGTTCGAGCGCAGGCCATTGGCATCGGCCGGCAATTCGGTGACGCCCCACTCGAACGGATTGTCGGCAAAGGCGCCGAGCCGGAACGTGCCGTCGATGGTCATGGCGGCAAGACCCGCGCGGAACGCCGCCTGGCCTTCATCCATGAAGCCGACCTGGCCGACCTTCGAGACGGTCTGCAGATCGGTGTAATATTTCAGCGCCGCAGCGCCGGCAGCGTCATTATAGGCGACATTGCCCGCTTCGTCATAAGGCACGCCGCCATTCTGGCGGATCAGCACTTCGCGCCACCAGTGATGGTCCTGCCCGGCCATGTCGAGGGTCACACCGGCGCTGGTGATATTGCCGCCGCCATCGCGCTTGGTGGTGGCTTCGGCAGCCGCCAGGAAATCGACCAGGTTCTGCGGCGGATTGGCCGGATCGAGCCCGGCTTCGGTGAACAGTGCCTTGTTGTAGAACAGAGCCAGCGAGCGCACGGCGGTCGGCAGGCCATAATAGGCGTCGCCGCGCTTCATCGCCGAAACGATGGGGAAGAAATCGGCTTCGATTTCGGCTGGCGGGAACACTGCCGGATCAAGCGGCTGGATCAGCTCGCCATTCACGAAATTGTCGAGCCAGCCATAGAACAGCTGCACCACGTCCGGGCCCTGCCCGGCGACCTTGGCCGCGACAACGCGCGTCTGATAGTCGGCATAGGGGAAGGTAACCTGCTTGACGGTGATGTCGGGATTGGCCGCTTCGAACTTCTCGATCAGCTGGTCCATGGCCTGCACGCGAGTGTCGAAAACATATTGCCAATATTCGATTTCCACGGCCTGGGCCGAGCCCAGCGCCAGGAAACTGATGCCAGCCGCGAGCCCGGCCAGTTTTGCCTTATTGCGCATTGATAACCTCCAAATGGCCCGCTTCATCCTCAGCCGGCCTTCCTTGCAGAAGGGCGAACCTCGCCATTCCCAGCGGCAAACGTCAGCCATGTGACACTCGCTTGTCAATAAAATAATCTACTTGAGTTATTGTTCTGCACGGGTAGTCTCCGGCGCCAGGGATGTGGTAGTTGACCCATGATCAGGGGGGCGGTTCTTGAGCAGTCAGGACAAGCGCAATTTGCGCCAGCGCGTGGCGATCGGCAGCAATCCCGAACGCAATCGGGCGCATAATCGCCGCGTCGTCCTTGAGGTCATCCGCCTGCACGGCCATCTGGGCCGCACTGAAATCGCCCGCCGCGCCCAGCTCACGGCGCAAGCCGTGGCCAATATCGTGGAAGAATTGCTCGATGAGGGCCTGCTGGTCGAGCTGGGCCGCATGCGCTCGGGCCGAGGCCAGCCGCCCATCCAGTTCGCGGTCAATCCCAATGGGCCGGTAACCGTCGGCGTCGAAATCGCGGCGGACCACATGGTCACCGTGCTGCTCGACCTGTCGGGCGGGCTGCGCGCCCAATCGATCAGCCCCTTGGAGCGGACCGATCCGGATTACATTCCCGGCAAGGTGGCCGAAGAAATCGCCAAGCTGCGCGCCTCCGCACAGGACACCAGATTGCTCGGCGTTGGCGTGGTGATGCCCGGCCCCTTCGATATCGAGGGCATGAGCTCGGTCGGTCCCGCCACCCTGCCCGGCTGGACCGGCGCCGATCCGGTCAAGCTCATCGCCAAGGCCACGGGCGAAAGCGTGGTGCTCGAAAATGATGCTACCGCCGCCGCAGTGGGCGAGCGCCTCTATGGCGCCGGACGCCAAAGCGGGAATTTCTGCTACCTCTATTTCGGCGTCGGCCTTGGCCTCGGCGTCATCCAGGACGGTCGCCCGCTGCGTGGCGCCTTCGGTAATGCTGGCGAAATCGGCCATGTCGGGCTGGTGCCCCGCAAGGGCAAGACCAGCTATGGCGCGGCCGGCGCGCTCGAACGTTTCGTTTCGGTCTATGCCCTGCGCGAGCAGCTGGCGCTGGCCGGTATTTATGCCGCCAATGTCGATGACATTCAGGCGCTGCATGACGACAACAATCCGCACCTGATGGGCTGGATCGCCGGTGCCGCCGACTATCTCGCCCCCACCGTGGGCATGCTCGAAAACGTCTTCGACCCAGAAACCATCATCTTCGGGGGCGGCCTGCCTGATTCCGTGCTCGACGCGGTGATATCAGCGCTCGATCCGCTACCCGTTTCTGTTTCCAGCCGCCGCATGCGCACCACGCCCCGCGTGCTGCGCGGCCAGACCGGCCAATTGACCGCCGCCCTGGGCGCCGCCGCCCTGCCCCTGCTCGACACCGTTTCTCCCCATCTCAGCACTGCCACCGGCCCGGTTGTGCCCGCAGTCTGAACGCACTTTCAGGACCGCCATGCTGACCGCCCGCGACCGTCTCGCCCGCCGCAAATCCCGCCCCGCTATTGTCGCCCTGCACCGCGCCTTGAGCCGGTTGACCTCGACGCTGACGGTGATGAATACCGGCGCCCATCCCGATGACGAGCAAAGCGGCATGCTGGCGCTGCTGCGCTTCGGCATGGGCATGCGGGTTATCGTCGCCTGCTCGACCCGTGGCGAGGGTGGCCAGAACACGCTTGGCCCCGAGCGCACCGGCGCCTTGGGCGTATTGCGCTCGCGCGAAATGGAAGAAGCCGCCCGCGAGTTGGATGCCGACGTGGTCTGGCTCGGCCATGGCCCCAACGATCCCGTCCACGATTTTGGCTTTTCCAAAAGCGGCCCGGATACCCTCGCCCGCTGGGGCAAGGACCGCATCATCGAACGGCTGGTCCGTGCCTATCGGCAGGAACGCCCCGACATCGTCATTCCGACTTTTCTCGATGTGCCCGGTCAGCATGGCCATCACCGCGCGATGACCGAAGCCGCCGAAACAGCCATCGCCCTGGCCGCCGACCCCGCTGCCTATCCCGAGCATTTTGCCGAGGGGCTGACACCCTGGCGCGTGGCCAAATATTACCTGCCGGCTTGGTCGGGCGGCGGCGACACCTATGACGACGAGGTCCCGCCCCCACCAGCCACGCTGACCGTCGCCGCCACCGGCTCGGACCCACTGACCGGCGCCAGCTATGACACATTGGGCGAGTTCTCCCGCTACTATCACGCCAGCCAGAATATGGGTCACTGGCGCGCCGAGCCACAAACAGAATGGCCACTGCATCTCAAGCTCGGCGGCGCCGCGGAAGCCGATATTAGCGCCAATCTGCCCGCCAACCTCACCGAAATCGCCGCGCTACTCGCCAGTTCGGCATCCGCCCCGCTCCGCGCGGCAGATGCCGCCATTGCCGATGCCATCGCGGCCTTTCCGGATGGCGCCGCCATTGTGGGCCCGCTGGACATTGCCAAATCCGAACTGCTCGCCGCCCAGGCCGCCCTCACCGAGCCGGAAGCCGAGCTGTTCGGCCATCGCCTCAGCCGCAAGCTGGCCGAAATCGACGCAGCCCTCATCGCCGCAAGCGGTCTCGACATCCTGGCCTGGGTAGAGCCGGCCAATCTGGCACCCGGCGGCAGCGGCCGGCTCAAGGTCTGGCTGGGCAATCGCCATGCCACGATCCGCCCAATCCTGGCCCCTCATCTCCATGCCGGCACCCCAACAAGCGAAGGCTCGGTGATCAGCATCCCGCTCTCGGTCGCCGCCGACGCCCCCATCACCAATGCCTATTTGCCGGGTTACTCGAGCCTGGGTGGCAATGGCGCCGTGCAGGTCGAAGTCACGCTCAAGATCGGCAGTCAGTCCGCCACCGCCCTGATCGATACCGAAGAGCCGGTGCAGATCGTCCCAAGCCACGCGGTCAGCCTGGCCCCCGATGCCCTGATCATCCCCCTGCCCGCCGCCCCAATCGACCACATCGTGGCCGTGCAATCTGACGCTTCACCGCAGGCCATCGCCATTGATGAAACACCCGGTGTTGCGGTCACCCGTTCCGGCAACGGCTTCACCATCCGCGCCGAGCCAAATCTACCAGCCGGGCGGTTGACCCTGCCCGTGACGATCGACGGCGCCGCCGCCTACAATCTCACCCCCATCGCCTACCCGCATATTGGCCGCACGCACTTCGTCCGGCCGCAGGCGCTCGACATTCTCGCGCTCGATCTTGTCCTCCCCCAATCCCGCATCGGTTATGTTGGTGGCGGCAGCGACCGGGTCGGTCTGTGGCTCGCCCGCATGGGTGCCGACGTCACCGAACTGGACGCAGCGGCCCTGGAAGGTGACCTGTCGGCCTACGACACCATCGTCGTCGGCATCTTTGCTTTTGGCACCCGGCCCGATCTCGCCCGCGCCGTGCCGCGCCTGCACCGCTGGGTCGAAACCGGCGGGCATTTGCTAACCCTCTACCATCGCCCCTCAGATGGCTGGAATCATGACGTGATCCCGCCACGGCGGCTGGTCATCGGCTCGCCTTCACTGCGCTGGCGGGTAACCAATCCCGCCGTCAACGTTAGCAGTCTGTTACCCCAAAGCCCCCTGATGTCGTTCCCCAACCGCCTTTCGGCGAACGATTTTGCGGGATGGGATAAGGAGCGAGGACTCTATTTCGCTTCGGAATGGGACGACGCTTATCAGCCCCTGCTATCCATGCATGACAGTGGTGAGCAGCCCCTTTTGGGGTCCCTGCTTACCGCGCAGATCGGACGGGGGCGGCATACCCACACCAGTCTGGTGCTGCATCACCAGCTTGACAAACTGGTGCCCGGCGCCTTCCGCATCCTTGCCAATCTGGTGCAAAAATCTTGACACATCAAAGCTTTGACGTCGTCGTTATCGGCCTGGGCGCCATGGGCAGCGCCACCCTCTACCAACTCGCCAAGCGTGGCATTCGCGTCCTCGGCATCGATCGCTTCGCCCCGCCGCATACCGAAGGCTCCACCCATGGCGAGACCCGCATCACGCGGCGCGGCATTGGCGAAGGCGAGACTTACGTCCCCCTCGCCGTTCGCTCGCACGAAATCTGGCGTGAACTCGAGGCCGAGACCGGCCAATCCATGCTGTTCGAAGTGGGCAGCATCGTCATCTCGCAAGCCGATGATAATGTCGAGCGCCCCGGCCGCACCGGCTTTATCCGGCGGTCCATCGCGGCTGCGCAACGCTATGGAATTGCACATGAAATTCTCGGCGCTGACGAAATCCGCCAGCGTTTTCCCAATCTTATCCCCGCCGGTGACGAGATTGGCTATTATGAGCCAGGCGGCGGCTATCTCATGCCGGAGCGCTGCGTCGCGGCCAATCTGGACATGGCGCGGCGGCATGGGGCGACGATAAAGCTGGGCGAGATCGTTACGGCGATCACTCCCGATGGTTCAGGCGTATCGATCACGTTGAGCGGCGAGATAATCCACGCCGGCCAGGCCATCGTAACGGCTGGCGCCTGGGCCGGTGGTCTGCTCGGCGCCCCGTTCGATCGGCTGCTGAAGTCGACGCGGCAGGTGATGCATTGGTTTGCCCTCGCGCCCGATGCGCCAAAGGAATGGCGCGAATCGCCCGTCTATATGTGGCCACATGGCGAGGAAGAGGATGGCTTTTTCTACGGCTTCCCGAGCCTTGATGGCATCAGCATCAAGACCGCCGACGAGTTCTACGGCCCGGCCAGCAATCCGAACGCCATCGACCGCAGCGTCCCCCTGTCAGACTCGCGTCGCATGCATGCCGCCCACCTTGCCGGGCGCCTCGCTGGCGTGACAAATAATCCAATTAAAACAGCCACTTGCATCTATACCGCCACGCCGGACAGCGCCTTCCTGATCGACCGTCACCCCGCCTCCACCGCCATCCTGGTCGCCTCCCCCTGCTCGGGCCATGGCTTCAAGCACTCCGCCGCCATCGGCGAAAGCCTGGCGCAATGGGCCCTGGACGGCGCCTCGGCGATCGACCTTTCAGCCTTCGGCCTCGGCCGGTTCAGCCAGCCCTAAATGACAAGGCCCCCGATCGTGAGATCGGGAGCCTTGCCGGGAGGAGCCGGGCTATAGGGAGGCCTCTGCTCGGCTATGGGGTCAGCGCCGCGCCGGCTGGGTCAGATTGGCCAGCAGGCGGAAGGCACCGGGAACCAGTTTGTCGAGCTGGTGATGCAATACCAGGCTCGTATGGGTATGCCGCCCCTGTCCGATTTCGGCCGAAAGCAGCGAGCCCGTCAGCGGCTCCTCGCCGGAATCACTCATGGAAAGCAAGGGCTTATAGGCTTCGTCCCATTCCGAGGCGAAGTACAGTCCGCGCTCCTTGTCCCAATTGGACCAGTCTTCCTCGGTCAGGACGTTGGGATAATTGAGCAGCGGATGATCCGCCTCCAGCACGGTCACCACGGCATTCGCGTCGGTCACCCGATAGCGGATCGAGGGCGATCCGATCTTGAGGAAAGCCGGCGGCACCGCCTCCGGATCCCAACCATCGGAGGGCCGATGATAGAGCGTCACCAGATGGCCGCCATTGTTCACCCATTCATGAATCCCCGGCAGCGCCGCCACCAGATCGGGCCGCTTGCCAAAGGCGAAGATGCCGACAACCAGGGTATCAAGATCGCGATAGGCGCCGGCCTCGATGTCGCCCGGCGCCAGTTCGGTCAGGTCGACACCAAGGCGGCGCAGCCAGATATGGACATTGTCATTGCCGCCACTGACGTAGCCGACCTTGGTATTGCCCGGCAGCGCTGCGCCAACCGACTGCACCGGCACCGATACCAGCGTCGGCACCACCGATTTGCCGATATGGGGATAGGAGAAGGTGTTGATGGCGTAGGACGGCTCGCCGAGCAGGGTGGGCTCGATGGCGATGCGGGTCGTACCCAAATCGGCCGGCGGAGCTAGTTCGAACGTGCCGGCTTCGCGGCCGGTTTCCCCGGTGGGCTGCATGGACCAACCATCAGGCAGATCGAAGGCCAGATCGCTTGTGGTGGCGTTGGCGACGACTGCGGTCATCTGCACGGGAGAGATGTCCCGCTCGGTGTTGAACACTACCGCGTCGGGCTTGAGTTCAAGCGAGGCGGCGGGAAGAACCCGCAGGGCGTCTTCGAGATCGATATCGAGAACGGTGCTGCGGCCTGCGATCTGGGCAGTCAGCCGCACGAAGGCATCGCCATTGCCGCCGAGCGGATCGAACTGCTCGGTCAATGGGTTGGTGAGGGTAGCGTCTGCTGCGGCAGTGACCAGTTCTCCCTCGGCACCGGCTGAGCTGCTCAGGCCATCGCGGGCGATGATGGCGACGGACTGGACGACGACATCTTCGGGCGCATCGACAGTGGTTTTGACCAGGACTTCCTGGCCGGGACGCAGATCGACGCCATCGGTATAGGCGCGCACCTGCATGCCGGCGGCGGTGGCCAGAACCAGATCGATTTCCTTGACCTTGCGGTCAAGGCGGTGGGCCACGCTGTCGACCAGTTCGGCGGGCAATTGCGCGCGGGCGGCGTCGATAGCGGCGCCGATCTCGATGACCTTGGCGACGACGGCTTTGGGATCGCCATAATCGGCAATGGCCTGCTCGATCAGGCCCTGGGCGTTGCGCAAGGCATCGGCGGCCGAGGCGGGCATGCCATCGAGTTCGGCGATATGGCCGACCGTAGCGATCAGGCCGTCGCGGATGTCATTTTCCTGCGTCGGAGCTTCGCCCTCGGCCACCCGCGACAGGTTGAGTTGCCATTCGGTTTGCGGATCTGGACGCCAGGTGCCCATGCCCTGCGTCAGATGGCAGGAGCGGGACCATTCGCCCATTTGCGGGAAGGTGGCGCCGGAAATCGGGTCGCGCGCCGGGGCCTTCACCACGAGCGTCGTGGGCGGGGGCGGAATTTCGTCGTCATAGACACCGCCGCCGCCACCATAGGCGGGCAGATAGATTTTCGGAACGTTCCAGGGCTTGAGGCCGGCGGCGATCTGCTCGGGGAATTCCTCGGCATTGCCGGAAATGTCGGCCGCAATGAAGGTCGCCACTGTGGCGGCGCGGTGCTGGCCATGCTGGCCGGGCACATCGAGGAAGCAGTTCATCACCACGTCGGGCTTGTAGTGGCGGAAGGCCCAGGTCATGCGCTCGATGACGCGGTCGCGGCCCCAGCGCGTGATGGTGGCATTGGGGTCTTTGGAAAAGCCGAAATCGTGCACACTGTCATTGTGTCCGCGGCCGCCAAAGGCGAGCGAAGCATCGAGCGAGCGCGAGGCTTCCTGCATTTCGCGGGTGCGCAGCACGCCGAGCACGGAGCCGCGTTCCGGCCCGATGCTGTTCTGGCCGCCCTCCCCGCGCGTGATGCAATAGAGTACCGGGCGGATGCCATAGACGTGGCGCAATGCAGCCAGCAGGCCACTAGGTTCGTCATCGGGATGGGCGCCTGTGGTCATGAAAGTGACCGTGGAGGTCAGGCGCTCAAGCTGGCGGTAGAGTTTGACGATTGCCGGTTCGCCCTTCTGGCTCGCAATCAAATCCAGATCCGATGCGGGCGCGGCCCAGGCCGGTATTTGCGTGGCCATTACCAATGGGGGCACCGATGCGACAAAAGTTCGCCGGCTCATTCGCGTCATGACGATTCCTCTCTTTCCTCTCCAAACCGGGCGTCGGCGGGCCGCAAACAGGGCCCGCGTGACAGCCCGATGACAGGACTATGGGAGGGGTATTAACGTAACTCAAGTATGTTAATCGAAGGAAATGACGTGTTTTCGAATGCGGTGGCGCAGGCGACAGCTGTGTGGTGGGCAAGCGGAGAGTTATGGCCTGACGCAGATAGCCGGCGTCAGGCGGTCAGGGTTTCGCTGGTCAGGGTTTCGATGGGGCCCAGGCTGCGCAGTTCGGTGAGGCTGGTATTGTCCAGCACTTCGGCGATGGCATTGCGGACTTCGAGCATGAGGTGACGGACCTGGCAGGTGGCCATGTCGCAGTCGTCGCAGGGCTGGAAGCGGGTTTTGCTGGCGCAGGGGATGGGCGCGAGGGGGCCATCGAGCACGCGCACGACGTGGCCGATCTTGATCTCCTCGGGGGGGCGGGCAAGGCTATAGCCGCCGGTCTTGCCCTTGCGGCTGTAGACGAAGCCGGCATTGCGCAATTCGGCCAGGATCGCGTCGAGGAATTTCTTGGGAATATTGTTGGCGGTGGCAATCTCGCCCACAAAGGCGAGCTGACCCGGCGGCAATTCCGCGAGCGCGGAAAGAGCTTTCAGGCCGTATTTGCCCTTTTTGGTCAGCATCGGCTTCTGCCATTCGGTCGGGCAGCCCCATGGCCGCCATCGGTCCGTTCATAAAATCTAGCGATCCACTAGACAAGGCTATAATTGTTCTAAAGTGAACGAGGTTTGTGGAATGGGGTTGCTTGCAACACTCGGCAAGCTGAGTGGAGGATGGCGCAGCACCCCCACCCCTGTCCCCTCCCCACAAGGGGGAGGGAGACGGTGGCTGATGGATCGGCGTATTAGCCACGATGGTTTTACGCCCACGGGGTCATTCCGGCACAGGCCGGAATCCAGGTCCGTGGTGCGCCGCTCGCATCCAGCGTGGGGATGGCCTTCAGCATGGATTCCGGCCCGCGCCGGAATGAC
>UCAU01000023.1 GCA_900470445.1 Hyphomicrobiales bacterium | reverse complement strand
GGGAGGGAAAGAGCCGATGGATTGGGGAGCCCCCCTTGATGGGGCGAGGTGAGAAGATCACGTCTCCCGGGCGCTAGTTGTCGTGGTCGCGCGACAGCATGCCGATGAGGATATCGCGGGTGGGCGAAGGGGTCAGTTCGCGTGGGCCCCAGACGTGGTCTTGCAGGAAATGGCCGGTAAGGCGGAAGGCGGCGGCGATGTCGGAGGGGGCGGCGTTGCCGCGGCCGGCGAGGAAGCTCGGCAGCGGCAGCAGGCGATCGAGATAGGGCTGGGCGGCGGCGCGGGAGACGGCGCGGCCGGATTTTGGCGAAACGTGGGTGAGATCGCCTGATGTGCCGGTGACGGCGCAGGTGGTGAGATCGAGGCCGTAGCCGAGGTCGTCGAGAATGGCGAGCTCGAAGCGGGCGAGTGCGGCGCCGTCGGGGGCATGATCGAGCAGGCCCAGCGCCATGCCGAGCAGACGATCATGCGGGTCACGCTCGGGCAGGAGCCGCAAATGATCGCAGATCAGCTGGCTGGTGTAGAGGCGGGTGCGGTCGTCGATAAGCTGGGCGGCGCGGGCTTGGATGAGCTCGACGGTGAACTGGCCGAGCTGGTCTTCGAGGCGAGCTCGCCAGGTGAGCTGGATGGTATTGCCGGGCTGAAGAACAGCGGACAGACGCCGGCTACGGCCGCCGCGCACCAGGCCCATATGACGGCCGCGACCGGCCACCATGGCTTCGGCAATAACGCTGCTCTCGCCGTGGCGGCGCACACCGATCAGCAGGGCTTCGCCGGTCCATTCCATCTTAGTCCTGATCCGCCCCTTCCGGGTTGGTGCCGTCTTCGAGGCGATTGCGCAGGGTTTCGAGCACTTCGGCGGCGATGGCGATTTTGCTGGGGTCGAGGCCGGCGGCGAGGACATCGACCCAGGGGCGTTGCAGCTTGTGGGCGGCTGACATGACCTGCTGCCCGCGCGGCGTCAGGCGGACCAGCTTGGCGCGGCGGTGATGGGGATTGTCTTGGAAGGCGACGAAATCCTCGTCGGCCAGCTCGTTGACAATGCGCTGCACGCCCTGACGGGCGAGGCCCATGTCGCGGGCAAGATGGGCAACGGGCTGGGGCGTGCTGGCCATGGCGACGGCGCCGAGTACCTGCCAGCGGGCGCTGGTGAGACCGAGCGGCGCGATGAGTTGATCGCCGGCGGCGATCAGCCGGCCATTGGCGCGGAAGATATCGAGGAACAGAGCGCTCAGGGCCATGGATGCCGCTTGATCGTCAGACTTCATGTTGACAACATATAACCAATATGACAATGTATTGTCAATTCAGCAGGGTGTTGCTGAATCAATCCGGGCGGGCATCCCGCCCCTGCATGGAGGCGGCTATGAACGCACATACACAAATACAGCATGGTTCGGTTTATCGCATCGACAAGTTCGCAGTGCCGGTGGCGGCGCGGGAGGAATTCCTGGCGCAGATCGAGGAAACCAAGGTGTTTCTCGATACGCAGGCCGGGTGCCGGCAAAATCTGGTGCTGGAAGTGCAATCGGGGTCGGATCGCTTCAACTTCCTGACCGTGGTGGAATGGGACAGCGTGGCAGCGTTCGAGAAGGCCAAGGCGGCGATGGGTGAGGTGCGGCGCGCCAGCGGGTTTGATCCGCGGGCGTTTCTTGGGCGGCTGGGGATTGAGGCGGATATGGCCAATTATGGGGTGATTGGGTAGGTCGTGCCACGATCTCGTGGTTCGACAAGCTCACCATGAGGTCTACTTCCGCCGCAGGAGTTCCCTCGATGCATTGAAGCATAGGAGGGCGCAGAACCCCTCACCCTGTCATTTCTGCTGAACGCAGAAATGCCGTCCCTCTCCCTCAAGGGGAGAGGGATAGAAGGACGGTTAGCCCTTGCCGTGGGGGTATTCGAGGCCCATTTCGCGGTAGCGTTCGGGGTCGTCGCCCCATTTTTCGCGAACTTTGACGAAGAGGAAGAGGTGGATGGGCACCTCGTACATTTCCATCAGTTCCTTGCGGGCTTCCTGGCCGATGGTCTTGATGGTCTGGCCGCCCGCGCCGAGCACAATCTTTTTGTGGCTGTCGCGGGTGACGTAGACGACC
Organism: Hyphomicrobiales bacterium; assembly: GCA_900470445.1. Lineage (GTDB taxonomy): Bacteria > Pseudomonadota > Alphaproteobacteria > Rhizobiales > Devosiaceae > Devosia. The sequence goes on along the minus strand of UCAU01000023.1, from coordinate 27,288 downwards.
TGGTCGATCTTGTAGGAGCCGTCCTTCTGGATCTTGAAGCTCTCGGTTTCGACCGTGCAGTTATAGGGAATCTCGTCATGGACGCGCAGGAACAGCTTTTCGCGCGTGATCTCGGCGGCGGTGATGGCCATGGTGAGATCGGTCAGGTGATCCTCGGGAAAGTGCCAGGGACCGGGCGGAATGTGCTTGACGCACCAATCCATGAAGTCCTGCACGCCATAGCCCTTGAGGGCCGAGATCATGAAAGTGGCCTCGAAATGCAGCTTCTCGTTGAGGGTCTGCGACAGGGCCAGCAGGGCCTCGTTCTTAATGGTGTCGATCTTGTTCAGGATCAGGATTTTGGGGTGGTTGATATTGGCCAGCCCCTCCAGCAGTGATTCAAGATCGGGGGTTATCCCCCTTTCGGCATCAATCAAAAAGGCGACCAGATCGGCATCCCCTGCCCCGCCCCAGGCGCTATCGACCATGGCGCGATCGAGCCGACGCTTGGGCGCGAAAATGCCGGGCGTGTCGATGAAGACGAGCTGGGCCTTGTCGAGAGTGACGACGCCGCGGACCTGGGACCGGGTGGTCTGGGCCTTGTGGGTGACGATGGACACTTTGGTGCCGACAAGGGCATTGAGCAGCGTCGACTTGCCGGCATTGGGGGCGCCGACCAGGGCGATGAAGCCGCAGGACGTGTCGGTGAGTTCGGGGAGTGTGGTCATGCGGGCTCCTTCCAGACTTTCTGGTGGATAAGGAACAGCTCGGCGGCCTTGTGTTCGGCGATCTTCTTTGAAGGGCCGGTGGCGCTCAGCGTTTCGAAATCACCCAGAGAGACGGAGATGGTGAATTGGGGGGCGTGGTCGGGACCGGTGCGTTCGGTCTGAGTATAGGTTGGGGGCTCGAGGCCACGGGCCTGGGCCCATTCCTGCAGCGTGGTCTTGGCATCGGCCTTGTTGGCGGAACCATCGGCCAGGAATTCCTCGAACATGCGCTCGACAAATTCATAGGCCTTGTCCAGCCCGCCATCGCAATAGATGGCGCCGATCACCGCTTCGGTGACGTCGCCCAGGATGGCGTCTTTTTCGGCGCCGCCGGTGCGCGCTTCGCTATCGCCCAGGTTCATTTCGCTGCCCAGATCGAGCTGGCGGGCGATGATGGCGCAGGTTTCCTTGCGCACCAGGGTGTTGAGCGTGCGGCTCAGCTCGCCCTCATTGGCCTTGGGATAGCGGCGATAGAGCATATCGGCGACGACAAGGCCGAGGACGCGATCGCCCAGAAATTCGAGGCGCTGATAGGAGCGCTCGATACGTTTGGCGGGTGAGACGGCGCTGGAATGGGTGAGTGCGCGATTGAGCAAGTCCGGATCGGCAAAGCGGTAGCTTAGCCGGAACTGGAGCTTGTCGTGATTACGCGCAGCTCGGCTCACAGGGTGGCCGTGGTGTCGTAGGGCCGGTCGCTGGAGACGGACTGGAACATCCGGTCCCAGCGCACATTGGCCGGCCATTGCCAGATCTGCCAGGGCGGCAAATTGTCCTTGATGGAGAAGAAGCGGGCTTCGGCCTTGGCGATCAGATTGACGGCGGGGACATAGCCGACCTGGCTCAGCACACGGCTATCGGCGGAGCGGTCGCGGTTGTCGCCCATCATGAAATAATGGCCGGCGGGAACGACATATTCCTGGGTATTGTCGAGCGAGGCGTTGTCGGAGATTTCCTGGATGATGTGGGTCGTGCCCTCAGGGAAGGTCTCGCGATAGACGGTGACTTCGCGGGTATCACCTTCGCTATCGGTATCCTGGGCGGTGCCGAGCTTTTCGCGCTCGATCATGGTGCCGTTGATGTAGAGGCGGCCTTCGCGCATCTGGATGCGATCGCCCGGCAGGCCGACGACGCGCTTGATATATTCGATGTTCTGCGGCACGGGGCGGAACACGGCGACATCGCCGCGATTGGGCTCGCGGCCGAAAATGCGGTTGGAGATGGGCAGCTCGAAATCGAGCAGGCTGAAATCGCCATAGCGGCCCAGCGAGAAGGAATGCTTGCCGTAGCCCCAGACGAATTTGTTGGCGACGAAGTAATCGCCAATCATCAGCGTCTGCTGCATGGAAGCGGTCGGGATGGAGAACGGCTGGTAGAGGAAGGAGCGCAGCACGATGGCGATCAGCAGCGCCTCGACGACGACCACGATGGTTTCCCACCACTCGCTGGCGGCGGACTTCTTGGCGGTTTTGTCGGCGGGCTGGCTCATGAATATCCCCGGGGGAGTGATGCCGAAGCGTTAGGCGTTTGTGACCGCGTGGTCAATTGGCAGCGCCTCGATGATGACGAAGGCTTGAGCAAGCCCGGCGTCATCGGTGATGGTCAGGTGAATGTGGGGAACGTGACCGGGCGGGACAAGCCGGGCCAGTGCCTTGGCGGCCCCATTGGTCAGATGCATGGTCGGTTTGCCCGATGGGAGGTTCACCACGCCCATGTCGCGCCAATAAACGCCGAAATTGAGGCCGGTGCCAAGGGCCTTGGAGCAGGCCTCCTTGGCGGCGAAGCGCTTGGCATAGGAGGCGGCGCGCATGGCGCGGCGGTCGGATTTGCGGCGCTCGATCTCGGTGAAGCAGCGATGAGTGAAGCGCTCGCCGAACCGCTCGAGCGTGTGCTCGACGCGGCCGATCTGGCAGAGGTCGGAGCCCAGGCCGATGATCATTTCACCCCCTGAATGCCGCGGCTACCGGGTTTTACGGCGGGGAGCGCGGCGAGTTCGGGGGGGAGTTGGTCGGCGGGGTAAGCGGGGACTTTGAAATCGATGAGCTTGACCAGCGGCACGCCCACATCGGCTTCGCCGCCGGAGCGGTCGATGAGGCAGGCGGCGGCGATGACATTGGCGCCGATGCCGCGCAGGGCTTCGACGCATTCGCGAATGGAGAGCCCCGTCGAGACGATGTCCTCGACCACGATCACCTTGTCGTCGGCGGAGATTTCAAAGCCGCGGCGCAGCTCGAACTTGCCTTCGACCCGCTCGGTATACAGCGCGGGCAGGTTCATGTGGCGGGCGGTTTCGTAGCCGGGGATGATGCCGCCGATCGCGGGCGAGACGATCTTGGTGGCGGAGCCGAAGCCCTCGGCATGGATCTTAGCGGCCAGCGCCTTGCAGAGCTTTTCGGTCTGGTGCGGATATTGGAAGACCCGCGCCTTTTGCAGGAAGACGGGGGAGCGGAGCCCCGAAGACAGGATGAAATGGCCTTCGAGCATGGCGCCACATTCGCGGAAGATCGCCAGCACTTCATCCTTAGTCATCGTCATTTCTCCGATCGATATTGCCGTCCCATTCCAGCGTCGAAATCATTGATGCTTCCCGCATGCCCGCGCGCTGGACGGAGGAAAGGCCCGGACTGCGCTTGAGCGTTGCCAGAACATCAGTCAGTTGCGCAAGGTCACGGACTTCGATTTCGAAGATCATCTGGTGAAAATCGGGCGAAATCATCCGCATCACCAGATTGTTGATATTGGCGTCACAGGCGGCGATGGCCGAGGAAATCTGCGCGAGTGAGCCGGGACGATTGACCGATTCCATCGAAATGACGGTGGGATAGAGGTCTTCCTTGCCAGATAGATTCCAGCGCACATCGACCCAGGCGACGTCGCTGTCATGCAGATCGATCAGCGCGTCGGAATGGATGGGGTAGACCAGCATCGGCGCGTCGGGCTGCAGAATGCCCACGAGGCGGTCGCCGGGTACAACCCCCTCCCCCGAAATGGTGACGGGCATGTGAAAGTCGAGCTGGGCGAGCGCCGCCTTGGCGCGGGTGCCGGAACGCTGACCGCCCGGCACGCGGAAGCGGAACAGATCGGTGGCGCGCAGGGCAAACCAGCCATCGGCCGTGTCGGCCACGGGCAGATCGAGTTTGCGGCGGCGTTTGCGCAGGCCCTTGATGCGGGCGAGTTCGGCAGCCAGCGGTTCGGAGCCGACCTTGCCTTCGCCGACGGCGATCAGCAGGTCGCGCTTGGACGGGGAGCCCAAAGCCTCGGCCAAGGCCTTTGCCTCGCTGTCGTCGAGCATGACGCCTTCGCGCTCGAGCATCATCTTGAGGACGTGCTCGCCCAGAGCAAAGGCGCGCTGGGCGGCGGCGTGACGCACGGCACGGCGAATGGCGGCACGGGCCTTGCCGGTGGCGGCGATGCCGATCCAATTGGATGGCGGCATGTGGTTCTGGTCGCGGATGATCTCGACTTCGTCGCCGCTGCGCAGCTGGGTGACCAGCGGCAGGATGGCGCCGTTGATCTTGGCCCCGACGCAGGTATCGCCGATGTCGGTATGCAGGGCATAGGCGAAGTCGATGGGCGTTGCGCCACGCGGCAGGGCGATGAGGCGCCCGCGCGGGGTGAAGCAGAACACCTGGTCCTGGAACAGTTCGAGCTTGGTATATTCGACGAAATCTTCGGTCGAGAGGCCCTGAGTCAGGTGGCCGATGGTCTGGCGGAGCGAGCCATAGGCCTGCGACTCGATCTCGATGCGGCCCATATCGGCGGAGGCGCCATCCTTGTAGAGGGCGTGGGCCGCGATGCCGAATTCGGCGATGCGGTCCATTTCCTCAGTGCGGATCTGCAGCTCGGCGCGCTGGCGGCCGGGGCCAACAATGGTGGTGTGGATGGACTGGTAATCGTTGTGCTTGGGGACCGAGATATAGTCCTTGAAGCGGCCGGGCACGACTTTCCACTTGGTGTGGACGACGCCCACCGTGTGGTAGCACTCCTCGATGGAATTCACGATGACGCGGAAGCCGATCATGTCGGAGAGCTGTTCCAGCGCAATCGACTTGCGCTCGATCTTGGAGAAGATCGAATAAGGCGATTTGACGCGCGCCTTGACCCGGGCGGTGATGCCCTCGGCGGCGAGGCGTTCGCTGAGCTCGGTCGAAATGGTCGAAATCGTCTCGCGATATTCGGCCTGCATCTCGTTGAGACGCTCGGTAATGGCATTGTAGTGATCGGGCTGGAGAATCTTGAAGGAGATGTCTTCCAGCTCGTTGCGCATGTCCTGCATACCCATGCGGCCGGCGAGCGGGGCATAGATATCCATGGTTTCCTGGGCAATACGGGTGCGCTTTTCGGGCGGCATGTATTGCAGGGTGCGCATATTGTGCAGGCGATCGGCCAGCTTCACCAGCAGGACACGCACGTCCTGGCTGATGGCCAGCAGCAGCTTGCGCAGGTTTTCGGCCTGGGCTTCCTCGCGCGACACCAGATTGAGGCGGTCAATCTTGGTCAGGCCATCGACAATGGCGCCGATTTCCGAGCCGAAGAGCTGATCGATCTCGGCGCGGGTGGCGTCGGTATCCTCGATGGTATCGTGCAGCAGGCCCACGGCGATGGAGGCATCATCGAGCTTGAGCTCGGTCAGGATGGCGGCGACTTCGAGGGGATGATTGAAGTACGGGTCGCCCGAGGCGCGCTTTTGCGAGCCATGCTTCTGCATGGCGTACACATAGGCCTTGTTCAACAAATTCTCGTCGGCGTTCGGGTTATAGGCCTGAACGCGTTCGACAAGCTCGTACTGACGCATCATGACTGTAGGGGCCTCACCCGCCTGGGGAGCTTAGCGGTTGGGATAGAAATGAAAAGGGCGTCCGGTGATCCGAACGCCCTCTCCTATACGATAGCTTAAAGCCAGATCAATCGTCGCGGCGTTCCGGCGGCGCGAGGCTTTCGATGCCGCGCAGCAATTCTTCTTCGCTGATGGTGTCGAAATTGATCGAGTCGTCGCCATTGGCGCTTTCGATCAGCGGAGCAGCGTGCTGCTCGGGCTCGTCGACTTCGACATATTTCTGCAGCGAATGGATCAGGTCTTCACGCAGGTCTTCCGGCGAAATGGCGCCGTCACCGATTTCACGCAGGGCAACGACCGGATTTTTGTCGTTATCACGGGATACGGTGATCTGAGCGCCGGAGGAAATCATGCGCGCACGATGCGCAGCCATGAGGACGAGATCGAAGCGGTTCTCGATCTTTTCAATGCAGTCTTCAACGGTGACGCGGGCCACGAACGTCTCCAAAACTTATGGAATGAACGCTTCCCATACACGAGAGGTTATCAGGATACAAGGTTTGCACGCACTTGTGCAGGGTTGGCTGATTTCCAGTGGCGAAAAGGTGAGCGCAGAACGCTTGCGGGGGCCAGAGCAAATGTGCGAATACCGAGTTTGACGGATAAATTGAGCCGCGGAACTTAATTTAGCTGCTTTTTGCCCGCTATCGGGCGCAAGTAATTTTGCAGCCTCGCTGCTGGGTACAGGAGTTCATCATGCCCATTGATCCGCGCGAAAAAATTGTATTGTTCATCGATGGCGCCAATCTCTACGCGACGTCCAAAGCCATCGGCGTGGATATCGACTATCGGCGATTGCTGACCGAGTTCAGCGGCAAGGCCTATTTACTGCGTGCCAACTACTACACCGCGCTGGTGGAGGATCAGGAATATTCCTCGATCCGGCCATTGATCGACTGGCTGGATTATAACGGCTTCACCGTGGTGACGAAGCCCGCCAAGGAATTCACCGACGCGGCAGGCCGCCGCAAGATCAAGGGCAATATGGATATCGAGCTCTGCGTCGATGCGCTGGAGCTGGCTCCCTATTACGACCACATGGTGCTGTTTTCGGGTGATGGCGACTTCACCGCGCTGGTGGCGGCGTTGCAGCGCAAGGGCAAGCGGGTGACCGTGGTGTCGACGCTGACCACCTCGACACCGATGATTGCCGACGATCTCCGCCGGCAGGCGGACTTTTTCATCGATGTGGCGGATTTGTCCAAGAGCGTGGGGCGCCCGCCGAGCACACGGCCGGTGGTTGCGCCAGCAGTCGTGCCGGTGGTGGATGATGAAACAGACCCGGATTAACGGGCGTTGGTGAGCTAGCCCCGGTTCAGGGTGTTGGATGCACCGGCTGGTGCGCCGGGCGGCCGAATGGCAGGCCCGGCGGGGCATTGTCAAAGTCGGTGGATCGACCACCAGGGGGCGGTGCCTCGCCCTCGTCGCAATGGATGAGGATGGCGCCCTGCATGCCGCGCAGTACTGCGCCAAGCTCGGGCGGCAGCTCGGTTACTTCGGCGGGCAGAGCGTTCAGTTGATCGGCGAGTTCTGGGGGCAATTGCTTGGCGGGCCGCAGGCTCGCACTGCAATCGGCTGGGGCATTGCGCAAGGTCACCGCGGCAATGTCGTCCAGGCCGAGCGCGACATAATATTCCGGATCATAGACGGCCACTTCCAGCTCTTTGCCGATGCGATAGGCCTGCCTCGGCACGAGGGAGAACTCGAGGACGGTCCGGCCGCCGACATAGGACATGTGGCTGTCGGGGCCGATCTCGAAATGCAGATCGGTCGCCCCCTCTCCGGCATAGGTGTAGAATTCGCGCCGGGCCAGGTCCGCCATGCTATCGCGCGTCAAATCCGAGAGCTCGTCGCCGCTGACCTTGCCGTCGCCGTTCGTGTCCAGACCCTGGATCTGCCAGGCGGAGATTGCGCGATCAAAGGTCCAGCGATGCTCGATGGCGATGACATTGCCGGTATTGTCGAAGGCAATCGTCGTCTCCGCATCCACGAAGACATGGGGATGTGCAAAAGCCCATCCAGGAGTGAGCAGCAACGCCGCCAGGGCGAGGCCCGATGAAAGGGCATGAAAACGCAACACTTCTGCCCTAGATAGATTTGCCGGGTCGGTCGACTTTAGCAGAGCTGCAAGCATTGAAAAGACTGCGCCAATATCGCCGCCATGGGGCCGCTCTGCTGATGGCTTGTGCCATAGCGCCGGCTTGGGGCGCAGGCACCATTGCCGCCGAGCTGGCGGTGACGATGAACCAGACGGCCATGACGATCCCCATTGCTGAATATCTGGTGGTGGATTTTGATCTCGACGGGCAGATCGTGCCCATGGGCTTCAGCGACGACCCTGAGATCAGCAAGCGCCGCGCGAGCTTCTTTGCAGCCAACCCCGGCACATTGCCGGCGGTGCAGTTGCGCTACCTGTTTTATCTGGCACGGGCGGCCTGTAGCGGCGAAGGATTTTTGCTGTCGGCCTGCGAGAGCCGCGACGGCACCGGCACGGCGCAGATTGTGCAGATGGTGCTTCGTTCGGGCAGCGTTCCCGGCGTGGGTACGCAAATGCTGCGCCCGGCGGAGCTGTCACCGGCCGATGCGGAAGGAGAGGTCGCGACATATGACCAGCCAGGCTGGAGCTATATGGAGACGCTGGTGGACGGCAACCGCCTCGCCGCAAGCTGCGCGCCGGCCAAAGAGGCCGGCTGGGGCCTGACCTGTCGACACAGTGCGTCACTGGCCAATGGCATTTTCTACCAGGTGGACTTCCTGATGAAAGGGAAGGCCGCAGCCGAGGCGAGTGAAATCCTGCGGGCGAGCCATGCCGCCGCGCGGTCTCTAACGTCGCAATAGCAAGCGCGCTAGCCGCGCCCGCCTTCTTTCATGATGCGGGATTTGTCGCGGTTCCAGTCGCGGTTGCGCTCGGTTTCGCGCTTATCGTAGTTCTTCTTGCCCTTGCCCAGGCCGATCAGCACTTTGGCGCGCCCCTGATCATTGAAGAACAGTTTGAGCGGTACGATGGAATTGCCGGCGCGGGAGACTTCCTGGCCGAGATGAGCCAATTGCTTGCGCGAGACCAGAAGTTTGCGCGGGCGCTTCTCTTCATGGTTGAAGCGGTTGGCCTGCAGATATTCGGGGATATGGGCGTTGATCAGCCACAGCTCGCCCTTTTCGGGCGAGGCGTAGGATTCGGTGATCTGGGCTTTGCCCAGACGCAGCGACTTCACCTCGGTGCCGGTCAGCACAAGGCCGGCCTCGAGGGTGTCGATGATCTCGTAATCGTAGCGCGCGCGGCGGTTTTCAGCCACGAGGCCGTGGCTGATTACACCGTTCTTGGATTTGTCGTTCTTGCTGGCCATAAAGGTTAGATAAGGCCTGCATGGCTCAATGCAAAGTCCATCGCCTCTTGCGTTGGCTTGCTGATCGGCAAAAGCGGCAGGCGCAGCTCGTTGGCACAGAGGTTGAGCCGGTTGGCGGCATACTTTGCCGGCGCGGGATTGGGCTCCATGAACAAGTCCTTGTGCAGGTAAGACAGCTTGTCCTGAATGGCCAATGCGCCCTTGAAATCGCCGGCGAGCGAGAGTTCCTGCAACTGCGAGCAGAGGCGCGGGGCAATATTGGCGGTGACCGAAATGCAGCCATGGCCGCCATGGGCATTGAAGCCCAATGCCGAGCTATCATCGCCCGAGAGCAGGATAAAATCCTTGCCGAGCTTGGCGCGCTGCAGGCTGGCGCGCTCCATATTGGCCGTCGCGTCCTTGACGCCGATAATGTTGGAATGCGCCTCTGCCAGGCGAGCGATGGTGTCGACGGTGAGGTCGGCAACGGTGCGGCCGGGCACGCTGTAGAGAATGACCGGAATGCCCACGGCGCTCGCCACGGCCGAGAAGTGCTGGAACAGCCCTTCCTGGTTGGGCTTGTTATAATAGGGCACGACAGAGAGCACGGCATCGGCGCCGGTTTCTTCGGCAAAACGGGCCAGCGAGACGGCCTCGGCAGTCGAGTTGGAGCCCGCGCCAGCGACTACCGGAACGCGCTTATTGGCGACTTCGACGCAAATTTCGACGACGCGGCGATGTTCTTCGTGGCTGACCGTAGGGCTTTCGCCCGTGGTGCCAACCGGAACCAGGCCGTGTGTGCCCTCGGCGATCTGCCAATCGACAAAGCTCGAGAAGGCTTTCTCGTCCACTGCCCCATTAACGAAGGGAGTGATGAGTGCCGTAATCGATCCTCTGAGCATTTGCCTGGTATTCCTCGGTTTGATGAATGCCACAGTTCAGCCGTGGCGGAGTGTCATAGCCGTTTGATAGCGGCTGATTTGAGTGGCGCACCATAGTTTTTATTGCATGCCATCACAAGGCGGCAGCGACATGACCGGCATCTGACGGGCGGCGGCAACCTGATGTTTACCCAGATGGGGTAACTTTGAGTTAACCGCAAGGATGGGGGTTCTTGCCGGCTGGTTGAATGTGAGCAGCAGGACGGCAGATGGGACACGGCTTTCGGGCGGGCCTCATTGCAGCGGCGCTGGGCGTTTTGAGCATAACCCCAGTGGCCGATGTGATCGTGGCCAATGACACCATTGATAATGTGGTTACCGGCTCGATTGGGAGCGGAACGGCGACGCCTGCTGCAGATACCAAGGGCTCTGCGGCATTCCGCGCGGCGCTGGACCTGCTGGGTAGCGACGATGCGGCTGGCGCCTATCAGGCAGCCCGCGCCCTGCCCGACGCGCTCGAGCGGCGCACGGTGCAATGGGCGGCGATCTACTTCAATCCCGGCAAAGTCGATTATCATTCGGTGCAGCGTTTTGCTGCGGACGCGCCTGATTTTGCGGCCAGCAGTGTTTATCGGACGCGGATTGAGCAGGCGTTGCTCAAGGCCGAGCCTACTGATGCCGATGTCATTGCGGCGCTGGGCGGGGCGGTGCCCAATACGATCGAGGCCCAGGTAATGCTGGCTTCGGCCTATCTGGCCGAGGGGCAGAAGGAGCGGGCAACGCGGCTGGCGCGCAGCATCTGGATCGACAATTTTTTGACCCCTGAGCAGGAAAAGACCGTGCTGGACAAGCTCGGCACCCTGCTCGATCGCAATACGCATTGGGCGCGGGCAATACATCTGATGATGCATGATCGGGCGCAGGCGAGCGAGCGGCTGCTAGAGTTTTTGAGCCCGGCACAGAAATCGCTGGTAGTGGCGCGGGCGGCCGTGTCGCGCAATGATGCCGATGCCAAGAAGCAACTCGATAGCGTCGACCCCTCGATGCAGTCCAACCCGGTCTTTATCTTTTCGCGAGCGCAGCGGGCGAGAAAATTCGAGCTGTGGCAGAGCGCTGTCGACTGGTTCAACAAGGCGCCGGCCGAGCTGCCGGATGCGGCTGAGTGGTGGTATGAGCGGCGCGCGCTGATCCGCCAATTGCTCAATGCAGGGCAGCCCAAACTCGCCTATCAGGCGGCTTCGGGCTATACCAAGGGGCCGGATGGTCGCGTGGTGGAAGCGCAATTCCATGCGGGCTGGATCGCCCTGTCATTCCTTGACGACGCGGCGGCAGCCAAAAAGCATTTTACCGCACAGAAGGCTCTATCCACCCTGCCGGACACGGTGAGCCAGGCCAATTACTGGCTGGCGCGGGCCGACACCAAGCTGGGTGACGCAGCTGGGGCCAAGGCGGCTTACGAGGCCGCGGCGCGCTATGGCAATGTCTATTACGGGCAATTAGCGCGAGCTGAGCTGGGCCACAAGGGCGTGGAAATCCGCCCCCTGCCCCGCTGGCAGGACAGCGAAAGCCTGTTCAATGCCAACCCGATCGTACGGGCCATTCGCCTGCTCGCGGCCAACGGGCGGCAGAGCATGGCCGTGCCGCTGCTGCGCTATTATGGCGAGGGGCTCAAGACCGGTGGCGAGTTGTTGCTGGCGGCGCGGCTGGCGCAGGAAATCGGCGCCCATAATGTTGCAATTCTGATTGCCGATGCGGCCGACAAGCTGGGCGTACCGCTGGATCTGTTCAGTTTTCCCAAGGATGGTTTGCCGGCCGACGCTCAATTGGCGGCCGACCGGGCGGCGGTCTATGCGATTGCGCGGCAGGAATCGATGTTCCAGCTCGACGCGATTTCGGCCTCGGGAGCGCGCGGGCTGATGCAGTTGATGCCCGGCACAGCCAAGGAGGTGGCAGGCAAGGTAGGAGTCGATTATTCGGCCAGCCGGTTGATAAGCGACGCCGCTTACAATGCGCTGTTGGGCTCGACCTATCTCGGCACGCAATTGGAGCGGTATAACGGCTCGCTGGTCTTGGCGGCGGCGGCCTATAATGCGGGGCCGGGCAATGCGAATAAATGGATTGCCGCCTATGGCGATCCGCGCGCCGAGAATGTCGATCCGGTGATCTGGGTGGAGCTGATCCCCTTCCAGGAGACGCGGAAATATGTCCAGCGCGTGCTGGGCAATTATCTGGTCTATCGCGAACGGCTGGGCGATGGCGGGCTGACGCTGCAAGAAGCGTTGCGGACAATCCGGTGATGAATGCCGGATTTCGCTTGAGGCCAATGCGGCCCCTTCCCTAAATGATGGCCATGGCCCGCAAACGCACAATTCCTGACGATCATTCCGCTTTCGCAGCCCTGCCGGTGACCCGGGTGAGCGTGTCGGCCGGGCATTTGCGGGCGGCGGTCCATATTTCGGGGCGGCTTTCCAGCCAGCGGCTGCCGGTGGTGTGCATCCCCGGTTATCAGCGCAATATGAGCGATTTCACCGAGTTCGCGGCCTATTTCCAGCGCATGGGCGGCGGCAATTGGCCGGTGGTGTTGCTGGATCTGCCGGGCCGCGGGCGCGCCGACGATCGGGCGCGGCCCCAAGATTATAGCTCGCTCGCCGATGCGCGAGACGTTGCCAGCATATTGCCGGCGCTGGGGATCGAGCGGGCGGTGATTTTAGGCCAGGGACATGGCGGACAGGTGGCCATGGCGCTGGCCAAGGACCATCCGCTGCTCGTCGCCGGAACGGTGCTGCTGGACGCGGGGCCGGTGACGGATTCACGCGGCATTGTGCGGCTGCGCAGTAATCTCAAGCATGTCGAAAGTCTGCGCGGCAGCAAGTTCGTGACTGCGGGCTTCCGCCGCATGCTGAGCGGGGATTATCCGGGCCTGCCGGAGGCGCGGCTGGACGCGCTGATGGGGCGCAGCCATGTGATCGATCGTCGCGGGCGGGCGCGGCCGCTTTACGATGCGCGGCTGATCGAGGCGCTGGGCAGCATCAATTTCGACGATGTTCTGGTGGCGCAATGGCCGCTGTTCGACGCGCTGCGCTGCGCGCCGCTGATGTTGCTGCGCACGCAATTGACCGATCAATTGCGCCGCGAGACCTTCGACGAGATGCAACGACGGCGGCCTGACGCCCTCGCGCTGACCATTGCCGGGCAAGGCTCGCCTGCCCTATTCGATCAGCGCGATGAGATCGAGGCTGTTGCCGACTTCGTCATTCGCACCAGCAGAGCGGCGTTGGGCCGCGCGGCTTAGGACCAATCGACATTCAACTGATGCTGGCCTGCAAATGGAGGTTTTCTGCGCTTCCGGTGCTCACGTACCCAAAAGTACGCTGCGCGCCGGTTCTCGAAAACCACCATATTCGCTGGCGCGGACCTTCGGTTCGGCTCAGCCTGAGTGAAGGTCGATTGGTCCTAGCGCTCCTAATAATGCTCCGGCAGCACGGTAACGACGATGCGGCGGTTCAGGCGCTTGCCGGCGGGCGTTTCGTTGTCGGCGATCGGGCTGGACTCGCCATAGCCGACCGCATAGAGGCGGTCTGGATTAACGCCGCGGGTGATCAGGGCGGCGATGACAGCCTCGGCACGGGCTACAGAGAGGGCCAGGTTTGAGGCTTCATCGCCATCCGCATCGGTATGGCCTTCGATGTGTACGACGGCATCGGGGCAAGCAGAGAGGTCGGCGGCCAGTTCATCAAGTGCGGGTTCGGACTCCGCGGTGATAATGGCGGCGCCGGATTGGTAGAGGATCGCGTTGCGGGCAGAGAAATCGGCGAGCGGCGCCACACAGGCGGCGACGTCAGCGGTGCCGGTCGACGGTGTTGCGGGAGCGGCGACCGCGGGAACGGCGACCGGTTCGGGAATGGCGATAGTGGCCGTCCATTCGGCGGGGTTCGCCGCGGCGGCGATGGCGGTCTTGATGGCGTCGGCCGTGACGCTATCGGGCGCGGTGCCGGACAAGGTCCAGGCATCGGCGCTGTAGTTCAACCGTCCTTCGGTCAGTCGGGTGAGTTGCTGCAGGCCGAGTTGGGCATTGGCGACAAAATCGTCCGGGGCGCCGGGCGCGACAGAGAGAGCGTCGATGGAACCGCCGGTCTGGGTGGCAAGTGCCTGCAGATCGGCATCGGAGGGAACCTGGCCGCTCAGGACAGTCTGTCCTTCAGCGCGCGTTGCCGAGAAGGTATAGGCGGGGTCGATAGTTACGGGATTCTGCTCTGGATCTGGTGCCGGCGCTTCAGCCGCGGGCTCGGGGGGAGGCTCGGGCGCAGTTGGCGTAACGACCGGCGCAGCGGTTGCGACAGTGACCGCGGGTGCAGCTATGGCCATGGACCAACCGGCGGCGGCAAGCTGCTTGCTGGTGAACTCGGCTTCGATGGCGGCCTTGTCCTCCGGCGATTTCGCTGTGCCGGTCAATGTCCAGGCGGAGCCTTGCAGCTCAATCTTGCCCTCGGACAGACGCTGCAACAAAGCCAGGCCGGTTTGAGCCGATCCGCTGAAGCCGTTGGGGGCGCCCGATGCATAGGTCATACCGGTTCGCGCATTGGCACCGGCTCTGGCCAGCAACGCCGCTTCATCATCGGGGCTGGGCACGGAGCCGGATAGCATGACGGCGCCATCGGCAGATTTCGCGGCGGTCCAGGCGAAATTGGCGGCAACAGGCGCGGTGACCTCGGCTTGGGCAAGAACGAGGCCTTGCGGCGCACCGGCGGAGATGGCGTTGCGGAGGGCCTGATAATCGGCGCTGGAGCGAGCTATGCCACTGAATGTAATAACGTTCTGGCGCAGGGCGAAGCGGCCCTCGCTCATGCGGGCTAGCACCGAAAGGCCAAAGTCGACAGCTGGTCGATAATTTGCGGGTGCCCCGCTCCCCAATTTGAGCCACGAAATATCAGCGCCCTGGAACTGGCGCAGGGCTTGCCGGGTAGCATCGTCAGGCGCGTAGCCATCGTAGACGATGGTGCCACCGGGCTGCAGCGTGGCGCTCACCCAATAATCGGCAACACGTGGCGCATCGAGGGTGACGATACTGCCACCGGACTGGAGTTGCGCCAGAATGAGCGGGGCAGGATCAAGGCGCCGGGCACCATCATTGGCGGCTGCGCTCGTGAGGCAAATGGCTGTTGTCGCCAGAGCCATGGTCAGCCCCGGCGCGACCCATTTGATGAGGTCCTTGATCATGCCCGTTCCAAAAAGAGAGTTCCGCAATTGGCGGCAAACCTAGAGCATTTCGTCTGGCTTTGGAACGAAAATGCGCGGGTTAAGTCTTTGGATTTTATGTCTGTTTTAGATGTTGAACGCTGTCGGGTGACAGGAGGTGCGCGAAGCGGCGAATCATGTCTGGCCTTGGCACTTGGGCAGCAAACGGAGGTTCCCGCTTTCGCGGGAATGACACTGTGGTGGCGGAATGAAAGTGTGTGGGAATGGCCCGCGGGAGACGTCAGCCCACGGGTGAGTCAGCGCGAAGCAAAAAGAAAGGCCCGGCAGAGCCGGGCCTTTCCCAATCCAAAAGAAGGATCGACGATTAGTCGAAGGTCTTCTCGGCAGTGAACGACACCTTGTAGGCGCTTTCGGTGGTCGCTTCGCCCTTGAGGCTGGAGGTGAAACCACCGCCAGGAGCCCACTTCAGGCCGAGAGCACCGTAACCAACGCTGTCGACATTGAGCGAGCTGGTTTCGACGCCGTCGCCAAAGTAGCCGCCGATTTCGCCGGTGACTTCGATGGTTTCGGTGACGGCAGCAACGAGCTGAGCCGCGACCTGAATGGTATCGGTCTCGGCAGCGAGACCGAAGGCATCTGCGTGGAACCAACGGCTGCCGAGGTTGATCTTGATGCCATCGGTGACAGCAAAGCCAACCGAGCCACCAAGGCCGTAGCCTTCCTTACCGTAAGCATCGGTGTATTCAGCCGACAGAGCAACGGTGAACATGTCGAAGCCAGCTTCAGCCGAGATCAAGGCATGGAGCTTGGAATCGTCAATCACTTCGTTCTGCAGGTAGCCGAGAGCAGCACGAACCTTGAACTGCTCGAAGGTGCCGGTGGCACCAGCATGCAGACCGTAGAAGTCAGTGGTACCGTCAAGGATGCCACCAGCAAAGCCGGTCAGGTGAGCAGTGATCGATTCACCAGCGTAGCTGACAACACCCACCAGGGTGCCGGCGCTCTGGGTGCCGGTGAGACCGCCACCGCTCGAGGTGCCTTCGAGGTTTTCGAGAGCAGCGCCAACCGACACACCATTGCCGAGATCGGAAACGATCTGGATGACGTGACCACCGAAGCCATCTTCGTCGCCTTCGAGCAGAATGCCATTGTCAACTTCGTTGTAACCGAAGGTACGCAGGAAGTTGAAGGGCTGGGAGTCACCGAAGTTACCGATAGTGCTCTTCTTACCGGCCATCAGAACGGTCGAGTCGCCAACGGAAACGTAGGCTTCCTTGATCATCTTGCTGGCGTTGCGGTCAGGATTGTCGCCGTGCGGCTCAATCAGACCTTCGTTGCGAACGTCGTAACGGTCGTTGTATTCAAGCGTCAACACTGCCTTGGCAGTACCGAAATCGCTGTCAGCCGAACCAACGAACTTCAGCCATGCCTGGGTCTTGGAACGCCAATCCAGGTCACCGAAACCCATGTAAAGATTGTCAGGGGTCGGGCCAGCACCGGTGCCAGCGCCGATGATGTTGATGTTACCGGAAGTAGCACCGCCGCCGAGGATGCTGTCGGTCAGGCCAACGCGGCCGATGATCGGCTCGTCCTTGTAGTCGCCCCAGTAGAATTCATACTTCACGCCACCCGAGATCTGCAGGCAGTTGGTGTCCGACGAGATCGTCAGGCCCGAGATGCCGAGCGAGTCGCAGACGTCCAGCGACGTCAGCACGCCCAGATCGGCTGCATAGCCAGCGGTCGAGAGACCAGCGGCGGCAATAGAACCGAGGATAAGGCTCTTGAGTTTCATTATTTGACCTCCAAAGTCAGTCATTCTTGGTGCCGGTTACCCAGCGGTTTGCCGTAACGCGACCACACTATCGTGGTGCAGTGTGTTGCCGTCGCGTTGCGACCGACAAACGATCCCATGCATGGATTCGCAAGACCCACTCTACGCATGCAAACTTTGGACGCAATCGAACAAAGCCGGTTTTGGGGCCGCCACAATATGGTTGCACCCCCAATGTTGCAGATTCAGCACACAGACGGTAATCACTCGTTAAGGCGGGTGAATCCGGGGTTAAATTTTCTATCTTTTGAAGGGGTTAACAGGCTCTTGCCGTCATAAACGGGCAAAGTCATGCCCTTGGCGGGCTTTCACGCCGCCCATAAGGTTGCCGCAATGCCGTGGCGGGAATGTGCCGAAATCGGGACGCAATGGGGCAGCGCGCTGCCGGCAACGGGGAATATGCATGACACATCAGGACAAAGTCGCCGTTATCACCGGGGGTAGCTCGGGGATTGGCCGGGCGGCAGCCATCGGCTTTGCCAAGGCGGGATACCGGGTGACGATCTGCGGACGGCGTGCGGAGGCCCTGGAAGCAGTGGCGGCGGAAACCGGTGCCTATTGGGCAACGTGCGACGTGACGGACCCGGCGCAGGTGGCGCATTTCTTTACCGGGCTGCGGGCGCACCATCCCCATATCGACGTGGTGTTCAACAATGCCGGGCGCTTTGCGCCGGCCCTGCCATTCGGGGATATCGATGTGCCGACCTGGCGCGAAATGATCGATACCAACCTCAATGGCGCCTTCTATATCGCGCGCGAGGCATTTCGGGCGATGCGGGACCAGAGCCCGCAGGGCGGCCGGATCATCAACAATGGCTCGATCTCGGCACATGCACCCCGGCCGGGCGCGGCGAGCTATACGACGTCCAAGCACGCGATCACCGGGCTGACCAAGGCGATTTCGCTGGATGGACGGGCATTTAACATTGCCTGCGGGCAGATCGATATCGGCAATGCGGCGACGGACATGACCAGCCACATGAATTCGGGCTCGCTGCAGGCCAATGGCACGATCATGCCGGAGCCGACATTCGATGTGGCCCACGTCGTGGATGCGCTGCTCTATATGAGCGGGCTGCCGCTGAGCGCCAATGTGCAGTTCATGACGGTGATGGCGACGACTATGCCCTATATCGGTCGGGGTTAAAGGTTCGCTGCCTGGTATACTGCCGCGCCCGATATCCAGGTGGAGCGGACATGGCGGTCGGCGTCGAGGTGGACGAAGTTTGCTGCTGCGCCAGGACGGAGATGGCCATAATCCGCGGCGATCCCCATGGCTTGGGCTGGGTAGAGCGACGCCATGCGCAGGGCTTCATCTAGGGGCAGGCCCATGCTGGTGTGCATGAACTCGACGGCGTCGATCATATCGAGGTCAGCGCCGGCCAGTGTTCCATCGGCGAGGCGCAAGGCGCCGTCGGAACGGGTTATGGTTCGGCCGTTCAGCGTCAATGTCTTGATGTCGGTGCCGGTTTGGGACATGGCGTCGGTGACCAGGAAGATGCGGCCGGGACCGGATTTGGCGCGGAGCGCGACGTCGATCGAGCCGGAATGGACGTGAATGCCGTCGGCGATCAGGCCGGCGAAGACGGTGTCATGCGCAAGGACGGCGCCGACGACGCCGGGTTCACGGTTGCCGAGCTGGCTCATGGCGTTGAAGAGATGGGTGGCCATGCTGGCGCCGGCGGTGAAGGCCGCGGCGGTTATAGCAGCACCCGCGTCGGAATGACCGATGCTGACTATGATATCGGCGGCGGACAGGGCCGCGATCTGGGCCGGCGTGACGGTTTCGGCAGCGACGGTGCAGAGTAGGTTCGGCACCTGAGTGCGCGCGGCGAGCAGGCGGGCCAGATCGGCATCGTCCATTGGGCGGATTAAAGCCGGGTCATGGGTGCCTTTGCGCGCGATGGAGAGGTGGGGACCTTCGAGGTGAAGGCCCAGGAAGCCAGGGACACGCTGCGCGGTTGCGGCGGCGCCGGCGGCGACGGCGCGGATATTGACCTCGACAGTGTCGGTAATCAGCGTGGGCAGGAGCGCGGTGGTGCCGAATTGGGCGTGCGCGGCGCAGATGGTGCGGATGCCCTCAAGCGTGGGGTCATTGTTGAACAGCACGCCGCCGCCGCCATTGACCTGCAGATCGATAAAGCCGGGCACCAGCATGCCGCCGGCCAAATGGGCGGTTTCGGCATTGGTGGGAATAGCGCCCGCCTCGACGATGCCACTGACCTGGCCGAACTCGATCAGCAGGGCTGCGTCGTCCTGCCAATCGTGCCCATCGAAAATGCGGGCGCCTGTTACCGCGAGAAGATCGCTCATACCGTCTCGGTCACCTTTTTGAGCAGACGCGGCTCATCGGGGTTGAGGCCGCGATGGCGGGCGAGCGCTTCAACGAAGCCATAGAAGGAGACGATGAGGGCCAGCGGGTCGGTGATGGGATGGCCGGTGGGCGCGAAGGGCAGACGCGTGACCGGGCCGGCCAGATCACTGGTGAGGAAGGCCAGGGCGCCCTGCCCGGCCAGCTTGTGCGCCATTTCGGCGACGGAGGGCTCGGCGGCATCACGAGCGGCCAAGGCCAGCACGGGATAGCCCGGCGTGACGATGGAGACCGGACCATGCATCACTTCGGCGGAGCTATAGGATTCGGCCTGGACGCCGCAGGTTTCCTTGAACTTGAGCGCCGCTTCATTGGCGATGGCCCAGCCGGGACCGCGTCCGAGGACATAGAGCGCATTGTGGCCATCGAGCGCGCCGATCAGTTCGGACCAATCGCAGGCGACCGCGGCGGCCAGCGATTCCGGCAAAGTGTGGACCGCACGGGAAAGGTCGGCGTCACCGCTCCATTCGGCCAGCAAAGCGAGGCCAGCAACGATGGAGGAGGCGAAGGTTTTGGTGGCGGCAACCGATTTTTCGACGCCGGCATGCAGGTCGATGGTGAAATCGGCGCTTTCGGCCAGAGGCGAGGTGGCGGTGTTGGTAATGGCAATCGTAGTAGCGCCACCGCGCTTGGCGGATTGAGCCATGCCGACAATGTCGGGGCTTTTGCCGGACTGGGAGATGGCGATGGCCACGGCGCGATCAAGCCGGAGTTGCTTGTTGTAGATCGAGGCAATCGAGGGACCGATGGAAGCGACCGGCAGGCCCAGCGTCAGTTCGATGGCATATTTAAGATAGGTAGAGGCGTGGTCGGACGAGCCGCGCGCCACGGTGGCGACCAGAGACGGGTCTCGATCGCGCAAAGCTGCGGCAGCCGCTGCGATGACCGGCGCGCTCTTGTCGAGGAAATTGGCCACGGCGCTGGGGATCTCGTTGATCTCGCGGCGCATATGGGTCTGGTTCGTCATGGTTTGGAGGCTCCAGTGGACGGCGTGTCCCCGATCCGCAGTTCGGCGACAAAGTCATAGGTATCGCCCCGATAGATGGAGCGGGTGAATTCGATAACCCGGCCGGAGGCCAGATAGGATGTGCGCTCGATATTGAGGCTGGCCGAGCCGGGGGCGACCTGCAGCAAATCAGCATCGTCGGCGCCCAGATTGGCGGCCCGGATGCGCTGGATGGCGCGGATGGGCCGATTGCCGGAGCGTTCGAGCAGCTTATAGAGCGAATCCGAGACGACGACCGGATCCGGTAGGACACGGGCGGAGAGGCTCGCCCGCTCGATGGCCAGCGGGGTATCGCCGGTGAGCCGCAGGCGGGCGATGCGGGAGACATGCTCGCCGGGCGACAGGCCAAGGATAACGGTTTCTTCCGGCGAGGGAAGATAGAGGCCGCGATCAAGCCATTCGGAGCGCACGGCCATGCCGCGGCGAGCCATGTCTTCGGTGAAGGAGGTGAGTTGGGACAGTGATTGCTCGACGCGCTGCGGCTGGGGGGCGACGAAGGTACCCGAGCCGTGCCGCTGTACGAGGACGCCGTCCTGGACCAGTTGCAGCACCGCCTTGCGGACGGTGACGCGGGACACATCGACCTTGAGCGCCAGATCGCGCTCGGAGGGCAGCGCATCGCCAGGGCTGATGGCGCCCTTGTTGATGGCATCCTCGATCCAGCGCTTGAGCTGGAGATAAAGCGGGCCGCCAGTGGGCAGGACCACCGGGCCATCGAAAAACAAACTATTGGTCAGGTCAGCCACGGCTCCCCCGCATAAGACGCTAGCGCTTGCCCGCATCAAGATACCAATAAAATACCATTCACCAAGCCAAAAATGACTCCTGAGGGCGATTGGCCGGGCATAAGCGGATAATTCCTTGTCGTTTCGGCAAAGTGACGCTGCCGGCGTCACGGCGGCGAGATTGAATGTGGAAGTGGTATTTTTTTGGCATTACCCGGCGAAAAGCCAGTTGATGCGATAAAAGTGCAAAAAAGAGCATGGCTTTGTCGAAAAGCCGCTAGGCGGCTCGTTGACAGGTTGAACCCGCAACACATGGAGATTGCAAATGACTGCTCAAGCCAGCACCGCCCTGGACACGAACCGCGACCTCGTGCTGACCCGACTGATCGATGCGCCGCGCGAGAAGCTCTATGCCGCCTGGACGCAGCCCGAATTGCTGACGCAATGGTTTGCGCCCAAGCCCTGGTCGACGCCAAGGGCCGTGCTGGACGTGCGGGCCGGTGGCGCCAGCGTAGTGACGATGGCCGACGAAAGCGGCACCGAATATCCTAATCCAGGGCAATATCTGGAGGTCGTGCCCAACGAAAAGCTGGTGTTCACCGATGCCTATATCGGGAACTGGGAGCCCTCGGCCAAGCCGTTCATGACGGTGATCCTGACTTTTACCGAAGAGGCCGGGAAGACGCGGTATACGGCGATCGCCCGCCACTGGACTGCGGAAGACCGCAAGAGCCACGAGGATATGGGGTTCCATGATGGATGGGGCATGTGCACCGATCAGTTGGAAGAACTGGTCAAGCGCATCTGAGGCGGACCAACGCTGTGAGGCGGCAGGCAAAGGGGCGGGCCGCAAGGGCTGCAACTTTGGCCGGATGCGCGCATAGCTTGCCTTCTGCGCCCATTATGTCAGGCTCCTTGATGTCGAGTCCCTTTCTTGAGGAGGAATACAATGGGTTTTGACGGTGTAGGCTGGCTTGCGGCAATTATCATCGGCGGTGTTGCCGGTTGGCTGGCCAAACAGTTCATGCAGACCAATACAGGCCTGCTCATGAACATCCTTCTGGGCATTGTCGGCGCCATCGTCGCCAGCCTGGTGCTCGGGCTATTGGGCATCTCGTTTGGCGGGTGGATCGGTTACCTGATCGCCGGCTTCATCGGCGCCTGCATCATCATCGCGATCGGCCGAGCCGTTACGCGCTGAGTTCGTCATCGCACTGGGCCCCGAGCGTTTGCCCGGGGTCAGCCTCGTCGACGTGCCGCCGTCCAGAGACTCTTCGACCCGATACTGCGCCTGGATCCTCAGGGGCAAAACAGCGCTAGGGGAAAGTGGCGGAGAGGATGGGATTCGAACCCACGAGACCCTTTTGAGATCTGCGCCCTTAGCAGGGGCGTGCCTTCGGCCACTCGGCCACCTCTCCGACAAGGGGTGGATAGCGGGCAGGTTCCTGGATGGCAAGTGGTTTCTGACGATGGGTGTGGAAGATGGCGAATGGCGCCGCCCTGGGAGCGGCGCCGAAGGTTTATTTGCCGACGAGCAGGCCCTTGGCGACAGCGGGGCGAGCGGCCAGACGCTCCATCCAGGCTTTCACATTGGGGAATTCCTCGATGTCCTGGCTTTGGTTCTTCCAGCCCTGGGCCCAGCCGATGGTGGCGATATCGGCGATGGAATAATCGCCGGCGATGTAGTCGCGGCCTTCGAGCTGTTTGTTCAGCACGCCATAGAGGCGCTTGGTCTCGTCGATATAGCGCTTCTGCGCATAGGGCAGCTTTTCGGGCGCGTAGAGATTGAAGTGGTGGTTCTGGCCGAGCATGGGGCCGAAGCCGCCGACCTGCCAGAACAGCCATTCATCGACCTTGACCTGGGCGCGCGGATCGGTGGGGTAGAGCTTGCCGAATTTGAGGGCGAGATATTTCAGAATCGCGCCGGATTCAAAGATCGAGATCGGCTCGCCCCCCGGGCCTTCGGGGTCGATAATGGCGGGGATTTTGTTGTTGGGCGAGATGGCGAGGAAATCGGGGGCGAATTGCTCGCCCTTGCCGATGTCGATGCGGTGATAGGTGTAGGGGACGCCCAGCTCTTCGAGCATGATATGGAGTTTCTGCCCGTTGGGAGTGGGCAGCGAATAGGCTTCGATCGGCTTGGTCTGGGTGGTCATGGCACGTCCCGTTCGGAAAGGATGGGCAGATATATCGGCGGGAGACGATGGATGGCAAGGCCGGGGTAAGCGGCCCAGCCATCCAGAAGCGTTAAAGCCCTATTCCCGCGACAGCCGCAGCTGGGGCTGGCCATTGCTGGTATGGGCGGGCGAAACGCCATTGATACCAACCGTGGCGGTGACGCGCTGGCGGAAGGCGGAGAACAGCTCCGACGTAACCACATCGACGGGCTCGTCGAATTTGATGGTCACCTGATAGTGCTGCATGTCGCTGAGCAATTGCACGCCAATGACGAGGCCACGGAAGTTTTGGCCAAGGTAGGTGCCCTTGACGCGGTGGCCGACCTGGACGGGCGAGGCCACGCGCTCGGGCAGCATGGCGCGGGCGGTGTTCCAATCGCGATAGCCATGGGCCTTGGCGATGGATTCGAGCGCGGCGCCATGGGTGATGGGTTCACCGGTGCGGGCGCGTTCGTCGCGATAGGCCTTGGCTTCGGATTTCAGCGTTTGAATGCTGGGAGTATCGAGCGAAAAAGACATGAAAAGGTCCTCTCATTTGCATGAGGCTGCTCAAATCACGGGTGCTCGCATTGCCATGAAGCGCCTCGCAAAGATGAACCAGTTTCCTGGATGTCTTGGCTTAACGAGCTGGACTTCACCATCGGAAATTGCTTTCCGGCGAGCGGCGGGTGCCAGTAACCTGTTCGCTAAATGAGGCGGTGCGGCCGGTTTGTCAACTTCATGGCTGGGATGCGTCATCAAGCGGGGTGATGGGCGGATCAGACAAATGTGTTGGGCAATGGCCTTTCCAGCGGCTAGGGCTGTCTGGAGGCGGAGGACTATCGCGTGTTTGAAATAGTGTTGCTGATTGCGGGGCTGGTGGGTGGCGCGTTGAACTCGCTGGCGGGGGGCGGCTCGTTCATCGTGTTTCCGGCGCTGCTGGCGGTGGGGGTACCGCCGGTGATCGCCAATGCATCCAACACCTATGCCGCCCTGCCCGGCTATGCCAGCGGCGCGGTGGGTTACTGGCATGCCATAACCAAGCACAAGGACCGGCTGGCGCTCTATTCCATCATCTCGGTGATCTTCGGCTGGGTGGGGGCCGAATTGCTGCTGGTGGTGTCGGACGAGCAATTCTCGCTGGTCGTGCCCTGGCTGATGCTGTTCGCGGTGTTGCTGTTTGCGTTCGGCAATCGGCTCAATGCGTTCGTCGCGGCGCATGGCGGCGGACGGCGCGGGATGAAGCTGGCCGGGACCGTGCTGCTGCTGGCGTTTCTCGCCGGGGTTTGCGTCTATGGCGGGTTCTTCAATGCGGGTCTCGGAATCCTGCTGCTGGCGTTTCTTGCCACTGCGGGCATGAGCGACATTCATGCCATGAACGGGCTCAAGCTGTGGATTTCCACATTGGTGGCGCTGGTGGCCGTGGTGCGGTTTGCGCTGAATGGATCGATCGATTGGTATCATGGCTCCATCGCGCTGGTGGGCGTGACCGTGGGTGGATATCTGGCGGCCCGCAATGCGCATCGCGTGCCGACCGGAGTGATCCGGGCAGCGGTGATTGTATATGGGGTGTTTATGACCGGGTATTTCTTTTGGGGGGCTTACGCCTGAAGTCTCTCCCCTTGAGGGAGAAGGTGGCCGGAGGGGTTTCTTTCTGCAGCATCAAAGCATGGGATGACGCAGAACCCCTCACCCTGTCATTTCTGCTGAACGCAGAAATGTCGTCCCTCTCCCTCAAGGGGAGAGGGGAAGAAAGAGCTTAGTCGGCCCTCCTGATCCAGACGGCCGCGTCATGGAAGGTGGCGCCGCCGAAGGGGGGCGCGGGGGTGGCGTTGGTTAGGGTGTTGATGCCCTTGCCGCCCCGGTGGGATTTGTTTTGGTGCAGGCCTTCGGCGATGAGGACGCCGGTGGGCAGACCGATGCGGATGCGGGCGGTGAGGTGGACGCTGCCGCGGCGATTGCCCAGGGTGACGAATTGGCCTTCCTCGATGCCCAGACGAATGGCGTCGTCGGGGTGGATGAAGACCGAGGGGACGCCTTCGCGTTTCTGGCTGCCGGGGGTTTCGTTGAAGGACGAATTGAGGAAGGCCCGGGCGGGGCTGGTGGCGAGGCGGAACGGGTGTTCGGCGTCGGTCTGTTCGATGACGTCCCAATGGTCGGCGAAGCGCGGCATGTCGGCGGGGTCGCAGGTCCAGAGATAGCCCTTCTTGTCGGCGGCGCCCTGCCAATTGGGGGCAAAGCGGAAGCGCTTGTCGGGCCAGGCGAAGCCATCGGCATAGCGAGCGACGGCGTCGGGGCGTTCGCGATCGACAAAGCCAGTTTTTTCTATCTCGTTGAGATCGCCATAGTTCGAGCGGCGGAAGGTTTCGGCGACGAGGTCGCGGTCGCCGGTTTTGAAGCTCTCGTCATCGAGGCCGAGACGCAGCGCCAGGGCGTTGATGACTTCGTGGTTGGAACGGGTTTCGCCGGGACGCTCGATAACGGCGGGGCCATAGAGCACCCGGGTGTGGCCGCCACGGGTGTAATAATCGTTGTGCTCGAGGAACATGGTGGCGGGCAGGACGATATCGGCCAGTTCGGCCGTTTCGGTCATGAACTGTTCGTGGACGACAAGGAACAGGTCTTCGCGAGCCAGGCCCTGGCGCGCCAAAGTCTGGTCGGGGGCGACCGAGGCGGGGTTGGTGTTCTGCACGATCATGGCCATGACCGGGCCGCCGTTTTTGAGCGCCTTGGCATTGCCGGTGAGGATGGGGCCGATCTCGGACATGTCGAGCCAGCGCGGATCGCCCTTTTGCAGATGGGGGCCGGTGATGCGGGATTTGTCGAGTTGCCAGGTGCCCGAATTGGAATGGAAAGCACCGCCGCCGCGATACTGCCAGGCGCCGGTCATCGCCGGAATGCAGAGGGCGGCATGCATGGCGGTGGCGCCATTGCGCTGGCGGGTAAAGCCATAGCCAAGGCGGAAGTATGAACGTGGCGTAGTGCCGACGAGATGGGCGAATTGGGTGATCTGCTCGACGCTGAGGCCGGTGATTTCAGCGGCCCATTCCGGGGTTTTGGCGGCCAGGTGGGCTTCGAAATCGGGGCCAAAATCGGTGAATTTTGCCATATAGGCGCGGTCGGCCAGATTGTCGCGCAGCAGGATATGCATGACTGCGACAGCCAGGGCGCCATCGGTGCCGGGGCGGAGGACGAGGCCCAGATCGGCCTGGGCCATGGTGGCGGTCTCGTAGATGTCGATGACGACGATCCTTGCCCCGCGTTCCTTTTTGGCCCGCATGGCGTGGGTCATGACATTGACCTGGGTGTGCACCGCATTGGTGCCCCAGATGACGACGCAATCGCTTTCGGCCATCTGCTCGGGATTGACGCCGCCGAGCATGCCGGTGCCGGCGATATAGCCGGGCCAGGCGGTGCCGGTGCAGATGGTGTCGTATTGGCGGGAATAGCCTTTGGCGGCGCGGAGCCGGTCAATGCCGTCGCGCTGCACATGGCCCATCGTGCCAGCGTAGTAATAGGGCCAGATGGCTTCGGCGCCGTGCTCGGCTTCGATCTCGGTGAAGCGGGTGGCGATGGTGTCGAGGGCTTCGTCCCAGCTGATGGGCTGGAACTGGCCGCTGCCCTTGGGGCCGATGCGGCGCAGGGGATGGGTCAGGCGATCGGGGTGGTGGATGCGCTCGGCGTAACGGGCGACTTTTTCGCAGATGACGCCGGCGGTGTAGGGATCGTCCTTGGCGCCACGGACGCGACCGATAGTGTGCTCGTCAATGATGTCCACATCCAGCGCGCAGGCGGAGGGGCAATCATGAGGACACACGGAACGCGCGGTGCGAAGGGCGATTGGTTTGTTCATGGGGTCAAAATAGCGCAGGGGCGAAGGGGCGTCCAAGCGATTGTTTTGATCGCGGGACAAGGGGTGTGATGGGCGTGCGGAAGCGCCGCCTGGTGCGGTTATCGAATGGACGGACGGACCCCGAGACGGCTTTCGCCTCGTGATGAGTTTAAAAATGAGACGAACGTCGCCTCGGGGTGCCGGGACTTTATCGGACGGCGCGATCGCAGACCCCAGCGTTTGCCGTAGCGCCCGCCCGATTGCCTCGTCCGCTCGACCCGGAGCAGAGCGCGACCTCCACTCCCCCGGCTGGCTTCCGGACGCTCCTCGCCGCAGCGCCGCCCGGATCCCGGAAGATGGAGGGCAGGATGGGGGGGGGGTCTGGGG
>UCAU01000059.1 GCA_900470445.1 Hyphomicrobiales bacterium | reverse complement strand
AGGGGGAGGGAGGCGAAGAAACTCACGCGCCGGGAGAGAAGCTGGAGCCGCCCGCTCATTGCCCTGTGCCTGGCCCTCCTCGCCACACCCGCCTTCGCCCAATCCCTCCCCTATCACAGCGATCCCAGCGCCCGCGAAATCCTGCCCAGCCTGTCGCCCGTGCCGGCTATTCGCTTCCTCACCACCACCGATTTCCCGCCCTTCAATTTCCGCGATCCCAGTGGCGAACTCATTGGCTTCAATGTCGATCTGGCCCGCCGCATCTGCACCGAGGTCAATGTCGCCTGCACCATCCAGGCCTGGCCCTGGGAACAGGCCGCCGACGCGCTGGCCGATAGCCAGGGCGACGCCCTGATCGCCGGGCTCGACATGTCCGATGAAAACGGCAAGCGCTTTGATTTTTCCGCCACCTATCTGGCGCTGCCCGGCCGCTTCGTCACCCGCTCCGCTGACATCGCCACCTTCGATGCCACGGCCCTAGCCGGCAAAACCATCGCGGTCCGCGCCGGCAGCACCCACGAAGCTTTCGTGAAACGCTACCTGCCCGGCGCCAATGTCGCCCCCTTCGCCAATGAAGTCGAAGCCCTGGCCGCCGTGCAAAGCCGCGCCGCCGACCTGTTCTTCGGCGACGCCATGCGCGCCTCGTTCTGGCTCAACGAAAATCTTGATTGCTGCGGCTTTGCCGGCGATGCCTATTTCCGCCCCGCCCAATTCGGCGAAGGCCTCTCCATCGCAGTCCCCGCCGGCAATGACGCCGTGCGCCACGCCATCGACTGGGCCCTGATCCGCCTCAAGGAAAACGGCACGCTGGACGAACTCTACCTGCGCTGGTTCCCGGTAGGGTTTTATTAGCGGGGGATACCCCCTCCTAGCNNCCTCCCCCTATCAGGGGGAGGCTAGGAGGGGGTAACGAGAGCCCCAATATTGGGGACTTAGCCCGGCATCCGCCGATGCCGCGCCCGCGCTGCTGCTTCGATCGCCGCCGTCGTCAACCGGTCCAGATCCAGCCTATCCCGCAGCATTTCGAGGAACCGCAATTCCTCCTGCTCCAGATGCAGATCGACCGCCGTCACCTCCACCGCCACGGCATAGGCGGTGTCCTGCAACTTGGCCGGCAGTGCCGCAATGGCATCGTCCAGCACCTTGTCGAGCCCACCCGGCCCGTTGAGCGTATCGGCGCAGGCATTGGCCACCGCCGTCAGCCGCGTCTTGTCGAACCCGTCAAATACCGGCAGGCGGCCGACCAGGGCCTGGATGCGCAGCAATTCCTTTTCGGTCATGGCGCTGTCGGATGAAGCGGCCACCAGCATCAGGTGGATCAAGGCGTCATGGGCGGCAAGGGTCATCGCGTTTTCCATTCCTGGCGTAGTGTCGCCGATAGCTAGGCAGGCGCCCCGCTCATGGCAAGCAGCGCACCACCGAGATTGACGCAGGCGTGCGGGAATGCAACACACCTCCCCGCCTCCCACAAATACCGAAAGGCTGGTTCCTTGTCGCCCGCTCCTTTGCCCCCACTCGATCCTGCGTTTTTCGACGCTGCCCAAACTGCCCGTGCCTGGCCGTTTGAGGAAGCCAAAAAACTGGTGGCTAGGCTGGAGAAAACCGGCAAGGGCGAGGCTGTGTTCGAAACCGGCTATGGCCCCTCGGGCCTGCCCCATATCGGCACCTTTGGCGAAGTGGCCCGCACCACCATGGTGCGCACGGCCTTTCGCTTGCTGACGCGCGACCAGATTCCGACCCGGCTCATCTGCTTTTCCGATGACCTCGATGGCATGCGCAAGATCCCGGACAATGTGCCCTCCAAGGAGGCCATGGAGCCGCATCTGCAAAAGCCGCTCAGCGCCGTGCCCGATCCCTGGACCAATGAATATGCCAGCTTCGGCGACCACAACAACGCCATGCTGCGCCGCTTCCTCGATACGTTCGGCTTCGACTACGAATTCGCCAGCGCCACCGATTACTACCGCTCCGGCAAGTTCGACACCGTGCTGCGCCGTGCCGCCGAGCGCTATGATGATATCATGGCCGTCATGCTCCCCACGCTAGGCGCAGAGCGGCAGGCGACCTATTCGCCCTTCCTGCCGATCTCCCCGATTTCAGGCCGCGTGCTCTATGTGCCCATGAAGGAAGTTGATGCCGTCAACGGCACCGTCACCTTCGCCGACGAAGATGGCCGCGACACCACCGTTCCGGTCACCGGCGGCCATGTGAAGATGCAGTGGAAGCCCGATTTCGGCATGCGCTGGGCCGCCCTTGGCGTCGATTTCGAAATGTTCGGCAAGGACCACCAGACCAACGCGCATGTCTACGACAAGATTTGCGAAATCCTCGGTGGCAAGGCGCCCGAACACTATGTGTTCGAGCTCTTCCTCGATTCCGAGGGGCAAAAGATCTCCAAGTCCAAGGGCAATGGCCTGACCATCGACGAATGGTTGACCTATGCCAGCAATGACAGCCTGGGCCTCTATATGTTCCAGAAGCCGCGCACCGCCAAGCGGCTGCATTTCGATGTCATTCCGCGGGCAGTCGACGAATATTACGCCTTCATCGCCGCCTACCAGAACCAGGATGCGGCAGCCCGGCTCGAAAACCCGGTCTTCCACGTCCATTACGGCAATGTGCCCAATCCCGAAGTGCCGCTCAGCTTTGCTTTGCTGCTTAACCTCGTGGCCACGGCCAATGCCGAAGACACCAAGGTGCTCTGGGGCTTCATCTCGCGCTATCTCAAGGGCGCGACCGCCGAAACACATCCCGAGATCGATCGCCTCGCCACCTATGCCGTGCGTTACTTCAACGACAAGGTAAAGCCGAACAAGGTCTATCGCGCCCCCACCGATCAGGAACGCGCAGCCCTGCAGGACCTGCACGATCAACTCGCCGGATACGAAGGCTCCACCGATGGCGGCGCCTTGCAGGACCTGGTCTACGCCATCGGCAATGCCCACAAGTTCGAGCCGCTACGCGACTGGTTCAAGGCCATCTACCAGGTCCTGCTCGGCGAAGACCAGGGCCCCCGCTTCGGCTCCTTCATCGCCCTCTTCGGCGTCGCCGAAACCCGCAAGCTGATCGAAGACGCCCTGGCGGGCAAGATGCTCGCCTGACAGTAAGTGGCGTGGCGCATGGACTACGAATACATGCACCACGCCATACCTGTCGCAGCCGCGACTGGTTCCTAATCGGCGGCTTCCACAGCCGCGCCATCATGTTCGAGAATGTCGCCGGGCTGGCAGTCCAGATACCGGCAAATGGCGTCTAGCGTGTCGAAGCGGATGCCCTTGACCTTGCCCTGCTTGAGCAGGCTCAGATTGGCCTCGGTAATGCCGATATATTCGGCGAGGTCCTTGGACTTGGCATTCCGCCGCGCCAGCATCACCGCCAGATTGATCTTGATGGCCATGCCGGTCACACGAACTGACTATTTTCTTCGGCAATGGCGGCGGCCTTTTCCATCGCCCAGCCCAGCGAGGCCACAATGGCCGCAAACAGCGCCATGATCAGCATGTCGCTATTGATCTGAATGGCGAGCTGACGCATGCCCGGCGGGGCGCTCCAGGTCAGCACTAGCATCAGCAGGGTAAAGCCGATCAGCTTGGCGAGGGCGGCGAGTGCCACCCCGGCGGCAAAGTCGCGCAACCCGGCTATGCCCCGCGCCGCGAAGGGACGCCCACCGGCAAATTCGGTGAAGCATACGCGCAGCCGCACCAGCGCCCAGGACAGCGGCAATACGGTCAGCACAGTGACAAACGCCGCGCCGAAACGCTGGGTCGGGCCAAATTCACGCAGGATATCAGGCGTCAGCCCGCTCGAGCGCAGCACCTCAGCCTGGTCCGCCATGGTCCAATACAGCACCACGGCCAATGGCAGCAGGGCGGCAATGGCGACTGACGCGAGGGCCAGCAGGTTGAAGAGCCGCGCCGTGCGGGCGGCAACGGGAATGCTGCTGGGGTGCCCGGCAAGCAGCGGGTCGGCTTTGGTGTCGATCATCTGGGTTCTCCGCGATGACCAACGACTAATCCAAAAATTATCGTTTGACAATAATAAATCGCCGAAAAACAATATGAACACATCGTAGAACGATAAGGACATCAAAAATGCGTCTGTCTCCACTCGCCTTTGCCGGCCTGTTGCTGATTGCCACGCCCCTCATTGCCCAGGCCGCGCCCACCACCAGCACCGGTCAGATATCGGTTGCCCAGATGGTCGAGCTGTCCTCGCGCGCCGGGACTGATCCCAATGCCCGCATGACCATGATTGCCTATCTGGCGGGGGTGGGCGAAGCCACCGGTCTCATGGTGGGGGAGGCCAAGCAGCGCGGCGCCTCCGTGCAATGCACCAGGGACTTCAACCTGGACGAGAATACCGCTCTTGCCGCAGTCGCGGCGGCAGTACCCGATCGCGATAAATGGACCGAAACCCCGGCCACCCCGATCATTATCGCCGACATGTTCAAACGCGCCGGCTGCCGCTGATACGCTCGCCCGCCTCCGTCGCGCCGACTATGGCGCGGCGGTTGGCGTGAACCGCTCCACCAAGGCTTTTGCCTCCGCCGGCAGCTCCCCCGAAACCTTGCGATAGACTCGCCCATTGGGCGTGCGCCGCAGCATGTCCAGATCACACAGCTCCCGCCGCAGCAGCGCATAATCCTCGTAATCATGCCAGTCGCGCAGCATGGAACTGACCTCGGGCTCGCTCATCTGCACGCCGTCCGGCAGATACGACCAGACCACAGCCAGCACCAGCAATTGCTCACTCCGCTTACTCGGCCAGCGTTGCAAACGCCCGGCCGCATCAAAACAGCGCGCCACACTCGCAAGCCGCTTGGCGTCGATTGGCAGCTCCGTCATGGCCCCAGCACCTTGCGGAAATAGACGACGCGCCGGGTTTCGCTAAAGCCCAATGCACCATGCATCTGGTGGCTTTCCAGATTGTCCAGCGCCGCATCCGAGGCAAATTCGCTGCACCCTTGCGCGCGCCCCCAATCCTCCACCGCCGCCACCAGCCCACGGGCAATGCCCAGGCGGCGACAGTCCGGCGCCACATAGATGCCCTCAAGAAACGCCACCGGCGAGGTTTTGCATCCCTCGACATAGTCGTGTCGCAGCGAAGCCTCGGCCAATCCCACCGCCCGGCCATCCGCCAAGCGGGCGATGAGGTTGATATTGTTGCCCGGCGCCGCCAGCAAGGCTGCGATATCGGCCTCATGTGCGCCGGCCACATTATTGGGCCACAGCGCCTGGCGCAGCTCCGCCCAGTCAGCTGTATCCGCCGCCGTCGCCGCCGCGATCCTCATTGGCTGGCCCAGATAATCCTGGCGATCCATTCCACATCGCTCATCTCGATCAACCGCGGCTCATAGGCGGGATTGAGCGAATGCAGCTCGATCTGCTTGGCGGTCTGCCGCGCCAGGATCTTGGCCATGACTTCGCCATCGCGCGTGCGCACCACCACCCGGTCGCCGCGTCGCACCTGCTCGGTGGGCGACACCACGATCCGGTCGCCTTCCCGATAGAGCGGCTCCATCGAATCGCCCTGCACTTCGAGGGCATAAATCCCCGCTTCGCCCGAAGAGGGCAGGGCGATTTCGTCCCAGCCCTGTCCCGCCGGAAACCCCGCACTGTCGAAAAAACCGCCCGAGCCCGCCTGTGCCAGCCCCAGCAGCGGCACCGTCGGATTGCCCGATGGCTGCCCCCCCTGGAAGAACGCGCCGGTGCCGCTCAGAAAGCTGTCAAACCCTTCCCCCGTCGCTTCCAGAATTTTGGAAATGCTCTCGGTGGAAGGCCAGCGCTCGCGGCCATCCTTGCTCACGCGTTTGGAGACATTGAAGGCGGTGGCATCGAGCCCGGCCAGCTTGGCCAGCGCCGACACCGAATGCCCGTGCCGGCGCGCCAGCGCGTCAATGCCGTCCCAGATGGCCCTGTGTGAAAGCATGGCAGCGTCCTGCTTCAGGAAATATGTCTTATTGGATGGAAATTAGTCCTATTTCTAACTCCCTCTTCTCCCCTTGTAAAGAGGGGCCCAATCCGGCTTGCCCGCCGCTGGCTCCCCCATTAGGGTCGCCCCCATGACCACGCCAGATTTGATCTACAAAATCGCCACCGAGGCTGCCTACGCCCCTGCGCGCCAAGCTTCCTCCTTTGCCGGCATGCCCATCGACGCCGCCGACGGCTATATGCATTTTTCCACTGCCACCCAATTGGCCGAAACCCTGCGCCTGCACTTCGCCGGCCAATCGGGCCTGGTCATCCTCGGCGTACGTACCGCCGATCTGGGCGAGAACCTGGTCTGGGAAGCCTCGCGCGGCGGCGCACTGTTCCCCCACCTCTATGGCGGCCCGCTGCCCGCCTCCGCCATTGCCTGGGAGGCCAAAGTCGATGTCGCCGCCGACGGCTCCTGCACACTGCCCGAGGCCGTTCGATGATCTTTTCTGCCCTCTCGCCCTTGCTGCGCCTGCCTGCGGTTTCGGGCCTCACCCAGCAGACCCTGCTCAAAATGGACGCCGAAACCGCCCACCGCGCCACCGTCACCGCGCTGCGTCTCGGCCTTGCCCCCGAACAGGCCCATGCCGAGGCGCCCGAACTGGCGACCACGCTCTGCGGTATCGAGCTGAAAAATCCCATCGGCATGGCCGCCGGCTTCGACAAGAACGCCGAAGTGCCCCGCCCCCTGGCTCTGCTGGGCTTCGGCATGGTGGAAATCGGCACCGTCACCCCGCGTCCGCAAACCGGCAATCCCAAGCCGCGCCTGTTCCGCGTGCCGGGAGCCGATGGCGTGATCAACCGCATGGGCTTCAACAATGAAGGCCATGACGCCGCCTTTGCCCGCCTCAAGGGCCTGCGCGTGCCTGCCGCGCTCGGCGTCAATATCGGCGCCAACAAGGACAGCGCCGATTTCGTCGCCGACTACGTGCTGGGCGTCAAACGCTTCGCCGATCTGGCCGATTACCTGACCGTCAACGTCTCCTCGCCCAACACGCCCGGCCTGCGCAATCTGCAATCCGACGAGGCCCTGCGCCGCCTGCTCGGCGAAGTGCTCGATGCCCGCGCCAAGGCCAAAACCCGCGTGCCGGTCTTCCTCAAGATCGCGCCCGATCTGAACAAAAAGGAACTCGACGCCATCGCCAAGGTCGTGCTTTCAACCGATCTCGATGGCCTGATCGTCTCCAACACCACCATAACGCGCGACGCCATTGCCGGCCTCGAAAACGCCAGCGAAACCGGCGGCCTCTCCGGCAAGCCGCTGTTCGAGCTCTCCACCCAGCGCCTCGCCCAGATGCGCCAGCGCGTCGGCACGCTGCCCATCATTGGCGTCGGCGGCATTCATTCGCCGCAATCGGCCCTGGCCAAATTCGAAGCCGGCGCCGATGTCATCCAGCTCTATTCGGCCATGGTGTTTGGTGGTCTGGACCTGCTCGACCGCATCAAGCGAGGCCTCGTCGCCGCCATCCGCGCCGAGGGCAAAACCAATATCAGTCAGCTGATTGGTAGCAAGACGGCCGATTGGGCCAAGGGCAAGGTCAAGCTTTAAGGCTCGGGCATCGGAGTACCCCACCTAACCTCCCCCTGATAGGGGGAGGGACCGTCCGGTGCTCAAAACTCGATCGAGTCATAGAGCGGAGAGATCCCTCCCCCTATCAGGGGGAGGCTAGGAGGGGGTACTCCAATCCCTC
>UCAU01000032.1 GCA_900470445.1 Hyphomicrobiales bacterium | reverse complement strand
AAGGATCAGCGTCGAACCGTCAGGCTTCCAAATCTTCTCCGCCGTCACGCGGCTTGCTGGGGTGGTCATTCCACCACCTCACCAGCAACATCCGCAGCGCCAGATACCAAAGCGGTATGCACCACCTCAACCACGACAAACTCGCGGCCAGGGGATTGCGCGGCTCGACGATCTGCTTCGGTCACCGCGTCTGCGGCGGATCCATGTTCAAAAGGGCAGCGGGGCGCACGCAATCGACCGACGCTGTTCCGCTGCAGGACGGCAAAGCCGCCGCCGGGAACGGCATCAGGAATGGATGGAAGGGCTGCAGGTGACTCGATGAACATGGTGGTCTCCTATTGAGGTGGCCACCATAATGCGCGTTCGGTATTTCAAGTCAAGTATAATGCGCATTAAACGCGCATTATTAGCCGCGACGCATTGCGGTAGGGGAGAGCGCAAGGTGGGCAATCACCATGCCTTCGATCTTAATAGCGGTAGGGCTGCGGTCACGCTTCCTGAATTCAAGCGGCGTTTGGTGCTCGGGATGCGTGGATTCGGGGAAGAGCCAGGTTCGCTTCTCGCCATCGACGACATACTTTTTGACCGACCGCTCGTACTCGCCATCGGCATTTTCACGCACCGCCACCACGTAGTCGCCGTTCTGCGCTCCGCCTGGCACCTGATCGAACGGCGCGACGTAGACGATCGCTCCATCGGGGTAGACCTTATTCATAGACGGGCCACGCACCTCGAAAGCATCGATGTGAACCGCGCCCCACGACTCCGGAAGAATTACCGAAATCTGGTACTGGTCCTCTTCCGGCCATGTCGGCGAATCTGTCCAGTTCCCGGCCGCCAGCTCGCCGATCACGTTGATGCGCCGGCCCGGCATTTCGGTAGTTGATCCGAGATTGTAGCCGAGCAGCTCCGGCACGTTCATGCCGAAGAACGCTGCAAGACGCTCCGCATTCTCATCGGTCGGAAGCTGCTTGTCGGCCTCCCACTTATGCACCGTGGATTGCGGGACGCCGATTTTGGAACCCAGTTCATGTTGCGCGAGCCCCTGGCTCTTTCGAAGCTCGCGAATCTTCTTTCCTATCTTCCGTGTCATCGCTCAATCCTCGTCAATTTTACGCATTTGAATGCGCGTAACGCATTTTGTCCTGCACGTCAAATGAATATATGCGCATTTTGTGCTTGCAAACAAATACCGAATGCGCATTTAATGCGTCAATAGGTTTTGGAGGATTCGGAACTTTGGAAGCATCTAGCTTGGAATCGGCGCAGCCAGAACGGCAGTGGGCCTTCGCTATAGGGGAGGCTGTCTTGGTCACCCCGACTGTGGGGCCGCCCTTGTTAGGGACGATATGCGACCGAAGCTGGTTCCTCTTTCAGGCCGGCATCTATGCAGTGGACGTTGGCGATGGCCCGCTGAAAGCGGTCTGGGCGCGTCCAGGTGAAATCGTAACACAGGAGGGCGTGCAAAATGCAGCTTGAAGCTGGGTTGTTATATCGAACGCGGGATGGCCGGAAGGTAACCCGCACGGAAATCGTGCCGGGCGTGTATGGCGCTGTGAGCGTGAAAGAGCCGCATCCTCGTTACGAGCGTTCGGCAAACATCTGCATCCAGCCCACGCATCTATCTTCCACCGAACTAACCGCAGCCATCGCGACGCTGACCGCCATCCGCGACGCCCTCGACGAGGTGGCAGCATGATCACCCCGGCGCATTACCCCTACAGCACCACCTACCTTTCCGAGAAAATGCGTGCCGTGTCGTTCGGCATTCTCGAGCTCTCCGTCTACTGCACGTCGGCGGCGATCGCCTTGGCTATCATCGTCAGCGTCTGGCGCGGCGTTGCCGGCCTGTTTCAATAATCAAGAGGAGTAGCCTGTGGCCATCCAGTTAGGCAGCCTGAACAGCACCAAGACGAACAAGCCCCCCATCGCCGTCCTTTACGGAGTGCATGGCGTAGGCAAGACCGAGCTTGCCTCACAATTTCCCAACCCGTTCTACCTGCCAACGGTTGGCGAAGAGCCCCCCGACGGCGTCGAAATGCCATCGTCCGGCACGGCTGAAACCATGGATGAAGTCTTCGACGTCATCGGCTGGATGCTCGGCGGTGACACTGGCTTCGATACCCTGATTATTGACAGCCTGGACGGCCTGGAGCCGCTGGTGTGGGCACAGACCTGCAAGCAGAATGGCTGGGCCAACATAGAGGATGCCGGCTTTGGTAAGGGCTATGTGGCAGCCGATGCTGTGTGGCGTGACTTCCTTGGCGGCGTGCAGGCGTTGCGCACTGCTGGCATCGCCGTGGTGATGATCGCGCACACCGAAATCACCCGGTTCGACTCCCCGACATCCGACCCCTACAGCCGTTACGGCATCAAGCTGCACAAGCGCGCTTCGGCCCTGGTGCAGGAAGCGGCCCAGTTGGTCGGCTTCATCAACTACCGGCATACGCTCAAGGAAAAGGAAGTCGGCTTCAACAAGAAGGTTGGCCACGCCGAAGGTTCCGGCGAGCGCCAAATCCATCTCGAGGAGCGGCCAGGCTTCTTGGCCAAGTCTAGGTACGCGACGCCGCCCTCGATCACCCTCAAGAAGGGTCAGGGGTACTCGGCTCTCGCAAAGTACTTTCCCGGAGCCGAGGAACAAGCCGCTTAGTTTTGCCTAAAATAATGCGAAGCTCGCATTAATGTGCGCAATGCGCAAGTGCCCTTTGGGCGAGGAGACTGCAAATGGGACGTTTTTCTGTAGGCCAGCGGGTTCGTGATCCGGATGGCGATCTTTGTGAAATCGTGGGGAAGCCGGAGAAGGGGCGGCGGTTGGTTCGAGTTCTT
This sequence comes from Hyphomicrobiales bacterium, assembly GCA_900470445.1. GTDB lineage: Bacteria > Pseudomonadota > Alphaproteobacteria > Rhizobiales > Devosiaceae > Devosia. The sequence continues at coordinate 58,484 of UCAU01000032.1, read as the reverse complement.
GGCGGCAAATACGACGGCATCGAGGTGCCGTGGAGCAAGTCGTCTTTGGATCCGGTCAACGACAATGCCGAGCCGGAGGGCGTTGCCGCCTGGACGCCGAAGGTGGGCGATCGGGTGCGGCTGAAGCGCGACAGTCGGAACGGTTTTGGCGACACCACTGCGGTAATCAAGGCCGGCGAAGAAGTCACCATCACCGGGGAGATGGACGATGGTCTCCTGACAATGGCCGAAAGTGAAGGTTGGGTCGGCTACAAAACGAACACCAGCTATTGGGTTCGTTCGGACGATATCGAGCCAATTCCCGCCACCCTCACCATCGAAGCCGGCAAGTTCTACCGCACCCGCGATGGGCGGAAGGTCGGGCCAATGGAAGTCACCGAAATTCCTTGGACCGACATACATGGTGATACGTCTGCCTTTGTGGGGAGGTTTGACGGCCACAAAGACCATTACACCGCGAAAGGCTTGTGGCTGACACGCTACGGCGAGGATCGCCCAGAAGACCTCGTCGCCCAGTGGGTCGAGCCGACCGCATGGCAGGCCGCCACTGAAGAGCCAGAACCAGTTGCTGTTGCGGAAGCAACTGTAACGCCCGAACCTCGGTTCAAGGTTGGCCAGAAAGTGCGGTGCGTCGATAGTTATCCGGGATCGTTCACCGTCGGCAAGGAATACACCGTAGCGTATTATGACCAGCACGGCGTACCGCGTCTTGGTGTTACCAGGGCCGATCACGGTGCAGCCGATGGCATTTCAGCCGTCTACTTCGAACCCGCCTCTCCTCCGGCGAAGTTTAAGGTCGGGGATCGGGTGATTACCAACGTGGGTTACTCGTTTGACGGCACCGTTTGCACCGTCAAGAGCGTGCCTTCGGCGGAGCGCGAATTCTACGTTGTCGCCACACCGGACGGCAACACTTGGAACGTTGCTTTCGACGATGGGCTTCGTCTAGCCCCCACCATCCCCATCGGCGCCACAGTCACCTTCACCGCTACCGGCCGGCTGTCCGCCTACACCAAGGACGGTCACGCCCAGGTGACGTTCCCCGGCCTCACGCCGGGACAGAACAGCTTCGCGCTGCCCGCAGCATTCGTTTCTCTCGCCAACTAAACCAAACAGGAGCACCACCCATGGGCTTGAACGGCTTTAACGCACGTGACTACGACACCGAACAGCGCCCGCAGTACGCGGACCTCCCGGCCGGCACCTACCGGTTTGATATCTCGCAGGCCGACTGGCACCAGAAGGAAGGCGAGAGCGGCAAGAAGGGCATCAAGATGGCCTATGATGTCCTTGAGCCAGAAGACCTGAAGGGTAGAAAGTTGTTCGACTATATCGTGTTCGAAAACCCCAGTGCCGATGCACAGCGCATCGGCCACGAAAAGCTTGCCAAGCTTTGCCGTGCGACGGAATTCGAGCCCGAAGAAGAGCCAAACGAAATGCTCTACAAGTCGTTCGTGGCAACGATCGGCCTGGGCAAGCCCGGCAAGGAAAAGAACGCAGACGGCACGCCTGTCTTCCCCGCCAAGATGGAAATCAAGGTGTTCCACTACCCTGATGCCGGCGAAATGCCTGAAATCAAGGTGGACCAGGTGGCCGCAAACGATAACCGGCCTGCGGCGAACACGAATACCCGTACGCAGGCCGAGAAACCCGCCGAAAAGCCGGCAGGTTCGCGGCCGTGGTATAAGCCGAAGGCCGCGTGATGGGTTGGCCGCAGGTTGTTGTCATCGCCGTCTACGCACTGAGCCTGGGCGCCTCACTGGCCATGCACGGAAAGCCGCGAACCGGTGAATACAATTTCATCTACGCCGTGATCGGATCCGCACTGGTCCTAACGCCCCTCTACTTCGGCGGCTTTTTCACCGCCTAACCCAGCGGGGCGTTCGCGCCCCGCACCACCCTACCATGCTGAGGAGCCATCATGGCCGCCAAAAAGACCGCGCCTCCGGGCGCCACGACTTTGCACGTCGATAGGCCGATATCGTTCGCGCCTTGACCACAGTCGGAAAGGTTGTCGAGAACAGGCTGACCACCCTGGAGCGGACGGCCTATCCGAAGTTCTACAGCCCAAGCGCAGCACGGCGCGCCTACGAAGTCACTATGTTTCCAGCCAATGACAAACAGGAGGCGGCGCTTTCGAGCGCCGTCGGGTGATGGTGGTAATCCTCTACCTCATCCTGGTCGCGATGCTTGGTGGTTGGCCAGCGTTCTGGGCTTCCCTCATAACTTTGGTGCTGTTCACAACATGACCCTTCTAAATTCCGCGCAATCGCCCACCGTGGCCGCGATCTATGCTGCCTATGAGGCCACCAATGACACGTGGGATTCGCTCGGCCTGTCGGTCGGAGAGCTTGGCGCGGAATGCGACCGATCGCTCTATTATAGCTTCCACTGGGCAACGCCTGCCGAACAGGTCGACGGACGCAAGGTACGGATTTTTCGACGGGGTGACTTGGAGGAAGTCCGACTTATCGAAGACCTTGAGCGCATTGGCGTTGAGGTGTTCGGGCAGCAAGACCGTATCCGACTTTTGGCAGGCCACATCCGTGGCAAGGCGGACGGCAGGCTGGTTGGCTTACCAGAAGCGCCAAAGACCGAGCACCTGTTTGAGGCAAAATCCAGCAACGAAGCCAATTTCAAAAAGCTTCAGAAAGAGGGCTGCGCCAAGGCTCAGCCGAAGCACTTCGTTCAATGCCAGCTCGGAATGCATGCCTTCGGGCTGACACGCGCCGCCTACGTCGTCACCAATAAGAACGACGAGACGATCTACCTTGAGCGCATCAACTACGATTTTGAGTTCTGCGTGCGCCTGCTAGCCAGGGCAGAACGCATTGTACGTGCCGGCGAGCCTCCGTCACGCATTTCTGAAAAGCCCGACTTCTTTGGGTGCCGCTTTTGCAAGCACAAGGCGGTCTGCCACGAAGATGCATTCCCGCGCGTGACCTGCCGATCCTGTCTTTACTCAACCGCTGAAATGAGTGGCGACGGGCACTGGTCGTGCGGGCGTTGGGCAAAACCAATCTCATTTGATGAACAGAAGGCTGCCTGTCCCAGCCATCTCTGGATCCCCGGCCTTGTGCCAGGCGAACAGGTTGATGCGGACGAAGCCGCCGAAACCGTGACCTACAAATTGCGCGCCAACGGCGAGCTCTGGGTCGACGGCGCCACCACCAAGGAACAAGCATGACCACCCCGACAAGACGCCCCACCCCCGAACTGTCCGCCGCCATCGTCAAGTACTACCGGGCCATGGTCGGATCAGCGTTCCGCATCACCAGAGACCACGACAAGGCGGAAGAGGCCGCGCAGGAAGCAATTTCGACCATCCTTCGCTGGCCTCCATCCGACACCACAACCGACATGCGCTCCTGGTTGTCCCGCGCCGCCTGTAACACGGCGAAGACGCTGTACCGCAAAGGCGAGCGTTACGTGGGTGGCGTAGAGGTGGCCATGGCTGGCCTTTCCGTGCAGCCGGGGCAGGAGGCCGCGACCGACGTTGCAAGCCTGCTGGCGGCTTCCGCTGCGCTGCCGGAACAGGAGCGGCAGGTGTTCGGGCTCATAGCTGGCGGGCTATCCCTAAGCGAGGCCGGTGTGGTGATGGGTATCAGCAAGCAGCGGGCTGGCTTCGTCATGCAGTCGGCGCGCCGTGCGTTGCTGGAGGCGGCGTAGGGGGATGAGGACGTTTTGGTATCACCCCGAAAGCGATTCGTACTGGGCTGAAGACGGCGTGCATTACGGTGATGGGCTAGAAGTAGAGCTTACCCGAGAAGAGTATTTCGCCGGCATGCTGGAGCGGTTTCATGCTTCTTCTGGCCCATACCGTGTTGTGGCATTCGGAGGGCGAGACTTCTCAGATCAGACCCTTCTTGATGACAGTCTAGACGACTTCAACTCCCAACACGGTATCGCCGTTCTGATCAATGGGCGCGCACCAGGTGCCGACCTGCGCGCCGATGCTTGGGCCAAGAAAAGGGGAGTTGAGACAGATCCACACCCCGCGCGATGGGACGACCTGACACAAGCGGGCGCTCGCATTGTCACGCGTGCAAATGGCACGAAATACGACGCCGCCGAAGGTGGGCGCCGAAATCAGCGGATGATTGACCAAGGACGGCCAGATTGCGGCATCGCATTTAAGGGCGGCTCCGGCACGTCCGACATGAAAGATCGATGCGAGATTGCCGGTATTCCTGTGTTTGAGGTGAAGTGAAATGCTGCAGCTTCGACCTTACCAACGTGAAGCTTTGGACAACCTCTATGCGTATTGGGAGGAAGGCCTAGGCAACGGGCTAATTGTGCTACCGACCGGCGCGGGCAAAGCCCTAGTTCTAGCGAAACTCATTGAAGAGTTGCTCGCCGACTATCCGGACATGCGTATCATAAACGTTACGCATTCCGCGACGTTGGTTGAGCAAAACTTTAAAGAGTTCATAGGCTTGGTTCCGTTCGCTCCTGCGGGGATTTACTCCGCAGGCCTCGGCCGCCGCGATGCTCACGCACAGGTCATCTTCGGTGGCATCCAGTCGATGGCGAACAAGACCGACCGGATCGGTGATGTTGATCTAGTCATCGTCGATGAGGCGCACGCCATTAGCCGGAACGCCGATACCCTATACAGCAAGTTCTTTTCCGCCATCAGAGCGCGGAACCCAGATTTTCGAACGGTCGGTCTAACCGCTACCGATTATCGCATGGATTCAGGTCGGCTGACCGAAGGCGAGGACCGGCTGTTCGACGATGTCGTTTATGAAATCGGCATCGGGGAGCTAATGGAGCAGGGGTATCTCACTCGCCTTACCAGTCAAAAGAACATCGCCAAAATCGACCTGAAGGGCATCAACACGCGTGGCGGCGAGTATGTCCCAGGTCAAATGTCGGAGGCAGCAGAGCGCATCATTGAAGAGGCGATTGCCGAGGACATGATTTCGTCTGTTGGTCGGCGCGCCGGCCTGTTCTTCTGTGCCAGCCAGGCAAACGCAGTCCACGCACGGGACGCAATACGACGGCATGGCAGAACAGCCGAAGCCTTGACCAGCGATACACCTGCGTCCGATCAGGCGCGTATTCTGGCTGACTTCAAATCTGGGAAATGCTGGGCTCTTGTGTCGGTCAACATGATCTACACCGGGGCAAACTTCCCTTGGGTCGACTTCATTTCGCTGCTGTTCGGCTCAAAGTCGGCAGGCAAGATTGTCCAGGCGCTCGGTCGCGGCACGCGCAACTTCCCAGGCAAGCTAGACTGCCTCGTGGCGGACCACGGCAGGAACCTTGCTTACTTTGGGCCAATCGATCAGATTAAACCGCGCGACCCAACGTCTGGCGAAGGGGAGCAGCCGAAGAAGCTGTGTCCGCAGGACGGATCCGATGCCGATGGCAAGACCGGGTGCGGCGAGCTGTTGCCAATCTCGATCATGACGTGCCCATGTTGCGGCTACATCTTCCCTCCAAGCGAGGAAGAGAAGATCACGGCAACGGCAGACAACGCCCCGGTTCTGTCGACGGAACGACCGTGGCACGCCGTGGATGGACGGACATTCGCTCACCACCCAGGCAAGCTGGATGAGAACGGAAACCCGAAGCCACCCACCGTCAAAATGACCCTTAAGGTTGGAAAGAAGAGCCACAACAAGTGGTATTGCCCAGAGCATTCTGGCTACGCCCGCGGCGACAGCGACAGGTTCTGGACACAGCACCTCGGAAAGCGCCCGCTTCCATCTACTGTCGAGGAATTCCTTGACCGAGCAGACGAGCTCTTGGCGACGACCGAAGTCCAACTGGACTACTCCGGTGACGGCAAATACCCAAAGATCGTCGGCTTTCGAGTAGGCGAAGGCTCATACGTCACCGCAGCAGAGAAGAGCCCAACGCTTGGCTCTGTGCTGGGCCGGCCTGCAACAGGGAATCTAAGCGGCATCCGCGAAACCGTCACCGCCATGCGCAGCGATGACCACGCAGCGAAGGAGCGCGCCCGCCTGTCGGCGTTGGCTTTGGAAATGGATGGGATCGAGTTTTGACCAAAACAATGCGATATGCGTATTTAATGCTTGCGCGGAATCGTTGAATATGCGCAGATAATGCGAAGTTGGTATTTTCCGAGGAGACGGAAATGTCGGTGAAAGAAAACCTCATTGCGGCGCGGGCGCTGATCGACACGCCTGAGAAGTGGGGGAAGGGGGACGATCTAGCAAATGGAGGGTCGTGCGTCATGCTGGCCTGTAGCCATGTGGGTCGCGGCCCATCACTAGCGTTCGAAGATATGCGGTCAGCTCTCATCAAAGCACTGCCCGCCGGCGCACCGTTGATCGGACCTGCAGTCGTGCGGTTCAACGACCACCCCGACACCACTCACGCCGACATCATGGCCCTGTTCGACCGCGCCATCACGGCCTGCGATGAGCAGGTGGCAGCATGAGCGCACGCGGACATCTGTTTACCAAGCCAATTGCGGGCCATTGGAACTCTGATGGCGGCACAGGGATGGCTAACCGCTATGCGGGAATGAAGCGTGAATACTTGGCTTACGGCCAACGGAGCGACCTAGAGCTAGCCAACGATATTTTTCTGGCGGATCGCGGCAGCTTCGAACTCATCGCGCTGCAAACCGCTGCCAAAGAGCGCATCCGCTGGCTGTCCGTCCAGTTGGCCATCGCCTCCTCCGAGGTGGCAGCATGAGAAAATTCATCAAGATCGGCGGCCTGTATGTACGCCCCGAGGACGTCGTTCACTTCCAGTCGAACAGCACCTATTCCGACAGATCGGTGGTGAAGTTCAAGGATGGATCGGAGTGGAACATCCACATGAAGGCAGAGGCCATCGCTGCCCTGCTCAATGAGGTGCAGCCATGATTTTTCAAGCTTCAGCAACCCCATTCCCGCGGCCTGACCACAAAGCCAAAAAACACGGCCGGCCAAAGCCGAAGGCGCATTATCGGCGGGCAGTTCGCCGGCAGTGTGAGCTTGCCTTGGCCATCGAATTGGGGGTGGCATCGTGAGCATCAAGGCAGGAGACACGGTCAAGGTTCTCGCGCACCGAAATGCATATGACGAAGACATTTCGACGTGGCGCAGCTTTCCATTCAACATCGGTGAAACCTTCGTAGTGGGCGTCGTTCAGACAAACGATCATGCCTATCCTTGCGGGATCGTTTTTCCTGTTGGGGAAGAGTCTGAGTTCTGGCGATCCGACGACCTGGAGTTGGTGGCTTCAGCGCAAGTTCCAACTCAGCTTGAGCGCGTCAGACGCTACCAAAACACTATGGAAATCAGTGTCTTCGAAGCAAAACGCATGGTCGAACGCGAAGACTTGTTAGCCGAGATTGCGTCCATACACACCATCGACGAAATCAAGGCAATTCTGACCAAGTTGGTGACAGCATGAAAACCCCCAACCACGCCACCCCAGACGAACTGCGCATCCGCGCCAAGGCACACATTGCCAACTGGCGCCGGTTGTTACCGTTCTCGCCGCTTGAGGCCAGAGAGGAACTCGAAAAGGCGTCCACGCTGGCCTTGTTAGCCGGCGAGGCTGACGCGGCGAATGATAATGACCAAAAAGGGAGGGCAGCATGAACGGAGCACAGCGAAGCGCGCCCATGCAGGACACTGATGGGCACATAATCATGGGCATGACCCTGCGCGATTGGTTTGCTGGTCAGGCATTGGCTGGGCTCATGGCCAATCAAGCGACCTTCAAGAATGAACGTGCATCTGGTGAGGTTCTGTCTTCTCGACTCGCAGGCGCCGCCTACAGCATTTCCGACGCCATGCTGGCGTCCCGCAAATGACCCCCGCCGATCGCATCCGCGTTCGCCGCTGGGCCGACAAGACCTGCGCCTCAACGCTCGAATTCCACATCGAAGGCGCGCTGCGTGCCGACAACCTGCCTCGGGCAACCATCTTGGCCGATGTCTTGGCCGATAGGCTGGCACGGCGCGCATCTATGACGCAGAGCCGCAAGCGCAAGCAGCGCCCGGTTCGCATGGTGACAAATTGGCGCCCTGTGGTCGACGCTATTTGCGCCAGCCACGGCCTGCATGCTCGCGACCTGGCCACAGACACCCGCGCCCGGAAGGTGGTCGAGGCCAGGCAAGAACTGTGGTTCCGCCTCTCGCAAAGGGGCGTCGCGTTTTCCGAAATTGGCCGCCGGCTCGGCGGGTTTCATCACACAACAGTAATGCACGGCGTTCGCCAATGGGCGGCGCGGTTGGAGGCCACCAATGGCTGAAGTTATCCTCTTATCCGACTACAAACGGCCTTCGGTAAATTCGCGTGCCGTCCTTGAAGTCGCGACTACCGTCTCCTTACGCCAGTCCGCCACCGAGTCCGCAACGCAGTTCGTGTCTCGGATCGTCGGCGCCTATTTGGCGGCGGGGAAGGCGGTGCAGAAGTGAGTGGCGGGTACTGCTACGGCGAGCAAGAGCCGACAGAATCTTGTCCGTATTGCGAAACGATATGCCGCGCCGACTTTGTCGACGTCGGTGTCGGAATGACCCAGTGCGGCCCGTTCCACTGCGAGAGTTGCCGCGCCACGGAGATAGGTCCTTACGACGAGGTTCGCCCCCTATCAGATGACGAGAAGCGGACGGGTTGGTATGCGCCAGACAGTGAGCCTGGGTCATCGGCCAATGTCATTGGCTGGCGTGTTGTCGGCTACCGAGAGATGGCTGACGCCTACCGATCGCAGTTCGCAGGAAACCCACTTCATAATGTTCCCGGCTATGTCGAGGACTGGTTCCAGGACATCCGAAAATGACCATCCACCTACCCTTCTCCCCTTCAGCACCAACCCTCCCATCCTGGGCGCGCATGCCTCACGACGAGCGGCTATCCAGGATAAAGGAACTCAACGACCTGGACCTGTCGGCCGCTGACATCGCTTCCCTGCTCGAAACCACGCCTTCCGCCGTGCGCGGCATCGCGTTTCGTGCCGGCCTTCGTTTATCGGGCGCCACAGTGGTGCGCCGTCCTGCCGTCGAGTGGGACATGGCTGACGAAGTTGCGGAGGAAACCTGGGCGCCGCTTGGTCCGTCTGTCCGGTTGGTCGACCTGGATGAGAACACCTGCCGTTGGCCTGTCGGCCAAGAAGAGGGCAGTGCACAGCAGTTCTGCGGGTGCCAGAGCGTCAAGCGGAGCAGTTATTGCGCCGCGCATGCGAAAATGGGGAGGGCGGTATGAACAACCCGCTTCCATTTGGACCGTTCGGCGTCGTGCTAGCGGATCCCCCGTGGTCTTTTCGATCCTTCGGGGGTGCTAACCTTGCGCCTACGCAGGGTGCCCAGCCGTATCCGGTCATGTCGCTCGACGACATCAAGGCGCTGCCCGTCGGTGACGTCGCCGCCAAGGACTGCCTGCTGTTCATGTGGACCGTCTCGCACCTGCAGTCTGAGGCGATCGACGTTGCGCGCGCTTGGGGGTTCCGCCCTGTGTCAGTGGCCTTCGTTTGGGACAAGGGCCGCATGGGCATGGGCTACTGGACACGCCAGGAGGTGGAGATTTGCCACCTGTTCAAGCGTGGTAAGCCTCGCCGGCAGAGTAAGGGCGTTCGGTCGCTGATCAAGGCGCCGCGTCGCGAACACAGCCGTAAGCCCGACCAGCAGTACGATCGCATCGAGGCACTTGTCGCCGGTCCCTATCTCGAGATGTTTGCCCGCCAGGCGCGTCCAGGATGGACGGCGTGGGGGAATGAAGTCGATCGGTTCACCCCCGCCAACGACAACACTGTCCCCGCGCAAGCAGGTGCAGCGTGACTTCGCCAAGTACCCCCCGCGCCAGCGACCGCGTTTGCGCCAGTTGCGCCGGCCAAACGGTCGGCTTCGGCGTCGTCGCGAAATACAAAGACGCCGTCCTTTGGTGCTGCGGCGACCCGGATTGTTTTCTTGCTGTCACAGGAACCTACGCCATGCCCGACTTTGAATTCAAACGGCTCGAGCAGCTCGCAACCGTCCGGGGCGGTGAAGAAGCCGGGGCTTACCTCGACGAGATCGGGAAGTTCTCGCTGGACCAGATGGAGCCAGACGAGTGGGACACATTCTGTCGTCGCCTCGTTTCTGGTTATCGACATGCGCTGCATGTCGAGTTGCGGGAAGAGAGCCCATTTTGATGTTGAACCCAGCAAACGACAACGCCACTGCCGGGGCGCCCATCACCTTCATCTCGATGTTCAGCGGCATCGAGGCTGCGTCTGTAGCTTTCGGTCCTCTGGGCTGGAAGGCAATCGCCTTCGCCGAAATCGAGAAGTTCCCGTCTGCTGTCCTGGGACACCACTACCCGGACGTGCCGAACGTCGGCGACATGACTGCGCACGACTGGTCGCAGTACCACCACAAGGTCGACATCGTGTGCGGCGGCCCGCCATGCCAGGCTTTCTCCGTCGCTGGGCTGCGCAATTCCATGCAGGACGCGCGCGGCAATCTTTCCCTCTCCTACATGCGAGCGCTCCATGCAATTGACCCTCGAAATGCCATCGTCGAGAACGTCCCCGGATGGCTCAACACCCCCCGACAACGCCTTCGGCTGTTTCCTGGCAGGGATTGTCGGCGCAGATGATGCCCTCATTCCAAGCCCCCAGCCAGCCGACGGCAAGTCCGACGCCCATTGGAAATGGAGCAAGCAAAAAGGACGACACACGCTTTCCTGGCCCAACGCGGGTATGGTCTCTGGACCCAAAGGTCGTGCCGCCTGGCGTATCCAGGACGCACAATATCATGGACTGGCCCAACGACGCCGCCGTGTGCTCCTTGTCGCAGATTTTGGAAGGGGGGCCGATCCCGTCGCGGTTCTTTTTGAGCGCGTTGGCATGCAGGGGAATCCTGCGCCGAGCCGAGAAGCGCGGAAAGGATTTGCCACCGATGTTGCACCAAGCCTTGTTAGCAGTGGCCGAGGCGTAGAACGCACCGGCGACACGCGCGGGCAGGATCCGGTGGTGGCCGTCTACGCACCTGAGATCGCGCGTTGCGTCGCAACGCGCGAGGGCTCTTCGCAGGACTATGAAACCACAACGATGGTGGCGCAGACAGTGTTTTCGATCATGCCGCAGAACAGTGGCAGAGACTACAAGGCGCGTGTCGTTGATGTTGCACAGCCTATAATGGCTGGTGGTCCGACATGTGGTAACCAGGGCGGCGACGTCGTTTGTGTTACTGGCGACATCACCCACACACTCAAGGCTGAAGGAGCTGACGCCAGCGAAGATGGCACAGGAAGGGGTACGCCTATTGTCGCCCACGCATTTGACGCGAGGCAGTCAGATGTTCTTCAGTATGGCGATGTTACCGGACCTATGGATACCGGCATCCCAGGTCCATCGGCACTCGTCGGCTCCGCCGTCCGCCGCCTAACGCCCACCGAGTGCGAGCGCCTGCAGGGATTTCCGGACAATTATACGAACATCCCATGGCGCGGTAAGCCAACCAGCCCCGACGGCCCGCGTTACAAGGCTCTAGGCAATAGCTGGGCGGTTCCGAAGTTCACATGGCTGGGTCGGCGCATTGCGATGCACATGCCGGCTCGCATTGCCACCACCACCCGCGAGGCAGCATGACTACCCCACTAGAAACCGCATTGTCCTACGCGCAGGACGGGTGGCCCGTATTCCCGTGCTCGCCAGAAACCAAGGCGCCCTTGGTGGCTCGCGGTCTCTACGCCGCAAGCACTGACCCGGCCACCATCAAAAGCTGGTGGGGGCGCAACCCCGATGCCATGATTGGTGTCCCAACTGGCAAGCGGGCCGGCGTGTGGGTGCTCGACATTGACAAGGGCGACACCGTCGATGGCGAGGCTGTGTTGGCCGAACTGGTAGCTGCCAATACTGAACTGCCATCGACGGTGGTGTCGCAAACGCCGTCTGGCGGGCGACACATCCTGTTTCGGCTGCCGGAAGGCGTTGAGGTGCGCAACCGTGGCCGGTTCGCGCCGGGATTGGATACAAGAGGGGAAGGTGGGTACATCATAGCGGCCGGCTCCGTGAAGGATGACGGCACGTTTTACGAGTGGGCACCCACCGAAGCGACCGAGCCAGCAGACGCCCCACAATGGTTGCTGGACCTGGTCACCAAGCGCCAAGCGGAGCCAACAACCACGGCAACTTCTACCTATAAGTCTGGTGGCAATGACCCGTATGTCGATGCGGCGATTTCGCGCGAGTTGTCGGACCTGGCTGCCACGCCAAAGGGCGCCCGAAACAATGCGCTTAATGATGCGGCGTTCGCTATTGGCCAGTTTGTTGGTGCCGGCGCCATTTCTGACTCTGAAGCGCGCTCCGCTTTGGAGGCCATCGCCCGGCAATGGGACAATTTCACCCTATCCAGAAAGACGATCGACAACGGATTGTCAGCTGGCCGGCGATCACCGCGGGCTATCCCAGAGCGGGATTTGGACCTTGCCGAAATCAATGCCGACATGTCACGCAAGGGCGCCGAGATTGCAGCTCGCCTATTGAAGCGGCCGGAGGCGCCAACGGCAGAAGCAACCATCAATGCGGTTACAGAGCCTGCGCCGTTGGTGCGGGCAACGCCATTCGAATGGATAGACCCGGCAAATTTGCCGCTGCGTGAATTCCTCTATGGCACGCATCTCATTCGCAAATACGTCTCCGTTACCGTGTCGCCAGGCGGGCTGGGCAAGACTAGCCTGACCATTGCCGAGGCGTTGGCCATGGTCACGGGTCGACCTTTGCTCGGAACCAAGTCGCCAAAGCCGCTCAATGTCTGGTTGTTCAATGCGGAGGATCCGCGCGACGAAATGGAGCGCCGCATCATGGGCGCCGCGATGCACTACAACCTCCGCCCCAAAGACCTAAAGGGCTTGTTCCTGGACACCGGGCGCGAGCAAGAGCTTGTCGTGGTCAAGGACGATCGCCGCACGGGCGTAACGGTTGTTGTGCCTGTGGTCGAGGCTGTCGTTGCGCAGATCGAGGCCAACAAGATTGACGTGATGGTCATCGATCCTTTCGTGTCTACACACGCCGTGTCGGAAAACGATAATGGCGCAATCGACAAGGTGGCCAAGCTTTGGGCCAAGATCGCGGACCAGACCAATTGCGCCATTGAAATCGTCCACCACGTTCGCAAGGTCGATGGTCGGGATGTCACGGTGGAGGACGCTCGAGGCGCTGTGTCACTGCTTGCCGCGGCGCGCTCGGCGCGCGTCTTGAACCGCATGACGGAGGACGAAGCGAACAGTGCCGGCCTTTCAGCGGAGGAGCGCTTCTCTTACTTCTCTGTGTCGCGCGGCAAAGCCAACCTGGCGGCCATGTCTGGGCATCAGGAATGGCGGCACCTGAAGTCAGTACCCCTGCTCAATGGGCGCTTAATGTCGCCTCAGGACCACGTAGGCGTCGTCACGGAGTGGGCGTGGCCGGATAAGGGCGCGTTGGTCCAAGGTGTGCCGCAGGACAAACTGGAGCAGATCAAAACCAGGATAGGCAACACCGCCGGCAAGCTATCCCCGCAGGCCAGTGATTGGGCCGGAAAAGAGGTGGCGTTTGTCATGGGTTGGGACATCGCTGACAAGGCCACCAAAGCGAAGGTGCAAAAGATGATATTGGCCTGGGTAGAGCAGGGCGTCATGGAGGTGGTCAACCGCCGGTGCCCGATCAAACGCGAAAACAAGGACTTCGTGCAGTTGCCAGGGCAGGATTTGGGGTAACCAAAATAATGCGCTATGCGCATTTATTTTCTTGCGTGCGGGAAATAATGCGTGTAGCGTATTTTTATTGAACCAGCCGGTGGCCCAGCCCGGCAATAAGGGGATGAGAGACAGATGTCATTCGACCACGGCACACTGAATATCCCGCTCAGCAAGCGCGGCAACATCAACGCTCAGATTGACCAGTTCAAGGCCGACCAGGCTGCTAATGCCAAGCTCGACCGCAAGGCCCGCGCTGATGTGATGGCCGGCCAACGCATGACAGCTAAGGGCCTTGTTGCCCGCGTCGCGGAACAGCGCGTCCTTGAACTGGCTGTTCGCTGCAACGTCACCCCCGCCACGATGCGTAAGCAGCTCAAGTCGGATGCCCACTGGCAGCCCGCCCTTGTCATTGGCCTGCTCGCCCCGAAAGGCGCCTGACCATGACCACTTACCCAGCATACCGCCACGGCAATGGCGAAACCTAGTTCCTCCCAACTAACCCGCTTCGGCGGGTTTTTCTTGTGCTAGTCTACCCAGGCCCAAGGAGCCCCGAAATGAAAAAGACACGTAAGGACATCAACCTGCTTATTGCGGGCGCTGTGCAGCCACGGCTGGACGATGGTGAGTTGATCGGGTTGGACGACAACCACGTGTTCCTGATGATCGGCAGCCAGGTGTTTCGCGTCCGGGTGGAGGAGATCGAGAAGATTACAAACCATCCAAAAGCGCAAGAACAGGCCCTGAATTTCATGCGCACCCTGCCGTACGGAGTCGATTAATTGCGGCAGAAACCAGTATCAATCTCGCCACAATCAAGACATAATCCAGTTACTTTTATATACTGCCCCACTTGGCGCCCCACCCTGTTTTTTAGGTAGGGCAGAGTGGGGCACTTCCACCGCCCTGCCCCACCCTTATAAGGGGGGTGGCAGTGGTGGGGTTGTGCTGCCCCACCCATGATTTTCAAGTGGGGCACTCAGGTGGTGCAGAAGGGCGGTTTTGCCACATGGCGAAATTGTGGCGGCTTAGACGTCGACGATAAAATACGCAATTCGCATTTATGCTTGACGAGAATGCGCAAACATGCGCCTTTGGTGAATTCAAACAAATGGGAGGTTTGTGGGGATGGCCTATGATGCAGCGAACACCGAGGACGTGAGGCGCCTGGCATTCAACGTCGCCACCACGCCACGCGACGATTGGTGGAAAGTCCTGGGCCATGTCTACGATATGCGCCTGATGCGGACGGGTGGCTTGCTTGGCGTCGCTCTGTCGGTGATCCGCCGCCTTCGTGGTACGGCTGGCGTGCTTCGTGCCTTCCAGATTATCCAGCAGAAGTTCCCCGACGCGATGGAGGAGTTTATGCTGGCGACCATCCGCCATATCCATAAAGGCAAGGACACGACCGATCTGCGTTCCGTTGGTGGCTGGTCACAAGTTGAGATTGACCGCTTCACCACAAAGGTGAAGTTCAGCAACGATGAGGTGTCGGCGTGATAGACTTCCTGATTGTCGTTGTGGGTGTCGTTTCCCTCCTTGCCGCCATCACCATCCCACTTAATGCCGCAGCGCACTACGAGGTGTTTGGTGATTGGCCGAAGGGATGGAAGTCGTGGATATTGGTTTGGCGTGATCCGGCATGAGAACCCGCACCAAGCGCACCACCACCCGCCTTGCCAACGGCACCAGCGTCGTGCGGACGAAGCTGGTGGAGGCAGGGCCGCTGGAGTGGGAAATTCAGGCAGAGGCCTGCAGGATGGTCCGCCAGATCCCAGGCTACGGCGACGAGGCCGGCCCAGACGTAACGTTCACCTTTGCGGCCGACTTTAACGCAGGCCGACGCGGAATGCAGGAGTCGGTGAAAGCCAAGGCGACTGGCATCAAGTCCGGCGAGGAGGACTTGCGGTTCTACAAGATGGGCGGCCAGGCATTGCTCATCGAGTTGAAAGGGCCGACTACCTCTATCAGACCAGAGCAGCACAAGCGGCACGCCTTGCACCGCCATCTGGGATTCCGCGTTGAGGTGATCCGCGGCAAGACGATAGAGCAGGGCGCTGCCGATGTCGTTGCCGTGGTGCAGGATTGGCTAGCGACGCCGGCGAATGATAACGCGAGGAGGGCGGCGTGAGTGATTGGCATGTGCGGATGCGCCAGAAGAAGGCAAAGGGCGGCAGTTCGGACAAGAGCGAAGAGGCTGCTCTTCACGAGGCGCGAATGGATGAGCGTACACGAAAATTCATTGGCACCAGGAAATCCAGATTGCCGAACGCGCTGAAGCGTCTGTGGGCTTCGATTTTGGAGGAGTTGCCAGCATGGCTGCGGAAAGCATGATTGAGCGAGTGGCGCGGGCGATATGCGATAACGATCCGACATCAAAGCCTTGGGGCGAACTGACGGATTCTGAGCAGTCGAGACTCAAATGGATTGCTCGTGGCGTTCTTCTCGAAATTCGAGAGCCGACGGAGGCGATGATAGATGCTGGATGGAATGCCGGAGCGGTCAACGAAAACGACGAATGGGAGTTCGGTTCTCCGGAATCTGTCTACACAGCCATGATCGACGCCGCCCTGGAGGAAAAGAAGTGACGCGGGAAGATGAAATCAAGAGAGCTTGGGCCGGTTATCGCCTACCGTGGCCGCAAAATGATGATGGCACGCCTATGAAGAGGCTGAACATCGCCAGACAGGGTCCGATGCCGACTGAAATATGGGGTGGTTCTCCCACGCAAACCACCGCAACAGACGATCGTTTCACGTTCGAATTGGAAGACGGGTACCACGAAGGTCAGCCTGCGACCCGCGTCGTGTGCGAAGGTGTGGTGGTGAACATTTCACCCAGGCGAAGCTGACGGGCCGCCCTTACCTAGCCCATCCACACCCACCGCCCACCCAATCAACCATTTTCAACAATGCGCATTTTTATGCTTGCCTTGCGAATAAATGCGCATTATGTTCCGGCTATCAAATCAAGACGGCGGAACGAAGAGAATGAAAAAGCGTCACACGAGCGGCTTATTACCTCAGAATCATTGGCTCAATGACTGGCATCCGAGCTGGCCACGCTTCGGGTTATTGTAACGATAAAATGCGCATGTCGCATTTTTTGTTTGACACCTGATGGCGAACATGGGTACCTCAAATCCATTCTAGCAGTGGAGGTTGTTGGTGATCGAAGCGGCGAACGATAATGCGGGTGGTACACAGACGAAGCTAGCCGAGCAATTGGCTGCTTTCTATACCCATGTGAATCGCAAGGACCACAAGCCGGAGCCAGTCACATCAAGCTTCAGGACGGCGCCAGCAAACGACAACCACATCACGGCAAAGTCCGAACAACTGACCACGGAGAAGCTGCTCAAGACCACCCCGTCGGTGGAGGCCATTTTGCGGGATATGTCTGGGGACTGGGTTTGGGGTGCACCTGAATTCGGCGCCACCAACAAGGATGGCACGCCGGTTCAACTCGCCAGCACCGGCCCGCTCAAGTCCATCGGCAATCTCCAGTTCAGCGATGGCAAGCAGACTGAAAAAGCCTATATGGTTGGTCCTGATGGCGACGTCATCCAATATGACCGCCGCATGCCGCGCGGCGCAATGCTGGGCACAACTGAGAGCTTGGTTGAGGATGCTGGTGGTTCTTCGGCGTCGATCACCATTGGCAATGCGACCTTCAGCAAGCGCTTCGGCCTGGAAAACCACAACTACATTCCGGGCCGCACCCGTAGAAAAGGCAAGTCCTACACCAGCGATGAATCTCGCGCGCTGATAGCCAAGGCGATCGCAAACACTGCCGCATTGCCACCTGTCGTCGTTTGCCCAAAAGGTATGGCTGCTGGCACGGCGCAATTCTCTGACCAGTTCATCGGCATGAAGATTGGCTCCACCGGCAAGGGTGGTGCCCCACACTGGGTGGACATCTTTGTGGCGGGGGAAGAGCAGGAGGCCGAGCGCAAGGCCCATGATGCAATGACCATGGAAGATAAGGCTGTTTTTGCAGCCGCGATCGGGGCGAAGAAACTATCTGACATTTCGCCCGGCGGAACGGATCGAGGTGCCAGGAAGCGTGGCGTGCGGCTTTTGAAGGCGGCAAACGATAATTTCGCGGGAAATCTACAAAAGTTCGGCTCCTGAGTTCCGATTATGCGACGTCAGCGGACAGTATCTATGAGGAGATGAAATCTCCACATAGTTCCGCTGCGGCGGACCCGGCGTTATGTGGCGGAACCGGCAGTAAGCCGAGGCGCCACCGCTGAACGTTTTCCGGGTAACTACGAAGATGCTGGCGGTGCGGTGACGCATTCGTCTTGGTGGTGTGCGAGCAGGTAGCCCCACGATCGCTTGCTGACTTCCTGATTGAGCAAGCCATCTTCGCCTCATTGACTGGTCCCCGTCTCGCATTGCGGCGACGGCATAGGGAGTGCAGCCCTCGCGCCAGTCAATACCCATTGAGCGTGGCGTTTGCATCCGCCCGCGGCCCTATCACCCGCAACGCTCTACCCCACCACCAGCGCCGTCTCCTCCGGCTGCAGGTTGGTCAGCCGGGTTCCTCTTCGGAGTTGAGCCCGGCAAAGTTTCGCCCAATGGGCAACCCTATCGCGAGGGTAATTCAGGGGTAGAATGTCTGGCTTCCAACCAGAATGTGGTGGGTTCGAGCCCCACTCCTCGCTCCACTCAACAAAGCATCTGCACGCCTCTCCATGGAAGCGCACCCGGCAGTCGTGAGCACACGACGATCCGCCTGATCAGCGGGCGTGGATGCATCTGTTCGCCGCCTTAGCTCAGTTGGTAGAGCGGTTGATTTGTAATCAACGGGCCGCAGGTTCGAGTCCTGCAGTCGGCACCATATCCACTGAGGAGACTATCCATGGTTGTTCGAACCACAGCAAGCCTGACGCCATCTAGCGGCACATATGAACCTGGCGATCTCGTCGAGCTTCTTTCCGGAAGCCTTCCGCTTACTGTCGTTGATGTTTGTGAGGATTGCGGAGACGTCGAAACCGCACACATGAACAGCGACGGCGATATCGTGTTCAACACGTTCCCAGCCATCTGCCTGGAGTTAGCGTCGTGACCAAGCTGACGCTGCACATCAACGCAGATGATTATGAGGCGGCAGTTAATCGGGCTGTGGTTCTTGCAAACAAGCTGCGCAAGGCCCTCGACAAGGTCGAGCGTACGCCTGTCGTGCTTTCCGTGGAGGCATCATGACCATCATCAACATCAGCCTTAAGCGCCTGCTGTCATGGCTGCGCGGTGACCAGGTGGACGTTGTCTTCGGGTGACCAGCGCAGTGCCGAAGCGACTGCATACCGCAAGCTGTATGGCACAGCGCGTTGGAAGCGGCTCAGAGAGAGCCGCCTAACAGAGCAGCCGCTATGCGAAATGTGTCTGCTCTCCGAGACAGTAACAGTAGCTGAGGTGGTCCATCACAAAGATGGCGGCCACCGCGGCGATATTGCCAAATTTTGGGACGGCCCATTCGAAAATCTCTGCAAAGCCCATCACGACCGTGAGGGCAAACTGGAGGATCACGGCAAGACGGTGATCAATTTCGACGCTTCTGGATGGCCTATTTAAAAGCTTATGCTGAGGAGCAATGAGCATGACGAACATTCGACTGAACCGCGATCATTCCGGCAAGTTGCATCTGCGCGTCGGTGCTGAGTATGCCTTCGGAGCAGAGGTTAGCAGCGTTGTCACCATGAACGGTGAGCTTACCGCAATCGTGGCAATACCTCTGAAGCACCTCGTCATTGGCGAGGTCGACAACGTTGTGCCTTTGGTGCGCGTCGGGTGAATGCGGCTCATGACAATCAGCGACAGTGTCTTCGTTGTAACGAGCCATTCGATGGCCCGGCAACAAAGAAGTTCTGCAGCAAGAAGTGCAAGAGCATGTCTGGCTCAGCCAAGACTTGTGAGCATTGTGGGATAACGTTCTATCGGCGTGCTCGGCGAGATGATGCCGCTAGGTTCTGCTCAAAAGCGTGTGGCGGTAAGTTCAAGACGGCTAACAAGGCGCCACCAAGGCCTCGTGAAACAAAGCCCATAGTGGATAAGCAGTGCATCCAGTGTGGCGATGTGTTTACACCCGCTAACAACGGGGCATCCATATGCTCTGACAGTTGCCGTTCTGATCGTGCTCTATATAACTCTAAGCGTTCACAGATGCGCAAGGCCGGTATCAATCGCGGCCCTCGAAACTGCAAGGGTTGTGGTGTGGAGTACACGCCCGAGTATGGTCGTGCTTCATCTGTGTATTGCAGTGATGAGTGCGGTCGCAAGCATAGCGCTAAAGTCAGCAAGCACAGACGCAGGGCTATGATCAAGGGGGTTGGGTACGAGCCCTTTAATGTCTTTGATCTGTTTGCTCAGTCCGGTTGGTGTTGTGCCGCATGTGGTGTGCCAACGCCAGAAGAGAAGCGGGGATCGATCGACCCTGATGCACCTGAGCTAGATCACATTTACCCGATCTCGCTTGGCGGACCACACACGCTTGCCAATGCCCAATTGCTTTGCCGTCTGTGCAATGGCGAGAAGAGCAACGAAGTGAGTGAGCGGTGGGGTAATCTGATCAACCCTGCCAACGACAATGGGGTGCCAGGGGGCGCCTCAGAAGTCGCCGCTTAAGCTTTTTCCCATGCCGCCGGTCCCCCACAACGCACGCATCTGCAATTCAAAATATGACCCGATACTAAAGGACTAGCTTATGGCGAGGCCAAGGCTGCCTCCCGAAAAAGCTGCGGTAGAGGCTCGAGACAAGATGAATGCCGGACGGTTCAAAGACCGCAATGCTCCCAAGCCTAACGGACCCCTGGGCAAGCCGCCGGTGTGGATCAAAGACACAGCCGAAAACAAGGCCAAGTCCGCTTGGTTGCTCTTTGAGCGTGAAATTCCGTGGCTCACAGAGCCGCACCGAATGCTCGTTGGCATGGCGTCTAACATCCAGGGCCGGCTGATGGCCGGGCAGGAAGTTGGGGTGCAGGCGATGAACCTGCTGCGCCAAATGTTGGGGCAGATGGGCGCTACGCCGGCCGACTCGACGAAGGTCACAGTCCCCAATGAAGACGAAGATGAAGGAGACGGCCTCGACTGATTTGTCGGCGCTGGAGAGAGTCACTTCGTACGCGAGCCGGGTGATGGCTGGGGATATTGTGGCCGGACCACACGTCCGGAACGCCTGCCGTCGCCATTTGTCTGACGTGGAGACGGCAGGCGAACGCGGCATCCATTGGGATGATGCAGCGGCCCGTCGAGTATTCAACTTCTTCGAGCGCAAGCTGCGCCTGTCTGAGGGGCAGTTCGACAATCAGCCGTTCGTCCTGCAGCCTATGCAGGAGTTCATTCTCGGATCCATCTTCGGGTGGAAGCGTGCAGACGGCACGAGGCGCTTTCGTCGCGCCTATATTGAGGCGGGCAAAGGCTGCGGGAAGTCCCCATTGGTTGGCGGCATCGGGCTCTATGGCTTGGTGTACGACAACGAGGCGGGCGCGCAGGTGTATGCGGCCGCCGCCACAAAAGACCAAGCCTCTATTCTGTTCCGAGACGCGGTCAAAATGGTGCGACAGTCCGCGCCCGACTTCAAAAATCAGGTTAAGCCGAGTGGCGGCCTGGAGCGAGAGTACAATCTCGCACACCTGAAGTCTTCGTCATTTTTCCGTCCAATGTCGAAAGAGGCAGGAAAAACTGGCTCCGGTCTTCGCCCCCATTTCGCCCTGTGCGACGAGGTACATGAACACCCCGGCCCCGAAATCATGCGCATGCTCGAGGCGGGATTTAAGTTCCGTCGCCAGCCGCTGTTGATGATGATTACGAACTCTGGTTCGGATCGACTGTCGGTTTGCTGGAAAGAACATGAAGTAGCCTGCCAGGTCGCTGCCGGTACGCGCAGCCCTGACGAGGATTTCACTTATGTAGGCGAGACGTGGGAAGGCTCGGACGCTTACTTTTCCTACGTGTGCGCCCTGGATAAAGATGACGATCCGCTAGAGGATCGTTCGTGCTGGATCAAGACCAACCCGTTGATGGGGATCACGGTCAGCGAAGAATACGTTGCCTCCCAGGTGGCATTTGCCAAGAATTTCCCCGGCGATGCGCCAGGGGTTCTCCGTCTCTATTTCTGCGTTTGGACCGACTCTCAGACTGGGTGGATGGCTCGCAAAACCGTTGAGTCGGTAATGCACGATTTCTCCCCGGAAGAGCACGAAGGAAAGAGCGCCTTCCTGGGCATCGATCTATCCTCACACAAGGATATGACCTGCGTCGCGTACGTTGTCCCCACGGGATGGAAGGATGTATTGCGTCCTGATGGCAGTAAGTTCAGCGCGCCGACCTTCGATGCGTGGGTCGACACGTTTACCCCTGCCGACACTCTCAAGCAGCGCGCAGAGGTGGATAAGGCGCCGTACTTGGAATGGGTCGAAAAGGGATACCTTCAGGCCATACCAGGAGAGCGCATTCGGTACGACTATGTCGCCTACAGTGTGGCGCAGTCCGACAAGAAGTTCGACATCAAAGCGGTCGCCTACGACAACTACGCTTATGCCGAGTTCAAGGAAGAGTGCGGCGCGCTGGGGTTGGAGTTAACTCACGTCAGTCACCCGCAAGGTGGGCTGCGCCGCTCCAAGCCGGACGAGTCACTCATAGAGCAAGCCGCTGCAGATGGGCTGCCCGAGCCGGGTGGCCTTTGGATGCCGGGGTCCATACGCGAGCTTGAAGCCCTTATCATTGATGGGCGCATTCGGCTTCGTAGTAACCCCGCCCTGATGACGGCTCTTATGGGCGCGGCATTCAGCAAGCCTGACGCTTTGGGCAACAAGTTTCTGGTCAAAGACCTTTCCACTCGCCGCATCGACGCTGCCGTTGCCCTTTGCATGGCCGTCGGCGCTGCTGTGGATGGTGCGCCAGTTGCAGGCCCAAACATCGACGACTTCCTTTCCAACCCCATAATGGTGATTTGATGGGCTTTTTTGACCGATGGGCCGGAAGGCCTATCAAGCTCACCGATGGGGCGTTTTGGCGGGGCTTTTTTGGCCTCGGCACAACCAGCGGAGAGACGGTAAATTACGATACAGCCCTGGCGCTTGATGCGGTTTGGGCCTGCGTAAACCTCATCGCCAACTCGGTGAAGACTCTGCCGTGCCTCGTGTACGGTGCGGACGGCGTGACGCTCGCCAAAGGCACTGATCTCTACGATCTGCTGCACGATATGCCCAACATGGACGATACCGCGCCGGACTTTTGGTCCATGGCGGCCATTTGCCTGTGCCTGGACGGCAATTTCTTTGCTGAAAAGAAGTACAATGGCAAAAAGCTGGTCGCTCTTATGCCGTTGCACCCACTTTGCGTCGATGTATGCAGGACCAGCGACAAGAGCAACGAACGCTATTACGAGTTCACCGAGGACGGAAAAAAGCGCCGTATCAGCGAAAAGAACATGTTCCACGTTCGTGGGGCTATTCTTCCGGGCTGCGACCGCGGGCTTTCGCCCATTGGGGTGGTTCGCAACACGCTTGGCAACGCCATGGCGGCCGAAAAGACTGCTGGCAAGATGTTTGCTGGCGGTATGCAGGCGGCAGGCATCCTTTCCAGCGACCAAATCCTTAAGCCGGAGCAGCGCAAGCAACTTGGCGAGGTTCTTGGGCAGTTTGCTGGCTCGGAGCGCGCTGGCAAGATTGCCGTGCTCGAGGCTGGCCTCAAATACCAGCAGCTTACGGTCAATCCGCAAGACGCGCAGATGCTTGAGACCCGCCAGTTCAGCGTCGAACAGATTTGCCGCATCTTTGGTGTTCCGCCCGTCATGATCGGCCACGCTGCCAACGGCACCACGACCTGGGGTTCCGGCATCGAGCAGTTGATCCTGCAATTCACAAAAACCTGCCTCACTCCGATGTTGCGAAGCATCGAAGCCGCGGCACGTCGCGATTTGATGACGGCTGCCGAGCGCAAAACGACTTCGGTCAAGTTTTCGCTCGAGGGTCTGCTCCGTGGCGACTCCGCCGCGCGTGCCGAGTTCCTGTCCAAGATGGTCGGGGCCGGCATTTACACCGTCGATGAGGCCCGTTCCTACGAGGACAAGGCCAAAATCGCAGGCGGCGACCAGTCCATCGTAAACGGCACAATGCAGCCACTGGCTAAGGTTGGCGAGGCCAAGCCTGCCAACCTCAATGTCACCGCGCCCAAGCCGGCAGCGGCATAGGGAATCCACATGAAGTATCATCACATTCTCTCTGCCTTCGCGGCGGAGCCGTGGGCGCTCGACCGCGAAAAGCTGTCGGCAGTGACCGATTTCCTGCTTTTTAAGGCAGACGGTGGCGTTTACAGCCCCGAGGAAGTCGCTCTGCGCATCGGTGGTGGGCAGAAGATCCAGGAAGCGGCCTCGCCCAAGGGCGTTGCGCTAATCCCTGTGTATGGCGTGCTCTCGCAGCGCATGACGATGATGTCCGACCTTTCGGGTGGCACGTCATACCAGTCTCTCACGCGGGCGCTGCATGCTGCTCTGGCCGATGACGACGTTTCGGCCATTGTCATGGAAATCGACAGCCCTGGTGGCTCGGTTCCTGGCACGATGGAGCTCGCGGCAGAAATCCGGTCACTGCGTGGCGGCGCCAAGCCGATCATCGCGCATGTGAACTCGATGGCGGCAAGCGCTGCTTACTGGATCGCCAGCCAGGCCGACGAAGTGGTGGTCACGCCATCCGGGCGTGCTGGCTCTATCGGCGTTTATACGGTGCATGAGGAAATCTCGGCGGCACTGGAGAAGGCAGGCGTCAAGCGCACCTACATCGCGTCCACCCCTGAAAAGGTGGAGGGTAACGAGACCGAGCCAATGCCGAAAGAGGCGCTTGAGTTCGTCCAGGCTCGCGTCAATGAATCCTATCAGTTGTTTGTGGCTGAAGTCGCGGAAGGCCGCGGCGTTTCCACCGAGACCGTCCTGGCCGACTTCGGCAAGGGCAGGGTGTTTGGCGCCAAGGAACTTCTGAAGCGCGGCATGGCCGACTCGATCGCCACGCTGGACCAGACGCTGGCTCGCTTCGGTGCAGAAAGCACGCCAGCCGCAGTCCGCAAGATCAAGTCGGACAACGCATCCAACAAAGAATCGGCGGAGCTTTTGAGCGCGAAACTGCGCTCGGGCGACACGATCACGAAACGCGAATTCGAACACGGCCTCAAGGGACTTGTGGGCGCGTCGAACTCGGAGGCAGAGCGGGCCGCTCGGCTCTACCTCAAGACCGATCAGGGGGATCCTGACGAGACGGAAAACGCCGCTGCTTTGGCGGCCATCGATCGGCTCATCGCCGAAGCAAACGCCTTCCCCACCCCCTAATATATCGGAGCCATCATGGCTGAACCTACTGATCTGGCCACCAAAATTGGTGAGCTGGGCGCATCGCTTTCGACTATTAAAGAAACCGTCCAGAACCTCGGCGCAGACCTGACTGCCAAGGTCAACGCCGGCGGCACCGTCACCGCTGAACTCAAGGAGTCCACCGACAAGGCTCTGTCCGAGCTCGGTGATGTGACAACTCGCCTTGGCGATCTGGAGAAGCGCGCCGCTCGCGAAAAGGAAGCCGTCGAAGACGGTTACAAGTCGCTTGGCGACATGGTCATCGAGTCCGCCGCCTACAAGGCCGGCAACCTGACCGGTGCTTCTCGCGGCGCCATCAAGGTGACCGCTGACCGCGCTGCCATCACCTCGGCCAACACCACTGTTGGTGCTGGTCGCTCGGCTGGCACGTCGCTGATCCCCGGCGCACGCGTGGCTGGCATCTTTGGTCTTCCGGAGCGCCAGCTTACCATCCGTGATCTGCTGCTCCCTGGCCAGACCTCGTCCAACAGCGTCGAGTACGTCAAGGAAACGGGCTACACGAACGCCGCAGCTCCGGTTGCTGAAACGACTGCAAAGCCCTATTCCGACCTGACCTTCGATATGGCGACTGCACCGGTTCGCACCTTGGCTCACCTGTTCAAGGCTTCGCGCCAGATTCTCGACGACGCTCCGGCGCTGAAGAGCTATATCGACGGTCGCGCCCGCTACGGCCTGAAGTTCGTCGAAGAGAACCAGCTTCTCAACGGTTCGGGCGTCGGCCAGAACATCCTCGGCATTGTGCCGCAGGCCAGCGCTTTCGCTCCGTCGTTTACCCCGGCTGACGAAACCGCCATCGATCGCCTGCGTCTCGCTGTGCTCCAGGTCATCCTGGCCGAGTACCCTGCGACTGCGTTCGTGCTGAACCCCATCGACTGGGCTCGCATCGAACTTACCAAGGATGCCGGCGGCAACTACATCATCGGTAACCCGCAGGGCTCGCTCACACCGACCCTCTGGAACCTGCCGGTTGTGTCGACCCAGGCCATGGCTTCTGGTGACTTCCTGACGGGCGCGTTCTCGTATGCCGCTCAGATTTTCGACCGCATGGAAATCGAAGTTCTGCTCTCGAGCGAGAACGTCGACGACTTCGAGAAGAACATGTTCACCATCCGCGCTGAAGAGCGCCTGGGTCTGGCCGTGTACCGCCCCGAAGCTTTCGTCACCGGCGATGTCAATCCTGCTTAATTGACGCGGGGGCGCCCCGGCGCCCCCTTACTCTTTCATGGAGGATAAGATGTCCGACGTATCTGTGCAGCCATTGCGCACATTTTGGCATGGCGAACTCAAGACGAAACGCAGCAAGGCATTCGATGTCGAAACTGGCGCGGCGTACGAATTGAAGGCACTTGGCCTCGTTGAAATCAAGGGCGACACCGCCAAGGCGGCGCCAGATTTTGTTGAGTCTGTGGAGCCTGCGGTTGAGCCAATTGCGGTTCCCGCACCAAAGAAAAAGGCCAAGCCCAATGCTGACGACAAAGACTCGTAAGCGGCGCGTCGCCAGCTATATCGGTGCAGGTATCGTGAATGGCATCGGATCGCCGGCGAACTCTGTGGCACCTTCGATTACTGGCACTGCCCAGGTCGGCCAGACGCTGACTGCGGTTAGCGGCACTTGGTCCGGTTCGCCGACGTACACCCGCCAGTGGAAAGCAGCCGGCGTTGTGATCGTCGGAGCCACGGGCGCCACCTACGTTCCAGTCATTGGCGACATCGGCAAGGTCATCACCGTGACCGTGACCGCGACCAACGACAAGGGCAACGTCTCGGCCACGAGCGCCCCGACGGCAGCCGTTATCGCAGCCTAACTACACGACAGGAGCAGCAATGCCACTTCTTGAATTGCCGCTCGTTAAAAAGCATCTCCGCGTCTCGTTCGACGACGACGACGCGGAGATCGCCATCTATTTGGCCGCCGCAGAATCCTTGGTCATTGAGACATTGGACAGGCCTGTTCTTCCTGCTGACAATGCTCTGCCCGAGGAGGGCGATGATGACTACGATGAGACGGCGATCATCGTGAACTCAGCGATCAAAGCGGCTATCCTTCTTGTGACCGGTCACCTTTACGAAAATCGCGAGGCATCGACCGATCAAAAGCTAGAGGAGCTTCCAATCTCAGTGAAGCAACTCATCGCGCCATGGCGCGTGTGGCGAAAGTTCGAGGAAGACAAGACGGACTGCAAAGACCGTTTCATCTGGAGCTAACCCCCCCCCCACCATTTTCTGAGGAGAAAACCATGGCCATCACAGGCGACTTGATCGCGCACACGAAGCCAAAAGAAGCGACAATTTCAGCGGTTATCACGCGCTCCGACGGCAGCCGGGAAGACCTCGGGACGGTTGCCTACTACCACCGAAACCCACTGCTGCAATGGTGGTGGAACATCCGCCATCCCGGCCAAAACAAGCGCTAGACACAAGGATTTAAAATGGTCGCTCGCGTCCAGAATGCCGGGCTCGCCCGTTTCACATCACTTCTGGCCGCAGCGTCCTGGTATCTCCAGTGGGGCACAGGCTCTGGTGCGGCAGCCACAGCCAACGTGGTCACCACGACGACCACGACAGAGGCACGCGCGGCCGCCACTATGTCGCAACAGACCACTACCGTGACTAGCGACACGCTACGCGCGGTCGGGACGATTACTGCTGCCGGCGCTCGAGCCATCACGGAAATTGGCCTGTTCGACGCAGCAGGTACTGGTTCGCCCCCGACTGGTGGGAATCTTGATATATACGGTGACTTCTCGGTGATTAACCTCGCCAGCGGTGACAGCATCGCCTTCACTTTGAATACCACGTTCTCGTAAGGGCCGGAGGCCAGTGGCATGGCCCTACCAACCTTCGTCGCAAACGGCACGCCATCCGGCGGCACAGGCAATGTTACTCCAGGCATCCCGGCTGGAATCGCAACTAACGATAAGTTGGTCTTGTTGGTTCAAAACAAGCGCTTGGAGGCAACGCCGACCGCTACTGGCTACACCCAGTTCGGCCAATCCGTTCCGACCGCTGACAACAAGCTAACTATACTCCAGCGCGACGTCGTGGGTGGTGAGTCCGCACCTACCATCACCGATACCGGTGACCACCTGTATGCGGTAATCCTGGCGTGGCACGACCCAGCCGGCGGGCTTCTTGAACTAAAGGATTTGGTCACCAGCCAGATCAATACTGCAACCACGGCGGCAGCATGGTCTGCCACGACGACAAGCGACACAGACCGGGTCATTATCAACGCGCTGGCTCACGCCATCGACCTTACCGGCCAGCAAGTGTCGGGCGTGGCTAACGCCAGCCTGGGCAGTTGCGTCGAGCGTTTTGACAACTCGATAACGTCCAATGCTGGTGGCGGGCTGTTCGTCTCTACTGGAAGCAAGACTGTTGCCGGGTCGACAGGTGCCACCACGGCAACGCTGGCGGTTGCTTCTGTTATGGCGCTGGCCACGTTCAGCATTGGCGCAGTAGCGGCTGGGGCATCGACCAATCAAACGGTGAACGTCGCGGCATCCACCGCATCCGCAATTTTCAAGTCCGCCGCTAAAGCGATGTTGACCACTACAGGCGGTGCCGTATCGCTGGCAAAGGCCACAGCGAAGACCGTCGCGGCGATATCGTCTAGCGCAGCCTCGACGATGAAGGCTGTGACCCACATTATCGGGCTATCGGCGCTTTCTGGTGTTGTCATATCCGCCCTTCTTGGCGCGCAAGAGTTCCTGCAGACGATCACGGTTTCGGCCGCAAGCGCGGTTAGCCGATCGATCGCAGTCACCAAGTTTCTGGCGCCGGCTGCAGGATCGTCTGTGGCCATCGTCCGCGGCGTCGCTCGCAATGTGGGCATTACGGCAACGGGTGCGGCATCCATTGCACGGCACACAGCCAGTACCATCGGAGCAACGGCTTCTAGCGCATCCACGGCGGCCAGATCCATCGCCAAGAGGACCATCGCCGCGGCAACTAGCGCCGTGTCTGTCCACAATCTTCGCGCCCTAGTGCGCACAATTGCCATTGCCGCGTCGACTTCCACGGGCGCACTGAAGGCTGTTTCTGCAATCCGCACCATCGCTGGTACGACTGCGGCTTCTGTAAGCGCATTGCGCGCATTCCTGGTGACCGTCACGGCTTCCGTGGCGAGTTCGGCTGTATGGGGGCGAAGGACGGGGAAAAGCCTGTCAGTGGCGGTCTCTGGCGCTGCGGCGGTGGCGAAATCGTCTGCCCATACGACGCATGTTGCTGTTGGCATGTTGGTTTTCGGTACCAAGTTGGTTGGCAAGGCTGTTTCGCTCGGCGTTGGCACTGTCGTTACAGCGGTTATATCGAATGCTTACCTGGTGGTCGTCACCACGGCTGTTTCGGTCAGTGTTGCGGCAGTCAGGTCTGTGGGCTCTGCCGTTGCAGTTTCCACACACAATGCGGTTCTGGTCGGCAAGGCCTTGTCATTCACGGTCTCCGTGACTGCTTCAACACTGGTAAACCTCCTGCGCTCCATCGGTGGCGGCGTGTTTACCGCCTCAGTGCGCGTTGCCACGGCCATCAACACAGTCAGACTAGCCATCACTGGCGCCGACAGGCGTAGCGCAAGCGCAGCAGCAACAACGCGAACTGCCATCGCCGCCGAAGAAAACAGAACAGCCAGCGTCGCTTCCGAGCGCCGCAGCGCCGCAGTGAGCGCGGACGAACGAACCGTACTGGGGGTCTTATGAGCCTGTCTTGGGATGCAAAAGACCCGAACGAAGTGCTGGACTACGACCTTAATTGGGCGGCCAGGCTGAGTGGCGACACGATTGTCACCTCGACCTGGCTGCTGGCTGACGGCGCGCTCGTGATCGACAGCGAGGAGCAGTCGGGCACCGCCACGAAAGTTTGGCTTTCCGGTGGTGCCGAGGGTGTCTCGTACACGCTTACCAATCGCGTGGTGACTTCCGGCAATCGCACCATGGACGAGTCAGTCCGGATCAAAATCAAATCTCGATAAATCGGCGCTAGGCGCCCACAGGAGCCGCTTGTGCGAGTCCGCTTCACTGAAAACTTCGACTGGGATCCTCCGGAGAAATTCGGGAAGGTCACGCTGGCGTTCAAGCCAGGAAATCAAACTGTGCGCCGTGAGTGCGGCGATGCAGCGGTAGCGGCTGGCAGGGCAGTGGAAATAGGGGGCGATGATGGCGCAAAAGACAGGAGCCGGACCCCTTAGGGAAGTTCTTATTGCCCAGTCTCGCGAGGAAATCGACGATGGCTATGGCAACTTGGAGGGTGTGTGGGTAGGAACGCAAAAGCACCCAGCCGCGGTAGAGGCTCGCAGGGGCGGTGAGGCCGTCATTGCTGGTAGGCTGCAGGGTGTTGCCACTTATATCGTGACAGCCCGCTACAGCGCCGCCGCTGCAGCCATTACCCCCGGTTGGCGATTTGTCGACGCGCGCTCCGGCGCAGTGTACTCAATCCGCACCGCTATTCACCGCCCCCGTCGAGATTACATCGACTTTGACGTCGAGATTGGGGTGGCGGATGGCTAAGATATTCGGGCTGTCCTCCCTTGAAAAAAAGCTGCGCGCCATCCCTAAGGCAACGCGGGTGGAAATCCGCGGTGTATTGGAGAAGTCGGCCACTGAAATGGTGGCGCTAGCCAAGTCGCTTGCGCCTACAGACGACGGTGACCTGGTTGCTAGCATTCGGCAGGAGCCGGGCAAGCATGATTTGTCGGTGGTGGTCAGGGCGGGCGGCGAGACAACCACACGCAATGGGTACGATTACTCGCTTGCGGTTGAGCATGGCACCGCCAACATGCCGGACCAGCAATTCTTCTGGCCAGCCTATCGCGCCGTCAAGAAGCGCGCAAAGAGCCGTGCCACCTCGGCAGTTCGTAAGGCGGCCCGCACCGCAGCAGGTGTTTGATGTCAACTGACCCTAGCCTCGCATTGCAGGGTGCCTTCGTGGCCGCCATTAAAGCGCTGAATACCGAATCCGGGACACGCGTTTACGACCGTGTGCCGGCCACAAAGGTCTTCCCATACGTGCATCTTGGCACTGGTTCGGTATTGCCGAACCAAGCGGACTGTTACGACGGCAGCGACGTGTCGTTGACCGTTCATATCTGGTCTCGTGCCGTCGGCTGGCCCGAGGCAAAGCGCATCGCATCTGCCATTAGGGCAGGACTGCACAACGCCGAACTTCCGCTCGTCGGCCATACGCTTGAACTGCTCGAGATTGAACGTGCCGATTATCTGAACGACTCTGACGGACTTACCAGTCACGTGGTCCTAACGTTCCGGGCGCTCACACAGCCCGCGGACTAGCGCCTACGGGCAACCCTTACCACCACATAGCGGCTGCCCATCGGGCGGCCTTTTTCGTTTGAAAGGCCCATTTTAATGGCACGCCCAACTACTGTCCTCGGCAGCAAATTCTTGATCCAACTTGGCGACGGCACCACGCCGACAGAAGTCTTTGTCGCGCCATGCGCACTGACTTCCAAGGGCATCAACTTTTCCGCTGAATCAAACGACTTCAACGTGCCGGACTGCGACGACGAAGACGCTGCGGTATGGACTGAGCGCGTCGTTTCTGCGCTTTCCGCCGGCGTGTCGGGGTCAGGCACACTGGCCACGGAAAGCCTCGACCTATGGGAAGAGTGGTTCCTTTCTGGCGCCGCCAAAAACATTCGCGTGAAGATCGACAAGCCAGTTGCACAGGGCGGCCGACATTACGCCATGAGCGCTATTCTGACGGCGTTCAACATTACGGCCAACATCGGCGAGCTCGCCCAAATCGAAGTTGAAATCGCCAGCAACGGCGAGGTCGTATCCGTTCCCGCCGTCGCCTAGTGAACAGCGAGAGGAGCGCTAGATGAGCGACAGCTCGATCGACCTAGACTGGGGGGATGGGCGGCACAAGTTCGCCCTCCCCATCGGCCAGCTTCGCGAGTTGCAGGACAAGTGCGACGCCGGGCCTAACCGGGTATTGCAGCGTCTTGCCGGTATAGACTGGAAGATAGACGACATTCGGGAAGTTATGCGCCTCGGCCTTATCGGTGGCGGCATGAAGCCAACTGACGCGCACCTGCTGTGCGTTCGGTATGTTGACAACCGCCCGCTACTTGAAAGCCGCTTGCACGCTCAAGCCATCCTAATGAAGGCGCTGGTCGGCGACCCTGACGACCCCGTGGGAAAAAATCCAGCGGATCAGGTGAAGAATCCAGAGACGGAAGAATCGCCTGGTCCGCCTTTATCGGATGGTGCCCAGTCCTCGGAATAACGCCGCGCGACATGGACGCCATGACGCTCTGGGAGTTCACCGCAATGGTGGATGGCTACAAGGCCGCCAACTCAGCAGACGAGAAGCCAGAAGCGCCGTCGGCAGACGAGTTCTACGCGATGGTGGCTAACGCATAACTAAGGGGTGCCATTCGGCGCCCCTTTCCATTTTCTAGGGGTGCTCAGTGGCAGATACCATCCAAACGCTGCTGGTGTCTCTCGAGGCGCGCATTGCCGGCTACGAGCGCGAAATGAAGCGCGCGGTCGGCATCAGCAACAAAAATGCCAGATCGATCGAGACCCGCTTTCAGGCGATGAACCGCAACGTGTCGCGCAGCTTCAGCGACTTTGGTGGCGCCATCGGTAAGGCGTTCGCTGGTGCCGCTGCACTTCGCGGTGCTCAGCAACTGATCGATACCAGCATCGGTATCACGAACAGCCTGAAGGTTGCTGGTCTAGCCGGCGAGGAGCTAAATAGCGTCTACGATGACCTGTTTGCCTCTGCGCAGCGAAACTACGCACCGCTTGAAGCGCTCACCACCCTGTACGGCAGGGCTGCGGCTGTACAGGACGAGCTCGGGGCGTCTTCGCAAGATCTCATCAAATTCACCGACAACATCGCCATAGCGCTCCGTGTAAACGGGAAGTCGGCAGCGGAGTCGTCAGGCGCCCTGATGCAACTTGGTCAAGCGCTTGGCTCGGCTAGGGTGCAGGCTGAAGAATTCAACTCGATCAACGAGGGCGCTCGTCCCATCCTTCAGGCCGCTGCGGCGGGTATCCTGGAAGCCGGTGGATCTGTAGCGAAGCTGAAGGCCCTTGTTAATGACGGAAAGATATCTAATCAGGCATTCTTCCAGGGCATCCAGGCCGGCTCCGTTATCCTTGAGGAAAAACTAGTCGGCGCCGAGGCTTCGGTATCGAACTCGTTTATTCGCCTTCAGAATGTTCTGATCGACACTGCCGGCAAGATGAATGAGGGAACGGCGGCAAGTAGCATCCTTGCTGATGGCCTTCAGAATTTGTCCGATGGCGTCGTTGAATTCGGCGCTTGGCTGGAGCAGAACGGTGAAGGTGTTAAGACCTTCTTCGCCGACGTTTCGGAAGCCATTGAGGCGACGCAGCGCGCATCTCGCGATCTCGGGCAGGCAAGTGGGCTCAGCGGCGTCGGTCGATTTATTGAAGACCTAACCGGGTTGCAGGTGTCTTCGGACTACGCAACGGGCAGCGTCAAGAGAACTGTCGACCAGATCGAACGGCTATCAGGCGGGGCCACGGATGCTGACCTAGCAATTGCTGGTGCCGAACAGGCTCTTGTCAATTTCGCGGCGAACGGCGCCAGCGGATTTGGTGAGCTTGAGCCCGTTGTCGACGACTTCATCCAGCAATTGCTGGAAGGCAGAGGCACGGCCGAAACCGCAGCCGAAGCAATCAATGCAATAGGCAGCGCCGGAGATTTCGGTTCGCTAATCGGCCAACTCGGCGGTTTGGTGGACGCGTTATTCTCCGTACGGAGCGAAGCGGTTGCTACCGCCGCTGCCGTTGCCGCAGCTCAGCGTGGTGAAACCTCTCGCACGAACATTGAGGGTCAGCGCGCAGAGCAGTTGGCAAATCGGCCAAAACCAACCGTCACTGTAGAACCGATCACCGCAGCAAAATACCCAGTAATAGGTGGTGGCTCCGGTAGCGGCAGACGTTCCGGCGGGGGCGGTCAATCCCCCGGCGAAAAGCTGGACGACATCCTCAAAAAGCAGGCCGAAGAAAACCGCCTGCTGCAGGAAAAGACCGCCCTCCAGGCAACCCTGAATCCTCTGGTCAACGACTACGGTTTTGCCGTTGAAAAACTGCGGGTTGCGCAGGAGCTTCAAACCGCAGCAACTGCGGCGGGCATCGAGCTTACTCCCGCCCTGAAGGCCACGATCGACGAACTGGCAAATGGCTACGCCAATGCCTCCGTTGAGGCGGCGAAACTCGCCGAAAGCCAAGAGCAGATTAAGCAGATCGCCGCTGACTTCGGTGAAGCTGGCAAATCTGCAATCCAGGGGTTCATCTCTGATCTGCGCGAAGGCAAGTCCGCCGCGGATGCACTCAGCAACGCCATGGCAAGCATCTTGGACTCGGTCATTCAGATCGGGATCAACGCCCTGCTTGGCGGCTTTGGTGGTGGAGGCGGCCTGCTTGGCGCGCTTGGTGGTTTGTTCGGCTTTGCCGGCGGCGGTTACACCGGGGCAGGCGGGAAGAATGAGCCAGCAGGCGTGGTTCATCGTGGGGAGTACGTCTTCACCAAAGCTCAAACCGAACGTCTCGGTGTCGGCAACCTGTCACGGCTAGCCAAGGGCTATGCCAACGGCGGTTATGTCGGCTCACCTGGGGCGGTTCGACCGGCAAACGACAACAAGGGCCTCCGCATCTCCGTCGGTGTCGATGTCGATAGCAGTGGCAACCTCATGCCGTTCGTCACCAGCGTGGCGGACGAGCGCGTTGCCAAGGCGGCGCCCGGCATTGGCGGCGCTGCGGTGCGAACGTCACTGCAGCAGTCGCCCATGGCGAACACCGAGTATCAGGCCAGATACGGTTCCTAAATCAATGGAGTTGCCATGCCGTCGATTATCGACTTGGCACAGCCAATATCTGACCGAACCGACCCGCTCCTGGTGCCAAATACCAGGAGCGGCGGTGTCGCGCTGAATGGCATGGAGCAGGTAATCTCGCCACTCACATCCATTTGGAAGTGGCGCATTATATTGCCGATC
This sequence comes from Hyphomicrobiales bacterium, assembly GCA_900470445.1. Lineage (GTDB taxonomy): Bacteria > Pseudomonadota > Alphaproteobacteria > Rhizobiales > Devosiaceae > Devosia. Next base: position 23,504 of record UCAU01000032.1, on the reverse strand, counting down.
AACACGGTGGGCCGGGCGCGTGCCTGGCGGGCCGTAAACGCCAAGCTTAAAGGCAGGTTCAATTACCTGCGGGCACGCGTCTGCGATCAGTACAGGATTGGCCGCCGCAGTATCGGGGCATCTTATCCTGGCGACAGCGTTCCACACAGTGACGGCGCGTTCTTTAGCGACGGCACTGGCTATGCGCTCGCGCAGCCAACGTCCGCCGTCCAAGTCGCAGCGGCGCGAGGCGCAACATCGGTTCGCGTACTGGCCTCAGACTTCGCGGGGGCGATGACCGCCGGCGTGTTCTTTTCCATCAACGACTATCTCTACGTCGTTACCGATTGGGAACTGGCCGGCACCACGGAAGAGTACATCGATGTCACCTTCGAGCCGCCGCTACGCGCTGCGATTGATGTCGATGACACGGTTGATTTCGACGCCAAGAGCATCTGGGTTCTCGACACCGATGAAATGGGCCGCATGCCGCTACGGCTGGGCCGGTTTGGCGAAGTCGAACTGAATTTGACGGAAGCGCTAGGCCGCTCCGAGTAGCCCCTGGAGGCTAAATGCTCCCGCTCACCGTTTCAGAACTTGCCGCGGGGCACCGCGTGCAGGCGGCAACACTATTTGAATTTCAATTTGCCTCCGGAACGCAGCGCTTTTGGGATGGCCACGGGTATCTCCAAGCCGGCGGTCACGACTGGCTCGGTTTCGGCGAGATGGGATCTGTAAGCGGCTTGGAGCAGTCCCGCAACATGGGCGCGCCGCAGACCACGTTTAAGCTATCAGGCGTCGACGCAAACCTGATTTCGATCGCTGTCAATTCGGCGGCTGAAGTCACTGGCCGCCCCTGCGCTGTCTACCTCCAGTTCTTGAGCTCTGCGACCACAGCGCTCGACGCCCCAATCGCCATTTGGGCCGGGACGATGGACACGCTGTCGTTTGCGGCAGGCGTGAAGGACCAGTCGATCACGCTCTCGGCCGAGACGCTTTTCGTGGATAGGGTGCGGGCGCCATGGGGTCTCTACACCGACACCGATCAGCGGGCTCGCTGGCCTGGCGACCGTGGCTTCGAGTTCATGGCTTCGCTGCTCTACAAAACAGTGAATTGGTTGAGGGGGTGATTGCGGTGATCGCCAAACCCGACCGGCCCGACACCAAGCGCGTTCTCACTTCCTTCCTCATCGCCAAGACGTCTAGGCCATTCGAGTGGGGTCAGGATGACTGCTCCCTGATGCTCGCTGATTGGTGGCTCCGTGTTCATGGCGTTGACCCCGCCAAATGGCTGCGGGGCACTTACGATACGGCTGAGCAAAAAGACGCAGTCCTGCTCCAACACCGCGGACTGCAGCGCTTGGTGACCCGTATTGCCCGCGAGGCGGGGGCGCTGCGAACCGCGACACCCAATACCGGCGACTTCGGCCTCATCGCTGTCGGCGCACGCCCCTACGGCGCCATTTGCACCGGCTGCGTCGCCGGCAAGGCTTGCTGGGCCGTGCGCTCAGAAACCGGCGTCACCTTCCTAACAAATCCCAGAATTTTGAGAGCGTGGTCCATCCATGACGTGGTTCCGTTGGCCCCCGCGACAGTGGGAGGCGCAGACTAGTCGTCCGCCGCAAGACCCCCTTTCCATTGGTGTCGCCTTCCTGGTCAATATTGGCTGGGGCGGTGCGATTTCCGGTATCGGTGCAACGCTGGTTGGCTCTGCCCTGATTGGCGCAGCTTTGCTGGGGGCGTCACTCCTTACCGCGGCGTTTGCACCCAAACCAAATACACCTCAGGCCCAGGAACGACAGGCAACCGTTCGGCAATCCGTAGGTCCGCGTTGGCGGTTCTATGGCCGAGTTAAGGTCGGCGGCGCGCTTTGGTTCTTTGAAAACAAGGATGGATCTCTCTATTCCGGTATCACCCTCAACGAGGGTGAAATCTCAGAAATACGGGAGATTTGGCTTAACGATCAATCAGTTGCGACTGACTCTAGCGGTTATGTTGTTGATGCTCCGTATCACTACACCGCTTCCTCAGGAAGTGGTGGTCCTGGTGGGGGCGGATCTCCCGAAGAGGTGTACGTTGCCCGCGTCTATTTCAAGACAGGCACTGCCTCACAAACAGTTCATGCCGCGCTCGATAGCGCATTCCCCGAGGTCACCGCAGATCACCGCCTTCGAGGTGTCGCAAACTGCCTGGCGATTTTCTACGAGGTTCCCGCTGACAAGATCGGCGAGGTTTACCCCCAAGGCAATCCTGGCGTCCGCGTCGTCATGGACGCCAGCTTGGTCAAGTCGGTTCGCACCGGCGCTCGTATCTTCTCCGACAATCCTGCCGACTGCATCTATGACTATCTGACGGGCGTTGATGGTGCGGGATTTCCCGTTGGTGCAGGCAAACTTGAGAGCCAGATCGATCTGGCATCATTTCAAGCGTTTGCGAATCTCTGCGATGAGTTGGTCCCGCTGAAGGCGGGTGGCTCCGACAAGCGGTATCGCTTGGCTGGCGGCTACGCCCTCAACGAGGAAATGCGCACCGTCCTGTCGAGGATGTGTCAGGCCTGCGACGCCGATCTCTACATCAACGGCGCCGGCAAGATGGCGATCCGTGGCGGCAAGTGGGTTGCCCCAACCCTGACTCTGGACTCCAACCTCGGCCACATCATCAGTGGAGATTTTCGTCAAGGTCAGTCGGCGCTAGCCGCCTTCAATGAACTCAATATCACCTACGTCGACCCGGCGCAGGACTACCTGGATAGCGAGGGTGAGCGTTGGCTCGATGAATCCAACATTGCCCTGCGAGGCAGGGTTCTGTCTGAGCAACTGGACCTGCCGATGGTGCCCTATCATGGGCAGGCACGTCGATTGGCGAAGATACACACCGCCAAGAGCAATCCCCTTTGGGTCGGTACGGTCGTCACCAATTTCTATGGGTTGAACGCTCTCGGCGAAGAAACGGTCACCATCAAGTTCGGGCCGCTGGGCATCGACACCACGTTCCTTGTCCAATCGGTCAAGATACTGGACGACTTATCCGGTGTTCAGCTTTCAGTCACCTCGCTGGGTGCCTCAGCATACCTGTGGGATGCAGTGACGGAGGAGGGCAGTGGGCCGGCGTCTCCGCCAGATACATCTGAACCGATCGCCTTGGTGCCGCCGGAGGACTTCAATGTCTCGGCTGCCAACCTGATCATCGATGGGTCACCCGTTGGTCCATACCTGCCAGCAACATGGACCGAACCATCCCGCACTAGTCTGTCGCAGGAGGTTGAGTACCGAGTTGCCGGAGAGCCGGCATGGAGCAACATGGCGGTAACCGATGGTCAGGGCTTCGCACAAAGCACAGTCGTCACATCGGGGGCCGCTTATCAGGTGCGCGCCCGCACCAGGTCGCCTGGTGGCGTCTATAGCGACTACACCGATATCGTCGACATAACGGCTACCCCAGACATCAGCGTTCCTGCCGTTCCAACTGGAGTGATGGGGACGGGTGGCGCAGGCGCTGTCACGATCAACGCAACGCACTCCGCTAGCTCAAATTCCGTCGGCGTCCGTATCTACCGCGGCACCACGAATGTGTTTGGCAGCGCTGTGCTCGTGCAGACCGTCTACGGATCTCCGGGCGTGGATTTCTCTGTGACCAGAACCGAAACTGCCGGCACCCGGTATTTTTGGGTTGTCGCAATTAATGGTGGCAGCGGGTCGTCCTCTGCGGTGCCAACTGGCGCGGTCGTCGTCACCTAATCCACCCATAAATTCTGAAACACAGGGCTGCCTTCGGGCGGCCCTTTTTATTTGGAGCCCCCGAAGTGGCCCTTTCGATCGACGCTGTCTACCGCGATTTCAACACGCAGGCAGTCCCTGCCAGTGGCGACTACGAGCCGAAAAAGCCGGAAATCCGTGCTCTTCTGAAGCAGATTCAGAACAGTGGCGGCTCGTCTGTAACGCGGAACACGTTTGCAGCGCTTTCGGGCGTAACGCCGCCAACAGAAAACTACATGGGCATCGTCCTCGACGATCCCGATGCGACCAAGAATGGCTACTACAGCCGCGTTGCAGCAGCCTGGGTTTGGGAGCGTGGGTTACCTGATTCCGCTGCTGTTCTGGAAAACGTCTCCGGCACTGGAAATGCAATAGTTGCGGACGTGTCCACCGGCGTTGACCCTTCGGTGGTGCAGTTGCTGATCTTGCCAGATCCGCCTGGCACAAACGCCGTTGGCCCAGTAACGCTCACTGTTTCCGGTGTGGTGTATCAGGTCAACGGCCCCGCCGGTGGAGATTTAGCGGCTGGCGACATCGTCGCTGGGGTGGGAACGGTCTTCTTCCGCTTTGGCACAGAGTGGCGTCAGCTTGTTTCGTCGGCGCCGGGTGCCAGCTTTGACCACCAAGGAAACTGGAGTGGCGGGACGACTTACACGCGATGGCAGTTTGTTACTGGGTCCAATGGGAACTGGTATCAGCTCAAAGTCCCATCATCGTTGAATGATAACCCGGTTTCGGGCGGGACTGGTAACTGGCTCTTGGCGCTGACTGCCGGGACATTGCCTGATGGGGCCGTTGCTGAGCCCAAGTTGGCCAGCGCACTGGCTCTGACACTTGCAAAAATTTGCTATACCCGAGCTGAGCTCAAAGCAGTCGATACTGCTCGATACCATGTTTCCTATCTAGCGGAGGCAGGGCGTGAGGGTGAGTTTGTTTGGAAGCTCGGTGACTACAGTGCAGAGGTTGCGGCGGATACGCTTGAGGGTGTTTTCGTAAAGGCGACAGCGATAGCCGCAAATGTCGGTTCGTGGGTGCGCGCTGGATACGACTGGAAGTTGTCGACGCAGAAGTCTATCAGCCTCTCATGGCTGGGCTATAAGGCGGACGACTCCACAGACAACACTGCCGCGGTCAATGCGGCAGTCGCAATCGGAAACCTCACGGGCTTCACGACGATCACTGTGCCAGTCGGTATCGGACGCGTTGGACTAACGAACAATATCTACAAGTCTGAGGTGCGCTTCAAAGCGGAGGGTCCATCAGGTCACTCCACCCTAAAGGGGACCAGCAACAGTGGAATGATCCGCTATGGTGATGGCACACAGGCAATCATTGCCGGTGGTGGTTTCGACGGTATCGCGTTTCAGGGCAACAGCGCTGTCACGCAGGCACTGGTGATTGTCGACAACGCCGGCGAAATCTTCTTCAATAACTGTGTTGTTGGACTTGGCGTGGCAACACTGATGCGGGCCGGAACGATCTCCGGCACGACAGGCGGAATGATCTGTTTCAGCAATTTGACAGGTCGCGTGCCCAATATTGCTGCACCGTTGCTTCAGAATTTGGGTGGATCGGGTCTGTTTGTAGTTGGCAGCAATGTCTACAATCAGGCATTCTTCGGTGGCGGTACTGCGGTCGCAGGAAGGCATTTTATCGAGTCCAATTATTCTTGGAACACGATATCAACTCGCAGCACATTTGCCTTCCTATTCGACAGTTTTTTGTTCGCAGATGTGCAGTCCGGCCATACCCTCGGTGACGTACATATCGAAGGCAACTGGCTCGATGAAATGAACCAGGCCATCACCCTAGTATCCGAGGCCGGCGCTGCCATCGGCAATGTCTCGATCCGACATAACGAAATGACCGGAAAGAAGGGATGGGCGGTACTTCTTAATGGTACGGGGGCCTTCACCCGTGTCGATGTCTGTGACAACGCCATTCGGGAAATGAAGCGCGGCGGCATCGGTGTCTACGGTGCAGTTCCTATCGGCAAGATCAGCGGCAACACAGTGACACAGGTCAACGAGCCTTGTGACTTCACGGCATCGATTGCTGGCACCACCATGACGGTTACGGCGCGCACTGGTCACCCGGGGGGCACCATAGAAGTGGGCGACGTGATCACTGGTACAGGGGTCACTGCCGGAACCACAGTTACGGCCCTAGGCACCGGAACGGGAACGACTGGAACCTATACGGTAAGCGTTAGCCAGACCGTTTCATCGCGCGCGATGTCGACTACTACCGGCCATTACGCCGCCCTCTACATAGCTGCGGGCTCGCAGAACATCACAATCGCTGGCAACTCATTCGGCACACAGGGCGTATCCCTTGGCGCAGGGTACGGGGCTTATGGTGTGCATATCGAGGGTGGCTCCAAGTTCGTCATCCTTGGGAACACTGCGGAGGGCCTATCGGCTCACTGGAATGTCGCCGGGCTGACCGGCAGCGTGAACGCCGCGAACCTTGGTTACCCGTGATCCACCAAAGATTGTTGGTGGATCACCCAATGCCCCCAGCAGAAACCACGCCAGTGCACCAGCGCTTGGGATGATGAGTATGTCCCAAGTGAGTGAGGGGAAGGTGAACATCATCACCACCCCGCACAGGCTGAAAATCCAGGGAGAGGATGCGGGGCGCTGGCGCCCTCTCCACACGGCACGGAAGGCCAGCAGCGTAAAAACTAGGAATGGGAGCGCGAACAGGACGCCCCCTTTCCAGAGCACGTTCAGATAGTACAAATGGGCAGTTGTGTTGGCCCGAAGGCTCTCGGGCAGTTGATCCTCTGATTTGTCAAAGCGCCCGAAGCCAGAGAAGCCATTACCGATAACCGGGCTTGCCCGGAATTCATCAAGGGCCATGTGCCAAATTGCCGATCTGCCGGTAGTGAGTGTATCGACTTCGTTCCCATCTGCTTTCGCCCCGGCGGGCAACTCCGATCCGTGCGCTAATGCTTGGAAGGAACCAGCAAGCCTTCCATTGCCTTGACCGCCTATGGCCATCGTGCCGGCAGCAAGGAAGCTCGCAACGACAATGGCCGATGGCGCGAGAGGCAGCTTAAGATGTGACGCCACGTAGATGGCAACAAAGGGTATGACCAAGAGGATTGCGAACATTGCTGCTCGGCTCTGACTGCCAATAGCCAAAAACACACCGCAGACAATGCCTGCGGCAAAGAGCGCCAGCAAGTAACGGTTTGACCGGTAAACAGCACCAGCGATTATCGCCACCTGAATGCAGAACAGCGGCGCTAGGCTGTTAATGCCGAAAACGGCATAGACGGGTAGCCCCAAGAAATGAATGTCCAGAAACACCGTTCCATCGGGGTTGGTGGCTCGGACGGGCGTTCCAGACAAAAGCAGCGGGACCGCGCAGACGATCAGAAAAATGGCACTGGGGATTGCCAGTGTCGTGACCAACTTAGAAAGACCAATGCGCCCCGAGATTTCCCGGCCAAGGAATAGGAAACTGGGGGCGAAAAGCACTTCAATGACCAAGTTCGCGGTGTTGTCCACGAAATGCCCAGGATCGATCATGTTGGCCACGACAATGGATGCAAGGCCGGCGAGTGCTGCACAGAGGAATGCGGTGTTCAGCGCCGTGTAGCGGTCCGTAAAGAAGACCCAGGCAATTAGCGGCGCAAGTAGATAGGCAGGGTTGAGCTCATAGCCATAGGCGAGCCCAAAAGAGAGGGGAACGGTTAAGGACACCGCCGCCAGAATTGCAAGCATATTTGGTGCGCTCTTTTTTATCGGTGGCAAGCGACTACTGTGCCGTCGCCAAGGTAGCACCAATCATTCGGCGGGTTTGCCAATGCAATGAGGCCCCACGACAAAACCACCAGCACCCCTGTGGCAACTATAGCCATTGATGCGTGGTACTTTAGCCTCCGAGCGAGCACGCGAATTTCCACAATCTGCCCTCCCTCTCGATGCTTGCACACACCTATAGGTAAATTTTCCAGCGGCGGCAACGATTCACACGCGAATTCACACCGCGCAACGACACAGCCCCATAAACACCGGAGCCATCATGGCCGTAACAGCTATCTATCGCCCGTCGCTGCGGCGTGGTGATCAATTCGACATGGCCATCACCTACTTGGCGGAAGGATCTCCGGTCAACCTTACGGGATTTTCCGCAGAAATGATCATTTCATGGCCGGCGTTCCGATCTGCCGCCCGACGACTGGACGCAGGGACCGTACTGATGACCAACGGAACTGGCGAGATCACTCTTGGCGGGGTGCTGGGCACAATCGATGTGCATCTCGATGCCGACAAAACTGACGTGGTGCCATTTGCCGGCCCACAGGTGAAGTGGCAGTTGCGCATCTTCTCTACCGCCACAAACAAAGAGACCGTGCTCGCGGGAGAAGTGCGCGTACTGGATAACCTGTTTGATGGTGCGTAATGGAAACCATCCAGATCATCGAAAACGAAGTGACCATCGTCACCGAAGCCTCGCCAAACGTTATAGAAGTGAACCGAGGCGGTCCGCAGGGTGCGCCTGGTGCCGTGGGGCCGCAAGGGCCATCTGTTTCGGACGGCGACAAGGGCGACCTTGTCGTTTCCGGATCAGGTGCCACATGGACGATTGACCCGACGCTTCTGAGTGCATTCATGCGGGCGCTGCTTTCCACAGCAAGCGAGGCAGCGCTCAAGGCGGCAATAAACCTCGAAATCGGCACGGATGTGCAGGCGTACTCCGCGGTTCTCGCGGCGACGACAGCATCGTTCCTTACCGCGCATTCCACCAAGCTCGGCCACATCTCTGTTACGCAGCCCGTCGATCTGGATGTAATTGAGAGCCGCGTCAACGAACTAGACGCATCGGTGATCCTAAAAGGCGCATGGGATGCATCCGCAGGAACATTCCCCGGCGCGGGTGTGGCGCAGGCAGGGTGGAGTTACATCGTCTCCGTTGGCGGCACTGTCGACGGCATCGCGTTCGCGCTAAACGATCGCGTCATTGCAATCGCAGACAATGCCAGCACCACGGTGTTTGCGGCCAACTGGTTCAAAGCCGATTACACGGACCAGGTGCTATCGGTGGCTGGTAAGGCCGGAGCGCTCACGCTGCAGGTCGCTGACATAACTGATATGTCGGCCAACGGGCGCTCGCTGGTCTCTGCCGCAAATTACGCCGCGATGCTTACTGCGCTTGGCGCAGTCGGCGTCACAGATACACAGACCATAACCAACAAAACACTGACCACACCCACACTGATCCTCAGCCAGAGCGCGTCTCCAACTCCAACGGCAGAGGGAGACATCAGGTGGGATACGGACGACGACGTTATTGTCGTTGGTGATGGCGCCTCGCAGAAGATTTTCTATCCGCAAATCTCCGGAACGTTCACCCCCGGACTATCCTTTGGCGGGGCAACTACGGGCATCACATATAACGCGGCGCGCTACGGGCGATACAAAAAAACTGGCACGAAAGTGTCGGCGCACGGACTTATGCAACTGACCAATAAAGGTTCTGCGACGGGTGCCGCCTTAATCACCGGGCTGCCATTCACGTTAGGCGCCATAGCCTATCCGAGTGGAGTCATTGGCAGTTTCGGTCTGATTGGTCTGACTGGTTTCCCCATGGTTCTGGGTCTGATCAACACCACGGCCGCCCAACTGAATCAGTCGTCGTCTACGACGTCGGCCGCCCTGACAGACGCTAATTTTGCAAACACTTCGTACTTCTATTTTTCACTCGAGTACGAGGCCGCGTAGGTCGCGGCTTGGACGATGCATGTGGGCGGGCCGATTTCGAAGCGAGGCCCGCCCACATGCTCAATCGTCCCGGACGGGCACTCTTGGCGCCCCGGCATTCTTGCATCCCAGTTCAGCCACATAAATGCGCCTATCAACGCTATCGCAGCCGCGCTGATGCAGGCGCCAATGGTGTTCTGCTGTTTCAGGGTCATGGCTTTTCCATAGCACCGGCAGCGCCCCAAATCTAGTTCGGCCAGTTATTCCCCTTCTCGACCCTGACCGCCTTAAAATTATCCAGCGCAGCCGTAACCCGCTGACCCACCAGCTCAACCGTCACGATCTGCCGGCCATCGATATCCAACTCATCGGCAACCCGCGCGACCTTTAGCCAGACCTGTATTTGGTCGCCTTCGCGCACTTCCAGTTTCTTCGGCATTTGAGCCTCCTATCCCAACAAGCAGGGTAGCGGCTCAAAGTTCCCACATCATCTCGCGTAGCGCGGCCAGCCGGCACTGACTCGCGATTTTCTAGTCCCCACATTGAGGAGCCTACCATGGCAAACTGGCCCAACAAGGCCGGGATGTACGCCTTCTATGGCAATCCCGATTCCAACAACGACGGCGCTCGCGACCCTAAGTGGCAGGCCGAAAATCTAACGACGATCGTCCCGCCCTACGCAATGGTCCTGGCGTGGGACGGCAATGGCGACGGCAAGCTTAACGATCCTGTCCGCAAGATCACTGTACACAAGAAATGTGCGGCAAGCCTTCTCCGTGCGCTCAACGCGATCAAGACACACTACGGCACGCAAGCCAACATCGAAGCCGCCCGCATGCACTTGTTTGGTGGCGTAGACAACTTCCGCAAGAAGCGCGGGCAGAACGGACTGTCGGTCCACGCTTTCGCAGCGGCTATCGATCTTGACCCTGCCCGCAACGGCTTTGGTGTGAAGTACGATCCTTCCAAGGGCATGATGCCCAAGGCAGTGGTCGACATCTTTGCGCGCGAAGGTTGGGTGTGGGGCGGTCTCTGGAGCAAGGCTGACGCCATGCACTTCCAGGCGGCTGCCGTCTAATGGCACGTCGAACCCGCACGCCTGCGGTAACATTCGCCACTGCTGACTTTGAATGGTGGAGGCGCCGGATAGCCATTGCTGGCGTCCTCATCTTTTGCGCCCTGGTGGTCGGCTACCTCACCATCTGGGGTAACGACACTATCCTGCATAGAGACATAGCGAACGGGCTCATCCTTCTGGCTGGCTCCACTCTTGGCTCCTACGTGTTCGGGGCGGTCTGGGACGACGGAAACAAGCGCAAGGCTATCGTTGATGCGACAGACATCGCCGTGTCGGCTGGTTTGCCACCAGACGCCGCGATCACGACGGCAACCACCACAGTCACGACGACGGCGCCACCCGACGGAGAAGCCGCATGATCAAAATCATAGCCAGCCTCCTGGGCGGCAGTACGCTTGCGGCGTGGGCGGTTGTCGCCCTGCTTGGCGTTACCGCCGTGGGCGGTGCCTACTGGTACGCGCGCGGGCAGGGATACGAGCAAGCCACGGTAGAGTGGTCGCAGAAGTACGAGGCGCGCGAGCTCTCCTTGGAGCGCCAAAGGCTGGCCGAGCTCGACCGCCAGGCGCAGGCCAATGACCGGGCCAAGGCTAACGAGGCGGCAAGGATCGCGCAGTTGCGCAGTGAACTATCCGAAATGGAACGACAACTACAGGAGCAGTCCAATGAGGCTGATATCGATCCCAATGCTGATCGTGTTGGCCTTGGCGCTGACAGCGTGCGCAGGATCAACGGCATTGGTGGCGCCACCTGACCGACCGCGACTTGCCGCGCCGGATTCGTATGCAACACAGCAGTGCGTGCCGCCGTCAGGCTTGCCGGCTGGTGAGATGACGCAGCGAGACATTGAGCGGTTCTGGAGCAGGGACCGCTTGTCGCTGGTGGATTGCGCCAAGCGTCACGCCGCACTTCGCGATTTTTATCAAGAGCGCGACGGCGCACTGACTGGCGGGAAGTAGATGGACTGGGGTGTAGTTCTTCAGGTTGTGAGCGCCTGCCTTGTCGTTCTTGGCCTTTTCATCGGTGGATTCTGGCGCATGTGGGGCCTGATTAAGGATGTTAGGTCAGAGGCAAACATTCGCGGGGAAGCAGCAGTGGCTCTTGCGAGTACAATTCGCACGGAGTTGCATGCGCATCAGCTTCACGTGAGCGCCACCTATGTGAGCAAAGAAGGGTTGCGCGAGCAAACCGGCCAAATCATGAGTGCAATCGAGCAGGTGGGCACACAAATCGCAAACATGAATGGTCGGATTGATCGAATGTTGGAGCGTCCCACGACCACCAGATCGACTACCCGAGCATAAATAATGCGAGATACGCATTTTATGCCTTGATTAATGCCAGCGAATGCGCGCATGTAGCAGCCCTAATCAACGGGAGCGCTGCTCATGGCGTATTCGTATTCAGACTTACGTCCGGCCGAGACCGAGCATGGTAGTGGCTGGTTTGTTTCGGCCCTGGTTGCCACGGCTTTGCTGGCCATCGCCTTTCTGCTTGTAGACGCATACCGGCCGCTGGCGGCGTTCCCTTCGTCCACCGTCAAGGTGGAACTCGATAAGGGCCACGGCTCTGGCGTCCATATCGGTGACGGATTAATCCTCACTGCGGCTCATGTGGCCCGCGAAGGTGCCGCTGTGCGCCTGAAATTAGACGACGGCACGTACCGAGACGCCGAAGTTCTGTGGTCTAGCACTGCCAGCGACATCGCGCTGCTACGGACGTCGCCCGATGGCTTGCAAAGTTCGCCACTATCCTGCGCCCCGCTCAAGGTGGGGCAGGAAGTTACGGCGCGCGGCAACCCGCTATCCGTCGAGTTTATCACCACCTACGGCCATATTGTTGGCCCTGCCACCAAGCGCAGCGATTGGCTGGGTGTTGCCCCCGTAGACATGGTCATCCTACCTGGAATGTCAGGCGGACCCGCGTTCAATTCCGCCGGCGAAGTCGTTGGCATTAATGTCGCGCTTCTGACCCTGCCTTTGGGTGTGTCCGTGTCGGCTACCGGCTTGGGCTTCATCGTGCCTGCTGAACAGATTTGCGGCCTGTTGGGTCGTAGTTGATGTCGCGCCCTCACCAGAAATGGTGGGGGCGTTTTTTCGTTTTTGGGGAGATTGAGATGTCGATCTATTTGCACGACTGGTCGGAATCCGGCGAGGCTGGAATGCTTTCCGACTTCAGCATTGATAAGGCTGCGCTCGACGGCGCTACCGTGTTGGTAGCCTCATACACCTACGAGGACTACAGCGGCGACGCCTATGTCCTGTTCGAACGTTCCGGCAGCCTGTTTGAGGTCCATGGATCGCACTGCTCTTGTTACGGGTTGGAGGGGCAGTGGGAGCCCGAAGACGCCGACGTTGAAGCAGTTCGCCACCGTATCACAAAGGGAACGTGGGGTGAGGAAGTCAAGGTTCGCGAGACAGTTCTCGCCGCGCTGGACCGGGTGGAAGGCATGACAATCCCATCCGCAGCCTACGAGCGCGCCGTCGCCCGGTCTGAAAGGACGGGTCATTTGGGGGGGGGCGTCCATGAACTTGCCCGCTGAACCCTTGGGAGTAGCTGTCCTTGGCGGCTCAAACGGCGGGCCGCCGATCATCGACCCGACCGACGCCTTCGCCAAGATCGATGACCTGTACGGAGAGGCGAAGAATTTCGCCGACGGCGAGCCGATCACCACACCAGAAATGGCAGAGGCAATCACGGCGCTGTTTGATGGCTTGCATGAGGCGGGCAAGGAAGCCGAAGCGCTGCGGGTCGCGGAGAAGGCGCCGCTAGACAAGCAGGTCGACGCTATCCAGGCCCGCTACAACCCATACGTGCAGCCCAAGAAGGGCAAGGTCGCAATGGGCAAGGATGCGCTTGGCGTACTCTTGACCGCATGGCGCGTCGAGCAACAGCGCATCGCCGCAGCAGCTGCCGACAAAGCCCGCCGCGAGGCGGAGGCTCTGCAAGCCGAAGCCACGGCTGCGATGCAGGCCAGCGCAGGCAACCTAGCCGAGCGTGAGCGCGCCGAGGAAATCGTCGGCTTCGCCAAGGAGGCTGCGAAGTTCGCGCGTGGGGCGGATAAGGCCGCAACGACTGGAACTGGGCTGAGAACCACGTGGGGCGCCACTCTGGTCGACGAATATGCCGGCCTTGAGTGGGCGTACGAGCGCGCGCCTGAGCGATTCCGTGAATTGGTTGAGCAGATTGCGGCGGAAGCCGTGCGGGCCGGCCTGCGGAGCGTGCCGGGGTTCAATGTTGAGGAAAGGAAGGTGGCAGCGTGAGTAGACCAGATTGGTGCCCGCAGGATGTGTGGGAGGCTGCCGGACCTGATGCGTCAGATTCGTTGCCGCACTTGGACGTGGTGGGGAGTCCATACGCGACCATCGCCGACTTTGACTTTGCCGTGCGAACCCATGCATCCCGCGCCATCCTCGCGGAGCGAGAGCGTTGCCGTGGTGTAGCCAATGAACGGGCAGCCCAACTCTGGGCTGGTATCCAACTTCCAATCTCAGACGAAGCAAAAGCTGGCTGGGCTGGCCAGATGATTGAAGCGCTGCAGATCGAACAGCGCATTGCCGACGGTCGCGTGCCCGTCGACTCCATCAATATCGAAGGCTTGCACAAAGCCGCAACCGAGGCAGGTTTTCGCCAATGACCACCATCCCCGACGAAACCCTCATCGAAACCGTCGCCTCCTACCGCGCCAACTTCGATAACCAATCGGCAACAGCAGCCAGCCTGGGCATTGCTCGGCAGACCCTACAGAACCGCCTACGTCGTGCCGCCGAACGCGGGCTGATGGGGCCGCAGGAGACGTTGCCGGGGTATCACATCGCGAGCATGTCGCAGAAGATCGGCGACATCTACGTCAAGCAGGTGCGGGCGCCTGGCGAAGTCTTTGAGATTCCGCCAACTCACGTCACCGGTAAGATTACGGTCAATCGTGACGCTGATGGGCGGGTCATTCAGGACTGGCTGCGCGTCGAACCAGACAAGGTAGCGCAGCACGAGGCAATGCGGGCTGCTGTGGAGGCCTTCAAGTCTGATATTCCGCGTGCAGCGGCCGTACCCGCACCACTGCACACCGTGTCCGACCTGCTAAATCAATATACGATCACCGATAATCACCTCGGGGCGCTGGCCTGGAATGAGGAGACGGGTAGCGGTGACTATGATCTGCGCATCGGCGAAAAACTGATCATCGACTGGTTCTCTGCCGCCATCGCGCAATCGCCAAATGCCGAACGGGCTGTGTTCGCGCAGTTAGGAGATTTTCTCCACTACGATTCGTTCAAGAGCATCACACCAGAACACGGCCACCAACTCGACAGCGACAGTCGCTACCCCAAGATGGTTCGGGCGTCCATCCGCATCGTACGGACGGTCATCGGGATGCTGCTGGAAAAGCACGCCAAGGTCGACGTCATCATGTGCGACGCCAACCACGACCCTGCCGGCGAAGTCTGGCTGCGCGAAATGCTGGCCGCATTTTATGACGAGGAGCCGCGCGTCACCGTCGACACAAGCCCTGGCACCTATTCCATGATCGAGCACGGCGATGTTTCGTTGTTCTACCATCACGGTCATCGCCGCGGCACCAAGAACGTCGACTCCATTCTGGTCGGCAAGTTCCGCCAGGTCTACGGCCGGACTACCTACAGCTACGCCCACACGGGTCATAAGCATTCCGACGAACTGAAGACCACAGACCTGATGAAGGTTGAGCAGCACGAAACACTCGCCGCACCAGACGTCTATGGGTCCAACTGGCTTTCCGGGCGATCCGCCAAGGTCATCACCTACCACAAGGACTTTGGCGAAGATGGCCGGGTCATCCTTTCGGCAGCGCGTGTCATGAAGTCATGGCCCACCGCCGACAACGACAACGGCGAGAAGGGGAGGGTGGCGGCGTGAGGGTCTACGGCGTCGAGGTTTCGACGGTCGTGATTGATCACGCGCTGTCACAAATGGAACTCCACCGTGGGTTCACCTACACGCAACTTACCGAAGCGGTTGATCGTGCCGGTGGTGGCTACCAGCTTGGCGTAGCAAGTCGCGCCGCTGATCGGGCGCTGCAGAAATTGCGTCGGATCGGCGCGATCGCGTTCAAAGGCGGCAAGTGGTTCGCCGTCAAAGCCGAGGAGACACCATGATCTGGAACATCAAATCAAAAGCCATGCGCGCCATCGTGGCCTGGCTGTTCGCCGGCCTTGCCGCAGCGGTCGTGCTGGCCCTGTTGCCTGTGGCAATCGTTTGGCTCGCCGTAGCGGGAATCGCGGCTGGGCTGCGTGCGGCAGTGGCCGACAAGGAATGGTGGTCACTGCTCAAGCCTTGGTGGGCTGCTGCGCGCGGTAAGGAGGTGGTGTGATGCGATACGTGAGGAGCGCAGAGCCTACCTGGACTGTGCCGGCATGGTCGGTCGACGCCCCCGCACGGGAGCATCCGCAGGCCAGCAACGATAATGCACCCGAGCGGGAGCGATATACGGACGGCAATAACGCTGCATCATATACGGACGGCAATAGAACCGGCCCGTACATATCGACATTTACCGGCCGCTTCTGGATGACCGATCCACGACCAGAAGACTTCGTCATCGACGACGTGGCGCACGGGCTGGCCAACATATGCCGTTATACCGGCGCGTGTCGTCGTCGGCTATCTGTGGCAGAGCATTCCGTCCACATCACCAGGTGGGTAAAGCAGCAGGGTGGCTCTACGGAGGAACAGCTTTGCGCTTTGCTGCACGATGCGCCGGAAGCGCTGTCTGGTTTTGGTGATGTGTCCCGGCCTGCCAAGCAATTGGCGCCAATCATCAAGGCGACGGAGGAGAGCATCTGGCTGAAGGCCGTCGCACCGAAGTTCGGCCTGCCGTTTGAGTTGCCGGCCATCGTTCACGAGGCGGACAATCGCATCATCGCGGACGAGATGGCTCAAAACATGAGGGAGGTGGATCAAGCATACACCGAGCCTTTGGGCATTGAATTGGAGTTCTGGACGCCAGAGGAGGCGGAGGCGGCTTTCCTTGCTGATTTTTGGGGCATCATTGAAACAGGGAGGCACTGACATGCTTAGCGCAGAAAACGGAATGAGCGTAGGGCGGGTGGGGTACGCGCCGGGATACAACGGCGCAGCGTTGGCTGGCGGCTACGTCCGTACACCCAGTTCCGACGCAGCTCAGGCTGGCGACAACACGTTCACGCGGCCATATCGAATGAACGACAAGGCATGGGAACAATGGCACCGCCCGCCGCTCACCGTGCCTGCGAATGATAACCGAAAGCTACCCAAAGTCGTCGCGCTCACCGGCCAAGCAGGCAGCGGGAAATCGACCCTGGCCGATTACCTGATCGAGCGGCACGGCTACGTGCGGGTGAAGTTCGCCGGCCCCCTTAAAAGCATGTGCCGCGCCATCGGCCTGGGAGATGCGCACATCGAGGGCGACCTAAAGGAAGTCCCCTGTGCCATCCTTCAGGGCAAGACGCCGCGGTTCTTCATGCAGCAGCTCGGCACTCAGTTTGGGCGCGACATCATCGGCGAGGATTTCTGGACCGGCCTGTGGTCCGCAACGGCAAACGATGTTCTGAATCACGGCGGGCGCGTCGTTTGTGACGATTGCCGGTTCGACAACGAGGCGGACGTAGTGCGCCAGGTAGGCGGTGTCGTGATCCAGTTGCAGGGCAGGGGCGGTATCGCCGGCGGCCACGCCTCTGAACAGGGCGTTGATGCGGATATCGTGCTGCACAATGTCGGATCGATCGCGGAGTTGCGGTCGCGGGCAGACGAAGTGCTGTTTGGAGGATGGTGATACCCGATACCGTATCATAGACGGCTCGCGATACCGTTTGATGTATCACTCAAGGACCTAGCTGTCCGAAATTCATATACAAACTTCGGACCCGGCGTAATTTGTCCACTCTGGCTTTACATAACGCCCCCTCCGCAAGGTTGGGGCGTTTTTCTTTTCCAGTTCCAACACTTCCCGTCACCATCCCGCCACCGTGTTGGAACCCCCCACGACGACGTGAACTAACAACCAGCCAATCTTCTTGCGTCATGACGCAGTCATGCTAATCAGGCATCGGGCGTGAGAACCCGGACTGAAGATAGGCAGAGGGCGAGAGGCGTCGTCGCCTGCCGATGAAGTGCATGGTTGCGGCCTGCACTAGTGGTTGCGCATTGGCGTGCGCACCGTCCTGGCATTTTTTGGCCGGGGGCGATGCGCCATGTCCAAGCAAGGGTTGCGAAAGCGCCAGCCAAAAACCATCGGCCTGTCTCTTCGGCAGGTTCTCAACCCCCGGCTGCCGCCAAACGCGGAGTCGGAGAGGAGAAGATATGGAAGAGGCAAGATGACTGTACTGACTGTTGAGCGAGCTGATACAGATTCCGAAAACATTGAGGAGCAACCTCCTCCAGTTCTAGGCGAGAAACCTACGGAGGCGAGGGAGGCTGTTTTATACATACCAGGTCGAAACCCACAGGCGGTTGTGGTTCAAATCTGGCGACGTTCTAAATAAACAAAAACCCGGATGGTGGGTCCGGGCATATGCTGGACTCCTTTTCGCTCTGGTGTCATAACCGGAACGAAAGGAGAACAGTATGATCGCAAGCATGGAAATTAAGCCGCCCCGCGCTGTGCAAATCCGCCGGCTGCGCGACACAGGTTTGTCCGCCGAAGATATCGTGAAGCTGACTGGCTACTCCCGATCGGTCGTTGCCGAGGCATTGGCGGTCAAGAGGCCGATCAAGAAATGAGCATGTCGCCAAGCCGGCACGCTATCGAGTCGGTGACGCTGCGTGACGTCGCGGCCGACAACCGGCTGTTCATTGTGCGCTGCGTTCTCTGCCGCCGCCAAGAGGCGTACATGGCTACTGACCTAATGCAGGTATATGACCCTGCAACGCCGGCCTACGGCATGCTCCAGTGGTGCGGTAATTGCGGTACGGCTGATTGGGTTCGGGTGACTATCAGGCT
The DNA here is from genome assembly GCA_900470445.1 of Hyphomicrobiales bacterium. Classification (GTDB taxonomy): domain Bacteria; phylum Pseudomonadota; class Alphaproteobacteria; order Rhizobiales; family Devosiaceae; genus Devosia. Next base: position 5,024 of record UCAU01000032.1, on the reverse strand, counting down.
GCCCATGCATGACGATGTGGGTCACCTACGGATCCGACGACCGGCTGGCGTGCGGGTCGAGCAACTGTGGGAAGATGCTTGGTATGGGTAGAGCTGGATGGCGCGTCCCGTCTGGCGGACATCTCGTCAGGTTGGTCCTATCCTGGACTCCATCCGATCTTCCGGGGCACTCAGACGCGCCATCATCGACCATATCCGCAGGGAGCGACCCTTAATCTATTCCCACTCCGCAGATGCTAAAAATGGGTCTGTGCGCTGATTGCGGACTTAGCTGTTAGAGCAACTAAGGTGATGTTCTGATCTTAGCCCATATCCCCTTTATAGAGTGCCCATTCCGCTCTCTAAAGCGAAATCCTCAAGACCGGGGGAACCAAAAAAGCTTCCATGTGGAAACTCCTTTCCTCCCCTCGAGTGAGGGACACATTTAACTTATATTTTCTGCCTGCAACGTCAAGACTTGCGACCTAAATTACCCCACCTTCCTGATCAACCCAGCCCAATGCAGCCGCCGCGCGACTTCCATAGGCACCTGGCCCAGTCCTGTGCCGACCACGGCCGGCGCCTTGCGGATGGCAGCCAGGTAACCGGCGTCCACTTCATCGTCCACGTCACCCCCGCCATCCGACTCGACCGTATCCCGCCAGAACGGTGCGCCCTGCAACTTGATGACTGCTGCTGCGGCGTCGGCTGGTGTGGGAACATCGATGGGTCGTGGTCGGCGGCGGGCTCGCCAGAGCAGGTATTGCGCCGATGTCATGGGGATGTCGTTTAGTGTGCGGGTGTGACGGTAGAATAGGGTCATTGGGTGGCCGAAATGAACAGAGCGCAGGAGAAGTCTGCCGAGGTTACAAGCTCGGCAGTGTACTCGCTGCCGTCCTGAACGTAGGCTCTGGCAGCCCGAAGCGCTTCTTTGCGTGCTTCAATCCACTGCTTGTCGTTTCGCCTTGGCGATGCTTCGTCCTGTATAATCCAACGCTCGCGAACGCCGCAGCATCGATTAAAACCGACTTGAGCCGCCTCCCACCCGATCTCTCCGTCGGCTCCCCAGTGCTTGCAATTCTCGCACTTCGTTTCCATCACTTCCTCCCTTTCCGTGCCGCAACAGCATCCCGCGCATAAGCGGTCATAACTCTGTCAGGCCAGCGTTCATCCATCGGGTATTGGACCGCCGCACCGACGTGTGTGGCGGGTGGCTGGTAGGATGGCCAGAAGCCTGGCTCTTGGTCGGGGCGGCTTACCACAGCTTTGCCGGTGCGCCAGTTGCTGCGACAGCGACAACCTGCGCCGATATGAACACGGCTACAATCACCCACAGCGTCCGCTCCTTGTACCAAGGCTCCATTTTTGTTCTCCCACTCGCCTTCACGACCCGAACGCCAGATAACAGCCGCCGACAATAACGCCGACAACTGCGGCAACAGTGGCGAACAGCCCGACCGTGGCTAGGAACCCCGCCTGCGACCAGATAAGGGCACCGAGCCCAACAAAGGGCAGCGCGATCATCACGTATCCAATTGCTTCTCGCATTGTCTCTCTCCTATCTGCCGTTAACCCGGCAAGCCGACGTCCCACCCATAGGTGTCAGGCCCGTCCTCGCCGTTGGACACATCCGCAACCCATTGCTCGTACCGCTCGCCGGCAAGAATGCGAACCAACTGGTCAATGACCCACTGCTTGTGGTGTGCGCCGTCCGATAGACCGTTCTTGGCCATTTCGAGTGCGGCTTCGATTTTCTGTTCTGGGGTCATTCCATCCTCCAAATGTGCAGGGCACTTTGGCAGCCTGCTCGCCTCCGGCGTGGTGGCCGGTCACTGTGTGCGTTGTCGTTCGATGCTAGCCGCCGTTGCTCATCCTGCACCTCCGGGTCGCGTGTTCAATTCGTTCCGTTCAAGTGCGCGGCTAAAGTCGCCGCTGGCATATCGCCTCTATCGTGTCCCAAACCGCGCGCGCCGCGCTGCCTATTCCATGATCGCCTCCCTGGTCTTGGCCCAGTTCATTTGCCTCATCATTAATACGCATTCTCGCGCGCAATGCAAGAATTAAATGCGCATTACGCATTTTGATGTGCGCGTTGACTCTTTTCTGGTGTTCCTCTTATGTTCCAGTAAGTAGGAGTACACCCCCATGCAACCCCAGCCGCACCTTGAACCCCTATACCAATGCGTACCTGTGGCCGGCACGCACTACAGGGCCGATGACTGCCTGGACTTCATGGAAGCGATCGACGATGGCGCGGCGGGTGGGGTGATGCTTCAGCCGGAGCCAGACAATGACTTCGACCCCAACGCCATCAAGGTAGTTGGATGGTGGCTCGCCCCTGCCAGAGAGGAGCGCCACCTTGGCTATGTGCCCGCCGTCCTGTCCGACCTAATCCATTACAAGCGTCTGGTTGGCCTGCAAGCCGAGCTTGAGCACTACGATTTGTTGGATGGGACCAACCAGATAGTGTTGGAGATTCGGATATTGGGGTGAAGAAAAAGTCCCGGCGGAATAAACCTGTTTCGAGTAAATTCGATTCCGAACTTTGGAATCGAACCAGCTAGACACCGATTTAAAATTCCTCAACGAATGACGCCAGAAACAATAATCTAGCTTTTCGCTAAGCCTTTGAAATACCTAAATAGTGGTATTCCGGTCCCGGGCACCATTCCTTCCCAGATTTGCAAAATCCGCCGCGCACCCTGCCGACGCGTTCGCCATTGCGGCCATTTTGCGGCAAACGATGCCTTAACGGCTTTCCCCTAAATTCGCCTCGAGCTGTCCGGATCGTGCGGTCCGGTACGAGTTGCATTGGGAAAACCTCACGCCATGAATTTTCGCTCTCTGTCGGTCAAGACTGCCATTCTGAGCGGATTGGCGCTCGCCATCGTCTTTGCCATCGGCATTTTCGTGCTGGTCCAGCAGGTGGGCCAGACCATCGACCGGCAGACCCGTGCCTATCAGGCCGCCAGCACCGCCAGCGTCGCCGATGAGGTGGCCGCCAGCCTTTCTGCTGCGGCGGCGACTGCCGATGGCGTGGTGACGGCGCTCGAATCCCTCAAGGAAGCCCGCACCGCCAGCCGCTCGGTCTATGGCGCACTGCTCGAGCACACGCTCGAGCGTAACCCTTCGCTGCTTGGCGTGTGGTCGGGCTGGGAGCCCAATGCACTTGACGGTCGCGATGTCGATTTCGCCAATCGTCCCGGCCATGACGCCACCGGCCGCTACATCCCCTATTGGAACCGCGGCAGTGGCGAGATCGTCAACGAGGCCCTGACCGGCTATGACGATCCGGTCGCCGGCGCCTATTACCAGCGTCCCAAGGCCGAAGGCCGCATGGTCGCGATCGATCCCTATCTTTATGCCGTGGGCGGCAAGGACGTGCTGATCATGTCCTTCGGCGCGCCGATCATGGTGGGTGGCACCTATATGGGCACCGGCGGCGTCGATCTGTCGCTGGCCGAGGTCAATGCCCGCCTCGCCGAAATCAAGCCCATGGGTACCGTGACCGTGCTGACCGCCGCCGGCATGGTTGTCGCGCATCCGGATGCGAGCCTGATCGGTCAGACGCTGCCGGCCTCCGATCCGCTGACCGGCCTGGTCGCGACCGCACTCGCCAATGGCAGTGCCGAGGCCGATCTGAGTTCTGCCGATGGCACCGCCTTGCGCGGCGTCGCCGTTCCCTTCGCCGTGGGCGGCACGCTTGATCAATGGGTCGTGGTTTCCAGTGTGCCGCTCGCTACCCTCGCCGCGACGCAGACTGAAACCCAGTTCACCGTTATCGGCCTCGCCGCTATCTGCGTACTGATCGCGTGCCTCGTGATGTTCGCCCTGATCCGCACCATGATCGGCAAGCCGCTGGGCACGCTCGGCGCCACTGTCGACGCCGTCGCCGGCGGCGATTATCACAGCGAGATCAAAGGTACTGAGCGCGCCGACGAGATCGGCACGCTGGCTCGCGCCGTCGAGATTTTCCGCGATAACGGCCTCAAGATCAGCCAGATGACCGAGGAAGAACGCGCCGCCGTGATCCAGCGCCGCGTCGAGCGCACCGATATGATGGTGGCGTTGCAGGCTGCGTTCGGCGAGGTGGTCGATGCCGCCATTGCGGGGGATTTCTCCAAGCGTGTCCACGCCCAATTCCCCGATGCCGAGCTCAACGCCCTGGCCGGCAGCGTCAATGCCCTGGTCGAAACCGTCGATCGCGGCCTCGGCGAAACCGGCGCGGTGCTTGCCGCCATGGCTGATACCGACCTCACCCGCCGCATGCAGGGCAATTACAGCGGCGCCTTCGCCAAGCTGCGCGACGACACCAATGCGGTAACCGACAGGCTCACCGAGATTGTCGGCGGCGCCAAGGCCATCTCGGGCACATTGCGCGCTGCCACCAGCGAAATCCTGTCCGGCGCCAACGATCTGTCCGAACGCACCACCAAACAGGCCGCGACGATCGAGGAAACCTCGGCCGCCATGGAGCAGCTCGCGTCCACCGTCGCCGAAAATGCCAAAATGGCCGAAGCCGCCAGCACCAAGGCGCAGACTGTTTCGACCAGCGCCGCGCAAAGCGGGCAGACCATGGATCAGGCCAATGCCGCCATGGAGCGCATCACCGAGGCCTCGTCCAAGATTTCCAACATTATCGGCATGATCGACGACATCGCCTTCCAGACCAACCTGCTGGCGCTCAACGCCTCGGTCGAGGCTGCCCGTGCCGGCGACGCCGGCAAGGGCTTCGCCGTGGTCGCCGTCGAAGTGCGGCGCCTGGCCCAATCGGCGGCCTCTGCCTCCGCCGACGTCAAGCATCTGGTCGAGCAAAGCGCCAGCGAAGTGCGCGGCGGCACCAAGCTCGTCTCCAATGCCGCCGAGCAATTGGCCTCCATGCTGGCCGCGGTCGACGAAAATGCCCGCCTCATGCAGGCCATCGCCAAGTCGAGCCTCGAACAGGCCGCCGCAATCGGCCAGGTCAACGTCGCCGTCCGCACGCTCGACGAAATGACCCAGCACAATGCCGCCCTGGTCGAAGAAATGAACGCCGCCATCGAGCA
>UCAU01000071.1 GCA_900470445.1 Hyphomicrobiales bacterium | reverse complement strand
CCTAGCCTCCCCCTGATAGGGGGCGGGATCTCTCCACTCTTGGGGCTGGATCGAGTTCTAACCACTAGGCTGTCCCTCCCCCTATCAGGGGGAGGCTAGGAGGGGGTATCCCCTAACCCCAATTCGCCCGTGCCACGTCGCCCTCGGTCAGCTGCTGATATACCGCCCGCGACACGGTCTTCATTTCGGCCTCAGGCAGGGTGCCCACCACTGTGCAGGTGATGCGGGCATTGGCCCAGTAGAAGGCCTCGGCGCCGTCCTGGCTGGTGAATTGATAGGCGGGGGCGCGGTCGGGCAGGGCGGCGGTGACATAGACGGTGATGCGCTGCTTGGCGGCGTTTTCATACATCAACTGGGCGGCGCGGCCGCCGCGGCTGGGTTCGCCCGGCAAGAGGCGCCCGCCGACCAGGGTAAAGCCTTCGGCACTCAGATCGGGCATGCCCAGATTGGTGTCGAGGCGGTTGGAAAGCCAGCTGGACAGATGCTCGCTATCGCTGCCGGGCACTTCCACAGCATGGCGGTTTTCGGCGACGAACACGGTGTGGGCGTTGACCGCGTCGGCAATCAGATATTGGCTGGATGGTTCGGCGTCGAACAGCGGTCGGGCAAACCAGCCGGCGCCCAGGCCCAGGCCGACCAGCACGACGGCGGCGGCCGCCCAACCAAGGGTATTGCTGCGGCGTCGGCCCAGCTCAGCCGCAATGCGGCGCGGGCGCAGCCGGGCGGGTACGGGTTCCGCGCCGGCCGGACCAAACAGGGTGCGCAAGGCATCGGACTGGCGCTGCCAGGCGGCGATTTCGGCGGCGAGATCGGGATTGGCGGCCAGATGGGCTTCCACCGCAGCGCGCTCGGCCTCCGGCAATTGCCCATCGGCAAAGGCCATCAATCTATCGCTGGTGAACTCGCTCATTTGACCGTCCTCAGATGCGGCTCGGCCGGATTGCCGGTGGCCAGCCGCAGCGCCGCACGGGCGCGACCCAGCCGGGACATCAGCGTGCCGAGCGGAATCTTCAAAATGTCGGCGGCCTCGGCATAGGGGAGGCCCTCCAATGCAACCAAGAGAATGGCTTCCTTCTGTTCGAGCGGCAGGGTTTCGATGGCGCGGGCCATTTCGGCCAGCGCGATATGGCCGGGCTGGGGCGCGGGCGCTCCCGGCTCGGCAATGGCGTCCATGGCCAGGAACGCGCCGTGCCGGCGCGTGGCGCGCAGGCTATTGCGATAGAGATTGACCAGGATGGTGAACAGCCAGGCGCGGACCTCGCCACTGGGGCGAAACAGGCCGCGCCGGGAAATGGCGCGTTCCAGGCAATCCTGCACCAGATCATCGGCCAGATCGATATTGCGCGTCAGCGCCCGGGCATAACGCCTGAGGGCCGGCACGCAGGCTTCGATCTGGTCGAGAAAATCTTGCAAGGCCGGGAATCCAGAACCTTATTCGACGGCAAGATGCCAGACGCCGCCGACGCCGTCACCGGTGATATCGCCCGGCTTGGCATCGCTCTTCCAGTAATAGAGCGGCCAGCCCTTATAGGCCCACATCTTGGAGCCATCGGTACGGTCGACAATGGTGAATTCGCCTTCGGGCTTGGCCGAGGCATCCGCCATGAGCGGGGGCCAGTTGACGGCGCATTGCTCGTAGCAATTGGTGACGCCGGGGGCGTCCTTGTCGAAGATATAGAGCGTCATGTCATTGGGGCCGGTCAGCACGGTCTTGCCACCGATTTCGGCGGATTTGACGGCGCCGCCGACATAGTCTTCGGCAAAGGCGGGGGCAGCGAACAGCGCCAGCACGGCAGCGCCAGCCAGGACAGAACGAAGTTTCATTTGGTATTCCCTCCGAGTTGCGGGGTCTTTCCTTGAAGGCCCTCGACCTCAACAACACCGCTCGGCCCGGTTTAATCCGCAGCACCCAAAATATTTCTATCGGCTGGACGAATACGGCGGGGCCGCACTGGTGACAGCCCTAGCAAAAATGATATTGGCTGGCTCCGCGCCAGCGGGGCGCCCGGTGCCTGGAGGTCAAATCTATGTTCGTGGTGAGCGGCGAAAGCCTGATCGATCTGGTGTCCGAGCCGCGCGGAGCGGACGGGTCCATCGTCATGCAGGCCCATCAGGGCGGCTCGCCCTATAATTGCGCCATCGCGCTCTCCAAGCTGGGCAATGATACGGGCTTTTTGTGCCCGATTTCCAAGGACGGGTTCGGCTCCTATCTGCTTGAGCCGCTGGACGCAGCCGGGGTGACGCCCCTGCTCAAGGAGCGGGTGTTCGCGCCGACCACACTGGCGGTGGTGACGCTGGATGCGCAGCGCAAGGCGCAATATGAATTTTACCGCAATGCCGACCATGCCTTTACCGAGGCGGGGCTGATTGCGGCGCTCCCCGAGCAGATCGAGGTCTATCAGACCGGCGGCTTCTGCCCGATCCTGCCCGAGGATGCGGCAATCTGGCTGGAAGTGATCAAGGCGGCGATTGCCCGGGGCGCGACGATCACCATCGACCCCAATGTGCGGCCATCTTTGGTCGAGGATTTCGAGGGCTATAAACAACGCCTGAGCCAGTTCCTCGATCTGGCGCATTTGGTCAAAGTGTCCGAGGAAGACCTAGCCGAACTCGACGCAGACAAGAGCATCGAGCAGCATGCCGCCGATCTGCTGGCGCGGCCTAATTGCGAATTGGTGGTGGTAACGCTGGGCGAAAAGGGCTCGCGCGCTTTTACCGCTGCCGGCGAAGCCCGCGCCGATATCTATTCCCCGCCGGTGTTTGGCGACACGGTGGGCGCCGGCGATAGTTTGATGGCCGGGATTCTGACCTGGCTGCACGAGGCGGGCGATCTCAAGCCCGGCAAGCTCAAGCAACTCGACAGTGCGGCCTTGGCGACCACGCTGCGTTTCGGTGCGGTGGTGGCCGGGCTCAATTGCGCCGAGCAGGGCTGCAAGCCCCCGACCCGGGCGCAGGTCGATGCGGTGCTGGCGGCATAGAAGACTTCAGCGCCGGACGGAACCTGCGGCCACGCGCCCTAGTTGAAGCAGCAGCTTCTCCTCAAGGACACACCAGCATGAAAACGCCCGCCATCAAGCTCGCCTCCAGCAATGCCAAATCCGCCATCATCGATATCCTCAATGGCAGGCTGGCCGACGCCATCGATCTGGCGCTGATCACCAAGCAGGCGCATTGGAACCTCAAGGGCCCCAATTTCATCGCCGTGCATGAAATGCTCGATCCGATGCGCGCCAGCATCGACACCCATGTCGACATCATTGCCGAACGCATCGCCCAGCTCGATGGCATTGCCCTGGGCACCAGCCAGATCGTCGCCAAGGCCAGCAAGCTCGAGCCCTATCCCACCGATATCCGCAAGACCAGTGACCATCTGGCGGCGCTGGCCGACCGCTATGCCGCCCTTGCCAATCAGGTGCGCGAGGATATCGATGCCACCGACGAAGCCGGGGACGCCGACGCGGCCGATATCCTCACCGCCTTCTCCCGCGATCTCGATAAAAATCTCTGGTTCATCAAGTCGCATCTGGAATAGGGCGGGCACCGCCATCTTTACGCCACCGCTCTTGCACCCTACCTTTCCTGGGCGCACGCCCAGGAGACTGAAATCTTGCCTCACGATATCGTCGGCCACGCCATTGTCTCTGCCGATGGCAAGATCGCCACGGCCGATGGCGCCATGCCGGCCGAATTGCGCAACGCGCTCGACTGGCAGCGCTTCCAGACCCATCTCGATCGCGCGAGCCTAGTCGTCCTCGGCCGCCCGGGCCATGAGCGCAATCCCAATCCGGGGCGCAAACGGCTGGTGGTCACCTCCACCGTCGGCGATCTGGCGCTCGATCCGGCCGACAAGCACGCCCATTTCTGGAACCCGGCGGGCCTGTCCTTCGATTCGGCGCTGACCGCGCTAGGCATTGCCGAAGGGACGATCGCCATTACCGGAGTGTTCGACCTGTTCCGCGAGCGCTTCACCGCCTTCGATCTGGCCGAATCCAATGTGGTGCTGATCCGCGATGGCCAGCCCTGTTTCAGCACCGGCCATCCCCGCCTCGTGCTGGCCGATTGCGGGCTTTTCCCCGTTAGTTTCGAAGCGCTCGATCCCGAGGCCAATGTCACGCTGACCCGCTGGCGGCGCCTCTCGGACAGCGATGTCCTATGATTTCCTATAGCTGGATTGGAAATCTCCTATAGGACTTTTGTAAATCCGCTTGCAGCCAGTTTGGAATTATGCAAATGTGACCTTGTTAGGGCAGCACGACTGTCCTATCTGACGCGTCGCCCCGCTCTCCGCGGCCAGCACGCACGCTGGTCCGGCTGGCCCGCTTCATGTGAGCGGAAACGGATAGGCGGGGTTGAGATACAACCCGAATTGAGCGGCCATTTGGATGCAGCGCCGCTCCCCACGCATGGACGTATTTGGCAATGCGAGCCGTACTGTAGTAGTACGACCCGCCTGAACACTGCGCCCACCAGAGGACGAGACCGCATCCATAAGCCCCAACGGGCACCATCAGGATGCACACGACATAGCGACAGAGCCCGGTAACGGGCGCGATCAACAAGCGAGGAACAACGATATGGCACACGCGCGGAACGGACAGCTTACTCCGGTCACCACCAAAGCCACCAATCGCAAAACCTTGATTGAGTATGGTCGCCGCGTCACTGGTCGCCCCGAGGCCCAGGGTCTCTACGATCCGGCCAATGAGCATGATGCCTGCGGCATCGGCATGATCGCCAATATCAAGAACAAGCCCAGCCACGAAGTGGTGGAAAAGGGTCTCGAAATCCTCGAGAACCTGGAACATCGCGGCGCCGTGGGTGCCGATCCGCTGATGGGCGACGGCGCCGGCATTCTGGTGCAGACCCCGCATGGCTTCTTCAGCCAGGTGCTGGATTTCCCGCTGCCGGAAAAGCACCACTATGCCGTGGCCATGCTGTTCTATCCCAACATTGTCGCCCTGCGCGACAAGTGCGCCGAAGCGGTGCGCGGTGTGCTGGCCCGCGAAGGCCTGACGCTGCTGGGCGAACGCGTCGTCCCCACCGACAATTCTGCGCTCAGCGAAGGCGTCATCGCCACCCAGCCGATCATCGAGCAGATGGTGATTGCCCGCCCGGCCGGCCTTACCCTCGATGAGTTCGAGCGTAAGCTCTTGATCGTGCGCAAGGTGATTTCCAACACCGTCTATGCCGCCATTCCCGAAAGCGATGGCGACAATGGCTTTTATGTCGTGTCCATGTCGGCGCGCACGCTGGTCTATAAGGGCATGTTCCTGGCCTTCCAGCTCAAGGCCTGCTTCCCGGACCTGTCCGACGAGCGCTTCGAATCCGCGATCGCCCTGGTGCATCAGCGTTTTTCGACCAACACCTTCCCTAGCTGGAAGCTGGCCCATCCCTATCGCATGACCACCCATAATGGTGAAATCAACACCATTCGGGGCAATGTGAACTGGATGGCCGCCCGCCAGGCCTCGGTGTCCTCGCCGCTGTTCGGCGACGACATCACCAAGATCTGGCCGATCTCCTATGAAGGCCAGTCCGACACGGCCTGCTTTGACAACGCGCTCGAATTCCTCGTGCGCGGCGGCTATTCGCTGCCGCATGCCGCCATGATGCTGATCCCCGAAGCCTGGGCCGGCAACCCGCTGATGGACGACACGCGGCGCGCTTTCTACGAATATCACGCCGCTCTCATGGAGCCATGGGACGGCCCCGCCGCCATGTCGCTATCGGACGGCCGCTATGTCGTGGCCACGCTGGACCGGAACGGGCTGCGCCCCGCCCGCTATCTCGTGACTCGCGAAGGCCATGTCGTGCTCGCTTCGGAATCCGGCGTGCTGGATATCCCGGACGAGGACATCGTCGAACGCTGGCGCCTGCAGCCGGGCCGCATGCTGCTGCTTGATCTCGAGGAGGGCCGCATCATCTCCGACGAGGAGATCAAGCGCACCCTGGCCACCAAGAACCCCTATGCCGAATGGCTCGCCCGTAGCCAGATCGTGCTCGAGGACCTGCCCGAGACCGAGCCCAAGGCTCCGGTCACCAGCGAAAGCCTGCTCGATCGCATGCAGGCCTTTGGCTACACCCAGGAAGACATCAAGCTGCTGATGGCCCCCATGGCCACCACCGGCCAGGAAGCCGTCGGCTCGATGGGCACCGATACGCCCATTTCGGCGCTGAGCGATAAGTCAAAGCTGCTCTATACCTATTTCAAGCAGAACTTCGCTCAGGTCACCAATCCGCCCATCGATCCGATCCGCGAGGAATCGGTGATGAGCCTGGTCAGCTTCATCGGCCCGCGTCCCAACATCTTTGATCTGGAAGGCGTGTCGCATCAGAAGCGGCTGGAAGTTCGTCAGCCCATTTTGACCAATGAGGATCTCGAAAAGATCCGCGCCATTGGCGATATGGAAGACAACCAGTTCAAGACCAAGACGATCGACATCACCTATCCCGCCGATATGGGCGCGGTGGGCATGGAAGCGGCTATCTCGGCCATCTGCGAAAAGGCCGAAGCCGCCATTGCCGGCGAGTACAATATCATTGTGCTCTCCGACCGCCTCGTCGCGTCCGACCGCATCGCCATTCCCGCGTTGCTGGCCACGGCGGCGGTGCATCACCACCTGATCCGCAAGGGATTGCGCACCTCCTCGGGCCTGGTTGTCGAAACCGGCGAAGCCCGCGAAATGCACCATTTCGCCATGCTGGCCGGCTATGGCGCCGAAGCCATCAACCCTTACCTGGCCTTTGAAGCGCTCGCCGCCTTGCAGGCCGAAGGCGAGTTCCCGGCCGAGGTCGATGCCTCCGAAGTGGTCTATCGCTACATCAAGTCGGTGGGTAAGGGCCTGCTCAAGGTCATGTCCAAGATGGGCATTTCCACCTACCAGTCCTATTGCGGCGCGCAGATTTTCGACGCGGTCGGCCTCAAGACGGATTTCGTCAAGCGCTTCTTCTTCGGCACCGCCACCACCATTGAAGGCGTGGGCCTGGCCGAAGTGGCCGAGGAAACCGTGCGCCGGCACCGCGACGCCTTTGGCGACGATGTGGTGCTGCGCAAGGCGCTCGATGTGGGCGGGGAATATATGTACCGCATCCGCGGCGAAAAGCATGCCTGGAGCCCCGACGTCGTCGCGGACCTGCAGCACGCCGTCCGCACCAAGGATGAAAGCCCCGAAACCGCGCAGGATCGCTACAACAGCTTTGCCGAACGGGTAAACACCGGCGAAAACGGCTATCTGGCCATTCGCAACCTCTTCGATATCAAGCCGCTCGGCGAGGCCGTGCCGCTTGAGGAGGTCGAACCGGCGGTCGATATCGTCAAGCGCTTCGTCACCGGCGCCATGTCCTTCGGCTCGATTTCGCGCGAAGCCCATACCACGCTCGCCCAGGCGATGAACCGCATAGGCGGCAAGTCCAATACCGGCGAAGGTGGTGAGGAGCCCGATCGCTATAAGCCGCTGCCTGATGGCAGCCAGAACCCGCTCCGCTCTGCCATCAAGCAGATCGCTTCGGGCCGCTTCGGCGTCACCGCCGAATATCTGGTCAATGCCGATGCATTGCAGATCAAGGTTGCGCAGGGTGCCAAGCCCGGCGAAGGCGGCCAATTGCCCGGCCACAAGGTCGATTGGATCGTCGCCAAGACGCGCCATTCGACGCCCGGCGTGGGCCTGATCAGCCCGCCGCCGCATCACGATATCTATTCCATCGAAGATCTCGCCCAGCTCATTTACGATCTCAAGAACGTCAATGAGCAGGCCGATATCTCGGTCAAGCTGGTCTCCGAAGTCGGCGTCGGCACTGTTGCGGCCGGCGTCGCCAAGGCCCGCGCCGACCACATCACCGTCTCCGGCTATGATGGCGGCACCGGCGCTTCGCCGTTGACCTCGCTCAAGCATGCCGGCGGACCGTGGGAAATCGGTCTGGCCGAAACCCATCAGACGCTGGTGCTGAACCGGTTGCGTTCGCGCGTTGTCCTGCAGGTCGATGGCGGTCTCAAGACCGGCCGCGACGTGCTGATCGGCGCCCTGCTGGGCGCTGACGAATTCGGCTTCTCGACCGCGCCGCTGATCGCCGCCGGCTGCATCATGATGCGCAAGTGCCATCTCAACACCTGCCCGGTTGGCGTCGCCACCCAGGACCCGGTGCTGCGCAAGCGCTTCAAGGGCACGCCCGAGCATGTCATCAACTACTTCTTCTTCATCGCCGAAGAACTGCGTGGCCTCATGGCCGAATTGGGCGCGCGCAACCTCAAGGACCTGATCGGCCGTTCCGACCTGCTCGATCAGAAGCGCCTCAAGGATCATTGGAAGAGCGAAGGCGTCGATTTCACCAAGCTGTTCTACAAGCCCGAGCCGATTGGCGGGGACACGCTCTATCATTCCGAGTTCCAGAACCACCATCTGGAAGCCGTGCTCGATCGCAAGCTGATCGAGCTGGCCCAGCCGGCTCTGGACAATGGCACCCCGGTGCAGATCGAGCTGCCCATCCGCAGCCGCGATCGCTCGGCCGGCGCCATGCTGTCGGGTGCGCTGGCCCGCAAGTATGGTCACGAAGGCCTGCCGGACGACACCATCTCGATCAAGCTGACCGGCACCGCCGGCCAGGCCTTCGGCGCCTTCCTGGCTCGCGGCATTTCCATCGATATGGTGGGCGACGCCAATGACTATGTCGGCAAGGGCCTATCCGGCGGCCGCATCGTCGTACGCCCCTCCGACAAGGCCACTTTCGTCCCCGAAAAGTCGATCATTGTCGGCAATACCGTGCTTTACGGCGCCATTGCGGGCGAATGCTACTTCCGTGGCGTCGCCGGCGAACGCTTCGCCGTCCGTAACTCTGGCGCCGTCGCCGTCGTTGAAGGCACCGGTGATCATGGTTGCGAATATATGACCGGCGGCGTCGTTGTCGTCATCGGCCAGACCGGCCGCAACTTCGCTGCCGGCATGTCGGGTGGCGTGGCCTATGTGCTCGACGAAGACGAGACCTTCCGTGACCGGTGTAACCTGGCCATGGTCGATCTCGAGCCCGTGCCCGAGGAAGAAAACCTCATGCAGAAGCTGCACCATCACGGTGGGGATCTCGAATGGCACGGCCGCGTCGACATTTCCGGCGACATGACCCGGCACGATGACGAGCGCCTGCACCAGCTCATCTCCAACCACCTGCACTATACCGGCTCGACCCGCGCCAAGTTCATCCTCGACAATTGGGTCGAGATGCGCCCCAAATTCGTGAAAGTGATGCCGGTCGAATACCGCCGCGCCATCCGCGAAATGGAAAAAAAGCGCGCCAGCGGCACCATGGGCATGGCGGCGGCGGAATAGAATGGGGGAGGTCGGTGTCATGACCTCCCTGTTCCACCGCCAGAGCAGTTTCAACCACCGGGGTCCTTCCCGCGCCAGCGGGAACCCATCCGGGCGAAGAGAATAAGATGATGCAAATCTATGGCGACCTTGCGTCAGGCAATTGCCTCAAGGTCAAGTACATCGCTGACGCGCTCGGCCAGCCCTATGTCTGGCACGATGTCATCGCCAGGACCGGCGCCACGGCGACGCCGGAATTTCTGGCGCTCAATCCTGCCGGCCAGGTTCCCGTCGTCGTGCTCGACGATGGCCGTCCGCTGGCGCAGTCCAATGCCATCCTGCGCTATCTGGCGCTGGGCTCGCGCTTCATTCCCAGTGATGCCTATGAGGCCGCCAAGGTGGACGAATGGCTGTTCTGGGAACAATATAGCCACGAGCCGACGGTGGCGGTGGCGCGCTCCCGTATCCGCTACAATGGCCAGACCTTTGCGACCCTCGATGCGGATCTGGTGGCCCGCGCCAATAAGGCGCTCGACCGGCTGGAACAGGCATTGGCCGGCAGCACGTTCCTGGTGGGGAACGCCATGAGCATTGCCGACATTGCTCTACTGGCCTACACCCGCCTGGCTCCCGAAGCCGGCTTTGATTTATCTGGGCGGCCCGCGCTGTTGCGCTGGATTGCGGCCTGCGAACAAGAACTCGAACTACCTGCCGTAGCGGCAGCGAATTAGGGGCACGATATGGGTAAGGTAACAGGTTTCCTCGAGATCGAGCGTGAAGAGCCCCGGTACGAACCGGCTTCCGATCGCATCCGCCATTTCGGCGAATTCACCGTGCCAATGTCGGAAGGCCGCGTGGTCGACCAGGCGGCGCGCTGCATGGATTGCGGCATTCCCTTCTGCCATGGCGATACCGGCTGCCCGGTCAACAACCAGATCCCGGACTGGAATGACCTCGTCTATAATGGCGATTGGGAAGAGGCAGCGCGCAACCTGCACTCGACCAACAATTTCCCCGAATTCACCGGCCGCATCTGCCCCGCCCCCTGCGAGGAAGCCTGCACGCTGAACCTGGAAGATACCCCCGTCGCCATCAAGACGGTGGAACAGGCCATTGCCGACCGCGCCATCCGCTCGGGCTGGATCAAGCCACAGCTGCCCAAGGCCAAGACCGGCAAGTCGGTCGCCATTGTCGGCTCCGGCCCTGCCGGTCTGGCGGCGGCCCAACAGCTGGCCCGCGCCGGTCACGATGTTCACCTCTATGAACGCGAGCCCAAGGCCGGCGGCCTGATGCGCTATGGCATTCCCGACTTCAAGATGGAGAAGGACCATATCGACTTCCGCGTAAGCCAAATGGAAGCCGAAGGCGTCACGTTCCACTATGGCGTCAATGTCGGCGTGAACACGCCGCTCTCCGATCTGCAGGGCAAGCACGACGCTGTGTTGCTCGCCGGCGGCTCGGAAAAGCCCCGCGATGTCGATGCCGAAGGCACCCATTTCAATGGCGTGCACTTCGCCATGCCCTTCCTCGTGCAGCAGAACCGTCGCCTGGGCGGCGAGGATGTCAGCGAGCAGGTCCAGCTCACCGCTGCGGGCAAGCATGTCGTGGTGGTCGGTGGCGGCGATACCGCCAGTGACTGCGTCGGCACCAGCTTCCGCCAGGGCGCCATTGCCGTGACCCAGCTCGACGTGCGCGCCCAGCCGCCCGAGCTTGAAAACAAGCTGACCAATTGGCCCAATTGGGCGGTCAAGATGCGCACCTCCTCCTCCCAGGCCGAAGGCGCCATCCGCGAATTCGCTGCCGGCACGATGAAGATCATCGGCAATGCCAAGGGCCAGGTCACGGGCGTCGAATGCGCCCGCGTCGACCGCAAGCGTCAGCCCATCCCCGGCACCGAGTTCATCATCAAGGCCGACATCGTCCTGCTCGCCATCGGCTTTGCCTCGCCCGTCCACGAAGGCATGCTGACCGAACTGGGCGCCCAGCTCGACAAGCGTGGCAATCTCTTTGCCGACACGCTGAGCTACAAGACCACGGTGCCCAAAGTCTACGCCGCCGGCGACATGCGCCGCGGCCAATCCCTCGTCGTCTGGGCCATCCGCGAAGGCCGCCAGGCCGCCCGCTCCATCGACTACGATCTGATGGGCAAAACCGACCTGCCGCGCTAACTGTCACCCAACGCTTGAGAGCCCCAATCCGGCACCTCCCCCTTGACGGGGGAGGTTGGGAGGGGGT
>UCAU01000036.1 GCA_900470445.1 Hyphomicrobiales bacterium | reverse complement strand
CCCCTCAAGGGGGAGGGAGCCCATCGTGGCGGCCCAAGATTGGTGCAAAGCTTGCCAGCTAGCCTTCGGTCGCCTGAATACGGGCGACCAGGTCCTGCAGCTTGGGATCGGTCACGTATTTTTCGTAGACCGGCTTCATCGCTTCGATGAAGGGCGCCTTGTCGACTTCGTTGATCACCGCACCCAATGCCTCCACCTTGGCCTTGGATTCCACCTCCTTGGCGGCCCACAACTCGCGCTGCTTGGCGACCGATTCCTTGGCGGCTTCGCGGAACAGCGCCTGGTCTTCCGGTGTCAGCCCATCCCAGACGATCTTGGAGATGACCAGCACTTCGGGCACCATCAGGTGCTCGTCGAGCGAGTAATATTTGGCCACTTCGGCGTGACCGGCAGTGTCATAGCTGGGGTAATTGTTCTCGGCCCCGTCGATGACGCCGGTCTGGATGCCCGAATAGACTTCGCCATAGGGCATGGGCGTGGCATTGCCGCCAAAGGCCGCGACCATATCAACGAAAATGTCGGACTGCATGACACGCATCTTCATACCCGCCATATCGGCCGGCGTGTTGATCGGCTTTTCGCTGTTGTAGAACGAGCGGGCGCCGCCATCGTAAAAGGCCAGCGCCACCACATCCACGGCATCGAACGCGGCCAGGATTTCTTCGCCGATCGGGCCATCCAGCACGGCATGGAAATGATCGGCGGAGCGGAAGATATAGGGCAGTTGCGTCACTGTCGCTTCGGGCACCTGGGTGCCGAAGGCGCCGATCGAGATACGGTTGAGGTCGATCACACCGAACTGGGTTTGTTCGATCGTGTCCTTTTCTTCGCCGAGCTGGGCGGAGTGAAACACTTCGACCGAATAGCGGCCGCCGGTCTTTTCGCTCAGCAACTCGCCGAAATGCTTGACCGCTTCGACCGTCGGATAGCCGTCCGGATGGGTATCGGACGAGCGCAGCACCGTCTGGGCGCTGGCGGTCGAGACCATCAGGGTTGCAGCGACGAGCGCCGTCGCCGCCAGTTTAGGCAGTTGAAACATGGTATCCTCCCTCATGCATGTCCGCGCCAACCTCGTCCTCCACGACAAGCCGGCGCCCCTCCTAGATGGCCAGCGCCAAGCGCTCGGGACTGCGGAGGAAACTGTCAAGAATGCGCCGCCGAAGTCAACATACAAAGTCCCTCGACTTGTATGATGAATTGTGAGAGCCAAGCCGGTCCATGAATGCCATTCATAGGATCAACAAAAATAATCCTACTAATCAGGACGTGAAGCGGCCCTATCTTTGTAGCCAACACGAGGAACTCTGATGAAAATTCAACGCGCAGGCTCGCAGCCGTCCGCCAAAGGACCCAGCGACTGGTTTACCGGCACCGTCAGGATCGACCCGCTTTATGGGGTCGAGGCTCCCAGCGACATGGCGGCCAACATAGTGACCTTCGAGCCCGGAGCGCGCACGGCCTGGCATATCCATCCGCTCGGGCAGACACTCATCATCCTGACCGGGCGGGGCCTCGTGCAAAAAGACGGTGGGCCCATCGAAACCATGTTGCCCGGCGATGTGGTGCGATTTGCGCCCAATGAGAAGCACTGGCATGGCGCCAGCCCCGAGACTGCCATGAGCCACATCGCCATCCAGGAAGAACTCGACGGCAAGGTCGTGGAATGGATGGAACAGGTCAGCGACGAACAATATAGCCGCTGAATTTTTGGCCGGTTATTCCAAAAGCGTGAGGAGAAACGACATGAAACAACGACAACTTGGGTCCAGTGGCCTGCAGGTTTCCGCCATCGGGCTTGGCTGCATGGGCATCAGTCAATCCTACGGCGTACCATTGGAACCTGCGGAAGGCGTAAAGGTCATTCGGCGCGCCTTCGAGCGCGGGATCACCTTTTTTGATACGGCCCAGGTCTATGGCCCCTATACCAATGAGGAAGTGGTCGGTGAGGCCTTGCAGCCGATCCGCGACCAGGTGGTGATCGCCACCAAATTCGGCTTCAACATTCCCCAGGGCGGCGGCATGGACAGCCGGCCTGAGCTTATCCGCGCCACGGTTGAGGATTCGCTGAAGCGCCTGCGGACGGACTATATCGACCTGCTCTATCAGCACCGCGTCGATCCGAATGTGCCGATGGAGGATGTCGCCGGCACGGTCAAGGAACTGATCGCTGAGGGCAAGGTGAAGTATTTCGGCCTGTCCGAAGCCGGCGTCGCCAATATCCGCCGCGCCCATGCGGTGCAGCCGGTCTCGGCGCTGCAGAGCGAATATTCGCTGTGGTGGCGCGAGCCGGAGGAGCAAATCATCCCGGTGCTGGACGAACTCGGCATTGGCTTTGTGCCATTCAGTCCGCTCGGCAAGGGCTTCCTCACCGGCACAATCGATGCCGGCACCAGCTTTACGCAAAACGACTTCCGCAATTCGGTACCGCGTTTCAGCGAGGAAAACCGCGCGGCCAATCAGGCTGTCATCGATACTCTCGCTGGTATCGCCAAGGAAAAGCAGGTGACGCCGGCCCAGCTCGCGCTGGCGTGGGTGCTGGCGCAAAGCCCCAGCTTTGTGCCCATTCCGGGCACGACCAAGCTGCATCGCCTTGATGAAAATATCGGTGCGGCGGCGATCGAACTGTCGGCGGAGGATCTTGCCACGATAGAGCGGGCCTTTGCCGGTATCGCGGTTCAGGGTGAACGCTACCCACCCCAGCAACAGGCGCGGATTGATCGATAGGTAAGCTCAGGCTCCGCTCCCTGCCCGGTTGGCGCGCACGATCAGATAAATGAGATAGGGCGCGCCCAAGGCTCCGGTCACCACGCCGACCGGGTAACGCATCGGCAGCAGGAACTGGCCGGCATAATCGCCCGCCAGCACCAGCGTGGCGCCAACCAGCGCGGCGGGGATCAGCAGAGAACTGCGCGGCCCCACGATGCGGGCGGCGATCGGGCCGGAGAGGAAGGCGACGAAGGCGATCGGGCCGGTTATCGCTGTGGCCGTTGCAATCATGCCGACGGCGGCGATGATCACAATGACCCGCGTGCGGCCAACCCGAACGCCCAAAGCGGCGGCCGTGTCATCACCCAGCCGCAGCAGTTCGAGTTCACGGGTACGGCTGAGCAGCAAGCCGCCGAACACTATCAGCGCAGCAAGAAGTGGCAGCGCCTGGCCGAGTTGGGCGCCGTTGAGGCTCCCAGTCAGCCAGCGCTGCGCCTCCTGCAGGTTCCAGTCCGGCGCCTGGGACAGGATATAGGCGATCATGCTCTCCAGCATGGCCGAAATGCCGATACCGATCAGGATCAGCCTTGTTCCGCCCGCGCCTTTGCGAAAGGCCAGCGCATAGACCAGCAGCGCGATGGCCAGGCCGGCGATGACCGCGAACAGCGACACCATTGGCCCGCTCAGCGACAACACGACAATGGCGAAGACGGCGGCGGCGCTGGCGCCGGAGCTGATGCCGATGATGTCGGGACTGGCCAGCGGATTGCGCAGCATGATCTGGAAAGCGACGCCGCCCAAACCAAAACTGAGCCCGGCAAGGACCGCAAGCACAGCTCGCGGCAAGCGCAGTTGTCCCACAGTGAAGCTGGCGCCGCCCACCTGCTCGCCCAGCAGCACGCGAATGACGTCGCTAGGCGGGGTGAAGGATTGGCCCAGCGAGAGGGTCAGCGCGAACAACAATGCCACTAGAGCCAGCAGAATTGTGGTCACCAGCCGATGGTAGCGCATCTGGCGGGCGCGCGTGGCGGTCAACGGCGCTGTCACAGTTCGCGGATCCGCTGCTGCATCACCACCCAGACGAAGAAGGGCGCGCCGATAAAGGCAGTGACAATGCCGACATCAAGCTCGGCGGGCCGGGCGATGATGCGCCCGGCGATATCTGCAGCCAGCAGCAGGCAGGCGCCGCCCAAGGTGGAAAACGGCAATAGCCAGCGATAATCCGGCCCGACCAGCAGCCTGCACAGATGCGGCACGACGAGGCCCAGAAAGCCGATGGGACCGCACACCGCCGTCGTAGCCCCGCAGAGCAGAATCGCGCCAAGCGCAGCCACGGCGCGGGCCAGGGCTACCCGCTCGCCCAGCCCGGCCGCCAGGTCATCGCCCAGGGCCAGCGAGTTCAGGCGGCGGGCCGAAAGCAGGCCGATGGCGAGGCCCACCGCCAGGAACGGCATGACCGGGAGGATGCGCTCGAAGGTGGCCCCGCCTACCCCGCCGATCTGCCAGGACCGGATGCCTC
Organism: Hyphomicrobiales bacterium; assembly: GCA_900470445.1. GTDB lineage: Bacteria > Pseudomonadota > Alphaproteobacteria > Rhizobiales > Devosiaceae > Devosia. The sequence continues at coordinate 89,199 of UCAU01000036.1, read as the reverse complement.
CAGCGATGTCGTTGCGCGGCAGCACGACGGCGGTGACCAGTGACGAAAAGGCAATCGAGGTAGCGACGCCGGCCAGCGCCAGCTTGAGCGGCGTAGCGCCGCCGCGTCCTATTGAGCCGATGGTGTAGACAAAGGCTGCCGTCAGCCCGGCACCGGCAATCGCGGTCCATATATAGGCATCGGCTGAGCCGATATTGAACCAGGCCACGCCAATGACGACGGCAAGCGAAGCGCCGGTATTGACCCCCAATATGCCCGGATCGGCGAGTGGATTGCGCGTCACGCCCTGCATGACGGCACCCGCAAGCCCGAGTGCCGATCCGGCCAGCACGGCCAGCAGTGTTCGTGGAATGCGCAGCGCGACCGCCGCTTGGCCGATCGTGTCCTGCCCGCCAGCCAGCGCCGCGGCAATGTCGGCCCAGGCGACGTCACGCGAACCGATGGTGACCGACAGAGCGCCAAGGCCGCAGAGGAGCACCACCAGAGCCATGAGCCAAAGGCTGCGCAAGCCATTGGACCGCCCGGCGATGGATCGCCGGACAGTAGGATACAGGCTGGGTGCCGTCATTGGGATTTCTTGGCCGCCTCGGCAAGCAGGGTCAGATAGTCGTCGAGCACCCACGAGATCGACAGCGGTGTCGGATTGGCTGCCGTGCCCACAGGATTGCCGCCCAGAATGACCAGAGCGCCATTCGCCACTGCCGGCATTCTGGCCAGTAGCGGATTGGCCTTGAGTGCATCCAGCAGTTGCTGGTCGCCATAGGTCACAATGATGTCGACATCGTCGAAAGTGTCGATCCGTTCCGCGCTGACCGACCCCGAATACTTGCCCGGCGCGGTAGCCTCGACGACGCTTTGCGGCGAGGCCATGCCCAGATCGGCGAAGAATTTCACGCGTGTGTCATTGGTGGTGTAGAAATTGATGGCGCTGAGATCCGACGCATTGAGATGGGTGGCGAACAGCGCCGCCTTATCCTTGAGTTCGGGATGTCCGGCGACCGCAGTGGCGATTTCGGCCTCGATGCTTGCGATCAGCGCTTCGCCTTCAGCGGACAGGCCCAGCCCCGCACTATTGAGGCGGATCATGCCGCGCCAATCGGTGGACCACGGCGCATCGGGAAAGGCAATGACCGGCGCGATCTGGCTCAGCGTGTCGTAATCGGCCTGGCTGAGCCCCGAATAAGCGGCCAGGATCACGTCCGGCTCGGTGGCAGCGACGGCCTCGAAATCAATGCCATCGCCTTCGTCGAACAGCACGGGTGTGTCGGCGCCGAGTTCGGCCAGCTTTTCGGCGACCCAGGGCAGAAGTCCATCACCATCGTCGTCACCGAAATTGGCGCGGGCGAAGCCGACCGGCACGATGCCCAAAGCCAGGGGTACTTCGTGATTGGCCCAGGCCACCGTCGCCACCCGCTCCGGCTTTTCAGTGATGATCGTCGTGCCCAAGGCATGCTCGATGGTGATCGGAAAAGCCCGACCGTCCTGTGCCGAGACGGAAGCGAGGGTGAGGATCGACAGGCATGCCGCAACCAATGGTGCGGAAAAGCCAAACAGCCGCAGCATGAGGCAAGGTCTCCTGATATCAAAGTGGAGCTTCACTTTCAGGTTTAGATCGGCGCCGTCAACCGCAATGCTTACAGCCCGATGAACAAACGCAAATCTCCCATGGTTTCGTACAAAACCGCCGGATTTTACAATACCAGACAAATACGCTCAGGTTACTAGCACAGGCCGGCCCACCGCGCCGAACAGGGTGGCGACGCGGTCGCTGCTGTAGCCACACCAAATTCTGGAATTGAAGATGACCATCAGGGATGCCAGCCGAGCCCGCTATCGAAACGCGATGCTTTTGGGATGCACGGCGCTTGTGAGCATGGCGCCCACCATTGCGTTCGCCCAGGAGGCCGACGATCTGGCCACGGTGACGGTGCTGCCGACCCTGGTGGTCAATGTGAGTGGCGTGGGTACCGACGATGATCGCAATTCGATCGTGGCGACGACCACGACCAGCGGTGGCAAGATCGCAGCGCCGCTGCTGGACACGCCCGCCTCGGTTTCGGTGATTACCGCTAAGGAAGTCCAGCAGCGTGACGCCCAGACGACCGAAGAAGTGTTGCAATATACCGCCGGCGTCAGCACCGATTTCTATGGCTCAGACGACCGCTTCGATTTCTTCAAAATCCGCGGGTTCGATGCCTACACTTATCGCGATGGGCTGGTGATTGGCGCCCCCTTCGGCGGTGTTCGCGAAGAACCCTATGCCTTCGAGCGCATCGAAGTGCTCAAGGGCGCCAATTCAACGACGTTCGGCGTTTCCGACCCCGGCGGCGCGGTCAATTACGTCACCAAGACGCCCAAGAATGAAAAGTTCGGGGAGGCTTATATTTCCGGCGGGGCATTCGGCGCGGCCGAGATCGGGGCCGATTTCGGCGACAACATCATGGTGGACGAGACGCTGTCCTATCGCCTTACCGGCAAGGTGCGGGTGGGGAACGGCGAATACGATTATTCGCGCGACGAGACGCAATTTGTCATGGGCGGCCTGACCTGGCGCCCGACCGACGCGACCACCCTCACCGTGGTCTACGATCATTTGAGCAAGGAAGGCGTGCCCGGCAGCGGCGGCCATCCGGTGGGCAGTGATTTTGACCGCGACGTCTTTTTCGGCGAGCCGAACTACAATTTCCGGGGCGTCGACCGGGATACGCTCAGCGTGATGCTCAGCCATGATGTCGGCTATGGGCTGAGCTTCAGCTCCAATGCGCGCTACAGCAATACTGCCAGCGATTTCGGCTATGCCTATATTTCGGCCACGCCCACCGATGGCTCGACCCTGGCCAGCCGCGCCTTCTTCGGCAACGAATCCACCCGCGAAAACTTCGTCATCGACGGGCGCGTTCAATATGAGGCCAGTTGGGGCATGGTGGACAGCACCACCCTGGTCGGCCTCGAGCACAATTCCAGCTACGCCACCAACAAGACCTATTGGGGCCCGGCGCCCGGCATCGATTGGCTGAACCCGGTCTATACCGGCGCACCAGGATCGGTGCCACTGATCGGCAGCACAACCAATGATCAAAAGACCAATGCCGCTTATGTGCAGCAGGACCTGACCTTTGACCGCCTGACCGCAACCATCGGGTTGCGCAATGACTGGATGGATGTCGACCAGACCAACAATCTGACTGGCGCGTTGACCGCGGCCGAATTCAGCGAATTCACCAAGCGCGGTGCACTGACCTATAAGCTCACCGACGAGCTTGCCGCTTATGTGAGCTATGCTGAATCCGCCGTTCCCGCGTCGCTGTCGGTCGAGCCCGAGCGCGGTGAGCAGTGGGAAGCCGGTATCAAATACCAGCCCGATGCGTTCCTTGCCCTGTTCAGTGCCGCGGTCTACGACCTGACCAAGAACAATATGACACGCACCAATCCTGCCACGCTGATGCAGGAAACCATTGGCGAGGTGCGGGTGCGCGGCATTGATCTGGAAGCCAAGGCGGAGGTGATGGAAAACCTCAGCCTGACCGTCGCCTATTCCTACATGCTATCCGACATTGTCGAGAATGGTACCGGCGGCAATGAGGGCAACGAATTGTCCTTCGTGCCCAACCACATCGCTTCGCTGTGGGTGGATTATACCCTGCCCAGCAACGGCGTGATCGGCGACATGACCTTCGGGCTCGGCGCACGCTATTCCGGCCCGTATTTCTTCAACGACGCCAATACGCAATCGGCCGGCAGCAGCATCGTGTTCGACGCCGCCTTCAACTACAAGGTGCAGGACAACACCACGCTGCAGCTCAATGTCAGCAATATCTTTGACGAAAAGCACGTGGCCTATGGCGGATTCGGCGCCGATTTCTACAATCCCGGCCGCACCGTGACCGCGACCTTGCGCCAGACCTGGTGAGTGCTCGTCCCACCCGCGATTCACCGCGGGTGGGACAATATTCGGCCTAACGTGTTTGAAGGCGACGCCAGGCTGCCGGGGTTTCCCCCGCAACATGGCGGAACACCTTGGTCAGGTGCGCCTGATCGGAAAAGTCGAGTTGAGCTGCGATATTGGCCACGCTCAGATCGCTTTCCATCAGCAGCTTCTTGGCAAGCTCGATGCGCTTTTCCAATTGCCATTGCAGCGGGGTCTTTCCCGTCGTCTGCTTGAATACCGTGCTGAACCAGCTTTCGGACAGGCCGACCGCGCCCGCCATCTCGGCCACGCTCAACCGGCCATTGCCGCGTGTATTAAGACGCACCATCAACTTGTTCATCTGGCCCTGGGTCAGGCGGCCCTCGCTCGTCTCGTTGCGCTCGGCCGGAATGTCGAGCAGGCTGGCGACGATGCTGTTGGCCAGGCTTTCCGCATAGATTGCAGGCCGCGAGGGCTGCGAGATTTCATCGACCAGCAACTTGGCCAGGGCCTCGATGGCTTCGACATCTTCGATTTCCACCGGGCTACGCAACGCCGCCAGCGCCGCAGACCTGCCCAGCGAAGGCGCGAGGAACCGTAGCAAACGATCCTTATGCATGTGCAGATTGAGATGCGTCACCCGATGGGTGGCCCCGATATTGGTCCACATGGGAACGCCGGCGGGAATAAAAATCGCCCGTGTCATCGGCCGGTATTGCTGGGAAAAATCGCCACTCTGGTTGGAAATCCGGACACTGTCGGACACATCATTGAAGAAAATCATGATGCGCGGATCGTCTGCCAAATAGTAACCGCGCGCGCCCGACTGGCAGTCGGCCTCCCAGAATGCGCCCATTAACCCATCAAGACAGCGCCACTTGACCGGCGCGACCACATTGATCCCCTCGGTGTGCCAGGTCATGGAAGGCCAGAAGTGCAAGGTTGGATTGATCCTATTGAATTTGGAGGGCCCGCGAAGCCGCTGCAGCCAGCGGCCGTCCGGCTATAATAGGAGTTTTGCTATCATCTTTTCTGATCATTGCAAAGAATACGCTACGTCCATTCCTTCGCGCCCGTGAGGCGGGGCGGCCAAATGCTGGCCGCCCCGCGCCCAGGTTAAGAGAGTGGCAGGGCGAATGCGGCGGCGATGTCCTGGGCGAACTTGCCAGACATGCCCTCATAGGCCGTGTTCGTCATTGCAATGAATGTGCGCTTTTTGGCGAAGTCGATGCCCCATGTGTGGCCGTAGGTACCGCCCCAAGTCGCCGACCCCGTGCTCCATTGGCTGCCGGCAGCCGCAGGGTCGACCAGGGTGGCGCCCAGCCAGGAAAAGCCCCAACCCGGACCCATTGCCTCCGCGCCGATCCGGACTGCCCGCGCTGCCTCGCGCAAGTCCTCGCTCAGGAAGCTGCCGGCGCGGTAAGCCTCAAGCAGGGTGAGCACGTCGCGTGCGCGGCCAGCCATGCCAGCGCCACCCGAGGGCCAAGCCGCCGCGTCCCGAATGCGCTCCGGATCAAAGCGCACGCCCGGACCTTCGATGTAACGCTGGGGCAGTTCCACGCCGACACCCATCCGCACCGGTCCCGATGCACCGTCATGATAGGGGATAGCAATGTTCGCATCGGGCCAATGAAACGCCGCACCCAATCGCAGTGGTTCAGTGACGAATGCAGCGATCGCGCCGTCAAGCTTCATGCCGGTGATGGCCTCGACCACACCGCCCAGCACATCGGTCGCAACGGAATAGCGCCAGCTCTCGCCTGGGCGCTGGTCCAGCGACACGCTCGCAATGCGGGCGAGATTTGCTGCAAACGGGTCCCGGTTTTCATCCAGTCCATCCGAAACACCGGCGCGGGCATAGGGCCCATCCGCGGCTTGCTGGAAGCGGTAGTCGAGACCTGCCGTGTGGGCCATCAAGTGTTCGACCCGGATATCCGCGAGCGAGCCATCGGCCAGGCGTGGGGCAAAGTCTGGCAGATATTGCGTCACCCGATCATCAGGCGACAGACGCCCGGCTTCCACCAGTGTCAGGGCGGCCATGGTGGTAAAGGGCTTGGTGACGGATGCGAACCGGAACGGCGTATCGATCTGCATCGACCGGCCTGCCTCGCGGTCGGCGTAGCCCGCCGCCCGTTCGTAGACGATCTTGCCGTCTTCGACGACAAGCACCACGCCACCGGCGATGCGCGCTTGGGCAAGTGCATCATCAATCGCGACATCAATCGCGTTTGACAGGGTCGAAGTCTCTAATTGTTGGCTCATTGGTAGGCTCCAGGGCAAAATGATACGCCCTAGATGGCCCGCCTTGATCGTGAAGTTGAGCTGAGGCATACTTCAAGGGCCTTGAAGCACAGATTAACGATACCCCCTGATCTTCTTTCGTTGCTGCCGGCATTCCGCATGGTCGCGACTGCAGGCGGTTTCACCGCCGCATCCGGCCGGCTTGGAATAACGCCGTCGGCGGTGTCGCAAAAAATCCGGCAGCTTGAATCCCTGGTCGGCGCCCGGCTTTTCGAGCGCACCAGCCGCAGCATCCGGCTGACCGAGGCCGGCCGCCTGCTGCTGCAGGATACCGACCGGGCTTTTGGTGATATCGCCGAAGCGCTTGATCGGGTGCGGACTGCCGGCCGCCGGCCCGCCGGGAATTTGCGGATCAACCTGTCGCGGCTAGCGGCGCAGTTCTGCATCTTGCCGCGGTTGGCAGATTTCGTGCGGCACTATCCCGATATCGACGTGGAACTCGCGACGGATGACCGACTGAGCGATATCGTTGCCGGTGGGTTCGACGCGGGCATCCGCTTTTCGGACACTCTGGAACTCGACATGATCGCGCGCCCTATCGGTCCAGTTCTGCACCGCCGGGTGCTGGCTTCGCGTGCCTATCTGGAGGCCGCAGGCATTCCCCAGCACCCCAATGATCTAGCGAGCCATCAGGTGATCCGCTATCGATTTCCGGGCAGCCAGCGGCTGGAGCCACTGACCTTCAATGTGGGCGATCAGGTCGTGCGCCTCGATCCGCCGCCGCGGCTGGTATTCGACGACAATAATCACTTCGACTTCGCCGTTCGCGCGGGTCTGGGTGTTGCCCAGCTCTATCGAACGACGGAAATCCCCGCCAACGAGTCCGACGAACTGGTCGAGGTGCTGCCCCAATTTGAGCCGCGTCCAGCTCAGTTCCAGCTCTATTATCCCACGCGCAATCAGCCGCCAAAGCTGCGGGCCTTCATCGACTGGTTTTGCAGTTAGATTCCCGCGCTGGTGGCCAAGGCGTCGCGTAGCGGCAGGTTGCTGGTATTGCGCAAGTCGAGATCGGCTTCGATATGGTCGATATGGGTGAGCAGCAGCTTGCCGGCGCGTTCCCCATCGCCCTGTTCCAGCGCTGTCAGGATATTGCCGTGGTCACTATGGCCGCAACTGGAGGCGCCGGAATTGCCATAAAGTGCGATGACCAGGGAGGAGCGGGCGACCAATTCCTCCATGAAACGCAAGAGAATGGCATTATCGGCGACCCTGGCGAGCAGCAGGTGAAAGTCGCCCGAGGCATGAATTTCGGCGCGGCGAGCGGTGGGGCCACGTTGGTTGAGCAATTCGCTCTCGTGCTGCAGGCGCTCGCGGAAAGCAGCGATTTCGCTGGCCGTTATGCGTTGCGCGGCGGCGAGCGCCAGTCCCGGCTCGATCAAGCGGCGCGAGGCAAAGACCTGGCGGGCCTCTTCCGGGGTTGGATTGGCGACGAAGGCACCCCGATTGCGTTCGGTCTTGACCAGTCCCTCGAAGGCGAGCGCCTGGAGCGCAGCGCGAACCACAGTGCGGCTGACCTCGAACAACGTGCCGACTTCGGCTTCGTTGAGTTTCGTGCCAGGCGCCAACCGGCGATCGACGATCGCGTCGCGCAGATGATCGCGGATCATCATGGCGCGGTCCTCGACAGGGGGCGGCGCGGCAAAGGTCTGGTCTGTAAGCGTCATAGCTCACTCATAAGCAGAATCGAAGGGCGGTGAAAGCAAGAATCGCACACAGACATCCGGCAGATTGCATACAATTTTGGCGCCCACTGCGGACACATGCTCACAAATGAAGCAAATACTAGAACTGCCTATCGATCGCACAATGGCGATAAAGCGAGATAAATCAGTGCTGCCAGCAGGTTAATAGGCCGCTCACCAACTGGCACGGCGGATGCATGTAAAGCCCCGATAAATTGGGGATGCTCATGTCCAAGGCTGCCGAGATCGACATCGCTTCCGTTTCCAAGATTTATGGAAAGACGACGGCGGTCGATGCCATCAGCCTCAAGATTCCGGCTGGAAGCTATTGCTGTCTACTTGCCTGCGGCACACCAAGTCGCGCGGACGTTTACTTCTGGGAATTGAAGCCTCCGCCAGCGCCGATCGCGGCTAAGTGCCCAGCGATCCAAATTCCTGTTTTTCTATTTAGTCCGAAACCGGAACGCCTCCACGAAAGCTGAAAATGCTGGCGAGAGGTGGCGGCGGCTTGGATAGTAGAGGTGGTAACCCTGAAATGTCGGGCAGTATTGATGCAAGACTTCCTGCAACTGGCCGGCTTCAATGTAGGACCGCACCAGCTCGCGCGGCACGTAGGCGAGCCCAACGCCATCGAGCGCTGCCTGCACTGCAGGCCCCATATTGTTGAGCGTGAACTGGCCCTCGACGCGAACGCTGAATTCGCGGGCACCGTCCCGCAACTCCCAAGCATAGACCGCACCGGAGGTCGGCAGGCGGTAGTTGATGCACTGATGTTCGGTGAGGTCCTGCGGTGTCGTGGGCGCCGGACGCTGCTCGAAATAGCGTGGTGACCCCACCACGCAATAGGCAACATCGGGGCCGATGCGGACCGCAATCATATCCTTGGCGATGGATTCCCCGAGCCTGACGCCGGCATCGAATTGTTGCTCGACAATGTTGGAATAGGCGTTGTCGACGATCAGTTCGACGCTGATGTCCGGGTAGTCGGCAAAGAATTTGGCAAGGCGCGGCCGGAACACGATGTCCACCGAGTCGTCGGTGCACACGATCCGCAGATGGCCGCTTGGTTGATCGCGCATGGCGCCGAGCGCGCTGACCTGGGCGGCAATAGCTTCGAAATGCGGCTCGATACCGGCCCGGAGGCGCTCCCCTGCCAGCGTCGGAGCCACATCGCGGGTGGTGCGCGACAGCAGGCGAACGCCAAGTCGCGATTCCAAAGCCTTGACCGTATGGCTGAGCGCCGAGGGCGTAACGCCCAGTTTGCCGGCCGCACGCGTAAAGCTGCGCTGCTTGCTCACCTCGAGGAAGGCGCGCATCTCGGCAAATTCGTCACGCTTCATTGCTGAACCTCGCTCACAATAACATGCAGATTACTGCGTCTAGTCGCAATTGGCCAGGCTGACTAGTTAAGGACCTCCAGCGGAGTCGTGTGCCTGTCGTTCCTTTGGGTGAGCTTGCTCACCCCCATCGCGCGAGACCTAGCTGCGAGCGAAGGTGAGGCCTGGATGGCCGGCCCCGATGATCTTGAGGCGGGCGGCGCGCCGCCGCCTTCACCGCAACATCTGAAAGGAAAATCTCATGACTGAAGGCATCAAAAACAAGGTCGTCGTCATCACCGGCGCCAGCAGTGGCCTGGGCGAAGCCACCGCACGTCATCTCGCCGCCGAGGGCGCCTCCGTCGTGCTTGGCGCCCGCCGCGCCGACCGCATCCACGCCTTGGTCGAGGAATTGACGGCGGCGGGGCATAAGGCGAAAGCCGTGGCCACGGACGTCACTGATCGCGATCAGGTCAAGGATCTGGTGCAGGCAGCGGTCGACACATTCGGCCGTATCGACGTGATGCTCAACAATGCCGGCCTGATGCCTTTGGCGCCGCTCGAGCGCCTCAAGGTCGACGAGTGGGATCGCATGATCGACGTCAACCTCAAGGGCGTCCTCTATGGTATCGCCGCCGCCCTGCCGCACATGCAGGCACAGAAGTCCGGGCACATCATCAATGTTTCCTCGGTCTACGGCCATGTGGTGGATCCCGGCGCCACGGTCTATTGTGCGACCAAGCACGCCGTGCGGGCGCTATCCGAGGGCCTGCGCAAGGAAGTGAAGCCCTACAATATTCGCACGACCGTCATCTCGCCCGGCGCCGTCAGCACCGAACTGCTCGAGCATATCAGCGAAAAGGATATCCAGCAGGGCACCAGGGATTTCGTCAGCAAGATCGCGGTTGGCCCGGATACCTTCGCTCGCGCCGTCGCCTTTGCCATCAACGAGCCCGACGACGTCGACATCAACGAAATCCTGTTCCGCCCGACGGCACAGCCGGTCTGATCAGAAGGGCTAAATCATGGCCGATGCGCCCACGCAGTTCACTCGACGCACACTGTTGCAAGCAGCCTTTGCCACAGCAATGCTCCCGAGCACTGTGCGGGCGCAAGCTGATACCGATCCAGCAAGCCAGGAGCCGAATGGCATGAAAATCTCTTTGACCTTCAATGGCATGACCATGACGGCCAGCCTCTACGACAATCCGTCCGCGCGCGACTTTGCGTCCATGCTGCCACTCGATCTGACGATCGAGGATTTCGGCGGCAATGAAAAGATCGTGCATCTGCCGCGCAAACTCACTGAGGACGGCGCGGGGCCTTTTGGCAACGAGCAGCCGGGCGACCTCTGCTACTTCCGGCCATGGGGCAATCTGGCACTGTTCTACGGGGACTATCGCTGGGACGGGCTGATCCGCCTCGGCCGCTTTGATGACGGCTTCGATCCGCTGCTGGTGCGAGGCAAATTCCCCGTTCGCATTGAGCGCATCTGACGCCGGGGGGCGATTTTTATGCCTTTCTGGATGCGGAGCGAACTCCAGGCGAGTGCGTAATTGGGCGCGTTGCCAGCCAGATGACGTGGCGAGAGCCGCGGCTCTTGCCATTGGCGCGGATCCTTTCTTCCTCAACCGTAAATCCGGCGCGTTGCAGGCGCTGGGTGAAGGCTCGATCGGGTGCGGAGGCCCAAATTGCCAGCACGCCGCCCGGACGCAGCGCAGCACTGGCGGCCTTCAGGCCGGTCATGCTGTAGAGCGCGTCATTGGTCTCGACGGTCAATCCATCGGGGCCATTGTCGACGTCGAGCAGGATGGCGTCGTAGCTCGCCTTGGCCGAATTGATCAGCCGGCGCACATCGACGACCTTGATGTCGACGCGCGGATCCTCAAGGCAATCGCCGAAAATGGGCGCCATTGGCCCCTTCGCCCAGGCCACCACGGCGGGCATCAGCTCAGAAACGGTGATGCTGGTGGTTTGCGGGAACTCGGCGAGCGCCGCGCGCAAAGTGAAACCCATGCCGAGCCCACCGATCAGCACGTGGGCATTCGGCCGATCGCCGATCCGCGCCCGTGCCAGCCCGGCCATGGCTTCTTCGGACCCACTGAGCCGGCTGTTCATCAAGGCAATCGTGCCCAGCATGATGGAGAATTCGTCGGCGCGCTGGATCAGGCGGATATCACCGCGGCCATCGGGGAGCGGGACGGTATCGATCAGGACCCAGGGGTTCACGGCAATGCTCTCGGAAAATTATGGAATTACGTATCCAGCCTCTATCACCGCGGCGCAAGCGAAAGCCGGCAAGGCCTTGCCATTGTCCCACTTCAAATGCGGCGTGGCAGGGAACAGGGCGCAGCAGCGACCGTTGTCGAAGGACTGACCTAAGCCACAAACAGGAGGCGCCTATGCCCGGCCCTTATGCTGTTCTCGAAGCTCCTTCCACGCTGGGGCTGGCGACCGAGGGCGTCGAGCGTCTGGCTGGTCGGCTGCTTGATCTTGGCCTTGCGGAGCGCATTCACGCGCGCCGCGCCGGACGGCTGGCCGTGCCTCCCAAGGACCCTACTCCCGATCCCGAGACCGGCGTTTTGAACACCACGGCAATTGCGGCGTGGTCGCCCATGCTCGCCGACGCGGTGGAAGCGGTGCTCGATGCGGGAGAGTTTCCGGTGGTGCTGGGCGGCGATTGTACGATCCTGGTTGGTTCGATGCTCGCGCTTCGACGACGCGGCCGCTATGGCCTGCTCTTCATCGACGGCAATGCCGATTTCTTCCAGCCCGCGGCAGAACCCAATGGCGAGGGCGCCTCGATGGACCTCGCTTTCGTCACCGGCTACGGTCCGCCGCTCCTGGCCGACATCGAAGGGCGCAAGCCTCTGGTCCGGCCTGAAGACGCTGTCGCGTTCGCCTATCGCGACCACAAGGATCAGGAGGAGTATGGCAGCCAGCCGCTCCCCGCAGAGCTCAAGGCGCTTGACCTGCCCGCTGTGCGCGCCAAAGGCATTGAGGCCGCCACAGGCGAAGCGGTCGACCACCTGACGCGAGCGGAACTGGACGGCTTTTTCATCCATCTCGACGCCGACTGTCTCGATGACGCCATCATGCCGGCTGTCGATTTCCGCGTACCAGGCGGGTTGTCGTGGGACGAGCTAGGGGCTGCGCTGCGGATTGCGCTGGCCAGCGGTAAGGCCGTCGGACTTGAGATCACCATCTACAATCCACGCCTTGATGAGGATGGTAGCGCCGGGCGCGGCCTGGCCGACGTGGTTGCCGCGGCGTTCGGAGCAGCAGCGCGCCATTGATCTTGGATCAATTGCTCATTGTCGAGCGGTGCGCCCAGCCCGTCATCCGCTTCTCCAGCCACGCCATGAGCGCATACATGGCGATGCCCTCGATCGCGAGCATCAGTAGCCCGGCAAACACCAGCGGCACGTTGAAATTGGATTGAGCAGACGCCATCATGTTGCCCAAGCCGTTGTTGGACGCCACGGTTTCACTGACCACCGAGCCGACAAAGGCCAGGGTAATTGCCACCTTCAGCGAGCCAAAAAAATACGGCATCGAGCGCGGAATGCCGACCTTGAGCATGATGTCGAGCTTCTTTGCGCCGAGCGCCCGCAACACGTCCTCGGTCTCCGGCTCGATCGTGGCGAGGCCGGTCGCGACATTGACGACGATGGGAAAGAACGAAATCAGGAACGCCGTCAGCACTGCCGGCACAGTGCCGATGCCGAACCAGATGACCAGGATTGGGACCAATGCCACTTTGGGAATTGCGTTGAAGCCGATCATGATCGGGTAAAGCCCGGCATAAATCGTCTTGGACCAGCCAATGAACAAGCCTATCCCCAGTCCCGCGATGACGGCGATAAGGAAACCCAACACGGTGGTGTAGAGCGTCTGTAGGGAGTTCTTCCAGATCGGCGACCAATATTGCACGATCGCTTCGAACACCCGGCTTGGCGCCGGAAAAATCGTATGCGGCAGGCCCGAGAGCCGCACCCCGACCTCCCAGATCACGAACAGGCCAATGGTGTAGAGCAGCGGCGCGAGGCGCAGCCAGTTGATCTTGAACGCAACCTGGGGCGTCGGCGGGGTCGATGCGACGGTGACGGTTTCGAGATTGGTCATGCGGCGACCCTCGCGACAGCAATCTCGCCATGCAGCGCCTGCACCATTTCGTTGAATGCCCGCTGATAGAGAATGTCGAGCTGCCGTGGCCGCTCGAATGGCACGACATGTTCGGAAATAACCCGCCCCGGACGCGCACTCATCACCACGACCTTGTCGGCCAGGAACACGGATTCCCGCAGGTCATGGGTGACGAGAACAATGGTGACATCCTGGCTGGCGTGCAGGTCCCGGATCACGCACCACAGCTCTTCGCGGGTGAATGCGTCCAGCGCGCCAAAGGGCTCGTCCAGCATCAGCAGTTCGGGCTCATGGATCAGTGCCCGGCAAAGATTGGCCCGCTGCTGCATGCCGCCGGAAAGCTGCCAGGGAAACTTGTCGCCAAAGCCTTTGAGCCCAACCGTCTCCAACAACGCTTCGGCCTTTTCGACATATTCCTTCTTGTGCGCCCGCAGCCGATGGCGGTGTCGTTCCACAATTTCGACCGGCAGCAGGATATTCTCCAGCGTCGTGCGCCAGGGCAGCATGGTCGGGTTCTGGAACGCCATGCCAACGATCGAGACCGGCTTGCTCACTTCCTGGTTGGCAACGATCACCGTGCCGCTCTGGGGAATGTGCAGCCCGGTCGTCAGTTTCATCAGCGTGGACTTGCCACAGCCGGACGGCCCCACCACGGCAACAAATTCGCCGCGCTCGATCCGCAGGTTAAGGCCGCTCACGGCCAGCGTTCCGCCCGGCCCGCCATAGCGCATGTCGACATTTTCGATGGAAACCAGGGGCATGGCGGTTCCGGTTATTGGAGAAAATTGCGGTGCCGCGCTGCTCGCGGCACCGTTCCTCCCCCTGTTCGGGGGAGGCTGGGAAGGCCGCTTAAGGCAGCATACGCTCTTCGGCCGGGGGCAAATATTGTGCGTCGAACACGTCCGCCGCGGTCACCGCACCCTTGAGGCCGAGCGACAGTTTCAGCGTTTCAAGCGATGCGGTGAGCCGGGCTTCGTCGATGCCGCCAAAGCCGTGTTCGACCACATAGGGCGTCTTGATGTTCATTTCGTTGGCCATGGTCAGGCGCGCTATTTCGGTATCGAGGTTCAGCGTCTCGTTGCGAGCCAGCACCGCCGCGGCACCCGCCGCCGGATCGGCCACCGCATCGGCAAAGCCCTTGGCCAGCGCCCGCAGGAAGCCCTTCACGACGTCCGGATTCGCTTCGGCAAAGGTCTCGTTCACCAGGATGGCGTTGCCATAGAGATTGAGGCCGTGGTCGGCGAACAGGATGGTGGAAATATCGTCTTCCGGCACGCCATTGGCGATCAGGTTGAGGATAACCGAAAAGGCAAAGCCGAACACGCCATCCACATCGCCCGAAGCCAGCATCGGCTCGCGCACTGGGAAGCCGATATTCTCTATGGTGATGCTGGAAGCATCGATCCCGGCTGCCGGAATGAAGGCCTTCCACTGGGCAAAGGCGCCATCCGGCGGCGGCGCGCCCAGCTTCTTGCCTTCCAGCGATTTGGGATCGTCGGTAATGCCCAGCGACTTGCGGCCGATGATCGAAAACACCGGCTTGTCATAGACCATCATGATCGACTTGACCGGCTGGGCCGGATCTTCATCGAGGAACTTGATCAGCGAATTGATGTCGCCAAATCCGAACTGATAGGCGCCGGTGGCGACGCGCGGAATGGCTTCTACCGAGCCATTGCCGGTGTCTATGGTCACATCCAGGCCTTCTTCTGCAAAGTAACCCTTGTCCTGCGCCAACAGGAAACCGGCAGCCGGGCCTTCGAAACGCCAGTCCAGCGTCAATTTGACGGCGGTCTGGGCAAAGGCCGGCATGGTGGCGAGGCCTGCCAAGGCAAATACGGCAAGGGTGGAGGCAGAAAACAGCCTGCGATTCAGCATGAATGTGGACCCAATGTTTGTTGTTCCGCCAAAACAAAGCGTACAGAATTTCGCAGCGCAAGGATAAAACGCACAAGACGGCATCAGAAACCTAGACTGCCTAAATTAGAAGCAAGATGACCAAAAAATTGCCCCCGTTGTGATCACGACAAGCGCCGTAGCAAGTGCCCGCGATCCCGGGGACGTCCCACATGGCCGGGGGGGCAGCCCCGACCACATGAGAGCGGCCGTCCAGATCGGCCTGGCAGTTTCCCAAAAGCTTCCGGTCCGCTAAATAGTGGTCAATGTTCCATTTCAGGTGATTTCTCAGCAGGCCATGAACGACGCACATCCAACTCTGGTGTTCAAAACCAACACCCGAGAGCTGCCTTTGAAACGGGCGCTGGAGTTCTGGCAGGACTCCGCCGGCTCGCTGTATGACGTCAATCTTGCCCGGCCCGAAGCATTTCACACGACGCACACCACCTTTCGCGTCGGCGAATTGCTGCTGACATATTGCCTTAGCGTTGCCCAGAAACTGAGCCGTTCCAGCTATCGTATCGGGGCGGACGGGTACGATCATTTCGAGGTGCAGTTTTTCCTGGCGGGCCAGTGGAGCCGCCAGGACGGCCGCGGGGAGGCACAAGCGGGGCCGGGCGATTTGGTCATTCACGACGCCGGACAGGCTCATGCCGGATCGGCCAGCGATTTCGCCAATCTGACCCTGTTTGTCCCGAGGTCCCTGCTGGCGCCCTTGCTCACTCATCCGGACGAACAGAATATGCGGGTTCTTGCCGCCGACGAGCCGATGGTCACCTTGTTGCGCAACCACATGGTCGCGCTCTGGCGTGCGCTGCCGCTGCTTGAAGAGCAGCAGGCCGCTGCTCTTGCGCTACCCGCTGTGGAACTCGTCGCCGCTACGCTGAACGGAGTAAAAAGAGCTGATCTATCGCTGGGGGTAGCCGCTGCCCAGCTTGGAGAAATCCGCCGCTATATCGATGCGCACGCCCTCGATCCGAACATTTCTCCGGCCCAGATTGCTGCCGCCTTCGGCATCTCGCTGCGCAAGCTCACCTATCTGTTTTCCAGCGAGGGGGGCGTGGCGAGCTATCTTCAAAAACGACGGCTGAACCTGGCGCGCGCAGCTTTGCGCGACCCGGCCCAATCCCACAAATCAATAGCGGAAATCGGGCTCGAGCACGGCTTCATCTATGCGCATAATTTCACGCGTGCATTTCAACGTCTGCATGGACTTACCCCACGCGAAATCCGCGTTTTGGCGCAAAGTGGCCGAACAGGCGAATCGGTGAACTGGTTCGATCGGGCCACGCTTTGGGGACGATAGGGGCTCGTGCCCTGGCCCGGTGATGTGACGTTGCGCGTCGGGAGTATTTTGCCCGGTCCGGTTTGCGCGTTGAGATAGATTCGCCGCGCATCGCCCCTGGCGGCTTATCTTCACGGCCCAAATTTGATTTTTTAGCCTCGATTGCGCAGCGGATCGGGGGCCTCGTCCTATTGAGCGTCAGGCATTCGGAGAAGCTCGGCAAGTCAGCTTGCCGGCGCCTGACGCCGCCTGTCCGCTATCTGCCAATGCCACGAATTTCAGCAGTTGGAGTATGCCATTATGAAAAAACTCGTTCTTTCCGCCTTCATCGCGCTTGGCGCGTCGACGGCACACGCCGCCGATATCATTGCCGCACAGTCTCCGCTTCCAATCGCGCCCTCCTCCTATGCATGGTCCGGCGCTTATCTCGGTATCCAGGGCGGCGGCGCCTGGGCGAGCGGAGAGTTTTCCGGCCTTGGCATCTCCAGTTCCGAGGAAGCCAATGGCGGCATTTTCGGTGCTTTCGCGGGCTACAATTACCAGTTGGACAATAATGTCGTGCTCGGCATCGAGGGCGATCTCGAATACAATTGGAACGAGCAGGAAATCTTCGGTGCCCAGTTCGGCACCGATTGGGCGGGTTCGGTGCGTGGCCGCCTGGGCTACGCCTTCGATCGCGCAATGATCTACGCCACGGCAGGCTGGGCGACGACGCAGGGCTATGTGGATTTCCCGGGCCTTGGCAAAACCGAAGAAACCTTCAACGGCTACACGATCGGGGCGGGCGTGGATTACGCCTTTACCGACAATGTGTTTGGCCGCGTCGAATACCGTTACAGCGACTACGGCGACAGCGATCTTGGCGGCGTCAATGTCGCTGTCGACCAGCATGCTCTCAAAGTCGGTCTCGGCATAAAATTCTAGGCATTTGATCCGGGCGACAGTCGTGCGCGGCTGTCGCCCATCAGCCGCCCGGCACGGGGACGGGCCGGCTATTTCCCCGACTGAGATTCAGCATTGGCATGGCATTGATCGCGACCTTGTTTTCCCGACCCATGGAGCATGCGGCATTCCAATCCGGGTGGAAGAGCGCATGCCGCACTTGGTTTGCCGCCCTTATGCTGGCGGCGCTTACGGTGCTGCTCAGCGCGCCAGTGCAGGCCGCCCCGCCCACCATTATGCAGCAGCCGGCCGATGTGACGACAGCGGCAGGGCAATTCGTCACCTTCTCGGTTGTGGTCGCCGAAGACGACGTCTCCTACCAATGGCAAGTCAGCACCGATGGTTTGAGTTTCGCGACCGTTCCGGGAGCAGACGGCAGCAGCCATACCTTCAAGCCGGTTCGCGTTGCCGATAGCGGCCACCAATATCGCGCCGTGGTCAGCAAGGATGGCGAGACCGTCTATTCGCGGCCAGCAACATTGACGCTCACCAAGGCGATTTCGATAGTGATCGTGGACGATTTGCCAAGCGGCAGGGTCTATGGGCAAACCGTCGTCATAAAGGCCTTGGTTATCGGAACCAGTGCGCCGCCCAGTGGCGAAATAGCCTTCATGGACGGCAATACCAGGATTGGTGTCGCCACATTCGAAACCGGCAGCGGTGCCAGCCTCACCCTGACAACCGACCAACTTGCCGCTGGCCTGCATACCATTACCGCCATCTATTCGGGTGACGCCGACCATGAGCCAGGCGTCAGCAGCCCTGTTACCATCGACATCGCCAAGGCGGAGCAGAGCATCTATTTCGACACCATTGCGCCTCGGGAGGCTGTGGTGGGACAGACCTATACGGTAAGCGCCCATGCCATCCGGGTCAGTGCGAGCGTGCCCGTCGAGGTGAGGGTCGAAAGCAGAGGCATCTGCGCCATTTCCGATGGCGTGGTCACCTTCCTCAAGGGCGGCGATTGCGTGCTGAGCGCGCAGCATCCGGGCGACGCCAATTTCAACGCCTCGCGCCAAGCCATCCAGACCATAGCGGTGATCGGGGACACGCCGACACCGGACTTCAGCTTCTCCCCACCCTCAGGCCCCCTACCGGATGCCATGGTTGGCGAAGACTACAATCAGCCGATATCGGCTATTGGCGGCACCGCCCCCCTGCTCTACAGCCTGCTCTCCGGCACATTGCCGGCCGGCTTGGTCCTCAACGTTTCCACCGGCACGCTGAGCGGTCCGCTGGATGCGAATAGCCAGGGCGATTACGCCTTCACCATTCAGGTCCGCGATAATACCGGCGCGACCGGTGCGGCCAGTTACACGCTCAAGGTCGGTGAGCGCACCGTCACGGTGCCCGATCAGCAGATCGAGGTTCCGCCCGGCTCCACCCCGGTTAATGTCGATCTCACCCGTGGGGCCACCGGCGGTCCCTTCAGCGTCGCCGACATCATCTCCGTCACGCCGTCCAATGCGGGCACCGCCTCCATCGTGCGTGGCGAATTCGCCCAGGCCGGACCGGTCGAGCCGCTCGGCTGGTATCTGAAGTTCATTCCGGACCCCGCCTTTTCCGGCCGCGTGCAAGTCGGTTTCCGGCTGACCAGCGCTTTGGGAAGCTCCAATACCGGAACCGTCACCTATGTGCTCGCCCATGATTCAGCCGCGGTCGCGGCTGAGATCGGCGGGCTGGTGCAAGACTTTGTGCAGGCCCGGCAGGGCCTGATCACCTCGACGATCAAGGTTCCCGGTCTGGTGGAGCGGCGCAGCATGGCACTGTCCGCCGATCCGATAACGTCGCGCTTGCTGCCGTTCGAGCAAGGCATGGCGCTGGGCTTCTCCACCAGCCTGACGCAACTGAAGGCGGCCGGCGCAGGCATTGCCGTGGCCGCTGCAGCGCCGTTCAATATGTGGGTCGACGGGACGCTGTTGATGCACCAGAGCGATGCCGGCGACAACCAATGGGGCAGTTTCGGCATGATCTCGGCCGGTGCCGATTATCTCGTCACCGACCAGGCGCTGATCGGCTTGTCAGTCCACTTCGATCGCATGACCGATCCGGGCGAGCACGCCGAATTGAGCGGCAATGGCTGGCTTGCCGGTCCGTATGCGTCGCTGGAACTGGGCCAAGGCGTGTTCTGGGACACAAGCCTGCGCTATGGCGGCTCCGCCAACGACATCGACACCATGGCCTGGGACGGCACTTTCGACACGCGACGCTGGATGGCCGACACCGCAATCACCGGTCAATGGCTGCTCGACGAAGTGACCACGCTCACCCCAAAACTGCGGGCGGTCTATCTCTCGGAAACGGCGGCGGATTACACGGTCACCAACGGCGTGGGCGATGTCATCGACCTGCCCGGCTTCACCAACGAGCAATTCCGCGTCAGCCTAGGCGGCGAAATAGCCCGCCTCTATGTGCTGGAAGACGGCATGACGCTCCTGCCCAAGCTGGGCCTGACCGGCGGCTTTGCCGGGCTCGATGGTTCTGGCGCCTTCGGGCAGCTGCTGCTTGGCGTGTCCGTTGCAGCAAGGCAAGGCTGGTCCGTCGATACCAATTTGCTGCTCGACATCGATGGCGATGGCCGGCGCACCATCGGCGCCAGGCTTGGCCTGTCCGGACAGTTTTAGCGACCTAGCCAAACTGCGCCAGGTCCTGCGCGCCGCGGTGAAAGCGGGCCAGCTTGGCGTAAAAATCCTCGAGGATGTAGCGCACGTCGATATTGTCGTAGACCTTGATGGGCCGGTTCTTGCCCGTGTGGACATAGTTCATGTGGCTGGTGAATTCGGGCGCGGGACGCCACTCGGATAGCCCGCCATGCGGGTTGAGAATGACCGACAAGGCCGGGGTGTCGCCCAGCGAGCGATGCTCGATCGGACCCGGATGCACGCGCAAATTCCAGTCGATCAACTGCTCGACCAGATAATCACCGATAGCGCCGCGGCCGGCGCAGCGTTCCTGGAGCTCGGCATAGCTCACCGCCATCATGCGATAGACGGTAGAGGGAATCTGCCAGACCTGGATATTCGAGCGCATCACCACATTGGCGGCGGCGATATCGTTCATCAGGTTGAATTCGCGTCCGCCCACCGGCCAGGCGCCGCCGCCGATCCACACGCAGATGACATTGCGCTCATTGAGCCGCGGCTCCAGCAGCAATGCGGAGGCCATGTCGGTCAATGGGCCCAGGAATGCCACATAAAGCGGACGATCATCATCCGCCATGGCCTGGTCGATGATCATCTGCGCGCCGGGCGACGGCACGGGCGTGGTCTCGTCGGGCAAGGCATTTGCCCCGCCATTGGCCACGGGGATGCGGCCCGACAGATCCATCAGGTCCAGCAATTTATCGATCTCCTCCCGGCTATCGAGCATGCTGGTTTTCGAACGATGGGCGCCGAAATGGGCGGCGATGATGCCGTGGAAATCAAATGTCGGCGTCAGCAGGGCATGGACGATGGTGAATTGATCATCGGCCTCGTTCTTGGCGTCGGTATTGAGGATCAGGCGGGCGCGTTTTTCGCGGGGCAACATGGCGGGCAATCCTGTCAATGGCGGTCGGTATCCGGCTCAGAACGAGCCGAACAGGGCCTTCTGGGCGATCCGCAGGGCGCCTATGGCGTCGTGCTTGCTCTGCGCCTCCTTGAGCGCGTCGATATCGAGCGCCTCGAGGCCGCGGGAGGCCGCCTTGAGGAAGTCGATGGCATGGGTCGCCGTCGCGACGCTATCTTCGCGGAACGGGAATTGATCGAGCTGCCAGACGCCTTCCCACTTGTTCTTGCGCAGCACATAGAAAAACTCGAACAGCTCGATCGGGTGCAGGCTGCCCGCTACCAGATCGTCATCCCAGGAGCGGTAATTGTCGTTGACGTCCATGCCGAATAGCCGGCCGTAATCGATCGCCATCTGGGCTGAATCGGCGGCGGACTCACCGCCGAACAGCGCGTGGCCGAAATCGAGCAGGATGCCGACATTGGGCAGCCCGATCTTTTCGATGCCCAGCAGGGTGCGGGCGAGGGAATCAAAGCTCATATGCACGCGCGGTTCGCGCGGCTTGTATTCGATGACGAATTTGAGGTCCGGGTTTTCGCTGGCGAGCTGGCCGACGCCATCAAGCGAGTGCTTCCATAACGTGCCGTGATCGACCTGGAAGGGATAGTCCCAGCCGTCCTGGCCGGGCCAGAGCTTGACATAATCAGCCTTGAAGAAGCGCACCACGTCGCAGGCTTCGGTGATGAGCTCATGAGCGCGGCGGCGCACCCCGGCATCCGGATTGGTGAAGGCGCCCTTGGCGAACTCGCGGGTATAGATTTCCGGCGTGATGCCGATGACGCCGAGATTGTTGCGATCCAGCGCCGCCTTGATCTCGGCATTGCTGAATTCACCGCCGAAGAACGGGTAGTTGATATCGACCACCGAGAGGTCCTTGACCTGGCCGGCCAGGTCGATGGCCTCGATGACGCTGCGCGGCGTGCCATAGCCGTCGGTCGCGTAGCGATCCACATAGGTGGCAAAATGCCAGATGCCGGCGCCATAACGCTGGTTGCTCATCGAAGTCCTCCTCTTTCGGGTCCCGTTTCGGGTTGGCTCAGGGTGCGCGCGACGGCCATGTGCCAGCGCGCCAGATGCTCGTTTCGCTCCGCCGCCGGCATGGCGGGGGCATAGTGTTCGGCCGCAGGCACCGGCGCCGTGTCATGCCCGAGCGCTGCATGCGCGAGAGCGGCGGCGCCAAGGGCGCTGACTTCGGCGGCGGCCGCAACGGCCACCGGCCGGCCGATAATGTCGGCCTGGAATTGCATCAGGAAGCCATTGCGCGAGGCGCCGCCATCGGCGCGCAACTCGGCAAGCGCCGTGCCCGTATCTTGCTCCATGGCGGCCAATACATCGGCCACCTGAAACGCTATGGCTTCGAGCGCGGCGCGGGCCAGATGGGCGCGGCTGGTCCCCAGCGTCATGCCGGTAATGGTGCCGCGCGCATCGGCCCGCCAATGCGGCGCGCCAAGGCCGACCAGGGCGGGCACGAAGACCACGCCATTGCTGTCCGCAACCGTGGCGGCGAGGTCGGACAGGGCCGTGGCATCGGCAAGGCCGAGCATGTCGGCCATGAATGCCGCCGCCTGCCCCGAAACCGAGATATTGCCCTCAAGCGCATGGACCGCCCCGGCGGCGGTGCTCCAGGCAATGGTGCTGGAAATGCCATGGCGTGACAGCACCCGTTCGCCGGTGAGCGCCATCAGCGACGTGCCGGTGCCATAAGTGGCCTTGACCATGCCGGGTTGGCGCACGCCATGGCCATAAAGCGCGGCATGGGAATCCCCGATCATGGCGCGAATGGGAATGCCGCCCGGTAGCGCCGAGGCCCCCGCGACCGTCTCACCGAAGCGGGAATCCGATGGCATGACGACCGGCAGGAGCGACAGCGGCACATCGAACAGGCGCGCCAGTTCGGCATCCCAGGCCATGGTTTGGGTATTGAACAACTGAGTGCGCGAGGCGTTGGAATGGTCGGTGGCGTGGACGGCGCCGGCGGTCAGGTTCCACAACAGCCAGGTGTCAACTGTTCCAGTCCGCAATTGGCCGGCTTCGGCCCGCTGGCGGGCGCCCGGCATCGTGTCGAGCAGCCAGGCGATCTTGCCGGCGGGAAAGAGCGGGTCGAGCGCCAGCCCGGTTTTCTGTTCGATGATGCCCGCATGACCGGCCGCGCGCAGTGCTTCGCAGGTCGCGGCAGACCGGCGGCATTGCCAGATGATGCAGGGCCCGATGGGCTCGCCCGTCGCCGCATCCCACACGATGATCGACTCGCGCTGGTTGGAAATGGCGATCGCTGCGATGTCCTGGGAACCCGTCTTGCCGACAATCGCGGCAATGACCTGCCGCACGCCATCGAGCAGCGCCGTGGCCGATTGCTCGGCCCAGCCCGATTGCGGATAGGACACGGCATTGGGTACCGAGGCCTGCTGCGATATGCGGCCAGCCGCATCGACCAGTAGCGCCTTGGTATTGGTGGTGCCCTGATCGATGGCGAGAACGAGATCCGGCTGGCTCATCTCTTGCGCGCGACGGTCTGGCGGGCGGCCTCGGCAATGCCGGTTTCGGTGAGGCCAAAATGCTCCATCAGCCACTCGGCCGAGCCGGTGGGCACAAAGCCCGGGAAACCCATGATGCGCATGGGGACCGGCGTGTTGGCGGTGACGATCTCGGCAATGGCGCCGCCCAATCCGCCGCGCACCGAATGCTCCTCGACGGTGACGATGGCGCCGGTTTCCGCTGCGGCCAGAATGGCCGCCTCATCCAGCGGATTGACCGTCGCCATGTTGACGACACGGGCATGAATGCCCTCGCCGGCGAGGGTTTTGGCAGCGGCGACGGCGCGGTGCACCATGGTGCCATTGGCGATGATGGCGATGTCGTCGCCTTCCACCAGCGTCTCGGCCTTGCCGATCTCAAAACTGGCATTGCGGCGCTCGAGCGCCGGCACCGGCATGCGGCTGACGCGCACGAAAACCGGGCCGTCCATGGCGGCGGCGGCACGAATGGCCTGCTCAGTCTGCCACGGATCAGCCGGAACGATCAGCGTCAGATTGTTGAACAGGCGCAGCCAGGCCATGTCCTCGATCGAGTGATGGGTGGGGCCCAGTTCGCCATAGGCGACGCCGCTCGATTGCCCGATCAGTTTCACATTCACATTAGAATAGGCAATGTCGGCCTTGATCTGCTCAAGCGCGCGGGCACTGAGAAAGCACGCCGCCGCCGACACGAACGGCACCTTACCGCCATTGGCAAGGCCCGCACCAACCGCCACGACGGTCTGCTCGGCAATGCCGACATTGACCATGCGCTCGGGCCATTTCTGCTTGAAGCCGGCCAGCTTGGACGAGCCCACGCTGTCGCTGACCACGGTGACGATCCGCGGGTCGGCCGCGGCAAGCGACTCCATTGTGGCAGCGAAACTGTCGCGGCAATCGAACATGCCGGCCTTGGCCGGGGCTGCTGCACTCATCAGACCAACTCCGCCATAGCTTGCTCATATTGCTGTTTATTGGGCACGCCATGATGCCAGGCCACATTGTCATGCATGAAGCTCACGCCCTTGCCCTTGATCGTGTTGGCGATGACGCAGAGCGGCTTGCCCCGGCCTTTCGGATTGGCGCTGAGTACGCCCAGAAGGGCAGCATGATCGTGCCCATCCACCATTTCGACATGCCAGCCAAAGGCCCGCCATTTGTCGTCCAGCGGGTCGAGCGAAGCGGTGTCCTCGGTGCGCGCGCCCTGTTGCAACCGGTTCCGGTCGATGATCAGGGTGAGGTTTTCGAGCTTGCGATGGCCGGCGGTAAGCGCGGCCTCCCAATTGCTGCCCTCCTGCAATTCGCCATCGCCGGTCAGCACGAAAGTGCGGAAATCGGCATTGTCGATCTGGCCGGCAATGGCGATGCCGATGGCAACGGGCAGGCCGTGGCCGAGTGGACCGGTATTGGTTTCGACGCCCGCCAGATAATTGCGGTTGGGGTGCCCGTTGAGCATGCTCAGCGGCTTCATATAGCTCGATAGGTCCGCTTCCGGGAAATAGCCGGCAGCGGCGAGCACCGAATAAAAGGCGCCGGTGCAATGGCCCTTGCTCATCACGAAACGGTCGCGGGCAGGATCGCGCGGATTTTTCGGATCGTAGCGCATGGCGCCGAAATACAGCGTTGCCAGCACGTCCGCAGCGCTGAAATCGCCGCCCGGATGCCCCTGCTGGGCCTCATACACCATCTGGAAGCTGCGCCGGCGAATCCACAGGGCCTTGCTGGCAATGAGCGAAACGAGGTCATTTCTTAGCGTTGGCGCAGGTGATGACAATCTGGTCTCCAGCGGGTCGGGCCGGCACGGGCCGCCCCTGTCGGGCGTGGCGAGCAGATTGTTGCAGAGATGCAGACGCCTCCAATGGACGCCGGCCACCATCACAGCGAAAATGCTTCCTCACAGACAGGGTGCGGTTGCTGCACCTCTTTGTTTGCATGATTGCTATCCTGCGTTTTGCTTTCATGCAATGGCGAAAAGTTTCGATTTATGTGTTTTTTCTAACTTTGCCTGTGCACCTGTTTTGCGCTTTTTCGGGTGACAAGCGCGTTTTGGTGCTTCAAACGGATAACCAGATGCTAGCACTTTACCCCTGTGTGAGGGATGCGGAATGCAGAAACCAAGATCATCCAAAGCCGGGCGCGGGAGTGTTGAGGGCGGGCGGCAGCATTTGCTAGCCGAGCCGCGCCGCATGAAAATTCTCGAATGGCTGCAAGAAGAAGGCAGCGCCCGGGTACGCGATCTGTCGGCGGCCTTCGCCGTGTCCGAGGCAACGATCCGCCAGGACCTGGAGCGGCTGGATGCCGATGGCTATATCTCGCGCGAACATGGCGGCGCCTATCTGCGCTCCATCCCGCAGCAGGTTCAGTCTATGTCCCTGCAGCATGGCCAGAACATGGACCGCAAGAAGCTGATCGGCGCGGCCGCCGCATCGCTGGTCCGCAACAACGAAACCATCATCATCGATTCCGGCACGACGACGACGCAATTTGCCGAGAATTTGAAGTCTCGGCAAGAACTTAACATCATCACCAATGCCCTAAACATCGCGTTGATCCTGGGGGCAATTCCCACCAATACGGTGCATATGCCGGCCGGCCAGTTCAAGGCGCCCACCCTGTCGCTGAGCGGAGAAAAGTCGGCGGAATTTTTCGTCGGCATCTATGCCGAAAAGCTGTTCCTGGCCACCGCCGGCATCTCGTTCGAGGCGGGCCTGACCTATCCGGCCATCGGGGACATCTATGTGAAGCGGGCCATGGTGAAAGCCGCCTCGCGCGTCTATCTGCTGGCTGACTCGACCAAGATCGGCAAGGTCTCGTTCTCCTCGCTCGGCGGGGTCGAGCTAGTGCATACCCTGATTACCGACAACGGCATCACCAAGGCCGACCGCGAAGCCTTCGAGCGCCGCGGCGTCGAAGTGCTCGTCGCCCACTAAGCGCCTCATTTTCGCCTCCTAACGTTTAGCTGCGTGTTCCGCCAAAAGGGCATTGACAGCAGTAAGCTTCGACCATATTCGTTAGAAATCGCAAAAATAACGAAAATAAAAACAATTACTGCGATGCGCCCCGCAGGTAAGCGCGTGGGACGGAGGTCGTCATCCCTGGCCTGACAGGCATGTTGCTGACGCAGCAGCCGACGCCAGGTTGTGGCCGATCCGTGCCCGGAATGCCTGATTTAACCGGTCGATGCTCGCATAAGCGCACGGCCGGTCGAGGAGGATACAGATGACCCGGCTTGGCCGATTTCTGCTGACGTCCGCAATGGGCGGCCTGATGACCACCGCCGCCTTCGCGCAAGGCGCCATGACCGATGTGGGAACGCCACGCAGCGAAACTCTCATCGTGCAAACCTTCGACGGGCGCTCCGCCAACCCGTCGGCACAGAACCCGCTGAACTCCTACGCCATCTGGCGCGGTTTCCGCGAGCTCGGCTGGGGCTATCTCTGGGAAATGGACACCGCCACCGGCAAATCCTATCCCGAAATGGCCGACGGTTTCCCCGAAGTGCTGAACGACGCCCATACCCAGTTCCGCATCAAGATTCGCCCGGGAATCCTGTGGAGCGACGGCGTCGAGTTCACGACCGACGACATCATCTACTCGCTCGACACCGCCTTCAAATATCGCGAGCAGCTGACCAATGTCGCCAGCGTCACCGTCTATCTCAAGAGCTACAAGAAGATCGACGACTACACTTTCGAAGTCGAGACGGTGAACCCGTCCTACGACCTGACGACCCGCTTGGGCGTCTATACCTGGGGTACGCCATTCAACTGGGTCCCCAAGCACATATTCGAACCGCAGGGCGACCAGGTCGTCAGCTTCCAGAACGCGCCGCCGGTGACGCTGGGGCCCTATAAGGTCAGGGAATTCGACCCCAATGGCTTCTGGCAGCTATGGGAATTGCGCGAAGACTGGCAAAAGTCGAGCTGGGGCAATCTCGGTACGCCAAAGCCCAAATTCATTCTCTACAAGGATTTCGGTGCCGAAGAGACGCGCGCCCTGGCCTTCGTGCAGAACCAGTACGATGTCGACACCTTCATGAGCCCGGACAGCATCGATGCTGCCAAGGCCCGCAATCCCAAGGTCGAGACCTTCTCGGCGACCTTCCCCTATCACGACATGAACGATGCCTGCTCCTACGGCGTCTATATCAACCAGCAACGTGCCCCTTATGACAAGCCGGAGGTGCGCTGGGCACTGGCCCTGTCGCTGGACCTTTCCCAGATCGGCATCAGCGCCATGAGCGGCCAGTTCAAGGCTGCGGCCTTGCCCCTGCCCGACACCCCGATTACCGGCCCGATCTTTTACGAAGCCAATCTGCAGGCGCTCAAGGACCTGACGATCGGCGATGGCTACAAGCCATTCGATGCAGAATTCAGCACCCAGCTGGTCGAGACGCTCAAGACCCAGGGCATTGATCCTTCCTTGCTGCCGACCGGCGACGCAATCCGCTCGGGCTTCGGTGCCGGCTGGTGGAAGCACGATCCGGCGGAAGCCGAAAAGCTCCTCGGCTCGGTTGGCATCAAAAAGGGTGCGGATGGTTTTTACGCCCTGCCGGACGGCTCACCATGGGTGATCGAGTTCGTCATCCCCGGCGACTGGAACAAGGTGCTGCAACGCCTCGGCTTTTCCATCGCGGACAGCTGGCGCCAGGCTGGTTTCAACGTCAATGCGCGCCAGGTGGACAATGGCGAATACACCACCGTGCAGAACACCAATTCGCGCAATGAACTGCAGATCAACTGGTCCAATACCTGCGTCTATAACAGCAACTGGCTGGGCAATTGGAACCAGTTCCGCGAGAGCAATATCAAACCGGCGGATTCCACCGATCCCTTGAGCGGCAATTATGCCCGCATCACTGACCAGCAAGTGCTGGACTTGGTGGCTGAGGGCGCGGCGCTGCCGCTCGACGATCCCAAATTCGTCCAGAACGGACAGGAGATCGCCATGCGGATCGCCAGCGAGATGCAAATCATCAACCTGATGAACATCCCCACCACGATCCCGACCAACAGCACCTATTGGACGAACTTCCCCAAGCAGAACAACTTCTACGCTGCGCCCTACACCTGGTGGAGTTCGTTCAAGCAGACGGTGGTGAACATCGAGCCAACCGGCCAGCAATAGCCGGCCTGTGGGCGAGGCGGCATTCTCCCGGCCGTCTCGCCTCCCTCTTCAGTCTTGAGGTTTGATCCATGGGTGTCGTTAGCTTCGTGGCCAAACGCATCGGCCTTTATCTGGCCGTGCTGTTCATCGGCCTGACCATTACCTTCATGCTGCCGCGCCTGATGCCGATCAATCCGGTGGATGGCTATATCGGCCAGATCCAGAGCCGGGCCAATGGCACGCTGACGGCCGAGGCCATAGCCGAACTGCGGGTTAATCTGGAGCAGCTTTACGGGCTCAAGGGCGACGTGTTCACGCAATATGTGTCCTACCTCAAGCGCATCGTCCTCAGCTTCGATTTCGGCCCTTCCTTCACCTATTACCCCCAGCCCGTCTCGGCGATGATCCTCAATGCATTGCCCTGGACGCTGGGCCTGCTGCTGACCTCGACAGTCATCGCCTGGCTGCTCGGCAATATGGTCGGGCTGGTCGCCGGCTACTTCCACAAGCAGAAGGCCGCCTCGCTCCTCGAATTCGTTGGCATCCTGCTCTACCCCATCCCCTATTACATCCTGGCCGTCACCATGCTGCTGTTGCTGGCCTATATCTTCCCGGTTTTTCCGCTGTCGGCGACCTTTCCGGTGGGGCAGATGACGCCGGAGAAATTCGGCATGGTCATCTACAATTCCCTGTTGCCCGGCATCACGCTGGTGCTGGCCGGGTTCGGCTGGAATATCCTGTCGATGAAGGCGCTGACGGTGGCGACGACCGAAGAGCCATACGTTACCTATGCGAGGCTCAAGGGCACCTCGAACTGGACGCGGATGACGCGCTATGTCTTCCGCAATGCGCTGCTGCCCCAGGTGACCGCGTTGGCCCTATCGCTGGGCATGGTGTTCAATGGCGCGCTGCTGACCGAGATGATCTTCTCCTATCCCGGCATCGGGCTGGTCATGCGCACCGCCGCCAATGGTGGCGACTACAACGTGCTCTACGGCGCCATCACCATTTCCATCATCGCCGTGGCGACCGCCGGGCTGGTCATCGACCTGCTCTATCCTCTCCTCGATCCGCGGATCCGCCACAAATGAGCATCGACGTCAACAATATCGACCCGGTGGCCATCGTGGTGGCACCCACCCCGGCATCCACCAGCCGCAAGGGCAGCCTGATCTGGCTGCTCAATGTCCGGCTGACCTTGGGGCTGATCATCCTGTTCGTCTTGGGGCTGGGCAGCTTCATCCTGCCCGGTTTCGCGCCGGTCGACCCGTCGATCCAGGCCAGCTATATGCGCAACCTGCCGGTTTCCGGCGTGCACCTGCTCGGCACCAATGCGCTGGGGCAGGACATTTTCTGGTTCCTGGTCTTTGCCATCCGCAATTCGCTGACCCTGGGCATTGTGGTCGCTGTCGGAGTCACCATCATCGCCACCGTGGTCGGGCTCAGCGCCGGCTATATCGGCGGGCGCTTCGAGCGCATCGTCATGCTGTTCGTCGATACTTTCATCACCGTGCCGCTGCTGCCCATCCTGATCATCATGGGGGCGCTGATCCGCGGAAATACCTCGTTCCTCACGGTGGGCTTCATCATCGTGCTGTTCGGCTGGGCCTGGGATGCGCGCACCGTGCGGGCCATGGCGCTATCGCTGCGCGAGCGTGAATTCATCAATATGGCGCGCTTTTCCGGCGCCAACACCATGCAGATCCTGCTGCGGGAAATCTTCCCCTATGTGTCGGCCTATATGGTGGTCGGTTTCATCAACACCGTGCTGTTCGCCATCAATACCGAGGCCACGCTGGCGGTGATCGGGCTCTCCAAGGTGGAGGTGCCCACGCTGGGCTCCATCATCTTCTGGGCGCTGAACTACAATGCCCTGTTCACCGGGCAATATGTCTGGCTGGTGGCGCCAATCATCGCCACGATCACGCTGTTCCTCGGCCTGTTCCTTACCTCCACAGGCTTCAACCAGGCCTTTGCCAGCAAGCGCGGTGTATCATGATCCGTCTGTCCGATCTCAAGATCAGCTATCACATCGGCAGCCGGGTGATCGACGCCGTGGACGGCGTGACGCTGACCATTCCCGATGGCTGCATCGTGGGCATTGCCGGTGAATCGGGATGCGGCAAGTCGACCCTGATGAAAGCGATCTACGGCGACATTCAGGCGCCGATGTATCTCTCGCGCGGCAATATCGAATATGGCCTCAAGGGCGCCGATGGCCGGCCGGTGACCAGTGCGAGCGTGCGCCAGGAATGGTTCAAGTCCATCTCGTACATTCCGCAGAGTTCGATGAACTCCCTCAATCCGGTCATCCGCATTCGTGACCAGTTCATCGATTTCCCGGGCACCGACAGCAATAAGCGGCGGGTCCTCGAGCGGGCGCGGGATTATATCGGCAAGCTCGGACTGGCGCCGGAAACCCTCGATTCCTACCCGCACCAATTGTCGGGGGGCATGCGGCAACGCGTCATGATCGGGCTCGCTACCTTCTTCCAGCCGGAACTGATCATTGCCGACGAGCCGACCACCGCGCTCGATGTGGTGGTGCAGAAGGAAATCCTGATGCTGCTGATGGACCTGCAGGAGCAGATGGGCAACACCATTCTGGTGGTGTCGCATGACATGGGCGTTCACTATCAGACCACCCACAAAATGCTGATCATGTATGCCGGCCGCGTCGTCGAATATGGCGATACCGACAGCGTTTTCGCCGATCCGCAGCATCCCTATACCAGGATGCTGATCGACTCCCTGCCGGCCATTGGCGACGACAGCATGCGCGGCGTGATGGCAAGCGCCGCCGCAACGGGCGGCGATCGAGCCTTTCGCGTCGAACCCGTGCTGGTCGAGGTCAAACCCAACCATTTCGTGGCGCGGCCAGCCGTGCAGAACGCGGGAGTCGCGGCATGACGACCATCCTCAAGACCGAAGGGCTCAACAAGGTTTATCGCCGGGGCGGACTGGTCGGGGCCCGGCACATCCGTGCACTGAGCGACGTCAACATCACGGTTGAAAGCGACAAGCCGGTGGTGATCGCTGTCGTGGGCGAATCGGGCAGCGGCAAGACCACCCTGGCCAAGACATTGCTGCGGCTGGAGACACCCACGTCGGGCCGGGCCATCGTCTATGACAGCGTGGTGGCAGGCGCGGGGGCGACACCCTCCAAGCGTGAATTCCTGGGGCTTGTGCAACCCATCTTCCAGAATCCGTTCGAGGCCTTCAGCCGCTATCGGCCGGTGGACGCCTATCTTCACGAAACAGCGCGACGCGTTGCCGGCATGGACGAGGCCCAGGCCCAAGCTGCGGTGGCCGAGGCCCTCAACAGCGTGGGCCTCAACTATGCGGAAATCCGGGGCAAATATACCAACCAGTTCTCGGGCGGCGAATTGCAGCGCATCTCGGTCGCGAGAGCGCTCATTCCGCAGCCCAAGCTGATCGTGGCGGACGAGCCGGTCAGCATGATCGACGCCTCCCGGCGCATGATCATCATCAACCTGTTCAAGCGGTTGCGCGACGAAGAGGGACGCAGCTTTCTCTACATCACCCACGACCTCGCCACCGCGTATTACATCTCCGATTACGTCGCGGTGATGAACAAGGGACAGGTAGTGGAATTTGGCGCGGCGCGCGAGGTGATGAGCGATCCCCAGCACGCCTATACGCGGCTGCTGCTCGACTCCATTCCCACCACCCGCAGCCGCTGGCGTCCACGCACGCCCGCGGCCGCCTGACCCAGTTTCATCGCGGGCGCTGGGCGCCTTCATTTAGACGACAGGATAGATCATGACCAATTCTGCAACGGCCAATGGTGCCGCAACGCTGTGGGCGACGCTCGAGCTGACCCTTTCTGGCCCCATGGAAGGCAACCCGTTCAAGGATGTCGAGCTGCGCGCCAGCTTTCGCCAGGGCGATCGGCAGGTCCCTGTCACCGGCTTTTATGACGGCGACGGCAAGTACAAAATCCGCTTTCTGCCTGATGCAACGGGGAGCTGGCGCTATGCGACGTCGAGCAATAGCCCGGCGCTCGACGGCATCAGCGGAACGGTCGAGGTCGGGCCGGCCAAGCCTGGGCACCATGGCCCGATCCGCGTTTCGAACCGCCATCACTTCCGCTACGCCGACGGCACGCGCTATATCAATATCGGCACCACCGCCTATGTGTGGAACCTGCAAGGCGATGCGCTAGAAGAGCAGACGCTGGCCACGCTGGCCGAAGCGCCCTTCACCAAAATCCGCATGTGCGTGTTCCCCAAGCACTATCGCTACAACGAGGTCGAACCCGAGCTTTATCCCTTCCCGCTCATCAAGCAGGGCATCAGCAAATGGGGCGGCAGCTTCAACGGCGATTATGGTTGGGAATTCGATTTCGACCGTTTCGAGCCGGCCTATTTCCGGCATCTGGAAAAACGCATCAATGATCTGGCGGCAATCGGCGTCGAAGCCGATCTCATCATCTTCCACCCTTATGACCGCTGGGGCTTTGCGCGCATGTCGTCCGAGCAGGACGACACTTACCTGCGCTATCTGATCGCGCGCCTGGCCGCCTTCCCCAATGTGTGGTGGTCGATGGCCAATGAATATGACTTCATGTTCACCAAGACGCTCGACGACTGGAACCGATGGATCGACATCGTCGCCGAGGCTGATCCGCATGGGCATCTGGTGTCGGTGCACAATGGCTTTGCCCCGTTCGACTACAGCCATCCCAAGCTGACCCATGTCAGCATCCAACGTCCCAATACCGAGCGCAGCATGATCTGGCGGGAGCAATTCGGTAAGCCGGTCTCACTCGACGAGGTCTGCTACGAGGGCGATATCGCCGAAGCCTGGGGCAATATTTCGGGCCGCGAGCTGGTGCACCGCTTCTGGAAGGGAACGGTCAATGGGGGCTACGTTACCCATGGCGAAACCTATTACAATGACAGCGAGACGCTATGGTGGGCCAAGGGCGGCAAGCTGATTGGCGATAGCGTCAGCCGCATCGCCTTCCTCCGCCGCATCCTTGAGGCAGGGCCGGACGAGGGGCTGGACCCGGTGCCCAGCACCGGCCACTACCAGATCGAAATTGCCGGCGGGCTGGACCATGCCGACCTGCGCAA
Source organism: Hyphomicrobiales bacterium (assembly GCA_900470445.1). Taxonomy (GTDB): domain Bacteria; phylum Pseudomonadota; class Alphaproteobacteria; order Rhizobiales; family Devosiaceae; genus Devosia. Next base: position 55,460 of record UCAU01000036.1, on the reverse strand, counting down.
GCTGATCGCGCCATTTCCCGGCCAGGAAGGCTGGAGCCGCGTCGGCATGCATTTCGCCACCGCCGGACAGCCGCACCGCTACTATCTGAGCTATTTTGGCGAGAACCAGCCGGGCGAAGTCGCCGCCAACGTGCCGCCGGACGAGCGTTACACCGCCACCCTGATCGACACCTGGGAGATGACCGAAACCGAGATCGCCAGAGATGTCGAGCGCGGCCAATTGCTACACTTCCAGCCCAAGCCATACCAGGCGCTGCTACTCCGGCGTGCGTGAGGAGACAGTTTTCATCTTGCCCTACGCCAAATCAGGCACGGTTTCGGCGTAGTGGCAGGCAGTGAGAAGATTGGTGTTGCCATGGGCCACCAGCTCAGGTGCTTCCACGGCGCATTTGTCAGTTGCTTTCCAGCATCTGGTGCGGAAATGGCAGCCGCTGGGCGGATTGGATGGGCTGGGCAAGTCGCCTTGCAGCACGATGCGGCGGCGCTTGCCGCGGAGCGTCGGATCGGGGGTTGGCACTGCGGAAAGCAAGGCCTGGGTATAGGGGTGCCGCGGAGCCGAAAAAATCTCTTCGGTCGGCCCGGTCTCGATAATTCGCCCCAAATACATGACCATGACGCGATCCGAGACGTGTCGCACCACGGCCAGATCATGGGCGACGAACAGCATGGCCAGGTTTCGCTCCTTGCGCAGGCGAGCGAGCAGATTGATCACCTGCGCCTGGACCGATACGTCGAGCGCCGAGACCGGTTCGTCGCATACCAGCAGCGACGGATTGAGCGCCAGCGCGCGAGCAATGCCGAGCCGCTGGCGCTGGCCGCCAGAGAACTCGTTGGGGTAGCGTAAGGCGTGTTCCGGGCGCAACCCGACCGCCTCAAGCAACCGTGCGATCTCGGTCGACCATTGGGCGCGCGGCAGGACATCGGGATGCAGCGCCCATGGTTCGGACAATAGCCGGTCGACGCGCATGCGCGGATTGAGCGATTGATAGGGATCCTGGAAGACGACCTGCATCTTGCGCCGGATGGCGCGCAATTCAGCACCCTTGGCCTGGGCGATGTCGACACCATCCAGCATGGCGTGGCCCGCCGTGGCAGCGTTGAGGCGCAACAGCGTGCGGACCAGGCTGGTTTTGCCACAACCGCTCTCGCCAACCAGGCCCAATGTCTCGCCCTTGGCAATGGAAAAGCTCACGCCATCGACGGCGCGGACTGGCGCGGATCCGCCACCAAAGTGCTTGCTGAGATTGTCGACTTCAAGCAGTGGCGCGCTCATGCGGCATTCCCCGGAAAGTGACAGGCGGTCAGACGTCCTGGTCCGGCATTAGCGAGGATCGGGACTACCTCGGCGCAAAGCTCCTTTGCCCGCGGACAGCGGGTGCGAAACGCGCAGCCGGATGGCAAATCGGCGGGATTGGGCGCCGATCCTGGTATGGGCACCAGTTCGGATGTCGCCACATCGATACGGGGCTGCGAGGCCAAAAGCCCGATGCTGTAGGGATGGCGTGGATCGGCAAACAACTCATAGACGCTGGCCTGTTCCACTATGCGTCCCGCATACATGACGGCGACGCGATCGGCGAGTTCGGCCACCACGCCGAGATCGTGGGTGATGAAGATCATCCCGGCGCCGCTGCGCTTACGGATGGTATTGAGCAGATCGACAATCTGCGCCTGGATGGTGACATCCAGCGCCGTTGTGGGCTCGTCGGCGATGATAATGTCAGGTTCGAGCGCCACGGCCATCGCAATCATGATGCGCTGGCGCATGCCACCGGAGAATTCATGCGGGTACTGCCGGGCCCGTTTGGCTGCATCGGGAATACCCACCGCGTCGAGCAGGTCGATGACCGCGCCCTCGACCTCGCCCGCTGGCTTCTTGTGGTGGATGCGGAACATTTCGCCGATCTGCCAGCCAATCGAATAGACCGGGTTGAGCGCAGCCAGCGCATCCTGGAAAATGAGGGCAATACGGGTGCCACAGATCGCCCGCCGCTCCCGATGCGGCAGATCAAGCAGGTTGGTGCCATCGAAAGTGATCGAACCGCCATCGATGGCACCCGGTGGATTGGGCACCAGATCCATGATTGCCGACGCTGTCACCGACTTGCCGGAGCCGCTTTCGCCAAGCAGCGCCAGGACTTCGCCGCGTTGCAGCGAGAACGACACGCCATTGAGCGCCTTGATGCGACCGGCAGCGGTGTCGAAGGAAACGGCAAGATCGCGAATGTCCAGAAGGGTCATGGTCATCGCTTCCGGCGGATAAGCCGCCAATGCTGGGACGGATCGTTGACGATGCGGAACCAATTGGCGAGCAGGTTGAAACTCATAGTGGTCAGCATGACGGCAAGCCCCGGGAAAAAACCCAGCCACCATGCCGAAGAGAGATACCCCTGCCCCTGGGCAATCATCAGGCCCCAACTGACCGCAGGCGGCTGCACGCCCAGGCCCAGATAGCTGAGCCCGGATTCAAACAGCATGACCATGGCAACATTCACCGAGGCCAGGGTCAGCATTGTCGGTGCGACGATGGGCAGGATGTGATTGCGGATGATCCAGATCGGCCCGCCGCCAAACACACGTGACGCATCGACAAAGAGCCGTTCGCGCACCTCCAGCGTCTCCGCCCTGGCGACGCGGATGTAGGAAGGCATGCGGGTAATCGCGAGCACGATGACGAGGTTGGTGACGCTCGGACCGAAGAGATAGAGCCCGACCAACGCGACCAGCAGGGTCGGAAAACCCATGACGACGTCGGAAATGCGCATGATCAGCGCGCCCACCGGGCCGCCGAAATAGCCCGCGATCAGGCCAAGCATGGTACCCATGACGAGACTGAGCAGAACGGTCAGCAATGCAATGCCGATCGAGGTCAGCGCCGCTTCCGCAAGGCGACCCAGTAGCGAGCGGCCCAGGGAGTCGGCGCCAATCCACAACCGCCAGTCCTGGGTAAAGTCGAACGGCGGCAGATTGCGTGCCTTGAGCGCGATGCGGCTCCCGCTGAAGGCGCCGAATGTATCGGCCAGGATCAGCGCGAGAACCAGCGCCAGCCAAATGACCGAGCACAGCGCCATCGGGTCGCCGGCCAGGGCACGGGCAAACCATGCGAAGCGACTTGCCTTGCGTACGGGAGAAGTCCCAGAAATCTCGGTCATTCCACCCTCACGCGCGGATCGATGGTGGCATAGAGAATGTCGACCAGGATGTTGATGAGGAAGATGACCACAGCGACCGCAAAGATCGAGCTTTGCACGATCGCGAAATCGCGGCGCAGGATGCCATCGATCAGCAGCTTGCCGATGCCGGGGAAGCCGAACACCACTTCCACCACGCCGCCCCCGCCGGCAAATTGGGCGGCGAGGTCGCCCGTTACGGTAACGGCGGGCAGCAGCGCATTGCGCAAGGCATGCACGAAGCCGACGCGCCCCTCACGAGCCCCCTTGGCACGCGCAGTGCGCACATAACTGGCATTGAGCGCCTCGATCATCGAGCCGCGGATAATCTGCACCAGCATGCCAAAAGGCCGCGCCATCAGGCAGACGACGGGAAGCACCCAATAGGCCGGCCCGCCAAAGCCGGAGGTGGGCAGCAGTCGCAGATTGACGGCAAAGACCAGCACGCACATCAGGCCAAGCCAGAAATCGGGGACACTGGCGGCGGCCTGGCTTACGACATTGATGACGCGATCAACGGCGCTGCCGGCATTGGCCGCGGCAATGACGCCGACAAGAGCCGAGATCACAAAGGCCAGTGCGAGCGCAATGGCGCCCAGTGCCAAGGTACGAGGCAGTGCCTCAAGCACGACCTCCATCGCGGGCCGGTTGTGCCAGAGCGAAGTGCCAAAATCGAGCCGCAGGACATTGAACAGGAATTCGAAGAACTGAACCACGAGCGGCCGGTCCAGACCCAGCTGAATCCGCATGGCGTCGCGTGCCGCCTGGGAAGCGTCCACCGGCAGGTAAAGATTGACCGGATCGCCCGTCAACCGCACGAGAAAGAACGTCGCCGCCATCAACGCCAGCAGGGCAAGTGCCGCAAGCGCCGTGCGTCTGAGGAGGATTTTGGGTGACATGGACCTGGATGCTTTGGGTGGTGTCCGCCGCCCCGACGGCCGGCGGACTTTAGAATTGCAGCTACTTGTAGCTGATCGAGCGCAGCTTGATCTCGTTGCCTGCCTGAACGTCCGGCACATAATTGAGATCAGGCGAGACGCGAGCGATCGTCACCATATGGAACAGCGGCACGATGTTGATCGCTTCCACCGCAATATTGGCGAAGGCCTGCTGGAACAGCGACTGGCGCTCGTCACCGGTGGCTGCCGAGGCCCTGGCGATAAGATCGTCCACTGTTGGATCGGCAAGCGTCGAGGTGTTGCCGCCCGAGGTAAAGCGGTTCGGCAGGGTGAACACGGCGTCACCTTCGGTATTATCGATCTGGGTCTGCAGGAGGGACGGTTGGCGCTCTGCCGGAAAGGGCCCGATCAGCTTTTCCAGCCAGGGCGTGGTTTCCATCATTTCGAGGCGAGCGTTGAAACCGACGTCGAGCAGCATGGCCTGAATGGCTTCCATGCTCTCGGCCGAGTTCGGATAGATACCGATGCGACCGTAAAGCACGATCTCGGTATCGACCGGCACGCCGGCGGCACGCGCCTCATCCAGCAGCGCACGAGCCCGATCGGGATCATAAGGCCAGACCGGAATATCCGGATTGTAGCCGAACACCGACGGCAGCACGACCTGCATGGCTTTGGTGGCGCCCTCGTTGAACACCGTGCCGATCAGCCCGTCGCGGTCGATGGCAAGGTTCAGCGCTTCTCGCACGCGTTTGTCGTCGAGCGGGGCGATGGCCTGGTCGATACGCAGCAGTGAGGTTTCCGCATTGGGGAAGGCAATGTCATTGGCGCTGGTGGCGTCCTGGGGTGCGATTTCGAAGGCGATCTGCGCCTCCCCCGTATCGACCATGGCCGCACGCACTGCAGATTCGCCACGCCAGACGATATTGGCATTGGCGATGGCCGGCTTGTCGCCCCAATAACCGTCAAAGGCTTGCAGGCTAACGGACTGGCCGGCGGTCCAGGCCTTTAGGGCATAGGGACCCGTGCCGATTGGCTCGCGCGTCTTGGCATCAGCCGGCGTGACAGGTGCACCGATATCGAGCGCTGACAGCTTGTTGGGCAGGATCGGCTCGACGGTTCCTGTCTTGATCACCAGCGTTGTGGCATCGACCGCTTCGCCGGTGAACGTATTGCCCTGCAGCGTCGCGAGGCCAACTTCGCAGCCGAGATCGGCATTGGTGGCGCGCGCCAGTGCGGCAACGACGGCTGCCGCGTCGAAGGCGCTGCCATCATGGAACGTGACGCCTTCGCGCAGCTTGAATTCCCATGTCAGGTCATCGATCTGGCGCCACTCGGTGGCCAGGCTAGGCAGAACCGTGCCATTGGCGGGGTCCAGATTGACCAGGGTTTCGGTGACATTATTGCGCAGGATGCGAGCATTGTTCGACAGATCGGTGTCGCAGGGGTCCAGCGACTTGGGCTCATCGGTCACCACCACTGTCACCAGATCGGATTGCGCCAATGCAGGCTGGACCAGCGCAGTGCTGAGCATGGTGGCGATGAGAAGCGCGCTCCCGCGGAGCGTGGACTTGTGCAGCATTGATATTCCTCCCTGTACCGATGCTCACAGATGGATTAGTTTCAAATACGACATCGGGTATAGACAAGACACATCACATCGCTATTCCCCTGTCAAGTTTAGTTCCAAATAGGACATGCAAGTTTCATGGATGAACTTAGACATGGATCACCAGTCGTTGAAAAGACCGCCCATCTGCTAGGCGCCATCGCCGAGGCCAAGCATGGCATCTCGCTTTCCGACCTGGTCGAACAGCTTGGCGTCGCCCGGTCCACGGTCTACCGCATCCTCAATTCGTTGGCCGCTCACGGCCTCGTCGCCCGCGTCAATGGCGGCGCGACTTATCAACTCGGGCCGCGCTTCATCGAATTGGCACGGCGCATTTCGCCGGGCGCCGATCGCGCCACCATGGCCGAAGCCGCCCATCCCATCATGCAATCGGCGGCCGATCGCATCCGTGAATCGTTCAAGCTGTCAGCGCCCGAGGGCGATGAAATGTTGACCATCCTAGCGACGCAAAGCCCCGCGGAATATGCAATTTCCGTTCGTGTTGGCAGCCGCTCACCCAAGCATGTCGGCGCCTCCGGCAAGCTCGCTTTGGCCCATTCCAGCGACCAAGCCATTGCCGAATATTGCGCCAAGGGCCTACCCGCCCGCACGGCCCATACCATTACGGATCCCGATGTGCTGATGGATGAGTTACGTCGCATCCGTGACGACGGCTATGCCGAAGACAACCTGGAATCCAGTCAGGGCCTACGCGCCATCGCGGCTCCCGTCTTCGACGCCGCCGGCGCGCTGGTTGCCGCTGTAAGCGTTCCGTTCATCGGCGACGCCACGCCGGATCGCAAGCGCACTATCCGCAAGGAAGTGACCGAAGTAGCCGACAGCCTGACCCAGCTTCTTGGCAGCGCCACGCACAAATCCAAATAAGAAACCTACAGACCCCTATTGAACTTTTCTGCACCAGCCTGCTATGTGACTGGCGACAGAGGAGGAGCGCATGACGGGTCTTAGCGCCGAGACGATCGCAAAACTGAAGACGACCAATTCGGCCACACTGAGCACGCTGCTGCTCAAGCGCGGATTGCGCAACACTGCCATCCGCGGCGTGCGCCCTCTGCGGACCGATCTCGAACCCATGGTGGGACCGGCCCTGACGGTGCGTTATATCCCGGCCCGTGAGGACATCGACGGTTCCGAATACAGTTCCAGCCCGGACAATTTCCAGCGCAAGGCGATCGATACGATCGAGGCCGGCCATGTGCTGGTGCTCGACTGCCGCAGCATCCCCGAGATTGCGGGCATTGGTGCGGTACTGATGCGCCGGCTGATTTTCCGACAGGTCGCCGGCGTGGTGCTGGATGGCGGTGTGCGCGATTCCATGGACATTGCCGAGCTGGGCCTGCCCACCTTCTGCACTGGTGCCGCCGCACCGGCAAACCTGGTCGCGCACCACGCCTCCGACATGAACCAGCCGATCGCTTGTGGTGGCGTTGCCGTCTATCCGGATGACATCATGTTCGGCGATGCCGAAGCCGTCATTGTTATCCCGCGCAAGTGGGCCGACGAGATCGCCGACGAGGCGGTGGCAATGGACCGGCAGGAAGAATTCCTCAAGCTCGAGATAGAGTCGGGCAAGCCGACCGTTGGCGTCTACCCTCCCAACGCCGAAACCCAGGAACGCTACAAGGCCTGGCTGGCTAGTCGCGCTTAGTTGCTCGCACAATCGGCCGTGCAAGTGCCGCTGAGTCTACTCGGCGGCACTCGCGCGACCGGCGTGGACCAACTCGATCTGTTTCGCTACCTGACTGGGCTGGGTAAATATGAGGTCGTTCTCGACCAATCTCACTCACGCGCCTATCATCCCAGCAGAGGACAAAGCAGATGTCGAAGCAATCCGAACAGACCAAGCATCTTGCCGAGCACTATGTCGACCAGCTATCAGATTGGGCCAAAATCACCACAAAGCCGCTGTTCGGTGCGGTGGCGCTCTATCGCAACGAGCATGTCTTTGCCATGGTCTGGCAGGGCGCGCTTTACTTCAAGGTCGATGCCGACTCACGCCCGGAATACGAGGAAGCGGGCTCCCAAGCGCTCGGCTATACGACAGAAGGCCAGGATCACGCGCTCAAGTCCTACTGGGCCGTTCCCGCCGACATACTCGAAGATGACGACAGTCTCCGGGAGTGGGCAGAGCGCGCCTACCAAGCGGCGTTGAAGAGCGGGCGAACTTAACCCGATACGCCGCTTTGCAGGTCGCAGTCTGGCAGTGCCCCGACGATATGGGTCAGGGCAGTGTCCTGGCATACACCGGCACGGCCGATCCCGCGACGGAGGCTGCCACAAGGCATTGCCTTGTCTCCTTTAGATCTTTGCGAGGTTTAGCTGAGTGCGCGGGATACCAGGACGGTGTCGACGTACTGGGCCATGCGCATGATCTTGCCGTCCTTGAGCTGGTAGAGATGGGCAAAGGGCGAGGTCATGGACTTACCCGTTGCGTTATAGGTGCCGGAATAGACGCCGCACGCGGCAACGCGGTCGCCATCGGCAAGGTAGGTGTGGACCTGGGCGCGATAGCCCGTCCATTCCGTCTGAAGACGGTGGAATACACCGGCGATCACCGCCTCCGGCCCGACATAGGTTCCCGCATAGGGAAAGCCTTCTGCCTCGGTCCATTCGACATCGGGGGATAGTACGGCCCGCAGGTTGCGGCCATTGTCCGCCGAGGTTCCTTCATAAGTGCTTCTGATCAGCTCGAGATTGGTGCTCATTTCAACCCCACTGCATTTCGCCGGTGGCGACCTTGGAGCCAATATCGAGAGCCACGCCCATGCCCAGATCGGGGAAGCGGTCTTCCATTGCGGTCTTGAGCTTGGCGGAGTCTCCGCCCTTGGCCAGTTCCTCTTCGAACGCCAGCAGATAAGCCTTGGTATGCTCGATCGCGGCAAGCCCTGTCGCGGCCGCCGAATCCATGTGGCCCGGAATGACGATGGCAGGATGGCGGGCGGCAATCGCGTCGAGATTGGCGATCCAGGCTGCACGCTGCTCTTTGGTGGGGGTATCGGCAGTCCAGACATGCACGCCCGAGAAAATCAGCACACCACCAAAGACGGCATTCAGTGTCGGAACCCACAGATAGCGGCGATTGGCGAGGCCGGCAGCCGCAACGATTTCGACTGTTTCACCATTCACGCTTAGTGTTGGGCCGTCGAAGGCCTCGGGGAAAATGATATCGGCCTGCGTCTGCGGCCCATTCTCGTTGAGCTTGGGGCCCCACGCGGCCAGTTTCTTGTCCACATTTCCCTTGATGGCCTCCACCGTGGCGGAAGCGGCAATGACCCTGGCGTTGGGAAAAGCTTCCAGCACCGGCTTCAGGCTGAAATAATAGTCCGGATCGGACTGGCTGATATAGATCGTGGTCAGCGTCTTGCCCGTCGCCGCTATGGCCTGCGCCAGCGCGCGCCCATCGGGATAGGTGAAGCCGCCATCGATCAACAGCGCCTCACTCGGCCCGGACAGCAGCACCGGTGCCCGGAAGAAGCCGTTCCCGCCGGCAGGAAAATGGTCCAATTCAGGGTAGTTGTCATGGTGGTCACTCCTTGATGAAAGTCGTAATCATTGCGAGGCTTCAGGCGGCTTCGAGCTGAGCCGCCAGGATTTGCGGGTCGCCAAACAAAGTGCCGCTGGGCAGCAGGCGACGTTTGTCGCCTTTGCCAATGATCAACGCCGGCACACCATTGGCGCCGAAACGCGTCATGTCGGCACGGGCAGCCTCGATCCGCGTCCGGTAGGCTGCCAGCAATTGCTGATCCGCTCCCCGAAGACGATCAGCGGCATCGCTGAAACCGGCCGCCGCGAGGATATCGATCACAACGTCCATGCTCCCGTTGTCCCGGCCATCGACATAGCGGGCCTGCTGGAGCGCCTTGAGCGCCGCCATCTCCTGGGAGGGCGCCTGCAGGCCCACGGCGACAATGGCCAAAGTTGCCGGCGCGGAGTCGAGCGTGGCGCCGGCCGCGCCAAGTACCTGCTGGCGGTAGGTCTCGCTGAAAGCCTGCCCGGTCAGCCGGGCGATGCGCTGATCGTTCTGCCACGCATAGGCGGCGAAGGATTGATCCATCGGGCGGGCGCCTTCACCGGCAAACAGGCCGGTGGGCGACAATTGGATGGTGACGCCGCCCAGCCGGCTGATTTGCTCAAGCGCGCTGGTGGCGCCATAGCACCAGCCGCAAAGGGGGTCGAACAGGTAGGTGATGTGCATGGGCCTGATGTCCTCAATATTGTTGGCTGGAAGCTATGCCTCCGCCATTGATTGATCGAGAGCATCAAACCTGACAGAATGTTTTCCTCTGGCATACAATAGGACAGACGATGCAGGCCATCAGACTCAACCGGCTCGCCTATTTCTCCGCCGTGGCCGAAACCGGCTCCTTCACCAAGGCGGCCGAGCGGCTGGGGATCACCAAAGCGGTGGTCAGCCAGCAGGTCAGCCGTCTCGAAGAAGAGCTGCAGACCAGCCTGCTGGTCAGGACCACCCGACGGGTCGAACCAACTGAGGCCGGACGGCTGCTACACGCTCGATGCGTGATGATCTTCGGCGCGGTGGAAGACGCCATCAGCGAGATCGCGCAGATCAATTCTGAGCCCACCGGGACCCTGCGCATAGCGGCGCCGAGCGATTACGGCGCAGCAACGATTGCCCCGCTCATCGCCGCGTTCACCCGGAAATATCCGGCCTGTAATGTCGAATTACGGCTTTCCGATACCAAGGTCGATCTCATTGCCGATCATTTCGATCTATCCATCCGCGTCGGCTGGCTGGACGATTCCAGTTATCAGGCCCGGCGTATCGGTTCGTTCCGGCAATTGCTGGTGGCTTCGCCCGAATTGCCGCAGGCGGGGACTGCAATCATACCGGAGGATCTGGTCAGCCTGCCCTTCATTGCCAATGCCTCCCTCAAGGAGCCATTGGTCTGGCGCTTCACCAAGAATGACTTCGACCCCACAACGGTCAGGCTCCGCCAGAGCATCCTGACCAATTCCACGCCAGCCGCCATGGCCGCCACTCTGGCCGGCGGGGGCATATCAGTCTTGCCGGACTTTCTGGCCGCGGACCATTTGCAAGCCAATAGGCTGGTCCAACTCCTGCCGGCCTGGGATTTGCCGGCCGGCGGCATATATGCGGTCTATCCGGCGGCGCGCTTCCGGCCGCCCAAGGTCATCGCCTTCGTTGCCATGCTGTCACAGCATCAGCAAAGCAATCGCAGCATCGCGCCGCCTTTATAATGCCAGTCTCCCGATCGTTGCGCCGACCACGGCAACCTGATCGCTTGGTCAGCCCCTACTCCGTGACCACGCGGCCGCGTTCGTCTGCTTCGAGCAGTTCATTGGTGACGTTGCGGATATGGCGCGCCATCGCCTTATAGGCGGCGTCGGGATGGCGCATGCGCAGGGCCGAAAGGATCGCGTGATGATCACCAATCCAGAGCGGGCGCACGCTTTCGGCGTGGATGTGCTCGTGCAGCTTCTTCCACATCAATGATTCATCGCGCTGCGCCCATAGGGCCTCGATCATCGAGACGATGATGGCATTGTTGGTCATCCTGGCAATCGTCATGTGGAAGTCCCGATCGCCCTTTTCCTGCAGCAGGACCACTTCGGTTTCCTGCTCCATCTGGGCGATGCATTCCTCAAGCACCAGGATATCATAATTGGTCGCCCGCTCGGCAGCGAGTGCCGCCGCGCTCGATTCGATGGCGAGACGCGCCTCCAGCAGCTCGAACGGTCCGGGCCCGATGTCGCTTACGGAGAGGTCGAAGTTCACCTGCGACAGCCTGCTGGGTAGGACCATGATCCCGGCCCGGCCGCGCACTTCGACGATGCCGCGCATTTCCAGCGCGATCACCGCCTCGCGGACCACCGGGCGGCTGACCGAGAGTTCTTCGGCCAGTTCCCGCTCGGATGGCATGCGCCAGGATTTGTCGGCAGCGTTCTGCTCGATCAGCTTGGCGATCTGGCGCGCAACGACCTGATACAGCCGTTGATTGCCCTGCAGCCGCGGGTAGCTCCGGTCCTTTTGCATCTTTGACCTCCCAGCCGTCGGCCCGCCGATCAAGGGAGCCAGGAGCCATAAAGCGGATGCGCTGGCGTGATTGGCAATTGTGACGGCTGGCCCGTTCTCTGGGAATGATACGCGGCGGTCACCAAAGCAAGCGAATTGCGCGCATCTTCCAGGGTCACGGGCGGCTCCCCGCCGGTCATCACCGCTTGATGGAACAGCTCGAACTGCCTGGTATAGCCATCCTCGGTGACCTGGTGGTCAGCGAGCGCTGCATCGATCCTGGCCTGGTGCTCCGGTGTGCCGGCGATGAAGGTCCATGGGTCACGGCCCATGGTATAGGGCTCCAGAATACTCTCGGCCACCATGTCGCTGAAGCAGAAGCGCAGGCGGGAGATTTCCTTGCGCGACCCCAAAGTCATGGACAGGGCAGCGAGCGAGCCGTTGGCCATCTTGACCGAGAGGGTCATGGTGTCCTCGACCTCGATCTTGTTCACCAGGGTCGCGCCATGGGCGAAAATCTCGGCGCAGGCGCCGTGGACATAGTTGAGCATGTCATGGGCGTGGATGGCGTGGCCCAATAGCCCCCCGCCCAGTTCGCTGGCCCATTTGCCGCGCCACGGCACTTCGTAATAGGCCGGACCACGCCACCAATGTGTCTCGACCGTGGTGAGGAACGGCCGGCCGGCCAGACCCAGTTCAATCAGCCGCTTGAGTTTCTGCAACCCGGTACCGTAGCGATACTGGAAGATGGGCATGAATTTCCGATCGGTCTTGCCGACGATTTCGCTCATCGCGTCGACATCGGCGATCGAGCCGAAAAGCGGCTTTTCGCAGATGACGTGCTTGCCCGCCTCGATGGCGCGTTTTGAGAGCGCGAAATGGGAATCGGGCGGCGTGCAGATATCGATGACATCGAGATCGTCGCGAGCGAACAGGGTTTCGACGTCGCTGGTATATTCGCCGACGCCGAATTCAGCGACGGCCTGGCGGCCGCGGTCCTCATCGAGGGAGCAGAGCACGGGAACCTCGAACAGGTCCTTGTTCCAGTTGTAGCCGGCCAAGTGCCGCTGGGCGATGCCGGCGCCAATCAGGCCGACGCGCAGTTTCCGGGTCATGGGATCTATCCTTTAGGCTGGGAAGAAATGTTGACGGCTCGGCTCTGCGCATCGAGGGACAGCCGGCAGACCTCGTAGACATGTTGCTGGGACATTGCGGTCGCGGTGCGGTCGCGCACATCGGCGGCAAAGCTGGCGAAGTAGTCGAGTTCTTCGTTGGAGCAATCGATATGTTCTACGCCATGCTTGTTGACGAGGAAAAGGTGGTCCTTGCCGTCGCGGCCAGCGATATCGACATATTTGCGCAGCTCGATATAGCCCTCGGTGCCCAATATGGTCAGCCGGCCATCGCCCCAGGTCGGAAGGCCATCCGGGGTGAACCAATCGACACGGACATAGCCGGAAGCCTTGTCGCTGCGCAGCAGCAGATCGCCGAAATCCTCGAATTCGGGCGCCTGCGGATTGGCGAAATTGGCGACCTGGGACGTGACGACCTCCGCAGTGTCGGAGCCGGTGTAGAACAGGAACTGATCGATCTGGTGGGAGGCGATATCTACGATGATGCCGCCGAATGCGTCACGTTGCCAAAACCAGTCGGGCCGGGAATTGCCCAGGCGATGCGGCCCGGTGCCCAAGGTCTGGATGACCCTGCCGATGGCGCCCTCCGCGACCAGCTTGCCAGCCTTGACTGCCGAGCGAACGCTATGCCGCTCGGTGAAGCAGATCGAGAAGATGCGCCCGGTTTCGCTCACGGCCTGCTGCACCGCCTCGAGCTGGGCGTAGGTGGTAAGGCCGGGCTTATCGACCATGACATCCTTGCCCGCACGCATGGCCTGGATCGCCAGGCCCGCACGGTCTTTCGGAATGGCGGCAATGCAGATCACGTCAATGCTGGAATCGGCAAACAGCGTTTCTCGATCGATCTGGGGAACTTCCGGATAGGCTTGCGCAAAGCTCTCGACCAGGCTTGGAATCGAGGTTTGGGGGCAATAGCCGACAAACTCGGCGCCGGCCTTGATCAGCCCCTTGGCATGATCAAAAATATGTCCGTGGTCGATGCCGACGACCGCAAATCTAACCATTTCAGGCATTTCCTCCACTACTGGCGAGCCAGTGCAGGCTCATTAATTGGTCGAACCAGACAGGCATTCCGTTTTCCTGTCAAGCACCAATGGCTGACCAGATAGACCGATATTGTTGCCTTTTTGCGTAATTATCGCGCAGAAATGCTGGAAATCTTCGGTCTGCATCATGCCGCCATCCAATCTGGTCATACCAGAAGGCTTGACATTGTGGTCTTACCAAAACAAGCTTGGGCTCAGCGGCTGTTTCAAACGCAGCGCATTCCTGGAGGAGGAACTGGAATTGAAACGCACTGGATTGAGGACCACGACCGCGCTGGCTTTGGTAATTGCCGCCGCGCCGATTAGCCTGGCCTACGGGCAGCAGATCACTGTTTGGGCCGGGGATACCGGCAGCGGGGGCAAAATCTTCGCCGAAATGGCGAAAACCTTCGAAGCCGAAAATCCCGGCGTCACCGTCAATGTGGAGGAAGTGAGCTACCAAACCCTGGTAGAAAGCTTGCCGGTGCAACTGGAAGCCGGCGAAGGGCCGGACATCGCCATCATCACCGATCTGGGTGGGCTGAGCCGCTTCTATCAGGACATCACACCCTATGTTGACGCGGCCTATTTCGAGCAGGAATGGGGCCAGACGTTGCAATGGCTGCGCGGCGGCGATGCGGCGAGCACGGCCATTTACGGCATGCCGACGACGCTCACCGTCAACGGCGCCTATGTGAATCTGACCCTGTTCGAGCAGGCTGGCGTGCCGGTTCCCGCCGAGGGCGCAACCTGGCAGGAATGGGCGGAGGCAACGCGGCAAGTGGCGCAAGCCACCAATACCGAATTTGCCATGGAAATGGACCGTTCAGGCCACCGCTTTGCCAGCCTTGCCATCAGCTATGGCGCGCAATTGGTCGATGAGGCGGGGCACCCCGTGGTCGACGATGGCCTGCGTGCCGCCATCGAGCAATTCGTCACCTGGCACCAGGACGGCACCATGCCGATGGACCTCTGGGGCGCCGTCGGCGGCGCGACCCATCGCGAGCTGTTTTCCGATTTCCTCAATGCCAACACCGTCCTCTATTTCGGCGGCTCCTGGACGCTGGCGCAGATGGATAGCGAAGTCGGCGATCTGTTCGACTGGGCCGTGGTTCCGGCGCCCTGCGGGCCATCGTCATGCACCGTCATGCCAGGCGGCGGCGCCATGACCGTGTTCTCCCACACTCAGAATGCCGAGATTGCCGGGAAACTGATCAACTTTTTTGCCCAACCGGAAAATCTCGATCACTATATCTCAACTGAAGTCGAGATTCCGTCCGCGGCCTCGCAAATCGCCAATGGGGTGGAATATCCAACGGCCTCGGCCCGCACCTCGGAGGCGCTGGCCACATTCATCAACCAGATTCCGAAGATGGATGCCGCGGCCTACCGCTTCCAGGGCTGGCGCTATCAGCGGGCGATGATGAACGCGCTGACCACCCGCATCAGCCAGGTGCTCAACAATGAGCTGACGGTGGATGCCGCGATGGAACGCATCAAGGAAGACGTCAATCTCGCCATTCAAGCGGCCGGCGGACAGCCCTGATCGCAGCGGCCGCCCCGTTCTGTGCGGGGCGGCCTTATCCATCCAATTCAAGGAACAGTCTCATGAGCGCAAGGGTTCAACTCGCCTCGGCCGCTGGCGCGATCCTGTCACTGCCGGCGCGCCTCATTGAGCCGGCAATGTCAGGCATTCAGCGAGGGGTCGGCATCAAGCGGATGCCGTGGGTCTTCCTGCTGCCCAACCTGGTTGCCGTCGTGCTGTTCGCCCTGCTGCCGGTCTTCATCAACATCTTCTATTCGGTGAGCGGCAGCGACCGGCTGTTCCCCTGGGATCGTCCTTTTGTCGGCGGCGCCAATTACCAGAGCCTGCTCGATTGCGGCAATTATCTCGATCCCTCCACCTGCTCGCGCGATCTGTTCTGGCGGGCATTGGGCAATACGATGGTGTTCGTGCCGGTGCAGGTGATCTGCATGATTGCCGTCGCCCTGCTGACCGCGATCTGCCTGAACCGCGACATTGTCGGCCGAGGTTTCTTCCGCGGCATTTTCTTTTTCCCCGTCATGCTCTCCCCCGTTGTGGTGGCACTGACCTGGCAGTGGATTCTGCAGCGCGACGGGGCGCTCAACGGGCTGATCTCGGCGGCCGGCCTGACGCCGGTCAATTGGCTGATCTTCCCCAATACGGCGTTCTTCTGGTCGGTCTTCGTGACCGTCTGGGCCCATATGGGCTTTTACACGATCATCCTGCTGGCCGGGCTGCAGGCCATTCCACGCGATGTCTACGAGGCGGCCAAGATGGACTCTGCCTCCCCGTGGCGGGTGTTCACCCGGATCACGCTGCCGCTGCTCAAGCCCGTCATGCTGGTGGTTTTCATCCTGGCGGTGATCCGCTCGGTGCAGACTTTCGACGAGCTCTATGTGCTGACCGGTGGTGGCCCCGGCTCGGCCACCATGCTGATGGTCCAGTACATTTACGAAGTCGGCTTCGCCACTCAGCCCCGCAATTTCGGCCTGGCCGCTGCCGCGTCGCTGTTCCTGGGGCTGGCGCTCCTGATTTTCACCGGTATCCAGATGCGCATTTCGCGAGGTGGCAATAATGACTGATCTCAGCCAAGCCAAACCGACAGTGTCGATCGTTGAATTCGCCACGCGCCGGCGCGGCCGCAAGCGGCTCGATTGGACCGACTGGCTGACCTATCTCTACCTGTTCCTCGGGCTGCTGGTGATGTTTACGCCAGTGCTGTGGGTGGCCATTTCGTCGCTGAAGACCCCGGCAAACCTCACCGAATTTCCGCCGACGCTGCTGCCCTATGCGGCCCAGACGGTAGTGGTGGACGGCCACGACGAACCCCTGCCCTTGTTTGACGTGGTGGGCGAGGATGGCCAGACCCGTCAGCTGGCGCAATTGCGCCGGGTCGGCATCCAGGCGCAGATGATCGATCCCGCCAATCCGCAGGAGCGGATCGTGGTGCCGGTGGGCAATGCGACGCCAGTCCGGCAATTGCACCTTGCCACCGAGAATTACACCAATCTGCTAAGCAGTTCCGGCGGGCAGATGTGGCGCTATTTGTTCAACAGTCTCTTCATCACGGTGGTGGCAACCATCATCACGCTGGTGATGAATTCCATGGCGGCCTTTGCGCTGTCCAAATACCGCTTCCGCGGCTCCAATGTCGCGCTGGTCTCGATCCTTGCCACCCTGATGATCCCGGCAACAGTGGTGCTGGTCCCCACCTATATGATCGTTGCCCAGCTTGGGCTGGTCGGAAATCTCTGGGGCGTCATCCTGCCGACTGTGGCCACGCCGACCGGCGTCTTCCTGTTGCGACAATATATGCTGACCATTCCGGATGAATTGATCGAGGCGGCGCGCATGGATCACGCCAGCGAATGGCGTATTTTCTGGCGCATCATCCTGCCACTGTCCTCGCCGGCTTTGGCCGTGGTCGCGATCTTCTCAATCTTGTCGCGCTGGAACGACTTCCTGTTGCCACTGGTCGTGCTGACCCGGCGCGAGTCCTACACGCTGCAACTGGCCCTGGCCTCGTTTCAGACCGAATATGGTGTGCGCTACGAAATCCTGTTGGCGATGACGACGCTGACGGCCCTGCCGCTCGCCTTCGCCTTCATCTTCCTGCAACGCTACATTACCAGCGGCATTGCCTCGACCGGTATCAAGTAAGGACCATATTGATGGCCAATCTCACGCTGCAAAATGTCAAGAAATCCTTCGGTGCCGTTGAAGTCATTCCCGGCGTTGATCTCGAGATCATGGATGGCGAGTTCGTCGTTTTCGTTGGTCCCTCGGGCTGCGGAAAATCCACCCTGCTCCGGCTGATTGCGGGACTCGAAGACGTCTCGGATGGCGACATCCGCATCGACAATGCCAGCGTTGTCGATGTACCCGCCGCCGACCGCGGCGTGGCCATGGTGTTTCAGTCCTATGCGCTTTATCCTCACATGACGGTACGGGAAAATCTCAGCTTCGGGCTCGAGAACATCCGCATGGACAAGGCCGAAATCAACCGCCGCGTCTCCGATGCCGCCCGTCTGCTGCAAATCGAGCAATTGCTGGAACGGCGGCCAAAGCAATTGTCGGGCGGACAACGCCAGCGCGTCGCCATCGGCCGGGCCATCACCCGCGACCCCAAGATATTCCTGTTCGACGAGCCGCTGTCCAACCTCGACGCCGAACTGCGCGTGCTGATGCGGGTCGAGATTACCAAGCTGCATGAGCGGCTGGGCAATACGATGATCTATGTGACGCACGATCAGATCGAGGCCATGACCATGGCCGATAAGATTGTCGTGCTGCGCAAGGGCATTATCGAACAGGTCGGCGCGCCGCTCGAACTCTACAACCATCCGCGCAATCTGTTTGTCGCGGGCTTCATCGGTTCGCCGCGCATGAATTTCGTCGAGGGCAAGGCCTCCGCCGCCTCCGCCGGGCAGGTGGTGTTCGAAGCGCCGGGCTTGCCGCCGCTGACCCTGCCGGGTGCCCTGGCACAGCCGCTGGCCAGCGCTCCGGCAACGCTGGGAATCCGGCCCGAAGATTTCGTGGTGTCCCGCGATGCCGGTGGCTGGCCGGTCACGGTCGGGGTCGCCGAGCAATATGGCGCCAATAGCTATTTGCACTGCACCCTGGCGGGCGAGGTGCCGATCCTGGTGCACGAGGCCGGGCAGAGCCTGGCCAAGCGCGGCGACGTGCTCTATTTGGCTCCGCGCGAAAACCATTGGCACCTGTTCGGCGCCGATGGCGCTGCCATCGAGCGCCAGGCATGATCGAAACCTGGCGCTGGTTCGGCCCGTCCGACGTCACCACCATTTCCGACATCATGCAGACGGGTGCCACCGGTATCGTCTCTGCCTTACACCATATCCCCGACGGCGCAGTCTGGCCCGCAAGCGAGATCGCCAAACGCCAGGCTCAGATAAGCACGACACGCGACGGCCGCGCTTCGGGCCTCGTCTGGCTTGTCGTGGAAAGCCTGCCGGTTTCGGAGGACATCAAACGGCAGACCGGCGCCTGGCGCGAGCACATCGCCAATTACAAACTGAGCCTCGCAAACCTGGCAGCAGCCGGCATTTCTACGATCTGCTACAATTTCATGCCGGTCATCGACTGGACCCGAACCGACCTGGCCTGGCGCCTGCCGCATGGCGGCACCTGCATGCGGTTCGACGCGATCGACTTCGCGGCTTTCGATATTCACCTCTTGCAGCGCAAAGGCGCGGCCGAGAGCGTTTCGCAAGCTGTCTCAGCCGAAGCCACGGCACGCTTCAAGCGCATGAGCGACGCCGACAAACAAAAGCTGGCAGCAAGCGTGCTGGCGGGATTGCCCGGAGCCGCTGACCGATTGTCGGTCGGCACCGTGCAGGAACATCTGGCGCGGTATGGCGACATATCGAGCGAGCGATTGCGCCGGCATTTGTTCGATTTTCTCGAAGAAGTGGTGCCGGTTGCGGCCGGGCTCGGCATACGCCTCTGCTGCCATCCGGACGATCCCCCGTTTTCCCTGATGGGCCTGCCGCGCATCATGTCGACCGAAGCCGACTATCGCGCCATGCTCGACCATCTGCCGGATGCGGCAAACGGTATGACCCTGTGTTCCGGCGCGCTCGGGGCGCGGCCGGATAACGATCTCGCCGGCATCATGCGACGCCTGGGCGACCGCGTGCATTTCCTGCATCTGCGCAATGTGCAGCTGGAAGGCGACGGCGTGGGCGGCTCCTTCTATGAAAGCGAGCATCTGGACGGCAGCGTCGATATGATCGCGCTGATCAGAGCCATTGTCGACGAGGAAGCGCGGCGCAAGGCCGCCGGACGCTCCGACGCGATAATCCCGATGCGGCCCGATCATGGCCAGGACATTCTCGACGACCTGAACCGTGGCGGGCAGCCGGGCTATCCGCTGATTGGCCGACTAAAGGGATTGGCGGAACTGAGGGGTGTAGCGCGGGCGCTCGCAAATGGATCGGCGGGGCAACTTTCATCCGCCGCGAGCCACAGGTAAACTCAAGCCAATTGCGGACAATCGCATGACGGTCTTCAGCGCCGCCATCCCCCAGTCTGATCGCGCCACTTGGCCTGATGATGCCGCTGATGAGCATCGCCATCGGCGTGGGGCTGCTCGCTATCAGCAAAAAGCGCCGGCGGCAGGATGCCACTTATGAATGAGGTCGATAGGTACTTGCGAAATCGGTGATCTAATCACCCTGCGCTACGGTCACTACCTTTGCGGTGAAACCAATCGCAAGGAGACCGGCATGAATGATCAGCACGCTAGTGAGACTAACCCTAGCCACCCCGACGCGCCCGACGCCAATCGGCGCAACCTGCTCAAGTTTGCCGGCATAGGCGCCGGAGCACTGGGCGTGGCTTCGGTGATCGGGACACCTGCCTTTGCGCAGGCGGATGAGTGGGACAAGGTGTTCCCCAAGAGCGATGCCGTCGATCACCAGAAGGTCACGTTTACCAACCGCTATGGCATACCCCTAGTCGGCGACCTCTATACGCCTGCCAATCGTGGTGACGCCGTGCTGCCGGCCCTGGCCATCGCCGGCCCGTTCGGCGCCGTCAAGGAACAGTCTGCCGGTCTCTACGCCCAGATCATGGCCGAGCGCGGCTTTGTGACGCTGGCCTTCGATCCGTCCTTTGTCGGTGAAAGTGGCGGGGAAGTGCGCAGCGTCGCCTCCCCAGACATCAATACCGAGGATTTCAGCGCCGCTATCGATTGTCTTGGCCTGCAGGCCTCGGTGGATCGCGGGCGTATCGGGGTGATCGGCATTTGCGGCTTTGCCGGAATGGGATTGAATGCCGTTGCCGCCGACAAGCGCGTCAAGGCAGTCGCCACCACGAGCATGTACGATATGTCACGCGTCATGGCGCGGGGCTATTACGATGCGCTCACCCCCGAGCAGCGCCTGCAAGCCATGACCCAGATGAGCGAGCAACGCTGGGCCGATGCCGAAAGCGGCACTACGGCGCTGGCTGGCGGGCTGCCCGACACGCTGGACGGGGTGACCGATCCGGTGGTGCAGATGTACTTCGACTATTACAAGACGCCGCGCGGCTATCATGAACGCTCGGTCAATTCCAATGCCGGCTGGACCGTGACCAATGCACTGTCCTTCATGAATATGCCGCTGCTGAGCTATGTCGCGGAAATCTCGCCACGCCCGATGCTGCTGATCGCCGGATCCGAGGCCCATTCGCTGTATTTTAGCCAGGACGCCTATGCGGCGGCAGCCGAGCCGAAGGAGTTGCTGATCGTCGAGGGAGCCAATCACGTCGATCTCTACGATCGGGTGGATGTCATTCCCTTCGACAAGCTGCAGTCCTTCTTCGACGAACACCTGAGCGCCTGATGCTTTCGAGAGTTCCGGTCTACCGCCCTTCCCTCGTGGGGTGCTAGGTCGGGGCTCCCTCCAACAGTGATGGGGTGAACGACCCAAGCCGTTCACCCCATCACTGTATTCAACACCCTGTTTGGGCCGCGGCTAACGCGCGATCGCTATGGTGACGGCGCCCTCCAGCCGCGAGAGCTCTTCGCGCGTGGCATTGTAGGTGCCCAGATGGATGGTCTGGTCGGAATAGCCGATGCCGCTGGCATTGTAATAGAAGCCGAAATTGCCCCAGGGCACGAAATAGATGAGATCGCCGTCTTCGGGATCGGAGCCGGGAGAACCCTGGATTGCCAACTTGGGCTCGAAATAGCCGATCTTCTCTCGGCCGGCATATTCTTCGAGCGGCATGGTGAGCGGCAGGCGCGATAGGAAATCCCTGACGGTGGGATTGTCCTCGCCAATAGTCACGTCCACCTGGTTGGCGCCGTTGGAAAACCGGACGATCGTGCCGACGACGCCGCCTGCAGTCTGGGCATGGGAGGGAAGTGGTGCCAGAACGGACAAGGCTCCGGCAACCAGGATCGTCCTCAGGCTATCCCGTGAAAATTGCATCGATCTGTCTCCAGTAAAGGTTTGCGCTACCGAGCCAGCGGCGTCAGCCGCGATAGGTGGCCCTGCCCGCTATCCTCAATGATCCAGACCGCGCCATCGGGCGCCACGGCGACATCGCGAATGCGCGCGCCCATGTCCCAGCGGTCGACTTCGTCCGCCGCCGAGCCATCAAAACCCACGCGGACGAGCGAGCGGACGGCAAGGCCGCCGATCAGAGCCGAACCCTGCCATTGCGGGAACATCGTGCCTTCATAGAAGGCCAGGCCGGCCGGCGCGATCACCGGGGTCCAATAGACCGCGGGGGCGGCAAATTCGGGCCTGGTGTCATGATCGGGAATGGGTTCGCCGCCATACTCGTTGCCATTGGAGACGATGGGCCAGCCGTAATTCTGGCCCTGCTCGATCAAATTCAGCTCGTCGCCGCCACGCGGTCCCATTTCGTGCAGCCAAAGATTGCCGGTAGCGTCGAACGCCAGGCCATAGGGATTGCGATGGCCGGTGGACCAGGTTTGCGCCCGCACCCCGCCTTCGGCAAAGAGCGGATTGTCCCGCGGCGTGCCGCCATCGAGATTGAGGCGGAGCACTTTGCCGCGGGCCTGATCAGGATCCTGCGCGCTGGCAGGCTCCATGCGGTCGCCGACCGACAGGAACAGATGCTCGCCATCCGGATCGAAGGCGATAATGCCGCCAGGCTGGCCACCGCCGCCTGCCGGTGCCTGCTGCCAGAGCACCTGCGGGTCTGCGAAACCGACGGCATCATCCTCGATAGTCAGATTGGCGCGGCTCAGCGTCAGGGCGCCACCGTTGCCGGGAGCGACATAGGTGAAATAGACTTGGCTACTGTCGGCAAAGTCTGGGGCGACGGCGATATCGAGCAGGCCATTCTGCCCGGCGGCCAGAACTTCGGGGACATTGCCGATTTCCAGCTTCTGGCCGTCCTGCGCTACCAGGAAAGCCCGACCGGGCTTTTCGGTGACGAGCATCCGCCCATCCGGCAGGAATGCCAGGGCCCAGGGCGTGTCGAATTCGGCAATAGCCTCGCTGGTGAAAGGGCGGTCCGTTGAGGGGGCCCGATCGCCGGCATTAACGCTTTGGGCGTAGGCCGCATTGGCCAGCATCAAGCTGGATGCCAGCGCTGTTGCCGCCAGCATTTTAAGACGCAGTGCCATGGGGTGTCCTTGCTCTTTCGCTCGCTTGTTGGCCAGGTTTACCAGGGCTGGCTGGCCGGTCCGACCGTGAATTCGTTGATATTGGTGTCCTCGGGTGCGTCGATGGCAAAGGCCACCACGTCGGCAATGCGATCCGGCGCGATGCCGTATTTGTCATAGATGCCCTGCATCGCCTCGGCCGCGCCGGCATCGGCGATGGTGGTGAGCAGTTCGGTATTGATCGCCGCGGGATAGATCGTTGCGGTCCGGATATTGCTGCCTTCCATGGCCGATTCCATGCGCAGCACTTCCATGAAGTCGCGCAGGAACCATTTGGTGCCGCCATAGACGGCGCCGCCCGGATAGGCCTTGAGGCCGGCGACCGACGAGGTGGCGATGACATGCCCCGATTTTTGGGCCGAGAAAGTGGGCAACACGGCGGCGACGCCATTGAGCACGCCCTTGATGTTGACATCGACCATCTGGTGCCAGTCATCCGTGCGCAGCGCCGACAGCATGGAATTGGGCATCAGCCCCGCATTGAGGAAGCTGACGTCGAGCCGGCCGAAGGTAGATTTGGCCAGCGCCACGATGGCGTCATTGTCCGATTGGCGGGTGACGTCGAGTTCCTGATAGGCGGCTTCGCCGCCCGCTGCCGCGATATCGTCGGCAATCTGCTTCAACTTGTCCGTGCGGCGTGCACCGAGCACGACCTTGGCGCCCTTGCTAGCCAGTAGCCTTGCCGTTGCTTCACCAATGCCCGACGATGCGCCGGTGATGATGACGACCTTGTCCTTGATCATGGTTAGTCTCCTTGTTACGCGCCCTAATCGGCGCCGGTGATGTGTTCCAGCCAATCGACGGCCTTGCCATCGTTGGCATGTTGCAATGCGATGGTTCGGGGGCCCCGCCCCCGGGTGCCCGAGAGGGCCGGTTGGTCAGGCGTGAACTGGCTGGGCGTGGACCGGCCGGCGCGTTGTAATCAGAGCGAGCAACGCCGAGGCACACAAAAGCGCTGCTGCGAAAATGAAGGTGCTCTGCCAGCCGGTCGTGTCATAGAGCAGCCCCCCGGCGAAGGCGCCCAGGGTGATAGCCAGCTGGATCAGCGCCACCTGCAGCCCGCCGCCGGCTTCCAGATCACCGGGAATGACCCGCGTCATCCAGGTGCCCCAGGCCACCGGGATCGGCGTGCTGAACAGGCCCCACAGCAGCAGGATTGCCGCAACGGCCATAGCCACATGCCCGGAGAGGAGCAGCAGCACGGCCAATGCCGCCATGATGATGGGAAACCCGATCACCACCGCCCGAAGATGGGTACGCAGCACGAAACCGATGATCGAGGTGCCGGCCAGTCCACCCAGTCCCACGCCGAGCAGGACGAGCGAAAGGGCATTGATATCGAGGCCAGTGACGTTTTCCAGATAGGGGCGCAGATAGGTGGACAGCGCAAACTGACCCATGAAGGCAAGCGTAGTGGCCGCCATGCCCATGGCCACTATCGGTTTGCGGAACAGCCCGAGCATGGCGCGGGCCGAGACGAGCCGTTGCGGCGGCATATGCGGAATGGCCAGATATTGCCAGGCCAGCCCCGCCAGGCCCACCGGCACCACGGTGAGGAAAGCGCCGCGCCAGCCGATCAGCCCGCCCAGAAAACTCCCCAGCGGCGCCGCGATGACGGCCGCCAGCGCGGTACCTCCCTGCAGCATAGCCATGGCCTTGGGCAGGTCTTCGGCCGTTGCCAGGCGCGCCAGGATGGAGGTGGACAGCGACCAAAACCCGCCAATGGCAACGCCGACCAAGGCTCGACCGATCATGAACACGGCATAATTGGGTGCGAGCGCGACACATAGGCCCGACACGATCAGGATGCCCGTGTAAAGCAGCACGACATTTCGCCGGTCCATCCGGGACAGGAGCGCATTGCCGAACAGGCTGGTGATTATGGCGAACAGGCCCGAGATCGCGATAGCCTGGCCCGCCTGGCCTTCACTCGTGCCCAGATCCTGCGCAATGGGGGTGAGCAGGCTCACCGGCATGAATTCCGAGGCAATCAGCACGAAGGTCAGCAGCGACATGCAAAGAATGGCGCTCCAGACGGTGGTGCCGCTCTGGTTGCCGGTGCCGGCGGGGGCAAAAGTCGCAGTCATTGCAGGATGTCCTTTCCAGCACGCGAGCGTGCTCAAGCGCAGCCATCGGCACGCCGGACCAAACGATCCCAGCACTGCCGACCATGGCGCTAACGTAGTCACCTGATGAAAAATTGATTAGTACCTCAAATTCGCATGGACTTATCGATAAGGCATATGAATGCGAGGAAGCCTCATGCGGCGTCAGGACATCAACGAAATGCTGTGGTTCATGGAAGTGGCGCAGGAGCGCAGCTTCACAAAGGCCGCGGCCAAGCTGGGCACGTCACAGTCAAACCTCAGCCACGCCATCAAGCAGCTGGAGGCCCGGCTGGGATTGCGCCTGCTGTCGCGCACGACGCGAAACGTGTCGCCCACCGAAGCGGGAGAGCGGCTGCTGCGCACGCTGGTGCCCCATTTCAGCGATATCGAAAGCGAGATAAGCGCACTGATGGCGTCGCAATCGCGCCCATCCGGAACGGTGCGGATCTCCTTGTCGGACCATGCGCTGGATTGGATCGTCTGGCCCAAGCTGAAACCGATTCTGCTTGATTATCCAGAGATCAAGGTCGAGCTTAATATCGACAATGGCTTTACCAATATCGTGGAGGAGCGGTTCGATGCCGGGGTTCGGCTGGGGGAGAGCCTCGACAAGGACATGATTGCCGTGCGCATCGGGCCGGATTGGCGCCTGGTGGCCGTGGCGTCACCGAGCTACTTTTCGCGTTACCCCACCCCGCAAACGCCGCAAGACCTGGTGGCGCATGACTGCATCAATCACCGCCAGTTGCGATCGGGAGGGCTTTATGCGTGGGAATTTTCCAAGGATGGCCGCGAGTTGCGCGTCCGCGTGGACGGCCAGCTGACCTTCAACTCATCCATTGCCATGATTGACGCCACCCTCAGTGGCCTGGGCCTGGCCTATGTCCCCGAAAGTCTGGTCCAGCATCACATTGCATCCGGCCGACTGATCCAGGTTCTGGATGATTGGTCGCCAATGTTCGCCGGCTATTATCTCTACTATCCCAGCAAACGTCAGAACTCGCCGGCCTTTTCCGTAGTCGCCGGTGCCTTGCGCGCGTTGTCGTGACGGACAAACGGGGGCATGTATTGCACGCAAGCAGATGGTCTAGTCCTACAGACCGGTCCGTAACAGTTGGCGCGCTCCCACGGTGCTGTCGCGCGCCACAAGAGTGGGCGTAACGACGAAATGCTCCGGCTCGCTGCGGCCGCTGATGCGATCCAATAGAAGCTGTGTGGCTTTTTGGCCGAGCAGGCGCCCGGACTGATCCACACTGGTCAGCGAGTGCTGCGGCAGGGCGCAATAGGGCGTGTTGTCATAGCCAATGACGGCCAGCTCGTCGGGAACGCGCAGGCCCAATTCATGCGCCACACCGATTACCTCGAAGGCCACGTAGTCCGTCCAGCAGAACACGGCTTGCGGCCGCCGTTTGCTGGTCAGCAGTCTAAGGGCCGTGCTTCGAATGTCCCCGGACTCCATTGAAGCGCCAACGACTTGTACGTGCCCGCCCAGGCCCAGGCGCTGCATCTCGTCCCGATAGCCGCGTTCGCGAAATTCCAGCGTCGTACCTTGGGCCTCGGGCAATGCATCCAGGGTCAGAAATGCAACGTTGGAAAAGCCCTGTTCGTGCAGATGACGGACGATCAGGCGCGCGCCGAGCTCATCGTCATTGTTCACCGTGTCAAATGTTGTCGAAGTCGGCAGGTGCACGCCGATCAGCACGGTGGGTATCTCTTCGGCGACCACCTGCAAGTCGGCGGGCGACATGCTTGGCGCCACGAGCAGCAGGCCGTCCATTTGCCGGTCGATCATCGCATCGATCACCGCATTCTCGGTGACCGGCTTGGCGGAGCCCACCCCCAGCATTGCCTGGTACCGGGCACGGCCGGCTACTTCTGCGACCCCCGCAAAAATCTCCGAGAAGAACGAATTGTGCAGGTCCGACACCAAGATGCCCAGCGTATAGGTTTTACCCCGCATCCCCCGTGCCGCGGCATGCGGCCTGTAGCCCAACTTCTCAGCGGAAGCCTGAACCCGCAGCCGCATCGCCTCGCTCACGCCATAGACGTTGCGCAGGGCCTTGGAGACGGCGGAGAACGACACGCCCGCGTCCCGCGCTACATCGTGCAAGGTGGCGCCGCTGCTGCGTTTTCGAGTGACCACGGCGGAATTCTTCCTCGTTTTGGATCATCGTTTCCTAGCATCTTCGGCCACAACGTCAAACGTAATCCACGCGCTTTGGCGCAATCCGGCTCTGGCGCGTATGCCGATAGAAGCTAGCTTGACAGTAATCATGTACAACGTTGTATATAGCAACCAAGGACTAGGGAGGAAACATGTCCAAACCATCACGACGTCGTCGAGTTTCGCGCTTCATTCTGGCCGCAGCCATGGCCGGCACAACCCTTGCAACCGGCCTTGGCGCCAGCGTCGCCTCGGCTAAGGAATTGCTCACCCTTGGCTCCACCCTGGATATGTATGGCTGGAATCCCAGCGACCAGCCGGGTTACCAGAATTGGGCCGCAGAGGCGGTCTGGGACAACCTTGTAAAATGTGATTCCGTTGGTGGTCTGGAGCCGGATATTGCCGCCTCCTGGGAAATCACCAATGAAAATCGGACTTTCACCGCCAAGCTCCGCGAGGGCCTCAAATTCAGCGACGGCACCCCGGTGAATGCCGAGGCCGTAAGGGCCTCCTTCGAGTTCGCGGCGACCAGCGGCCGAGCCGCAGACTACAAGGACATCACGATCGAAATTACCGATCCGCAGACCATCTCCATATCCTGGCCTGACCCGCAACCGATCCTGAACAATAAAATCTGCAGCCCCTATATCGCGCCTGCCTCTTATCTGGAGGCAGGCAATTGGGACGTTCCGGTCGGCTCAGGTCCATATGTGCTCGACCCGGCCTCTACGACGACCGGCTCGGAATATGTGTTCACCAGGAATCCCGATCATTGGAATGCGGCCCATTACGCCTATGACAATCTGGTCGTGCGGGTGATCACCAATGACGGCGCCGCCGTCTCAGCCCTGACCACCGGACAAATCGACGCCACCCTCGTCGCTGCGGGCAGCGTCGAGACCGTCAAAGGCGCCGGAATGGATGTGATCCAGTTCCAGGGGCAGACGCCCCGGCTCATTATTTCGGACCGTACCGGCGCGAAAGTGGCGGCCCTTGGTGATGTACGGGTGCGCCAGGCGATGAACATGGTCTTCGACAAGGCGGCCATGGCGCAACATCTCTATCTGGGCAATGCGGAACCCACGGCCCAGGTGTTCCGCAAGGGAACGGCCGCCTATATCGAGGGGCTCGAAGACCCCTATCCGTTTCACGTCGAAAAGGCCAAGGCGCTCATGGCCGAAGCGGGCTATGCGGAGGGCTTCGATCTCCAATTCCCCACCATGACCGGCCAGAACTTCGAAACGCTGCTGCCCTATGTGCGCCAGCAATTGGGCCTGATCAACATCCGGGTCACCGAAGTCCCGCTTTCAGGCGCCAATGCCATCACCGACCTGCTCAGCGGCAAATTCCCGGTGGTCCTGTGGCAGCTCGGCAATGCCGGCGATTCCGCCTTCCAAATCTATGTCGAATCCACTGTCGATGGCTGGTGGAACCTGCAGCACCAGCCCGACGAGTTCATCGACTCGCGCTGGGCCAGAATTGCCACCGCGACACCCGACGAAAGTGCAGCTCTCCAGCAGGAGATCAACCGCTACATCATCGACCAGGCCTGGTTCGCGCCCTTCGTCTATATGGGCTCGGCCTACGCCTATAACCCGCAAAAGCTCGGCATCCCGACCCAATCGGATGTGGAAGCTTTGACTCCCAAGCTGCGCGACTTCCAGTAGTGCACACGCTCAGGGCGGGACAATAGCGATGATTTCCTCAGTGACCAGGAGCCTGTTGCGCTCCATCGGTGTGGTGCTGGTTGTGACCTTTGCGACATTCGCCCTGATGTACGGCAATGGACCGGGCATTGCGCGATCAGTGCTGGGCTTGAGCGCCACACCCGAGAGTATCCAGCAGAAGGTCGCCCAACTCGGCCTCGACCGCCCATTGCTCATCCAATACGGGGACTGGATCGCCGGCGTCGTTACCGGCGATCTGGGCCGCTCGTATTATACCAGCGAGTTCGTGAGCAAAGCGCTGTCGAACCGCGTGCCGGTGACGTTGACGCTCGTCTTGATGACGCTGGGATTGACGGCGGTGCTCAGCGTCCTGCTGGGCGTCACCGCAGCGGTAAAGGGCGGCTGGGTCGATCGGCTCGTCCAATGGCTGTCGGTATTGGGCGCTGCCGTGCCGGGATACGTGATCGCCATCGTGCTCGTCTTTACCTTTGCGGTGGCGTGGCGGGCTTTTCCCGCCACCGGCTATGTGCCGCCGCAGCGAGGGCTTACACTCTGGTTCATGTCCTTGGTGCTGCCGGTTTCGGCCCTTCTCATCGGTAGTGTTGCAGGCGTTGCGACCCAGATCCGGACTGCTGTCCTCGACACGCTCGATCGCGACTTCGTCCGCACGCTGCGGGCCCGCGGCATCGACGAACGCCAGATTCTGTTCCGGCATGTGCTGCGCAATTCCGCGGCGCCCGGTCTGACGGCGTTGAGCCTCACCATGATTGGCCTGCTCGGGGGCGCCGTCTTCATCGAACTCATCTTCGCACTTCCCGGCATGGGGCAATTGGCCAACGCTTCGGCCCAGATCAGCGATGTCCCTATGGTCATGGGGACGGTCCTGATCACCATCGTGCTGGTGCTCGCCACCAATCTGCTCGCCGATATCGGCGTGGCCTTGCTCAATCCGAAAGCGCGATCCTGATGGCAGACACTTCACCGATCATCGCACCATCGGACATGACGGCTCTGACGACGGGCAGACGCTCTGTGCTGGCGCAATTGTTGGGTCGCCCGCCGGCCGTGATCTGGAGCGCCTATCTCGCGCTCCTCATCGTCGTCGCCATCCTGGCGCCTGTGCTGGCTCTCTACGACGTCAATGTCACCGACCTGGCGGCTACCAATGCCCGACCTTTCACGCCTGGGCATCCGCTCGGGGGTGACGGCGCCGGATATGACATCTATTCCCGCCTCGTCTGGGGAACCCGGCAGACCCTCATTGCCGTGCTGATCATCGTTTCCGTGTCTTCGGTCATCGGGGCTACAAGCGGCCTCGTCGCTGGCTTTTACCGCGGCACGTTCGAGACCGTCGCCAGCTTCGTCTCCGACGCCATTATGTCGCTTCCCGGCGTGGTGCTGCTGATCGCCCTTTATGCGGTGACTGGTCCCAACCTGTCCGCCGCGATGGTGGTGCTCGGCATTATCGTGGCGCCGACTTATTATCGCCTGGTCCGCTCGATCGTAATTACCGTCCGCAAGGAACTCTATATCGATGCGGCGCGGGTGTCCGGCCTGTCGGATCTGCGCATTGTCGGCCGGCATGTGCTCTGGGCGGTACGGGCGCCGATCATCATCCACAGCTCCTTCATCATGGCAGCGGGCATCGGCATCGAATCCGGTGTCTCCTTCATCGGCCTGGGCGACCCTGCAGCGGCCTCATGGGGCACGACGCTGCAGCGTTCCTTCAGCGGCATCTACAACAATCCCTGGGGCGTGGTCTGGCCATCGCTGCTGATCAGCGTCACCATCCTGGCTTTCGTGCTGCTCGGCAATGCACTGAGCGACGTGCTGCAATCGTCGGCCCGCAGCAAGGTACTGTCCCCCCGCCAACGCCGGCAAATCATCGCCGCTGCTGTGCAGGGGAACGGACCCGCCACGGCCAAGTCCCGGGACGATGCCATTCTCAGCATCCGGGCTTTGCGCATCGGCTACATGTCGGCCGATGGCAGCGTCCGTGAAGTCGTTCATGGTGTGGATTTCGATCTGCGCCGCGGCGAGATTCATGGCCTGGTTGGAGAATCCGGCTCCGGCAAATCCCAGATTGCGTTTTCCTGTCTCGGCATCCTGCCACGCGAAGCCCTGCTCCTGGGCGGTAGCATATGGCTGGGGAGCGAGGATCTGATGGCCGATCCGCAAAAAATGCGCGCCGCGCGAGGCCGGCGCATCGCCTATATCCCGCAGGAGCCGATGTCCAATCTCGATCCGTCCTTCACCGTCGGCGCGCAACTGATCTACGGGCTGCGCGCGTCGCGGCCAATGGCCAAGGCAGAGGCATATGCCATTCTCATCAAGCTGCTGGCACGCGTGGGCATCAACGAGCCCGAGCGCATCATGAAAATGTATCCGCATGAAATATCGGGAGGCATGGCGCAGCGTGTGCTCATCTGCGGCGCGGTCGCATCCGATCCGGACATCATCGTCGCGGACGAACCGACCACCGCTCTCGACGTCACCGTGCAGGCCGAAGTGCTCGACCTGCTGCGCGAACTGAGCGAGGAGCGCGGTCTGGCAATGATTTTGGTGACGCACAATCTTGGAGTAGTGGCAGACCTCTGCCACACCGTAACGGTTATGAAGGATGGCCATTTCGTCGAGCAGGCGAGCGTCGATGATTTGTTCGAGGCACCGCGTCACGCCTACACCAAGCAATTGCTGCAATCCTCCCGCAGCGTCGAATTGATGGAGTTGGCACCATGACCGAGCCCCTCCTCAGGGTCGAAAATCTCGTCGTCGGCTTCCCCCGCCAAGGCGGCCACACCAATGTTATTCGTGGCGTGAGCTTCGAGCTTG
This sequence comes from Hyphomicrobiales bacterium, assembly GCA_900470445.1. Taxonomy (GTDB): domain Bacteria; phylum Pseudomonadota; class Alphaproteobacteria; order Rhizobiales; family Devosiaceae; genus Devosia. Next base: position 23,667 of record UCAU01000036.1, on the reverse strand, counting down.
CCTCAGGCGAAACCCTCGGCATGGTGGGCGAGTCAGGGTCGGGAAAAACCACGATCGGCCGTGCCATACTCGGACTCGCTCCGGTCCGTGGCGGCACCATTTCATATCGCGGGCAGGTCATCAGCAATGTGAGCCGCACGATGCGCCGCCGGGTTGCCAAGGACGTTCAAGCGGTCTTTCAGGACCCCTATTCATCGCTCAATCCGGCGATGACGGTAGAAAGCATACTCGTGGAGCCGCTCGCGGCGGCGGGCATCAAGGACGGACAGGCGCGCGTTCGCGAACTCCTCGATGCGGTTGGACTGCCCAGCGATGCCGGTTCTCGCTATCCGCGGGAGTTCTCCGGTGGTCAACGCCAGCGCATCGCCATTGCCCGCGCTCTCGCCCTCAGGCCATCAATCATCGTTTGCGACGAGCCGACCAGCGCTCTGGACGTGAGCACACAGGCAACGGTGCTCAAGCTGTTCAAGGACCTGCAGGACGCGACCGGGGTGGCCTATATCTTTATCAGCCACGACCTGGGTGTGGTGAACAGCATTAGCGATCGGATCGCCGTGCTCTATCAGGGCGAGATCATGGAGATTGGCGACGCCGCTCAGGTATCCGGTGCGCCCAACCATCCCTACACCAGGCGCCTCCAACTCGCTGCCCCACTTGCCGATCCCAAAAAGCAGCGCGCACGGCGGCTGCAACGGCGCTTGTTTGCCCAAGCCGGTTAGTGCCCAATTTTGCCTCGCCACCCCTCCCGGGACCGAGGCGAACGGAGGCAGGTTCTGCCTGCCGCCGTTTCCACGACGGGAGCCGATAGCTCTCACCTGACAAGGATTGACAATTTGACTCTGCCGCTCGCCAACAAGTTTGCCCTTATAACCGGTGCCAGCCATGGCATCGGAAAGGCTACTGCTCTGGCCTTTGCCGACGCCGGGGCGCATGTGGCATTCACCTATCGAGGGGCCGATGACGGAGCGTGTGAGGTCGCCCGGTGCATCGAGGATAAGGGCCGCAGGGCTTTCATGATGCCTGCCGAATTGATGAATGTCGAAGACTGCAAAAGCATCGTCACCAACACAATCGACGTCTTCGGGCAGATCGACATCCTAGTGAACAACGCCGGCGGCGGGCAATATTCGGCCGGAGGACTGACAGACCTTTCCCTTGAAAGCTGGGAGAACGGATTGAACCTCAATCTGCGCGCGCCCCTGCTGACCAGCCAGGTTGCGGCAAAGCAGATGATTGCTCGCCGCAGCGGTGGCTCGATCATCAATATATCGTCCATCCATTCCAGCCATGTCTGGTTCGACAGCGCGGCCTATGGGGTCGCCAAGGCAGGGCTTAACCGCCTGACCAAAAGCATGGCTGTCGAATGGGCCCGCCACGGCATTCGCGCCAACGCCGTTGCGCCGGGCTACATCAACACTTCCGAGACGCCGGAAGAACAGGCCCGTTACGACGCCGGTGACAATCTCGCTGCCCCCCTTATCGCGATGGGGCGAACGGCTCGGCCATCTGAAATCGCCGGAATTTGTGTCTTTCTGGCCTCCGATGCTGCTTCCTACATCACCGGACAGACGATTTTTGCCGATGGCGGGGCCTTGCTGCCCGCGATCATGGCCGCAGACGACCTGCGTCCGGCCGGAGCGGGTGCCGGATTGTGACTGAACCATCCACTGCTCACTACCATCTTGATCAGATAAATCCGACAGGAGAGCGGGCCAGTGAATTGGGCTTGGCGCGCCAGCTCATGGGTGCAGACCTCGTTACGCGTGGGGACGGATGGGAACGCGGGGTTCGCTCCGTCCTGCTCCAAAACGATCTTGTGGCCTTCGAAGTTGTCGTGGACCGCTGCTTTGATATCGCCGGAGCACGAGTGCGGCAGGTACCAATCGGCTGGCGTTCTGCAACCGAGATCGTGGCGCCCTGGTATGTCGAAAACACCGGGTTTGGACCGCATAGAAGCTTTTTCGGCGGCCTGTTGAAGACCTGCGGGCTGGATCACATCGGCCTGCCCGTAAAAACCGACATTTCCGGCGGGCGGCAGGCGAATGGTGAATACCCCATGCACGGAAGGATCAGCGGTGCGCCGGGACGGCTGCATGGCTATGGGGTGCAATCCACTGCCGATGGCGGGCTCGAAGCGTTCGTTGAAGGAACCGTCTCGCAGGTTGCGGTGTTCGATGAGCATCTGACACTGCATCGACGCATCAGCATTGCCTATGGCAGCGCGACCATACGGGTGGCCGACACCGTAACAAACCATGGCCTCAGGCCGACGCCCCTGGCGATGCTATATCATGTGAACGTTGGCTGGCCCGTACTCTCCCCGGATGCAATATTGACCATGCCGCATCGCCTGCTCGATGGCGCCCATAACTATGCGCCGATTGCCGCGCCCTCTGCAAATGGCTCGTCAAGAACCTGGATGTTCGGGGCCGATCAGGGCCCCGAAGGCATGGCCCGAGCCGGTATCGCCAACGCCAGTATCGGCGCCAATCAGTCGGCCGGTCTTGTGGTCTCGTGGAACCCGGCCATGTTGCCCACGCTGCTGCATTGGCAAATGAACCTGCCGGCGGGCAATTACGCACTGGCATTTGAGCCGTCCACCATCCGCCCCGTGGGTTCCAGCAATCCGTTTCCGATCCTGGAGCCCGCGGAGTCGGTGTCTCTGGGGATCGACCTCGAACTCCTGCACGGCGTTGCAGGTCAGGACTTGCTCGCATTGGCCGAGAGTAAGGGAGGGCGATGAAACACGTCTGTCTCGAACTCGTTGGAGATGCGCCGCCCGAACTCCGCGCGTCAGGCAGTCAGCATATTCCGCAACGTCGCGACTATCAGTTGATGGTCCTCGATATCGGGTAATCCACTGACGCCTACCGAACCCGCAAAAGTCCCCGACGCGAGCATGAGCGGAACCCCGCCCCCGCTCGCGACATAGTCCGCTTCGGGCAGGCGGAACCTGGAGTTGAAATTATAGCCCTGCGCTTCGGCCTCAAGCCGCATCGACAATGAGCTGCGGTGGAAGCGGTGGGCTACGGCGCATTTGCGCCGTGTCCAGTCGAAATTGTCGATTGTTGCTCCGCTCAGCAAGGTGGCAAAAACCACGTCCGTTCCGTGCCGGACTTCGATGGCGACCGGCGCCTTTGCGTCCTGCGCCCGGGCGCGCAGGCGAGAACCCAGTTCCCAGGCAAAGTCGTAGTTGAAGATTTTGAGCTGAAGCTGGTTCAACTCATCGGCCAGGTCGGTAGCGGTCGGAATGCTCATTGTCGCTGCTACCATTGTCAGAATTCACGTATCTGCAGATTGCGCCAACGGCTCGCCGCATCATAGCCCCAGCGATCGCCCCCCACGATGGGGTCATTGTCGTGCACTTCCAGGGCAATGCGGCCATGCCGGCCGAGCAAGGCGGCAACGCCCTGGCGGTCGAACAGGTCTGCCGGCAATGTGCTCACATCCAGTTCGGCAATCTTGACACCATTGATCGTGGTGCTGAGCACCGGCACTTCGCCCTTGATGGAAATGCGGAACTCGTTCCAATCGCCCCAATGCCAAACCTTGAGGAAGTCCTCGCCTGATGCGGCATAGCTGAGAAGCGACCGCTTGAGAGGCGTCAGCGGCTCGATCGTGGTCGCCGGGTCTTCCAGCTGTAGCCCGGTTGGCCGGCCTGCCGCATCCCGCGCCACGTCGAGAGCGAAATTGATGGCGTGGAAGCCGCCAATGCCATTGCCGTAGTAGCCGCCGATATTGCCTGATTTCCGGTGGTCCATCAGCACCTGGAAGCCTTGCGAGCCGATATCGGTGGCGCGCAGCACCACACCAGTGTCCGCAGGCCAATCGGGCTTGGCCTCGAACACCAGCTCGTAATCACCATAAACTTCGTCGCTGAGCAGATAGGCGCCCAATCCGCTGCCAGCCGGCTCCTGCCGGCCGCAGATTGCCCCCTCCTCCACCGTCCAGCGACCAGTATGGGCCATGATGGCGGCCAATCGCTCGGGCGTCACATCCCATTGTGGCCCGCCCGGCTTGATCGGAGCCAGACGGCGCGGAACGGCGTGCCAGCCGACGAGGGATTGACCATCGAAAATGCGTTTGAATTGACCGGGCATTGAACTGCTTTCTAGGCAATATGAGTGAGTTGACGGACCTGCATAAGCAGGTCCAGGAAATCGGAAAGCCGCGTGGTTTTGGGTCCCCCAGCAAGATCCGCTGCCACAGATCGCCAAAACAGGCGCAACCCGCTTTCATAAACGCCACGGGATTGGGTGAGCCCGTCGACATTGCCAAAATGAACCGTGGCGGGTCGCGCCGTGTCGTCAGGTATCGCCAGGATTTCGAGCCGCTGGGCAATGCCCATGACGTCCAGCTCCAAGCTGTCGTGGATAGCCCCCGCCTGCCCGCTCCACACTAGTTCGACGCCTTTGCCGGCGCGCGCCGTCCCGCTATAGGCGGACCCGATTTGCGACAGCATTTTTACGCCGGCAAGCGGTCCAAGCAGAATCTGCAAAGCACTCAATTGCTCGTACACGCTCGCGGCCAGCGATTGCCGGCTGGCTATCGAACAGCGCACCAGCGCCGCCTGCCCAACCATACCGGCGTCAAGCCCGGCCATGAGCGGGAACAATCGTCCCACTGGCACGACCGGTACAGCAGCGCGCGTCAACTCCTCAATATCGTCGATCATCCACGGGTCGACTAGGACAAGCATGCGAGCAGCACTGGCCAGTCCGGTGGATATGCTTGCTGCATCAGGGCCAACAAGGGCAATGTCGGGTTGCCCCTCCGGAACGGTTTGGAAGCTGGCCGGAAGACTGCCCAATATGGCCAGATGCGCTTCTGCCTGCTCGGGTGCACAAAAGACGCGGATCTGAAGCGGATTGTCCATCACGCGGCATCCAGTATCTGGTCGATGCCGTCAGCCAAATCGAGCGCAAAGGCCAGATCGGCGATGGCAGTATCGAGAGGAATGGGCGATGCCGCCCCATTGCGCACCGTGTCATTCACGGCTTGCCACAACGCCTGGTAGCCATTCTGGGTAAAATGGAACACCTGGCTGCTGTCTGGTCCCTCCAGCTCGACCACGGCCGATCCCGCCATGACATAGGAGGGCGGCATGCTCGCTCGCAGGCGATGTGTTCGGCCGGTTGCTTCGAAAGTCCATTTTGCCGGCCATTGCCCCGGCATGAGCGCCGTCAGCTCCGCCGTGCAGCCATTATGTTCGGCCAGCAGTGCATAGCCAAAGGGTGGCAGATAGCGGGCCAGCAGCAGGCGCCCCATTATGGGCTGGAAATCACGTATCAACGGCACATCGTGGATGGACAAACCCAGCATGGCATTGCGCAGCATTAGCTTCCGAAACGCCGCATCTGCGCTGGGCGCGCCACGCTCTATGGTCGGCACAGGCACCAATTCGGTGGCTCGATTGGTAAACTCGTCATTGCTCGGCAGGAAAATGGCATTGCGCACCTGTAGCGCCGTATCGCCACTCGCCTGCCAGGCCGCGAACGCCGCCCGATAGGCCGGGTCATAGGCATGCATGGTCCCGACAAAAATCGCCGTGCCGCTCGCGACCGAAGCCGCCTTGATCCGGGCGGCTTCGTCCTTGCTCACCGCCAGCGGTTTTTCGCACAGCACGGCCTTTTTGCCTGCCCGGCAGGCCGCGATGACCTGCTCGGCATGGAAGGCATTCGGGCTGCAAATGGCGACAACCTCGACTGCCGGATCGGCAAAGACCGGTTCCGCCTCGGTGGATGCTATGGCGCCATAGCGAGCCGCCACCGTCTCAGCCACGAGCGGATTGACGTCCATGACCCGGACGGTGCGGAACTGCCCTGGCAAAGTCGCGATGGCCGGCAGGTGAATGGCCTGGGTGACCGGGCCGCCACCAACAAAGCCGATACCTATCGGGCGGCTCATGCTGCCCTCCGCGCATCAAGGCGCGGCCGCAGCCACTCAGCCGCAACGCGTGCACTTTCGGGCACGGTGGGCTGGTCGGCAATGTCAACCTCGACGATAAACCAGCCGTCGAACCCGGCCAGCGCCGCAAGCGCTGCTTCAAGATCAATGCTGCCACGGCCCGGCTCGGTCCAGATATGAGCGGCGCCGGCTGCATGGTAGCCCTGCCCCTCGGCCTGGACGCGCGCGGCGACGTCACGCCGGTAATCCTTGATATGCACCGCGCCGACCCGGCCAACATGGCGCGCGAGAAACGCGTTGAGATCGGCGCCGGCCCAGCTCAAATGTCCGGTATCGGGGCCAACCAGCAGAATGTCGCTGCCAATGCGGTCCAGCACGAACTCGGTCTCCTCGACCGTTTCGATCCGCGTGCCGACATGGGCATGCAGGCACGGCACGACGCCCTCCGCCGCCATGGCCTGCGCAACCTGTGCCAGACCATCGGCAATACGAGACAATCGCTGGCTGTCGGCACCCACGCCCTGGGCCGGCGTGTCGATGCGGCGTGGATCGGCACCGAATTGTTCGGCAATGAAAACCCGGTCGAGGCCCAGTTGCGCGTGGTCAGCCGCCAGCCGCCGCGCCGTCTCGATCGTTGTGGCCAGGTTATCCCTGTCATCGAACTGCGACTGGAAATAGCCCGGCGCAGGCACGAGGTGATGTTCGGCCAGCAGATCGAGATAGGCCCTAGGCGTGGTGCCCGCGGGGATGTCGGCGTGAATGCCATCATAGCCGGCCTCGCGCACAATGTTCAAAATCTGTGGCAATGGCGGCGCCAATTCGGGCTGGAAGCCCTCGGCGGTCAGTACGAAAGACAGGGGATTATAGGCCATGCGAGTGGTCATGAAATTTCTCTGGTAAACGCCATGGTGGAAATCTGCGGGGCGTGCCCGGGAGAAAGACACGCCCCACGATACGGCCCGCCGCCAAACGGCGGACCGATGGGGTCAGGCGATGCGTTTGCCGCTAGCCTGATCGAAGAGATGCACACTGCCCGCCATTGGCCGCACATGCAGCGTGTCGCCCGGCACGGCATCAATGCGGCTATGGAACAGAGCCAACAGATCATCCCCGCCGATCCGCAGGCTGACCTGGGTCTCCGAGCCCGTCGGCTCGACCACGACGACCTGTCCCGCAATGGCGCCCGGTGCTTCGGCGCCAATCAGTTCGAGATGCTCGGGGCGAACGCCCAGCACCAACGCCTGGTCGCCATGGGCCGCCAAATGCGGCACCTCGATCGCCGCGCCTGAGTTGGTGGTGAACACACCGGCCGTCTCGACGGTGCCGGCGATCAGGTTCATCGATGGCGACCCGATGAACCCGGCGACGAACAGATTGGCTGGCTTGTCATAGAGATCGAGCGGCCTGCCGATCTGCTCGACCAACCCGCCATGCATCACCACGATCCGGTCAGCCATGGTCATGGCCTCGATCTGGTCATGCGTCACATAGACGATGGTGGTGCCCAGCCGCTGGTGCAATTCCTTGATCTCGGCCCGCATCTGCACCCGCAGCTTGGCGTCGAGATTGGACAAGGGCTCATCGAACAGAAACACTGCCGGATCGCGCACGATGGCGCGGCCCATGGCCACGCGCTGACGCTGACCGCCCGAAAGCTGCTTGGGGGTGCGATCCAGCAACTCGCCCAGCGCCAGGATATCGGCCGCCTTGCGCACGGCGGCATCGATTTCCGTCTTGGAACGACCCGCCAGCTTGAGCGAGAATCCCATGTTCTGGGCCACGCTCATATGCGGATAGAGCGCATAGGACTGGAACACCATGGCGATATCGCGCGCCTTGGGTGGCAGATTGTTGACCAGCCGGTCGCCGATCTTGATCGTGCCGCCAGTAATGGATTCCAGCCCTGCAATCATGCGTAGCAGGGTGGATTTTCCGCAGCCCGATGGACCGACCAGGATCAGGAATTCGCCATCCTGAATATCGACATCCACCCCATGCAAAACCGGCACGGCGCCATAATTCTTGGTAACGGACTGAACGCTCAGTGAAGCCATGTGATTACCCCTTCACGCCGCCGGCAATCGCGCCGTGCGTGATGAATTTCTGGACGAAGAGGAACAAGACCAGGGTTGGCAGCATGGTCAGCGTTGCCGCTGCCATCAGGCTCCCCCAATCGGTCGAGAATTGCTGCATGAACATCTGGATGCCCACCGGCAGGGTCATCGCCTCGGTAGTGCGCAGGAAGACACTGGCGATGAAGAATTCATTGTAGGAAAACAGGAAGGCAAAGATCGAAACCGCCGCCAGTCCCGGCCCCGACAGGGGCAGTACGATCCTGACGAAAGCGCCGATATGGCTGCACCCGTCGATCAGCGCGGCTTCCTCCAGCTCGCGCGGAATGGTGTCGAAATAGCTGCGTGCCATCCAGGTAACGAAAGGCAGGTTCACCACCGCATAGACGATAATCACCGACATAGGCGTGTTGATCAGCCCAAGCGGGCGGAACAGTAGGAAAAGCGGAATGAGCGCCAGGATAATCGGGAACATCTGCACCGCGAACAGCGTCGATGAATAGGCATCCAGCAATCCATTGCGGAAGCGCGATAGCGCATAGCCCGCCAGCACTGCCGCCGTGACGCTGAAAGCGGTGGCGCCCAGCGATACGATCAGGGAATTCCTCAGATAGGTGAAAAACGGCGTATTGGTCAGCGACTGGTAATTGCTCAGCGAGAACTGCTGAGGAATGAGACTGCGCGAGGCCAGAATCTGTTCGGTGGTCTGGAACGAATTGAGCGCCATCAGGATGATTGGAAGGTTCACCAGCAGGCAGATGACGATCATCAAGCCCGTCAGGCTCCAACGCTGCATGTGTGTGGAATTGTCCATGACCTCAGCTCCTCCGCTGCCAACGAAGCAGGAAGAACACCAGCGTCATCAGCACGAAGAGAGTGATGAAGGACGTTGCAGAACCCATGCCGACATCGTTGCGCGCAAAGGTGAAGCGATAGGCAAGCACCACCAGATTCTCGGTGGCATTGGCCGGTCCGCCCTGTGCCAGGAGCCAGGGGGTGTCGAAATCATTGACCGTCCAGATCGTCATCAACAGGCAGAGCACGATCGAGATATTCTTGATCTGCGGCAGCGTGACGTTCCAGAAGGATTGCCAGCGCGTCGCCCCATCGATCGCCGCGGCCTCGTAAAGACTGCGATCGATGCTTTGCAGTGCCGCCAGCAGCGACAGCATCATGAAGGGAAAGCTGCGCCAGATCTTGATCAGGATCACCACGATCACGGCCCAGGTGCTGTCGGACAGGAAATAGATTGGACTGCCGCCGAACAGCTTGATGATCTGGTTGAACAGCGCTCCTTCGTCAGCAATCATCCAGCGCCACGACACGATCGACACCAGCGATGGCACAATCCATGGCAGTAGCAGCAGCACGCGGAAAACGCCCCGTCCCGGCATGTCCTTCTGCAACAGCAGGGCCAGGCCCAACCCCAGCAGATAACAGCCGACGATGTTGCAGACCGCGAATACCGCGCTGAAGCGCAGTGAGTGGTAGAAAGCCGGCGAGCTGAGCAGCTTGGTGTAATTGTCGATGCCCACCCATTTGCCCGCCTTCATCAGCGAACCATCCGTGAAGCTGAAGAACAGCCCTTGAAGCATGGGATAGGCGACGACCACCACCAGCAACAGGATCGAGGGCGCCAGCAAAATGGCCGGCGTGACGAATTCTGGCGCCGCCAGCTGCCTGGCGCGGGTGCGCCAGGCCGGGGCTTCGGAGGTATTGAGGACAATGCTCATCAGTCTGCCATGATCTCTTCGAGGTGAGCCTGGGCGGCGGCGAGATTGTCCGCCAGCGGCTGGCCCTGCCAGATCGACTGGCTCAGCGCCCGCAGGAAGCCGTCGCCATCGATCTCATTGAGCTGCGGGAAAGTACCGCCCACCGCCGCGGACATCGGCTTGGCGATCGGCATCACGCTGTCGATGACGTATTTGACGTTGGGATTGCCCTGGAAATGCGCATCGGCGGCGATCGACTTGCGGGCCGGCAGGTTGCCGGCATGGCCCTCGGTCCACAGCGTCAGCGCGTTGTCGCTCCACCATTTGAGGAAGGCCATGGTTTCGGCAGGATGCTCGGTCTGGTTATAGACCATCAGGTTGTTGACCCAGTTGATCGTGCCGATATCCCCGTGCGGCCCCTTGAGCGGCGGCACGATGCCGATCTGCGGCTTGGCATCGCCAGACTGGTCCGGCAGCAGGGGTCCGCCGAGGACAAAGGCCGCTTCGCCACGGAAGAAGGCGCCGCGCGCATCGTCCCCGACATAGCCGGCGCTCGCCGGATTGACCGAGCCATCCGCCACCAGGTCCGACAGGTATTGCAACGCCTCGGTGCTGCGCTTTCCGTTCAGATCCGGCTTGCCCTCGGCATCGAACAGCCCGCCGCCATTGTTGATCGCGCTGAACAGCACCCAGTGCACGCCCATCGAGTCGCCCGCGGTCACCAGCCCATACTTGCCGTCGCCGGTCAGTGTCTTGGCGGCATCGCGGAATTCCTGCCAGTTTGTCGGCACGGCCACCCCGGCGGCCTCGAGCAGGTCCTTGCGATAGAACAGCACGCGGATATCGACGCCCCAGGGCAGGCCGACATAGTGGTCGTCATAGCGCAGCGCCTCCAGCGTGCCCGGCGCAAAATCATCGGGGTCGAGTTGGGCCACGACCTCATCCACCGGCAGAATGGCGCCCTGGTCATAGAGTTGCACGGCCTGGAAGCCGGCGCCGGTGGACAGGTCCGGCGCGCTGCCCGAAGCGATCGCGGTGACGAAGGTCTCGTACCAATTGGTCCATGGCACCGACCGATACACCACCTGCACGTCTGGGTGCTCGGCATTATAGCGGTCGACCAGCGCCTGCGCGGCCACGGGATATTCCGTGCCGGCCCAGTTCATGTCCCAGAAATCAAGCGTCACCGGCTGCGCCATGGCATGTGGCAGGCTCAGGCCCAGTGCGGTTGCGGCAAGGGCCAGCTTGGCTGCAAGGCGTCGTGTGTATTGGGTTCTGCTCATGGATAAATGCCCCTCCCTGGGCAAGTCATATCGGTCGCGCTCCGGGTGTCCGGGCGCTGTTCCTGCTGTGATTATGCGTGAAGGGCCGGCGTGCTCTGCCTGCCTCCTCCATAGCCTCCTGCCGCCACGGCGGGTCTTGCCCATGTGGCTGCGTCCCCGCCCTCACCGCCCCCTAAAAAATACGAGGTCTTTTTATGATGACGTCAACATGTTCACGTCATCATATTGCCAACGGTTTGGCAAGAGGGCATTTGTGGGTAATGAAAAACCAGAAATGGACAGCTTATGAAGCCGAATAAGGCCACTATGGCGGATGTCGCCGAGCGCGCCGGGGTATCAGCGGCAACGGTGGCTCGGGTCATCTACAAAAATGGCTATGTGAAAGACGAAACGCGCCAGGTCGTCGAGGCCGCCGTCAAATTGACCGGCTACCGCCCAAACATGGTAGCCCGGGGTCTGCGCACCAGCCGCAGTTTTACCTTGGGCATGGTGGTCAGCGAGTCTAATCTCAACACGTTCGCCGCAGCAGTTGCCCACGTCATCCAGATCGAGGCGCTGAAATCGGGCTACACCGTATTCACCCTCAACAATCACTCCGACCCCGCCATGGAAGCCCGCGGCATGCAGCGCTTCCTCGATCACCATGTCGATGCGATCATCTTCTGTACAGCCATCGACCCGGCCAATGTCCGCCTTGGCCATCGTAGCGGCGTCCCCACCGTGCAGGTCGAGCGACTGGTCGCGCAAGTGGGAGGCCTGGTTGGCGTTGACCCCGCTGACGGCATGCGCCAGACCATCGACCATCTGTTTGATCTCGGCCACCGCAAGTTCGCCTATATCGGTGGCGATGTGGATTCCAGCCGGATGGAAAGCTCGTTAGGCGAAGCCATCGAAGCCACGCGCGAGCGGGTATTTATCGACAATCTGGCGCGCTATGACATTCACGTGCCACCGGCCTATGTCCGCCGCGGCCCTTATTACCAGAGCCATGGGGCCGGCCGGCAAACGGGGTACCGCTTGATGAAGGACATCCTGTCGCTCACGCCCCGGCCGACCGCGGTGGTCTGCGGCTCGGACCTGCTGGCCGCTGCGGCACTGCAAGCTATCGCCGAGGCTGGCCTGACCGTGCCAACCGACCTCTCCATCACCGGCTACGACGACACCCTTGCCGACATCCTCACCCCGGCCCTTTCCAGCATTGCCCAACCGATTGGGGAACTCGGACGCCTGGCCGTGGAAATAGCGCTTGCGGCAATAAACGACCCCGCCGCTCCGCTGCCAAAAGTTACGGTGCCAACGCGATTGGTTTTGCGCGACTCAACGGGCCCAGCTCGCTTGTGACCTCAAAAACTGAATGTCGATTTCTCTGCAGCCGATGCGGGCGGGCATTGCATAGGTTTATTGGGAAGCCTGCCGCCGACTGACAGTCAGGCTGATCACGACCGCGCATGTCGTACTGACGCTGATGATCAATGCCATCGGCATAGGCGTACCATTGGCCAGCAAACCGATCAGGGCAGAGCCAACCATGCCCCCGCCATATTGGGCAAACCCAAGCAGAGCCGAAGCCGAGCCCGTTCCCTGCTCCACACTGGAGAGGCCGCCGGCAATGGCATTGGCACCGATAAGGCCATTCATGCCGATATAGGCAAAGAGCGCGATGGAGAACCCGATCCAGCCGCCCCAGCCTGTCGACGCCACGAGCAAAATGAGAAGTCCCGCCACTGCGGCAATTGAGGTTCCGATAAACAACATGCGGTTGCTCCCAAACCTGCCGACAAGCCGCAAGTTGACAGCGTTGGAGAGCATGATGCCGCCAATGCCGGAAGCAAAGATCAGGCCGTAGGCCTGCGGCGAAAGTGAGAAATACTCGATGAAAACGAAGGACGATCCGGCGACATAGGCGAATACGCCGGCACCAAAACAGCCAAGGATCATCGCGTGCGCCATCAGCTTGGCGTTTTTGAAGTGCGGCCCATAGGCCAGGAATGCCTGCGCCAGATTGCGCTCGCCACGCATGGACCTGGGCAGAGACTCGGCCGTCCTTGCCAACCCGATCAGCGTTACCCCGCCTACCCCAACCAGAACCCAAAATATGGACTGCCAGGATGACAAGGCGAGGATTTGTGCCCCCACCGACGGGCCGATCATGGGGGCAATTCCCATGATCAACATCAGCGTCGAGAGCATGCGTGCAGCCTCATCCCTGTGGAACAGGTCCCGCACCATGGCGCGGCCTAGAACCACCGCAGCACTCGCACCAAGGGCCTGCACGATGCGCGCGGCGATCAATTGGGTCGCATCCGTTGATAAGGCACAGCCGGCAGCGCCAACAACGAAGATGGCAATCCCCAACATAAGCGGGACCTTGCGCCCGAAGCGGTCGCTGACCGGCCCCCAAAATAGCTGGCCGAGCGCAAATCCCATCAGATAACCCGAAACCGTGAGTTCAAGCTGCCCCTGGCTCGCGCCAAGCTGCGCGCCCATGCTGGGCATGGCCGGCAGGTATAGATCTGTTGAAATCGAGGCAAAGCCGAGCAGCAGGCTGAGCAATATCGTCAGCCAGATACCTCGATAGTTTTGGGCACTGGTACTTGCTGAGGAGACAGTCATGGGGTCGCCTTGTGCATATCCGCGACCAGATCGGGCTGGTCCGCAGAAACTACCTGCTGGGAGTCCATATCAATGAGGTTGGCCATTCGATTTAGACCCGCAGCAGCGTCTTGATGGCGCGGCGTTCGTCCATGGCCTGGTAGCCCTCGGCAACATCGGCCAATGGGATTTGCAGGTCGAACACCTTGCCTGGATTGATCTTGCGGGTGAGCACGAGGTCCATCAGATGCGGCAGGAAACGACGCACCGGCGCCGGGCCGCCCAGCATACCCACCTGGGTGAAGAACAGGTTCTGACCATCGAAGGTCACGCCATGAGGCACGCCGACATAACCGATCATCGAGCCGGGACGGGCAACCTGCAGCGCCTGATTCATGGATTGCTGAGTGCCGACGCATTCAAGGACTGAATCTGCACCGATACGGTTGGTCATCTGCTTGATCTTGGCGATGCCGTCCTCACCACGCTCGGCGACAATGTCGGTGGCGCCATATTCCAGAGCGAGGTCCTGGCGGCTCTTATGGCGGCTCATGGCAATGATGCGGCCGGCCCCCATCTGCTTGGCAGCCAGCACGCCCATCAGCCCCACCGCGCCATCGCCAACGACGACCACGGTCGAACCGGCCTGAACGCGCGCGGCGTCGGCCGCATACCAGCCCGTGCCGAGCACGTCGGACACTGCCAGAAGACTCGGGATCAGGTCGTCGGCCGGATGCTCGTCCGTGGCGACCAGTGTGCCATCAGCGAGCGGCACACGGGCAAATTGCGCCTGCGCGCCAGTCATGAACTCGCGCTGTTCGCAGGAGGACTGGAAGCCGTGGGCGCAGTGCGGGCAAGTGTTGTCGGACAGCACAAATGAGCCGACCACGAACTGGCCTGGCTTGACGGTTTTTACTTCGCTGCCGACTTCGACCACGACGCCGCAATATTCATGGCCCATATGCATGGGCGCGGTGATTTCGTTGGCGCCACGATAGGGCCAGAGATCAGAGCCGCACACGCAAGTGGCCGACAGCTTGATGATCGCGTCGGTCGGCTTGAGGATAGTGGGCTCGGGCAATTCCTCGTACCGGACATCGCCCGGTGCGTACATTATGGTTCCGAACATGAGTTTTTTCCTTGGTGTTGTGGATCCGCTTCTAAACAAGGCCAACGCTGCCTATACGACGTCTCGGCATTGCCGGGCTTAAGGTCAGATGTGACTGACTCCCAGGCTTTCCCCGACGTGCAAGTCAGGCGTGGTGGCGAGCGCCGCGATCAGTGCCGACAAGCCATTCAGCGTTACATCGTGTCCGATAAAGGGTTCTCCCTTCTTGGTGAGACGATAGCTTGCTGAGGGCTGCCGATTGAACCAACCAGGCCGCAGAATGGTGTAGTCCAGACCGGATGCCTCGATGATGGCCGCGGAGTCACGGTAGGGATCAAGCACGCTGCGATAGGTCTCGCCGGGCACTTCGCCATAGATCCCCATGGAACTGATAAAGATCAGCCGTTTGAGACCCGTTTCCCGCATCGCGTCGACGATGGCATGGGCCTGCCGCGCCATGTCGCCGGCGAGATTGGCATAGACCACGTCCTGTCCCTGCATGGCGGCCTTGAGTGTGGGCGCGTCAAGGACGTCCCCTTCGACGATCCGAACCCGCGCCGGGTCCGGGTTCGCCAGCCGGCTGGCACGGCGCAGGAACAAAGTGAGTTCCGCGCCAGCCTTGAGCAATACGGGCGTCGTGTGCCGCGCGACCTGGCCGTTGGCGCCCAGCACGAGCACTTTTGGCGCCGAGCCCGCGCTCATCGGTCGATCCGTGCCTGATTGGCGGCCGAATATCGATCCCCCTTGATCTCGATACCGCCCACCGCCTGTTCGATTGCAGCCAGCTCGGAGGCGGTCAACTCGACGGCAGCGGCGCCGATATTCTCCTCGAGACGGTGTAGCTTTGTGGTGCCGGGAATGGGCGCGATCCACGGCTTTTGCGCCAGAACCCAGGCCAGGGCGAGTTGCGCCGGCGTGATCTGCTTCTCGGCCGCGATGCGCCTCACGGTATCCACCAGGACCTGGTTGGCGACCCGGTTTTCCGGGTCGAAGCGTGGCACGGAATTGCGGAAGTCCTTTTCCGCCAGCTTTGTGTTGCTATCGATCGTGCCGGTCAGGAAGCCTTTGCCCAATGGGCTGAAGGGGACGAAGCCAATACCGAGTTCTTCGAGCACGGGCAGGATTTGCTCCTCCGGCTCGCGCCACATCAGCGAATACTCGCTCTGTAGCGCCGTGACCGGCAACACGGCATGGGCGCGGCGAATATTGGCGACACCGGCTTCGGACATGCCGAAATGCTTCACCTTGCCCTCGGCGACCAAGTCCTTGACCGTACCGGCAACGTCTTCGATCGGCGTATTGCGATCCACACGGTGTTGATACAGCAAGTCGATACGATCCGTGCGCAGACGCTTCAACGACCCTTCCACAGCCTTGCGGATGCGTTCTGGGCGGCTGTCGGGGACGCCGCTGCCCCCAATGTCGAAGCCGAACTTGGTGGCGATCACGACCTGGTCGCGGATGGGTTCCAGGGCTTCGCCAACCACTTCCTCGTTTTTGTAGGGACCGTAAACTTCGGCGGTGTCAAAGAAGGTGATGCCACGTTCGAAGGCGTCGCGGATCAGCTTGACGCCGGCCGGCGTCTCCATGGGCACACCATAGGACTGGATGATGCCCATGCAACCGAGGCCGATTGCCGAAACTTCAAGGCCGCTACGACCGAGGTGCCGCATTTTCATGTCCTGTCTCCTCAAGCTTCGGGGATGGGCCGGCTGAAATTGTCGAGGGTGATGAAGTCGGGCTCTGGCCCACCGCGAACGCCGGTCTCCAACCCGTCGATCGCCGCCAACTCGTCGGCCGTGAGCTCGAAGTCGAAGACGTCGAGATTTTCCGCGATGCGCGCGGGCTTGACGGATTTCGGGATCACCGAGCGGCCGTGCTGCAGCCCCCAGCGCAGCATGACTTGCGCGGCCGATTTGCCGTGGGCCTGGGCGATGGCGAGGATGACCGGATCCTCAAGTGAGCTCTTGCCGCTGCCACGATAGAAGGTGATGCCGCCAATGGGTGACCAGGCCTGGGTCAGGATGCCGTACCGCTGATGCAGACGCTGCAGTTCGGCCTGCTGAAAATAGGGATGAACTTCGATCTGGTTGACTGCGGGGACAATGTCCGTTTCTGCCAGCAGTCGCTCGATGTGCTCGGGCATGAAATTGCTGACACCGATCGCACGAACCTTCCCGTCGGCCAGAAGCGTCTCCAGGGCGCGATACGCCTCCAGGGTCTTGTCGAATGCGGAGGGCAGCGCCTGGTGCAGGATCAGCAGATCGAGTTGCTCGACACCCAGTTTCTTCGCGCTCTTTTCGAACCCGTGCATGGTTTCGTCAAAGCCGTAATCATTGATCCAGATTTTAGTCTCGATGAAGATTTGGGCGCGCGGGATGCCCGAGCGACGGATGCCTTCGCCCACTTCGCGCTCATTGCCATAGGCGGCGGCGGTGTCGATATGGCGATAGCCAACGCGCAGCGCCTCTACGACCGCCGCGGTGGTTTCATCCGGCGGCGTCTGGAACACACCCAGACCGAGGGCCGGCATCAGCACGCCGTTGTTGAGTTGTAGATTTGGTACCGATGTCATGAGAGATGATCCTTCAGGGTGTTATTCGCATGCGCCGCATAGTGTGGGTCGCTGACCTGCTCGAGCCAATCGACCGCTTTGCCGTCGAGCGATTCCTGGATGGCGATATGGGTCATGGCTGTCTCGGCACTGGCGCCGTGCCAGTGCTTTTCCCCTGACCCGAAGCGCACCACATCACCGGACAGCACAGTTTCGAGCGGGCCGTCCTGTTTTTGCACCAGGCCGCGTCCCGCCATGATGATCAGCGTCTGTCCAAGCGGATAGGTGTGCCAGGCTGTACGGGCACCGGGTTCGAAGGTGACGATATTGCCTGCCATGGTATTGGGCGCCTCCACCCCATAGAGTGGATCGATCCGAACGGCGCCGGTGAACCATTCCGCTGGCCCTTTGCCGGAAGGCTGCGAACCCGCACGTTGAATTTTCATCACAGCTCTCCCCTGTTGCAAGCACAAGGTAGGCCTGTTCCACTCATGTGATTAGTGGGATCACCCTGCTAGAGCCTATGAATGAGATTCATGATAGATGGCATCCATGAACCGCGAGAACGTTGCCGACCTCATAGCCTTCATCACCATCGCGCAGGAGCGCAGCTTCACGCGCGCCGCGGCACGCCTTGGTGTTTCCCAATCAGCACTCAGCCATGCCCTTATCCGGTTGGAAAAGCGGCTGGGCGTCAGGTTACTGACGCGCAGTACGAGGAGTGTGTCTCCGACAGACGCAGGCGAACGGCTGCTGGCCACGGTCGAGCCCCGGTTTCAGGAAGTCGATACCGCGCTCGAGCAGGTCAGTGAATTCCGCGACAAGCCAGCTGGTACGATCCGGTTGACCGCTGGCGAACATGCCGTCAATGCGGTGCTCTGGCCAAGATTGCAGGATTTCACCAGGGATTATCCCGACATCCAGTTGGAGATTATCGCCGAGAACGGCTTCGTGGACATTGTTGCCCAGCGTTACGACGCGGGCGTTCGTCTGGGCGAACAGCTCGCCAAAGACATGATCGCCGTGCGGATAGGACCGGATTGGCGCATGGCCGTGGTGGGCTCGCCAAGCTATTTCGAAGGCCGGCAACTGCCGTTGACGCCGCAAGATTTGACCGACCACGTCTGCATCAATCTGCGCCTGCCAACCTATGGCGGCCATTATGCCTGGGAGTTCGAGCAGGACGGTCGCCGTCTCAATGTGCGCGTCGAAGGCCAACTGGCCTTCGGCAACAGCACCCACATTCTGTCCGCGGCTCTTTTCGGGGCGGGCTTGGCCTGCATTCCCGAAGACATAGTTCAGCATCATGTCGAAGCACGCCGACTAATCCGCGTGCTGGAAGGCTGGATGCCAACTTTCGATGGCTATCACCTCTATTATCCCAGCCGGCGGCAGACGTCTCCGGCGTTCTCCAGGCTGATCGAGGCCTTGCGCTACCGGCAGACTTAACCCCAAGGATCACGTTTTCCGTGCGATTTGGACGGTTGGAGTCCAGTGCTCGCAACGCCAGCTCAAAGGCGGCGAAAGCAGTGAAAATGGCCGGCAAGCGACATGCTCCAGGGCATGTCATAAAGCCCGCTCCCCCGCGGCGCGGATACTCACCGGAATCCAGCATTTTTCGATGATTAATTATGCACCCCCGAAACGGCCGCGGGCCTCTGGTTCCGCCCGTCGTGGCAATATCACCTATGTCACGGACGATACCGCTACCTGGGAACTATCAATTTTCGAAGCGCAACCGAAATGTCGGTCAGAGAAGCCGGCCAAGCGCCAAAGCGCGCACCTAGAGCCCACCTACACAGGCATATTTCAGCTCGGTGAATTCCAATATCCCGTGCGCAGACCCTTCGCGGGAATTGCCGCTTTCCTTGACGCCGCCAAAGGGCGCCAGTTCGGTGGAGATCAGCCCGGTATTGATGCCGACCATGCCATATTCCAGCCGCTCCATGACCCGGAACAGCCGTGCGGCGTTCTGGGAATAGAAATAGGCTGCGAGCCCGGTTTCGGTGGCATTGGCTGCCGCGATCACTTCGTCCTCGGTGGTGAAGCGGAAAACCGGCGCTACCGGGCCAAAGGTCTCCTCCTGCGCCAACTGCATATCGCCGGTTACGCCGGTCAGCACTGTGGGTTCGAAGAAGGTCTGGCCTAATTCGTGCCTTTTGCCGCCCAGCGCGATTTCGGCGCCCTTGGCGAGGGCGTCTGCGATGTGCGTCTCGACCTTTTCCACCGCGTCTTCGGTGATCAGCGGTCCCTGCACCACGCCCTCGGCAAAACCATCGCCGACCTTGAGCGCCTGCACCTTGGCGATGAGCTTTTCGACAAAGACGTCATGCACCTTGTCCTGCACATAGATGCGGTTGGTGCACACGCAAGTCTGGCCCATATTGCGGAATTTGGAGAGGATCGCGCCCTCGACCGCCGCGTCGATATCGGCATCGTCGAACACGATGAACGGCGCATTGCCGCCCAGTTCGAGCGCCACTTTCTTGACCGTACCGGCGGCCTGCCGCATCAGGATTTTGCCCACTTCGGTCGAGCCGGTGAACCCCACCAACCGCACTTTGGGATGGCTGGTCAGTACGCCGCCGATGGCGATGGCGTCGCCGGTGATGACGTTGATGGTCCCGGCCGGGAAGCCGGCGCGCTGGGCGAGTTCCGCCAATGCCAGCGCCGTCAGCGGCGTCTCGGGCGCGGGCTTGAGAACCACTGTGCAGCCTGCAGCCAGTGCAGGCGCAACCTTGCGGGTGATCATCGCGGCCGGGAAATTCCACGGCGTGATCGCCGCGACCACGCCGATCGGCTGGCGCAGCACCATGATCCGAGCATCAGCGCGGTGCGAGGGCAGCAATTCGCCCGCCACACGCTTGGCCTCTTCGGCGTAGAATTCGATGTAGGAGGCAGCGTAGTCGATTTCGCCCAGCGCCTCGGCAAAGGGCTTGCCCTGCTCGCTGGTGAGAATGGTGGCGAGATCTGTGCGAGCAGCCATGATCAGCTCGAACCATTTGCGCAGCACGGCGCTGCGGTCCTTGGCCGTGCGGGCGGCCCAGGGGTGGAACGCCTTGGCTGCTGCGTCCACGGCAATCGTGGCTTCTGCCGCGCCGTGATTGGGGACATGGCCCAGAATTTCGCCATTGGCCGGGTTGGTCACGGCCAGCGCGGCATCACCGGTAAACTGGCCATCGATGAAGCTCTGCGACCGCAACAGGGTCGGATCGGTCAGGGCGCGCATGCGGGACTCCTATTCGATATTGGAGGCGACGAGGGCGTTAGTGAGCTTGTCCAGGCCCTCGGCCAGCACGGCGTCGGAAATGGTCAGCGGATTGAGAACGCGGATGGTGTTGCCATGGATGCCACAGGACAACAAGACGAGCCCATCCTCCAGCGCCGCCGCGATCACCCGCTTGGTCGCCGCGGCATCGGGCTTGCCCTGCCGGTCGACGATGTCGAAAGCGATCATGGCGCCGGGGCCGCGAATGGCGGTGATGGGCAATGCATCCTTGCGAATGACGATATCGCCCAATGACTTACGAATGAGGCCGCCCAGCTCGTCAGCGCGCTGCAGCAGGCCTTCCTCGGCGATGATATCGAGCACGGCAAGCGCCGCTGCGCAGGCAATCGGACTGCCCGCATAGGTGCCGCCCAGCCCGCCGGGCTCGGCCGCATCCATGATGTTTGCCTTGCCGATAACGCCCGACAGCGGGAAGCCGCCGGCCAGGGATTTGGCCACCGTCACTAGGTCCGGTTCGACGCCGGAATGCTCGATGCCAAACATTTTTCCGGTGCGGGCAAAGCCGGTCTGGACCTCGTCGGCGATCAGGATAATGCCGTGGGTGTCGCAGGTTTTGCGGAGGGCTTTGAGCAATTCGGTGGGAGCGGGCAGGAAGCCGCCTTCGCCCTGGACGGGTTCGATGATGATGGCAGCAACATCACTGGGAGCGATGTCGGCGCGGAACAGGGTTTCGAGGGCTTTGAGCGTGTCGACGGTGCTGACGCCGTGGCTCTCGGCGGGGAAGGGCAAGTGGTAGATGGCGGGTGGGGCGACGCCGAATTTGACCTTGTAGGGGGCGACCTTGCCGGTCAGTGCCATCGTGAGGGTGGTGCGGCCGTGGAAGCCGCCGCTGAAGGCGATGACGCCGGGACGACCGGTGGCAGCGCGGGCGATTTTTATTGCATTTTCAACAGCTTCGGCGCCGGTCGAGAGCAGGATGGACTTGGCCGGAGCGGAGAATGGAGCCAGCGCGTTGAGCCGTTCGCAGAGCGCGACATAGGGCTCATAGGGCAAAATCTGGAAGGCGGTGTGGGTGAAGCGGTCGAGCTGGTCGCGGACGGCTTTGAGCACTTTGGGGTGGCGGTGGCCGGTATTGAGCACGGCGATGCCGCCGGCAAAATCGATGTAGCGTTTGCCCTCAATGTCCCAGATTTCGGCGTTTTCCGCGCGCTCGGCATAGATGGGAAAGGCATTGGCGAGGCCGCGGGGAATGGCGGCGATGCGGCGCGCCTGGAGACTGGCATTGGATAGCATTTTGAGTCACTCACACGGCGAATTGGTGAGCGGACTGTTAGCGTTGAGCATGACATTGGGGTAGCAGATTGATTTGGGCAGAGTGGTGCATTAAAGCTTCCACTCATGAGCGAAAAGCTGTCCCTGCCACCGCTGATCATGCTGCGCGCCTTCGAGGCGGTTGCCCGCATGGGCAGCATGCGCAAAGCGGCCGACGATATCGGGGTGAGCCATACGGTGGTGAGCCGGCATGTGCGTAATCTCGAACATTGGCTGGGCCAGCCTTTGGTGACGGCGACGCCGCGCGGGGTGGTGTTGACGGCGCAGGGCGAGGCGCTGTTTGCTGCTACCAGTCGCGCCTTCCGCATCATCGCCAATACGACTGCGGAATTGCGTCCGGCGTCGCGGCGGACGGGGTTGCGCATCTGGTGCATGCCGGGGCTGGCGACGCGCTGGCTGACGCCGCGCCTGTCGCAGATCGAGGCCGCGATGGGCGATGTGGATATCAGCTTGCGGGCAATCGACCGGCTGCCGGATTTTGCGGCGGGCGAGGCTGACCTGATGATCGGGTTCGGCTCGTTCGACCGGCTGCCCACGGGCGCGGAACGGCTGATCTCGCCGCGCATGTTTCCGGCGGCCAGCCCGGCCTGGATTGCCCAGCATGGTGCGCCGGCCGATCTGGCCGAGCTGTCCCGCGCGCCGCTAATCCACGAGGAGAGCCGGCAGCAATGGACGGACTGGTTCGAGGCGATGGGGTTTCCGCTGCGGAGCGAATTGCGGGGGCCGCGGCTGTGGGATGCCAATCTGGGGTTTGACGCGGCGCTGGCCGGGCAAGGGATTGCGCTGGTGACACGGCTGACCGCCGGGACCGAGATCGACGATGGACGGCTGGTGGAGATTTTGACCAGCAAGGTGCGGCTGGGCGGGTATTATCTGCTAGCCTCGCCGCAGCGGGCGGGGGATGCGGTGCTGGCGCGGTTCGAGCGGTGGCTGGAGGAGAATTTGCCGCTGGATTAGCGGGGCCCGCGCGCTCATACGCGAGCGCGTGATTTTCGCCGCCGCGCTGTCCCTGTCCAGCCCGCTTTGACAAATTGTTTGGGTTGACGAAGCGGGCGCGCAAACCGAGCTTAAGGGCACCTTTCCCCAAGTATTGCAGCATCATGACCATCTCCCCCAAGCCCGTTATCGGGGTTATTTCCAACCATGTCGTTGAGGACGAAGGCGCCTATATCGTCAAGGCGCGCTATGTCGATGCGGTGGCGCGCTATGCCGATGCGGTGCCGCTGATCTGTCCGAGTGTGGAGGATCTCAGCGATGCGGCGGCTATTGTCGCGCGGCTCGATGCGATCCTTTTGACCGGCGCCACATCC
Organism: Hyphomicrobiales bacterium; assembly: GCA_900470445.1. GTDB lineage: Bacteria > Pseudomonadota > Alphaproteobacteria > Rhizobiales > Devosiaceae > Devosia. Next base: position 568 of record UCAU01000036.1, on the reverse strand, counting down.
AATATCGAGCCGGGCCGCTATGGTGCGGCGGCGGGGCGCGCGCCGTTCGATCCGGCGCGCGATGGCATGGCGGCGGCGCTGATTGCGGCGGCCATGGCGGCGGGCAAGCCGGTGTTCGGGATTTGCCGGGGCTTGCAGGAAATCAATGTGGCGCTGGGCGGCACGCTGGTGGACCAGCGTGATGGGAACAACCAGGCATTGGCGCACCATGCGCCCGATGGGGTTGATCTGGACCTGATGTTTGCCCATGGGCATAGCGTGGACGTGGTGCCCGGTACGCCTTTGGCGGCTATTGCGGGCGAAGGGCCTTTTGCGGTCAATAGTGTGCATTTCCAGACCATTGGTGCCTTGGGCAAGGGGCTGGTGGTCAATGCGCGTGCTCCCGATGGGGTGGTGGAGGCCGTGTCATCGAGCGGGACGGCGGCGCCGATTCTGGCGGTGCAATGGCATCCGGAATGGCGGCCGGAGGGCAGGCCGCATGATCTGGCGTTTTGGCGGAATGTGGGGGACGTGGCTCGGGCGTATATGGGGCGGTGAGCTTGCGATGTACCACGGTGTCATTCCGGCG
>UCAU01000069.1 GCA_900470445.1 Hyphomicrobiales bacterium | reverse complement strand
CCCTCGATCCCTCCCCTCAAGGGGGAGGGAGGCGAACGAGCCAATCGCACGGGTTACAGTTTAGCCATCCACCCGGGTTGAGCCCGAGGGAGAGCGGTGGGGAGGGGAGATGCGGATGACTCTGGGATTGCTCAATCAAACCACGGTGTCATTCCGGCGGAGGCCGGAATTCATGTCTGCATCTTCCCACGGTGTGTGGGTGGATGATCTTCAGCATGGATCCCGGCCTCCGCCGGGATGACACCGTGTTCTTGAGTGGTGCAGAAACAACTTATGACGCGCGGGACACCAGGCCGATGCGTTCGCGGAGGGCGAAGCGGATTACCAGGACCAGGGCGACGAAGGCGAGGCCTGCGGCTAGGCCGGTCCAGATGCCGATGCCGCGCCAGTTGAGGGTGAAGCCCAGGATGTAGGCGACGGGCAGGCCAAGGGCCCAATAGCCGATAAAGGCCAGAACCATGGGGATTTTGGTGTCGCTAAGGCCGCGCAGCGCGTGGGCGGCCACGACCTGCGCGCCGTCGACCAGTTGGAACACGCCGGCGACCATGAGGAAGCTAGCAGCCAGCGCCAGCGCATTGGCATTTTCGGCATGGCTGGGGTCAAGGAACAGGCGGACGATGAAGGGCGCCAGCGTGAGAAACACGATGCAGGACAGCGCCATGAAGCCGGTGCCCAGGGCGAATGCCGTCCAGCCGGCGCGGTGGATGCCCTTGGGATCGTTGCGGCCATAGGCGAGGCCCACGCGCACGGTGGCGGCGGTGCCCAGGCCCAAGGGGACCATGAAGGCCATGCTGGCGCATTGCAGCGCAATGGCATGGGCGGCCACCTCATCGGTGCCCAATTGGCCCATCAGCAGGGCGGCGGCGGTGAACAGGCCAACCTCGGAGAGCAGGGTTAGCCCGATGGGGGTGCCGATGTGGAAAATCTGCTGGAAGCGTGACCAGTCCGGCTTCCAGAACCGGACCAGCAGATGAAAACGCCGGAAGCGGCGGTGCCGCAGGACATAGGCGGCGAGTGCGGCGAACATCAGCAGATTGGTCAACAGCGTCGCCAGGGCCGCGCCGCGAAGTTCGAGCCGCGGAAAACCGAAATTGCCGAAGATCAGCGCATAATTGAGCAAGGCGTTGCAGACCACGCCACCGACCGTGACCAGCAGGATGATGCGGGTGCTGGCAAAGGCCGAGAGCAGCGAGCGGAAGGCGACAAGCCCCAGAGCGGGAAACAGCATCCACACGGCGACATGGATATATTGTTCGGCCATGATGGAAAGGCCCGGATCCTGGCCCAGCAGGGCAAAGATGGGCCGGATCTGCCATAGAATCGGTATCAGGCAGACCGACAGGACAATGGCGGCCCAGCAGCCCTGCCGCACGATGCGGCGCACCGCCTTGATGTCGCGTGCGCCGCGCGCCTGGGCGACCAGGGGCGCCACGGCGCCGACAATGCCGGTGCTGCCGACGAGGAATGGCATGAGGAAGGTGGTCGCCAGCGTGCCCGCCGCGAGATAGCGCGGCCCGAGCCAGCCGAGCATGATGACGTCGGTCATGGTCAGTGCCGTCGCGGCCAATTGCGCGATAACCAGTGGCCAGGCCAGCGTGAACGTGGCCTTCAGTTCATCCCACCAGCCCGAATCGGCCGGAGCGGCATTGGCGGCTGCGCCGGGCGCAGCCGTGATGTGCTCGTTCATTTGATATCGTCCCAATCGCCAGCCAGCATTAGACGAAGCCTGCTTGGCGCGATAGAGCATGGCGGCAAAAGGAACCATTGCCATGCAGCCAATCAACGACCTGCCACGCCGTCTCCTGCTGCTTGCCGCCGGTGTTGCCGGGGCCGTGGGCGTCATCTCGGCGGCCGCCGCGTCGCATGCCGGGGAGAGCCGGAACCTGTCGGCGATTGCCAGTATCTGCCTGGCGCATGGCCCGGCTTTGTTGGCTTTGTGCGGCGCGGGGCTGGATAAAAGCCTGCTGCGCATCGCCGGCTATTTGCTCGCGGCGGGCACGCTGATTTTCAGTGCAGACCTGGGGATTCGCGAATGGCTGGGGCATGGCGCGTTCCCCGGAGCGGCGCCATTGGGCGGCGCCGGCATGATCTTTGGATGGGTTCTGGTGGCAATTGGTGCACTCTTTTCGCGGCAATGACTGTGCTTGCTGCAAAAAAGCTGGAATCATGAAGGAACCATTCCGCCGTCCGGCGCATTTGGTCGTCGATAATATCTTTGGAGGGTTTCCATGCATAAGTTTCTGATCATCGCCGCCGCCGCTTTGTCGCTGGCAGCGTGCACCCCAACCCAGCAGGGTGCTGCGGTGGGTGCGGGCGCAGGCGCCATTGTCGGCGCTGCCACCACCGGTAGCGTTCTGGGTACTGTCGTTGGTGCCGGTGTCGGCGGCGTGGTCGGCGCTGCTGCGGGCAACATGATTGGCCGTGTCGAAGGCAGCGGCAATCGCTGCGTCTACGAACGCCCCAATGGCACGCGCTACGTTGATAGCTGCCCGCGCGGCTAAATAGAGGTTGCAGCATCGCCCCATGCTGCGACGCGCCCCCAGGCGCCAAAAAGCACCCGGTCCGGAGTCCCTCCTGGGCCGGGTGTTTCATCGATCGAGCGAAGTGCCTTGAATTTGCATCCGATAGCGACAATATTTGGTCTCTGACGTTACACTTGTCTTGCGCTATCTGACGACCGGCATGCCGGAAACTTGGCTACCTCCTGATCTGTGAATCGTTCGGCAGGGCCTGTCTTAAAGAGGCCTGTGTTCAACTCCTGGCCGCGCGAGCGGCGAGCACTCATTAAGAGGATGCACTCCATGGCTACCATTACCGGTACCGTCAAATTCTTCAACACCACCAAGGGCTTCGGCTTCATTTCGCCCGACAATGGCGAAAAGGATGCGTTTGTCCATATCTCCGCCGTCCAGCGTTCGGGCCTGCAGGGCCTGTATGAAGGCGACAAGGTGACCTACGAACTCGAAACCGGCCGCGACGGCAAGGTTTCGGCGACGAACCTGACCCTGCTGAGCTAAGCGGCGGTTTGCGTTGACGAAAGGGCCCCTTGCGGGCCCTTTTTTGTTGGCTGGCGACGCCGATGCGATTGCCCTAGAACCAAGCCATGCTGCGTGAATTTTTCAATCTGTGGAATCCGAGGGTCGATTCGGCGCCCGGGCTGCGCCAGTCCGGCGCGGTGCCCTATGTGGTGCGCGACGGAAAGGTCGTGTTCCTGCTGGTGACATCGCGGCGCACGGGACGCTGGATCTTTCCCAAGGGCTCGGTCAGCACCGGCATGACGGCCTGGGACAGCGCGGCCAAGGAGGCCTTTGAAGAGGCGGGGGTGACCGGCGTGGTGGGCACCGAATCGTTGGGTAGTTATCGCATCAGCGACAAGGGGCAGTTGGTGGATGTCGATCTCTATCCGCTGCGGGTGGAAACCCAGCTCGACACCTGGGACGAGATGGACCAGCGCAAGCGCCATTGGGTGTTGCTGGGGGAAGCCAAGCGGTTGCTCAGGGATCGTGCCCTGACCAGGATAACCGACCGCTTGCATCGCCAACTGATGGCGGACCTGGTTACTACCCAATAATCCGGCTGGCGAGCCAATAGAGCAGCGCGCCCATGGCGGTGGCGGCGGGCAGGGTGATGACCCATGCGGCGGCGATGCGCGCGACCTTGAGGCGGCGCACCAGATAGCGCCGGTCATGGCGCCGTTCACGGGCAATGGCTTCTTCGGGGGTAGCGTTGAGCGAGGCCGGGTCGAGGAAGCGCGCGTTGATCGCGGCGGCGCCCTGCATGTTCCGCATGGCCAGATATTCGCGCAGGAAACCCACGCCGAACACCGCCCCCACTGCCACATGGGTAGAGGAGACCGGCAGGCCGAAGGCCGAGGCCAGCAGGACCGTGCCGGCGGCCGAGAGGGCCACGCAGAAGGCGCGGATTTCATTGAGCTTGGTGATCTGCTCGCCAATGGTGTGGATGACGCGCGGGCCGAAGAGCGCCAGGCCGCAGGCTATGCCGAAGGCGCCGATGGCCAGAGTCCAGAGCGGGGCGATATCGCCCATGATCGGGCGCGTCGAGGCGCTGAACGCGGTCAGGATAGTCGTGAAGGGGCCGACGGCATTGGCGACGTCGTTGGAGCCATGGGCGAAAGAGAGCAGGGCGGCAGCGACAATCAGCGGCGGGCGGAACAGGCGGCCGACCTGCTTTTTGCGGTTTTCCATGGTCAGCGAATTCATGCGCACCCAGGGCATGGCGATGATCCAGCCGAGGGTGGCGGCGGCCAGGCCAATCGCGGCGATGGTGTAGACATCGGGGCGCCAGCCCTGCGGGTGCAGCTTGGTGCTGAGATAGGCGGCGAAGACACCCGCCATGGCGGCGACCAGCAGCGGCACCCAGAGCCGGGCGGCGCCGATCTTGTCGATGCGCCGCGTGATCAGCTTGCGGATGATGGCGTGAATGGCGGCCGCGAGGATGCCGCCGAGAATGGGGGAGAGGGTCCAGGTGACGGCGATGGCGCCGACCACGGGCCAGGCGACGGCGTTTAGCCCGGCCGCTGCGGCGAAGGCGCCGACAATGCCCCCGACAATGGCGTGGGTGGTGGAGACGGGGGCGCCGAGGAGGGTCGAGATATTGATCCACAGGGCGGCCGCCAGCAGCGCTGCGATCATGGCCAGCATCAATGTGCGGTCGGAAAAGCCGTGGTTCCAGACCAGCAGGTCGCGGGAGACCGTGGTGATGACCTCGTTGCCGGCAAAGAGGGCGCCACAAATCTCGAAGACGGCCGCCAGGGCCAGGGCGCTGCCCATGGTGATGGCCTTGGCGCCCACGGCCGGGCCGACATTGTTGGCAACGTCATTGGCGCCGACATTGAGCGCCATATAGGCGGTTGCGGCCGCGCCGATCACCGCCAGATAGCGCAGCGGGCCATCGGGAATGAACCAGGTGGCCCAGAGCACTGCCGCCCCCACGAAGAGGGCGGCGATGACGATGAGCAGGGCCCGGTTCACGCCAAGGCTCGCGGCGCTCGGGCGCGACGGGGCAGGGAGGTTGGGCTGGCCGAAATCATCTGCGGTGCATTGTCCAGAATGGGGTCTCCACCTTGGACAATTGTTTGCAGCATTTGTCGACCGAAATGGGGAGGGCTAATTGGCCAGCTGGCGGGCCAACTCGGTGCCCAACTCGCCCATCAGCCATTCGGTGCCCTGCTTGCGCTGGTCGACAGTGTCGAGGCCATCGAAGAAGCAGCCATGTTCGGTGACGGTGAGGCGGGTGCCGGTGCCATCGGCGAACAGCTCGACCGCGGCGACCGAGACGGAGATGCGCTGGCCGCCCAGGCTCATCTGGTAGGTATAGACGATGCGGTTGTTTTCCACGATGTCTTGATAGGTGACGTCATAGCTGTAGCTGCCGCCATTGGGGCCGTCGCCCTCGGCAAATTCGCGGCCGCCTTCGCGGAATTCGAAGACCTTGGTGTCATTGCCGGCGGCGAACCAGCGCTTCTTGATTTCGGGATCGGCCCAGGCGCGGAAGACGCGGGCGGGATCGGCGGGATATTTGCGCTCGATGACAAAGGTGCCGTGGGCGATGGAGCGTTCGGTCATTGTGGTTCCTCTCCGTTGACTGTTAAGTTGAACCTTAAGTGATGGTAATCGAGGCTGTCAACGATTAAGTTATGGGTTAAGTGTTTCGCCATTCGCCACTGCGCTATTGACACCTGCGCCGGCTTGCACCTATCAATGCCCCGGTAATTTTAAGGAGAGGTCCCGTGCGGGCACTCATTCTCGTAGTAGGCAGGCGCATCGGCAACGTGGGATAAAATCCCGCGCGATAGCTGGTGCGCCGAAAACAGGTCCCGAACGGGGCCTTTTTTATTGCCCGGTTTTTGCCGCTACGAGATCGGGCCAAGCAGTGGACTTTAGGAAGGACTTTACGATGGCCGAACAGATGACCGGCGCAGAAATGGTGATACAGGCGCTGACCGATCAGGGGGTCGAGCACATTTTCGGCTATCCCGGCGGCGCGGCCCTGCCGATCTATGACGCCATGTTCCAGCAGGACAAGGTTCAGCACATCCTGGTGCGCCACGAGCAGGGCGCGACCCATATGGCGGAAGGCTATGCCCGCTCCACCGGCAAGCCCGGCGTGGTGCTGGTGACCTCGGGCCCGGGCGCGACCAATGCGGTGACCGGCCTGACCGATGCGCTGATGGATTCCATCCCGCTGATCTGCATCACGGCCCAGGTTCCCACCACGCTGATCGGCAGCGACGCCTTTCAGGAATGCGACACGGTGGGCATTACCCGCTCCTGCACCAAATACAATTACCTGGTGAAGCGGGTGGAAGACCTGCCGCGCATCATGCATGAGGCTTTCCTCATCGCCACGACCGGCCGCCCCGGCCCGGTGGTGATCGATATTCCCAAGGATGTGCAGTTTGCGCTGGGCGACTATTACATGCCCGACCTCGATACATTGCGGCACCAGAGCTATCGCCCACAGATGGATGGCGACACCGCTGCCATCGAGGCGGCTGTCGATCTGATGCTCAAGGCCGAGCGGCCGATCTTTTATACCGGTGGCGGGGTGATCAATGCCGGGCCGGAAGCCTCCAAGCATCTACGCGAACTGGCCGAACTGACCGGCTTTCCCGTGACCTCCACGCTGATGGGGCTGGGTGCATTCCCCGCCTCCAATCCGCAATGGATGGGCATGCTGGGTATGCACGGCACTTACGAAGCCAACCTCGCCATGCATGACTGCGACGTCATGATCAATATCGGCGCGCGGTTCGACGACCGGATCACCGGCCGCATCGATGCCTTCTCGCCCAATAGCCGCAAGATCCATGTCGATATCGATCCCTCTTCGATCAACAAGGTGGTGCGCGTCGATATCCCGATCATCGGCGATTGCGAGCGCGTGTTGGGTGAGATGGTCCGCATCTGGCGCTCCAAGACCAATCAGCCGCGCACCGAGGCCATCGCGCCATGGTGGAAGCAGATCGAGAAGTGGCGTGCGGTGGATTCGCTCGGCTACAAGAATTCCGAGACGGTGATCAAGCCGCAATACGCCATCGAGCGGCTGTATGAAGCGACCAGGAAGCAGGGCAAGGAGGTGTTCATCACCACCGAAGTGGGCCAGCACCAGATGTGGGCCGCCCAGCATTTCCACTTCGACAAGCCCAATCACTGGATGACCTCGGGCGGTCTTGGCACGATGGGCTATGGCCTGCCGGCCGCTGTCGGCGTGCAGGTGGCGCATCCCGATGCGCTGGTGATCGACATTGCCGGCGAGGCATCGGTGCAGATGACCATGCAGGAAATGTCGACGGCGGTGCAGTATCGCCTGCCGATCAAGATTTTCATTCTCAACAATGAGCGCATGGGCATGGTTCGCCAGTGGCAGGACCTGCTGCATGGCTCGCGTTACGCGCATTCCTATTCAGAATCGCTGCCCGATTTCGTCAAGCTGGCCGAGGCCTATGGCGGCAAGGGCATTCGTTGCGACAACCCGGCCGAGCTCGATGCGGCCATCGCCGAAATGCTTGATTATGACGGCCCGGTGCTGTTCGACGTGCTGGTCGAGAAGGATGAGAACTGCCTGCCGATGATCCCATCGGGCAAGCCGCATAACGAGATCATTTTGCCTGATACCGCCAATATCGGGGACATCATCGACGAGAAGGGACGGCAGTTGGTGTGATTGCACACGGAGCCCGGTGACCATTCACTGGGTCATTCCCGCGAAAGCGGGAACCTCCGTTTTCTCTGCCACTAAACAGAGGTTCCCGCTTTCGCGGGAATGACACTGTGGGGTGGCGGGGGCGGTGCAACGATCCAATGCCCAGAGGAACAAAACAATGAACGCACATTTGCAGCCTACCGGCTCGGCTTATTTCCTGACCAAGGAAACCCAGGAGATCGAGCGGCATACCCTGTCGGTTCTGGTCGATAACGAGCCGGGCATTCTCGCTCGCGTGGTCGGCCTGTTCTCGGCGCGCGGCTATAATATCGAAAGCCTGACCGTCAGTGAGACGGAACACGGGCGGCGACTTAGTCGCATCACCGTTGTCGTTATCGCCACGCCCAAGACGCTGACCCAGATCAAGCTGCAGCTCGAGCGCCTTGTGCCAGTGCACAAGGTGCATGACCTGACGGCCGAGGGCGCTTCGCTGGAGCGCGAGCTGGCGCTGATCAAGGTGGCGGGTTCGGGCGATCATCGCGCCGAAACGCTGCGCCTGGCCGACGCCTTCCGGGCGCAGATCGTGGATGCCAGTGTCGAGAGCTTCGTGTTCGAAGTCACCGGCAAGCCGGCCAAGATCGACAGCTTCATCGCCCTGATGCAGCCGCTTGGGCTGGTCGAAGTGGTGCGGACCGGGCTGGCCGCGATTTCGCGTGGTCCGCAAGGGATGTAGGCAGCCGCTTATTGATGGCTGTCATCACAAGGTTCGATTGGGCGGCACGCCCAGTCTGGTATATGGCAGGGATAGCATTTTTCGAGTCCCCGCCATGACCCTGCTTTCCGTCAATCTGAATGCCGTCGCCCAGCTTCGCAACCGGCGTGATCTGCCGTGGCCGAGCGTGGTGGGCATGGCCCGGGTGGTGCTCGATGCGGGTGCCAGCGGCGTAACCGTGCATCCGCGGCCGGACGAACGGCATATCCGGCGCAGTGATGTGTTCGATCTTTCGGCGTTATTGCGGGATGAATATCCGCAGGCTGAGTTCAACATCGAGGGCTATCCGAGCGAGGATTTCATCGCGCTGATCGAGCTGGTCAATCCGCAGCAGGTGACGCTGGTGCCGGATGATCCGGCCCAGGCGACGTCGGACCATGGCTGGGATTTCCACGCCAACAATAATTTCCTGACCTCGGTGGTGCAAAAGCTCAAGCAGCCGGGCCGGCGGATTTCGCTGTTCTGTGATCCCGATGCAGGCGCCAAGGGGATCAGTGCGGCCAAGGCCACCGGTGCGGATCGGGTCGAGCTTTATACCGGGCCTTATGGCGGGTGCTATGACGACCCGGCGCGGGCAGAAGAGGAATTGGCGGCGCTGGCCGATACGGCTGCGGCGGCGCATGCGGCGGGGCTGGGGCTCAATGCCGGGCATGACCTGACGCTGGAGAACCTGCCAGCGTTCCAGGCGGCGGTAAAGGGCGTGGATGAAGCCTCGATCGGGCATGGGCTGACGGCCGATGCGCTGCTGATGGGGTTCCCGGAGGCGGTGCGGCGGTATCGGGAAGTGTTGGAAGCTTAGCGCTTCCCAAACGCTCTTAGAAACGTCGCCACCCCCGCTTTCGCGGCCTTTTGGACCGCGGCTTCGGTGGGGCGGGTGCACATGCCCTGATCCTTGGGGAGGTCCGCATTGATCAGTGCCATGAAATGGCGCGCGACCAGGCTGGGATCGTCGATCTCGAGATAGCCGTCGCGGCCCAGCTTGGCGAAGACTGCGGCGATGACCGGCCAGTCCTTGCCGGGACCATATTCCTTCCAGGCGCTGAACAGATGGGGCCAGCGATGGGCTTCGCGCTCCATCAGCGAGGCGAGGGCGCGGCCATCGATGTCGCACATGCAGCGGCCCAGCAGGCCCGCAGCGAAATCGGTCAGGGCTTGTTCGAGATTGTCGGGCTTGTCGGGAAAGCTGTGCAGCACCTGCATCAGCGAGGCGCTGGAGCGGGCGGTGACGTCCTCGACCACCGCGATGAAGAGCTGATCCTTGTCGCCGATCTGGTTGTAGACGGTCTGTCGGGAAACGCCGGCTTCGATGGCGATGGCATCAATGCCGGCGGCGCTGACGCCGTCGCGGACAAAAGCGCGCTTGGCCGCATCCAGAATCGCCTGCCGCTTGGCGACGGCGCGGGGAAAGGCTCTTTCGGTGGGCAGCAGCTCGATCTGACTCATGGCTTCACCATACACGAAATGCCTAATTTTACAACATTGTCAAAAATATTTGACGCCAGTGCTTGACTGATTTTACACTTGTGTCCAATATCGCGTCATCGGCTGCCGTGCCTCCCCACCGCGCCGAACAGCTTTTCCCAATGTGCGGCGCGTGGCTTCGGCGGCGGCCGAGAGGTATTCGAAAATGAACCCAACAATCCTGCGCGCGGCGCTGGTGCTCGGCTTGCTGTCGGCCATCGGTCCCTTCGCCATTGATATGTATCTGCCGGCTTTGCCGGCTATCGGCGCCAGCCTTGGTGCCGACACTGCCGGCGTACAGGCCAGCCTCATGGCTTTCATGGCCGCCATTGCGGTCTGCCAGTTGTTCTACGGCCCGGTCAGCGACATGGTCGGGCGCAAGCCGCCGCTGTATTTCGGCCTGGCGCTGTTCACCGCCGGCGGCATTGCCTGTGCGCTTGCCCCCTCGATCGAATGGCTGGTCGTGGCCCGTTTCGTGCAGGGCATTGGCGCCTGTGCCGCCATGGCATTGCCGCGTGCCATCGTGCGCGATGGCTATACCGGTGCGGATGCTGCGCAATTGCAGAGCCTGCTGATGCTGGTCTTTTCGGTGTCGCCGATCCTGGCGCCGCTGGGCGGCAGCCTGATCGTGCAGTTCGGCGACTGGCGCGTGATCTTTTATGCCGTGGCCGGCATTGGCCTGCTCGGCATTCTGCTGGTGGCGTTTTTCCTCAAGGAAACCCGCCCGGCTTCGGCGCGGCTGGAAAGCAGCGTCGGCAGCGCGATCAAGGGCTATGGCGTGCTGCTGCGCGACCGCAACTTCCTGGGCCTGTCGATGATCGGCGCCTTCGGGATGGCGAGCTTCATGGCTTACCTGGCCAACTCGTCGTTCATCCTGATCGACCATTATGGGCTGAACCCGACGCAATACAGCATCATGTTCTCGATCAATGCCGTGTCGTTTATCGGCGTGTCGCAGCTGACGGGCGTGCTGACCCGGCGGTTCGGGCTCAACGCGGTCGTCCGCACGGCGGTCAATGGCTTTATCCTGGTGATGGTGGCGCTGGCGGCGGTTTTTGCGCTGGGGGTCGACCGGCTCGATGTGCTCGCCGTGTTGCTGTTCGTCGGCTACGGCTTCCTGGGGCTGGTGATCCCGACCACGGCGGTGCTGGCGCTCGAAGAGCATGGCGCCATTGCAGGTACGGCTTCGGCCCTGATGGGCACGCTGCAATTGGTGACGGCTGCGGTGGTGATGGGCATCGTGGGTAGCTTCTTTGATGGCACGGCGCGGCCCATGGTGCTGGGCATCGCGGCTTGCGCCATCGTCGCCTTTGCGCTGACGCGCCTGACCATCAAGCGGTCGCGCGCGCCGCTGGCGGCAGCAGCCGAATAAGCTTGGGGTGCCGGCACTGCCGGCGCCCTCATCGCCGCCCAGTCCTGCACCACTGTCATAGCAGGTCGAACAGTGCGTCAGGGATAAGCTGACGGAGCGGCTTGATTAGGGCAGATTTGGTGTCCTAACCACAAAAAATCCAGCTCCCACCAATGCTTACATAAATGTGCCTAAGGACAATCGGTGTCCCCGCACCACCAAATAGTGCCTCCTTGCCAGCTTTCGTTAAAGGCACATATATCGCCTCAGTTACGATTTGTTACCAAGGAGGGCTCCAATGTCCAAACTCAAGATTGCCGTCATTATCTCGTCCACCCGCCCGACCCGCTTTGGTGAACTGCCTGCCAAGTGGATCGCCGACAAGGTCAACGAGCGCCCCGAATTGCAGGCCGAAATCGTCGACCTGCGCGACTTCGACCTGCCGTTCTTTGACGAAATGGCGTCCAACGCCTGGATGCCTTCGGCCAATCCGGAAGCCGTTCGCTGGCAGAACAAGATCAGCGAATTCGACGGCTATATTTTCGTCACCGCTGAATATAACCGCTCTATCACCGGCGCTTTGAAGAACGCTCTCGACCAGGCCTATGTGAACTGGAACAAGAAGCCGTTCGGCGCTGTGGGCTATGGTTCGGTCGGTGGCGCCCGCGCCGTCGAGCACCTGCGCAATATCGGCGTCGAGCTGCAGATGGTTCCGACCCGTTCGGCCGTGCATATCGGTGGCGCCGACTTTGCCGCCGTGCATCCCGGTTTCGGTGGCACCAAGACCATTGCCGATCTCGAAGCCTCGATCGGCAATTCCGCTAATGACATGCTGAACCAGCTGACCTGGTGGGCCAAGGCCACCAAGGCCGCGCGTGACGAAGACGCTGCTGTCGCCCAGGCCGCCGAATAAGCCTTACGAAGACCTCCAAACCTTCGTTTACCAGCAGGGGCCGTTCCAGAAGGGACGGCCCCTGTTGCATTGAAACCAATGTGGCGACATGGTGTTGTGTGTGACTGGCGGCGGGTGTATAGCGGCGCCCGCCCTGATCAAGAGAGCACAAGGTTCATGACGCAGACGAACGCTGCCGGCGACACCGCCGGAGTCGATGCGAGCGGCGCCGTACATTCCCATCCTGACAAGCACCTGCCCGTCCTCGTTCTGGGGGCGCTCGGCGTGGTTTATGGGGATATCGGCACGAGCCCGATCTATGCTTTCCGCGAGGCCATGCATATCCGCCCCGGCGCCGCCTCGAGCGCCACTGAAATCCTGGGCCTGCTGTCGCTGATCGTCTGGGCGCTGACGCTGACCGTGGCGGTCAAATACATCTTCTTCGTTACCCGCGCCGACAATAACGGGGAAGGCGGCACGCTGTCGCTGATCGCCCTGGCGCGCAAGACCTTCACCAATCCGCCGGCCTGGATTACCGGGCTCGGGGTCGTGGGAGCGGCGCTGTTCTTTGGCGACGCCATTATTACGCCGGCCATGTCGGTGCTTTCAGCCGTCGAGGGCCTGGAAGTGGTGGCGCCCGACCTGACCCGTTTCGTGGTGCCGATCACCATCGTCATCATCATCGGCATCTTTATGGTCCAGCGCTTCGGCACGGCCAAGGTGTCGATTGTTTTTGGGCCGGTCACCGCGATCTGGTTCCTGACGCTGGGCATATCGGGGCTGGTCCATATCGTGGATTATCCGGTGGTGCTGTGGGCGATCAATCCGTTTTTGGGGCTCGAATTCCTCGCCACTCATATCGGCATTTCCTTCGTGGTCATCGGCGCGATTTTCCTCGCCGTCACGGGTGCTGAGGCGCTTTATGTCGACCTCGGCCATTTTGGCCGCAAGCCGATCGTCATCGCCTGGTTCGGCATGGTGTTTCCGTGCCTGTTGCTGAACTATTTCGGGCAGGGGGCCTTCGTGCTCCGTGTCGGCGTCGAAAATGTCGAGAGCCCGTTCTTTGAAATGCAGCCCGAATGGGCGCTGGTGCCCTTTGTGGCGCTGGCCACGGCGGCAACCATCATCGCCAGCCAGGCGGTGATTTCGGGCATGTTCAGCCTGGCCCAGCAGGCCATCGCCCTCAACATGCTGCCGCGCATGGTGGTGGAGCACACGTCCGAAACCCAGAGCGGGCAGATCTACATGCCGCAGATCAATGCCATGCTGATGGTCGGCGTGCTGCTGCTGGTGGTGGCGTTCCGCAGTTCGGCCGCCTTGTCGCACGCCTATGGCATTGCCGTGTCGGGCGTGATGATCGTGACACTGATGCTGCTGGTGGTGGTGATGTGGCGCAACTGGAAGTGGCACCCGCTGGCGGTGATCGGCTTTGGCGTGTTCTTTGCCATGCTCGATGGCGCGTTCTTCGTTGCCAATGCCTCCAAGCTGTTCCAGGGCGGCTGGGTGCCGGCGGTGGTTGCCGCGCTGGTCGCCATCGTGATGTGGAGCTGGATGGCCGGTCGGCGCCGCCTGTCGGAAAAGACCCGGCGCGACGAAGTGCCGTTGCAGTTTCTGGTCGACAATCTCTCCAAGAAGAAGCCCAATACCGTGCCGGGCACGGCGGTGTTTCTGACCAGCGATATCGAGGGCGCGCCGACGGCGCTGCTGCACAGCCTCAAGCACTACAAGGTGCTGCACGAGCAGAATGTCATCCTCACCGTGCGCACTTCGGCCTCGCCGCGCGTGCCTGACGACGAGAAAGTGACCATCGACGCCTATAACGAGCTGTTCAGCCGCGTCGTCGTCACCTTCGGCTATATGGAAACGCCCAATATTCCCAAGGCACTGGTATTGGCCCGCAAGCTGGGCTGGAAGTTCGATATCATGTCGACCTCCTTCTTCCTGTCCCGCCGCTCGCTGAAGCCCGGGCTGAAGAATGGCCTGATCCGCAATCTGCAGGATCGGTTGTTCACCCGGCTGGCGCGCAATGCCAGCGACGCGACGGAATATTTCCATATCCCCACCGGCCGCGTGGTGGAAATCGGCACCCAGGTCGTGCTGTAGTTGGCATCTCTGGATATCGCCATTTGTGGCGCGGGGCCGGCTGGCCTCGCCACTGCGCTTTATATGCGGCGGTTGGGACATAGGCCGGTCATCCTCGAACGCTTCGACGCGCCCAAGCCGCTGGGCTCGGGGCTTATTCTGCAGCCCACGGGCCAAGCCGTATTGCACGATCTCGGATTGCTGAACGCCATCGAAGCGCTCGGCGCTCCGATCGAGCGCTTGCATGGCGCCGACGCTCGCACCGGCCGGGTGGTGCTCGACGTGCGCTACAATAGCCTGCCGGGCATTGGGCGCGGGCTTGGTATTCACCGCGCGGCGTTGTTCAGCGTGTTGCATGACGCCGTGCTGGCGGCAGGCATTCCCATCCGCACCGGCCATGCCGTCGCTGCCTTGAGCGATCTATCCGATGGACGCCGCGCGGTTATCCTGGCCGAGGAGCAGCGTACCGAGCCATTCGATCTGGTGATCGACTGTCTGGGCGGCGGCTCTCCTCTAAAGCCCCATTCTGCCGGGCAGGGCAAATCGCGCAGCCTGCCATTTGGCGCCATCTGGGGCACCGTGCCCTGGCATGAGGAAGGGTTCGAAGCGACGGCGCTGACCCAGCGCTACCGGGCGGCCAGCGTCATGATCGGCGTGTTACCCATCGGGCGTTCGAGTCCTGATGGCCCGCCACTGGCGGCTTTCTTCTGGAGTCTCAAGCCAGACGATTATGACGCGATCCGTCAAAACGGCTTGGCCGCCTGGAAGGCGGAGGTGCTGAGCCACTGGCCGGGCGCGCAAGTCCATCTCGATGCTGTGGACGATTTTGCCGATATGACCCTGGCGCGCTATGCCCACCACACCATGACAGTGCCGATTGGCGAAGCGCTGGCCTTTGTCGGCGACAGCGCCCATTCGGCCAGCCCGCAATTGGGGCAGGGCGCCAATATGGCGCTGCTCGACGCCCGCGCGCTGCACCTGGCGCTGCGTGAGCATCCCGACGATCTGGGCAAGGCGCTGGCGCATTACGCCAAGTTGCGGCGCGGCCATGTCAGGCTGTATCAGGCGCTCAGCGCCATGTTCACGCCGTTCTATCAATCCGATAGCCGCGTGCTGCCGGTGATCCGCGATCTATTCGTGTCGGTGCTGGCCAAAATCCCGCCGGCCCCGCAATTGCTGGCAGCAATTGTCGCGGGGGCGCTGTTCTCGCCGATCAAGAAACTGGAACTGAAGGCACCGCCGCGCGGCTAGCTACTTCACCACGTCCGGGCAGACATAGGGCACACTGGCCAGCGCGAAATGCTGTTCCTGCACGTCGCTGCCCAGCTTGAGGCTGAGTACCAGTTCGGTGGCGGTGACGCTGGAAATATCGGCATTGATGGTCATGCCGTCCTCGTCCCAGCTGATGGCGGTGTCGGATACCTGCTGCCACTTGGACAGACGATAGGTTTCCCAGCAGCTATCGGAGACCAGCGTGCCGTCCTCAAGGAAAATCTGCATCGGGCCGGGGCGCGAGGGATCGTCATCGGTGCGGACCCAGACCTTGTTGAGCAGGGGGTTTGCGGTTTCCCCGGCATCGTCGGTCGCGTCTTCGACGTCCTGGGCATCCTGACCCGCGGCGGGCAAAGTTGCCGCGCCAACACCCCAAACGCTCAGCAGAGCAATGATCGCAGCTTTGGTATCCATTCGGCACTTCTCCCGTGTCTCACCAGGCATTTGGTGATTATCCCCGCGCCCGCCAAGGGAGCGGGGTAAAAACGGCGAATTTAGGTTGGCTGCGTTGCTATTCGGCAATAGCGCTCATTACGCGTTGCCATTCCTTCACGCGCTTGGTCTGGTTCGGCCATAGATCATAATCGGTGATGCCGAGCGCCTGCTGAGCATGCTGGGGCCAGTTGGGATCGTCGAGCGCGCCGCGCGCCAGGGCAATGAAGTCGGTGTCGCCATTGGCAACGAGCGCGTCGTCGGCCTTGGGGTCGCCGCCAAGCAGGCCCACAGCCATGACGGGAATATCGGCGCCGTCGCGCACGGCCTTGGCCAGCGGCACCTGATAGGCCGGTCCGGTCTTGATCGAAGCGCCATCAAAGCCGCCGCTCGAGCAATCGATAGCGTCGACGCCCAGTGCCTTGAGTTCGCGCGCGAGCACGACGCTGTCTTCGGTCTGCCAGCCATCGGGGTGATGATCGCTGACCGACAGGCGTACCAGCAAGGGCTTGTCCATGGGCCAGACGGCGCGCACGGCCTCGGCCACTTCCAGCACCAGCCGCATGCGGTTTTCCCGGCTGCCGCCATAGCGGTCGGTGCGCTTATTGGCGAGCGGGGAGAGGAATTGGTTGAGCAGGTAGCCATGCGCCGCATGGATTTCGACCGTGTCGAACCCGGCCTGATTGGCGCGCACTGCCGCCGCCGCGAAGGCCTCGATGATATGGGCGATGCCGGCTTCGTCCAGTTCGGTGGGCTTGGTGAAATTGCGGTTTTCGGCATGGATGAGCGGGCTTGGGCCCACCGGGGTCCAGCTTTCAAAACCGATGGCGTGCTTTTCCGCCTCAGTTTCGTCAAAGCCGTCGCGCCACGGCACGGGTGTCGAAGCCTTGCGACCGGCATGGGCGAGCTGAATGCCGGCGGCAGCGCCCTGGCTCTGGATGAATTGCACGATGCGGGCGAGGGCAGGGATGTGTTCGTCCTTCCACAGGCCCAGGTCGCCATAGGAGATGCGGCCTTCCGGCACGACGCCGGTCGCTTCCAGAATTACCAGGCCAAAACCGCCAATGGCAAAGCGTCCCAAATGCACCAGGTGCCAATCGGTGGCAAAGCCGTCCTTGGCCGAATATTGGCACATGGGGGCGACGACGGTGCGGTTGCGCAGGGTGACGCCGCGCAGGGTGGCAGGCGAGAAAAGCTGGGGCATAGGGGGCTCGTGGCGGTCAAACAGGGCCGGGAGGCGGCCGCCACAAGCATGCACATTCCCGTATTCATCGGCAAGTGCCGATGGAACATTCACTGAGGCCGGCCTGCAAATGGCGGTTTGCGAGCCGCGGTCTGCCGCCCTCCCCTCGAGGGGGAGTGCTCATCTTA
Organism: Hyphomicrobiales bacterium; assembly: GCA_900470445.1. GTDB lineage: Bacteria > Pseudomonadota > Alphaproteobacteria > Rhizobiales > Devosiaceae > Devosia. Next base: position 78,666 of record UCAU01000069.1, on the reverse strand, counting down.
AACTCGCACCACCCACGATGTCATTCCCGCGAAAGCGGGAACCTCTGTTTACTTGGGCTCGCATCCCAGAACGGAGGTTCCCGCTTTCGCGGGAATGACACCGCATTTTTGAACGCGCCCGGAGTGAAACACTGCCCCTCAAGGGGGAGGGGATCGGGGCTCGCCTAGCGAGCTGTAGCGAAGCTTGATTGCGTGGTCTGTCGGCCGACCAGCCCAGTCATGCGGAGGGCGGCGACGAAGGACAGGGCCGCGACGGCCGCTCCGAGCACGAAGACTGGGACGATCGCGTGGTGGATCTGGTCGGCGGTGACGGCGGTGGCAAAGCCGGCCGAATTGGCGGCCACCCCGGCCAGGGCCGCGCCGATGGCATTGCCGGCAGATTGGGTAGTGGGCAGTAGAGCCGAGGTGCGGTCGCGGTCGGCGTCGGTGGCCGATTCCATCAGCGTCAGATTGAGATAGCCGTTGCAGATGCCAAAACCGGCGCCGATCGCCAATTGTGCGATCAGGACGATGGCGATCTGGCTTGTGAGCAAGCCAATCAGCACGCCCAGGAGGCCAAGCGTGATGAGGGCAGGGCCGGTGCGGATCAGCACTTTGCGCGTCTCGCGCTCGCGCACATTGGCCACGGTGATAGCGGAGAGACTCCAGGCAACGGCCATGACCGCACCGATGGCGCCGGCCAGGGTGGGGCCATAGCCCCAAAGTTGCTGCACCAGCAGCACCAGATAGACCGCGGCCGAAGCCCCGGCGATGGGCATGAGCAGCACGACCCAGAAGCCGCTGCCGATGACCGAATTGGGCCAGAAGGCGCCCGCCGGCATCAGGCGGACGCGGCTGCGCCGATCGAGCAGGACCGAGCCGGCGAGCAGCAATGCGGCGCCGATCAGCAATGCCGTTGCGTGCAGCGGCGGGGCGATGCTGGCCAGGGCAACCAGCATGATCCCGCCGCCAATGGTGAGCAGGCGAATGCCGGGAAAGCCGGGGCTTTGCGTGTCGGCGTTCCTGGATTTGCCGGGCACGACGAACATGACCATCACGGCAAAGATCAGCACCAGCGGCACATTGACCAGGAACGCGGCGCGCCAGGACACCAGTTCGGTCAAGAGCCCCGCGCCGAGCGGTCCGCCAAAGGCGGCCACGGCCCAGACCGAGGCCTGGGTGCCGAACACTTTGGGCACGAGGCGGGAGGGGAAGAGTTCGGGGATCAGCGCAAAACAGATGGCCGCGACGATGCCCTCGCCCAGGCCCTGGAACGAGCGGCCGATCAACACTTCGGTCATGGTGGAGGCATTGGAGGCGATCAGCGTGCCGACGAGGAACACGGCGCTGGAGGCCAGCAAGGCGGTGCGCGAGCCGAGGCGCTGCTTGATCAGCGCGGCGCCGGCGCCACCCATGATGGCAAAGACCAGATAGAGCGTCAGCGCCCAGGAAATCAGCTCGATGCCGCCCAGATGCAGCACTGCGGTGGGCAGGGCCGTGCCGGCGAGAAAGGCGTTGAAGGCAAAGAGCGCAACGCCAAGGCACAGGATTAGCGTGACCGTGGCATAGCGTGGCGCAAAGATCTCCGCCCAGCTGCCGCTGCTGGAAGTTTCAGACATATAGGCCTCCCTGGAATAAACAAGTTGGTTCTTGTTATATCCGGCAAATTAAAAAAGCAATTGCTTGTTTTATTGGGCGGTGTCGAAAAACCCGCTCTTGGACGAGGCTAGCACAGGCGGGCGGGAAAAACGGCGGGGCATGTCGATTTGCGGCTGGTTTGCTCGTCGTGTGGTCAAAGCCGGCCATTGTGGCCTGGCTCCCGTGCTCGAATGGAGAACACCATGTTCGCACGCTTGTTTCGCTCACTTGTCGCGCTGACGGCATTCGCCGCCGTCAATCCAGCTCTTGCTCAAACCACAGAGGAGACTCCCGCCATGCCCACTCCCGTTCAATCAGGCTATGTGCCGGTCAATGGCGTCGAGATTTATTATGAGGTGCACGGGCAGGGTACGCCCATTGTCCTGCTGCATGGCGGACTGATGTCGGCTAGCAGCTTCGCGCCGATCATTGGCACTCTGACCGAGAACCATCAGGTCATCGGCATCGACCTGCAGGGGCATGGCCATACTTTGCCGTTTGAGCGGCCGATGAGCTTTGAGGCGATGGCCGCCGACGTTGCCGGCGTGATCGAATATCTGAAATTGGACGCGCCCGCCGTGCTTGGCTATTCGCTGGGGGCGACGACCGCGCTGCGGCTGGCGCTCGATCGGCCTGAACTGGTCGGCAAGTTGATCGTGGTTTCCGCGCCTTATGCGTTCGAGGGTTGGCACAGCTACAATGCCGAAGGCATGCGCGCCATGACCGGCGCGATGGCGGCCGGTATGGTGGGCTCGCCGCTCTACAATGCCTATGCCGCCGAGCAGCCCGATGCGGAACAACACTTCCCGATTCTGCTCGACAAGGTGGGCGACATGATGCGCGGGGGTTTCGACTATTCCGCCGAGATCGGCAGTCTCAAAATGCCGACCATGCTGGTTTATAGTGATTGGGACGCCATAAAGACCAGCCACATGGCTCAGTTCTTCGAGCTATTGGGTGGCGGCCAGCATGATGCGGGCTGGGATGGCTCGGGGATGAACCAGAACCGGCTGGCGATCATTCCGGGGCTGACGCATTACACGATGATCTCGCCGCAACTGGCCGAGATTGCGCTGGGATTTATCGGAGACGGTGAATAGGCATTTCACCTGCGTGCCGCTCCTCCCCGCTAGGCGCTGTCCATTTTCTGAAGACTGCCGGTCAGCACTTTGGTGCGGGGAGGACCGCTATAGGTGCCGTTGAGGCGTTCGAGCAGCATCTGCGTGGCCATGTTGGCTTGCAGGGCCGGTTGCACCCCGGCGCGGGTCAGGTGCGGGCGGATATAGTTCATCTGTGGCTGGTCGCCGTAGACGGCCACGGCAAGGTCTTCCGGGACCCGGATGCCGTGGTCGAACAGGCGGGCGATGCCGCCGAGCGTCATCAGGTGGTTGCCGAAGAATAGTGCCGTGGGCATGTGCTGGTTATGCGTCTCTAGCAGCCAGTCGACGCCTTCAATGCCGGATGGCGCCAGGAATGTCCCTTCCCATTCCAGGATGTCATCCGGCGCTAGCCCGCTATCGAGCAGGCCGTTGCGCAGACCCCGGGCGCGGTCCATGGCCTCGCTGAAGAAATGCGGGCCGGTGATCTGCGCTACGCGACGGTGACCGCGTTCTGCCAGGTACTTGCCCATGTCGTAGCACGCGCTCTCATCGTCGACCCGCAGGCTATCGACGGCCTGGTTGGGGAGCTTGCCGATAAAGACCGTGGGGATGTCGATGCTCAGCAAGGCGTCGTGCATGCCGTGGAGGGCAAAGTCGCCGATGATCAGGCCATCGACCCGCTTGTTGCGGATCTGCCGGAGGTATTCGTAGACATGGTCCTGGCTATGGCCGCCGGGGACATCGGTGTTGAAGATCAGGGTGTCCAGGCCAACCGCCTCCAGGTCCGTCTGCACGGTCTTGACCAGTTCCGGATAGAAGGGGTTGCGGATGTCGGGGATGAGCATGGCGACCATATTGGTGCGGCCGGTCCGCAGGCTCTGCGCCTGCGGATTTGGGAAATAGCCCAGTTCCGCCACGGCCTGCATCACGCGCTCGCGCAGATGCGGGGACACGCGGTCGGCATGATTGAGTACATGCGACACGGTGGTCCGGGACACGCCGGCGCGTTCGGCAACCTTGGAGATCGTTGTCATGGGTTAATTCGCTAGCATCCACGCGGGCAGTTTGCAAATCGGTTTGTGAATGCATTTGCAAACCGATTTTTTGGTGCTACGGTTTGCTCGTCGGGAAACAATTCCCGGCGGCAGATGGCCAAACTGACATGAGTGCAGTGCCGAATCGCCTTCAGGGAGAACGATGCATGAGCCTATTCGACAGCGCTTAGCCGCGGTTCCGCGAGCTTAATCATTCACGAGTGGCAGCCTCTCCCGACGTTTTTGAGCGTCGGTGGCTCCGTCGTTTCGCCCATGTGCCAGCGCTTGGCTGGCCCGTGTCCGCCCCCGCTTTGACCTCATTCACTCTGGCAAATTCATGAACGCACCTTTTTCCGGCCTCGACCTCAATCTCGGCAATCTCTACCGGCTATCGGATGCCAGGACCCGCTCGATCTCCCCCGAGAACTTCACCGGGGAGAAGGGCCGTGGCGGCATGGCAACGGAGGGCACCGGCGCCAGCTGCGCGCGTGGCCTGGGGCAGGGCTGGAAGGTTTCGCCCTCCATCCGCATCGAGCCCGGTGAAACCCGGCTGCTTGCCGATATCGAAGGTCCGGGCGCCATCCAGCAGATCTGGCTGACCACGGCAAATCTGCGCTGGCGCGACCTCATCCTGCGCATCTACTGGGACGACCAGGAGCATCCGTCCGTCGAGGCGCCGGTGGGCGACTTCTTCTGCTCGGGCTGGAACCGCTTCGCCCAGGTGACGTCGCTGGCCGTCTGCGTCAATCCGGGCCGCGCCTTCAATTGCTACTGGCAGATGCCGTTCCGCCAGCGCGCCCGTATCACGATCGAAAACCGCGATCCCGACGAGCATGGCATCATCTATTACCAGGTGAATTATGCGCTGACCGAGGTGCCCGAGGACGCCGCCTATTTTCATGCGCAGTTCCGCCGCACCAACCCGCTGCCGTTCAAGCAGGACTACACCATTCTCGATGGCGTACAGGGCAAGGGCCATTATGTGGGCACCTACATGGCCTGGGGCACCAATAATTCGGGCTGGTGGGGCGAAGGCGAGATCAAATTCTTCATGGACGGGGACAACCAATTCCCCACCATTTGCGGCACCGGTACCGAGGATTATTTCTGCGGCGCCTATAATTTCGACGGCGGCGTGGTCGATGAGACCATGGAGAGCGCCTACCGCGAATTCACCACGCCCTATGCCGGGCTGCCGCAGGTGCTGCGGCCCGATGGCGTCTACCAGAGCCAGATGCGCTTCGGCATGTATCGCTGGCATATCCACGACCCGATCCGCTTTGACTCCGACCTGCGGGTGACCATGCAGGCGCTGGGCTGGCGCACCGAGAAGAAGGACCGGCGCTACCTGCCGCTGCAGGACGACATCGCCTCGGTCGCCTTCTGGTACCAGGTGTTGCCCACCGCGCCATTCTCGCAGCTGGCTGACCGCGACTATCTCGAAGTCATCTAGGCCATGAACCTCCTCCGCTACATTGCCGGGCGGCTCGTGGTCTATGTATTGGTGATCGTCTTCGCGCTCACCGTGCTGTTCTTCGTGCCGCGGCTTGGGCCCACCGATCCGGTCGAAGCCATGCTGGCCAAGGTTGCCTCCCAGGGCGCCTATATGGATGCCGCGCAGGTGGACATGCTGCGCCAGTCGCTTGCCGACACGTTCGGGCTCAATGGCTCGCTGCTGGAGCAGTACTGGGCCTTCATCAAGCGCATCGTCTTCACCGCCGATTTCGGCCCATCGTTATCGATGTATCCGACCCCGGTGATGGAACTGATCTGGAACGCGCTGCCCTGGACTTTCGGGCTGCTGCTGGTCTCCACGCTGATCGCCTGGGTGCTGGGGAATTTTGTCGGCCTGCTCTCGGGCTGGCGCCCGACCAGCAACAGTTCGCGGGTGATGGAAGGCATTGCGATCTGCCTCTATCCGATCCCCTATTACATCCTGGCGCTCGTGCTCTCGATCCTGTTTTCCTATGTGTGGAAGATCTTTCCGCTGACCACCACCATTCGCGGTGCGCCGTGGAGTTGGGACCTCATCGCCAGCATTGCCTGGAACTCGTTCCTGCCGGCCATGTCCATCGTCATCGTGGTGTTCGGCTGGTGGGTGATCTCGGTGAAGGCGCAGACCACAGCGCTGCGGGAAGAAGAATTCGTGCGCTATGCCCGGCTCAAGGGGCTCAGCGACGGGCGGATTCTCACCCGCTATGTGCTGCCCAACGCCATCCTGCCGCAGATCACGTTCCTGGCGCTGCAAATCGGGCTGATGTTCAACGGATCGCTGATCACCGAGATCCTGTTCGATTATCCGGGCCTGGGCCTGCTGATCTATTCGGCAGTGCTGCAGGGCGACTTCAACCTCCTGATGGGCACGATCAGCCTTTCGGTCATCGCGGTCGCCACGGCGACCATGGTGATCGACCTGATCTACCCGCTCATCGATCCCCGTATCAGGCACAGATAGGCCATGCGCAGTTTTTTCACTCATGCGCCGTTTCGACTGTATCTCGGCCTCTTTCTTGTCGCCGTGTTCGTAATCATGGGCGTGATATTGCCCTGGTTCGCACCATCGGACCCCCTGGTCTGGTACACGGCACCCCGCAACCAGAATCCCAGCGCCGAATATCTGCTGGGCACCACGAGCCTTGGACAGGACGTGTTCTGGCTTTTGACCCATGCGCTGCGCAATTCGCTGCTGCTGGGGCTGATCGTGGCCGGGCTGTCGACCGTCATCGGCGTGTTTCTCGGCCTGGCCGCTGGTTACGCCGGCGGCTGGCTCGACAAGGTGCTGTCATTCTTCATGGATGCCTTGTTGTGCATTCCCTCGCTGCCGATCCTGATCCTGATGGCGGCATTGTTCGGCGGGCAATTGGCGCTGCCGATCATCGGGCTCATCCTGGTGCTCTTCAACTGGCCGTATCCGGCACGGCAGGTGCGGGCCGTGGCGCTGACGATGCGCGAGCGCGAGTTCATCAACGTCGCCTGGTTCAGCGGGGAATCCAGTGTCCGCATTCTGGTGCGCCACATCTTCCCCTATATTGCGGGGTGGTCGGCGGCCAATTTCATCAACACCGTGCTGGTGGGTATTTCGACCGAAAGCGCCGTCGCGGTGATCGGGCTCTCCAGCGCCCAGCAGGCGACGCTGGGCACCATGATCTATTGGGCCATCAACTATCAGGCGCTGCTGGCCGGAAAATTCGTCTGGGTCGGGTCGCCCGTGGTGTCCATCGTCCTCTTGTTCATCGGCCTTTTCCTCGTGTCCTCGGGCCTGTCCATGCAGTCCGCGACCCGGAGGATGAGCGTATGATCAGCATAGACAATGTCACGGTGGGCTATGGCACGTCCGGTTTCGTTACCGCCGTGGACGGGGTGAGCCTCACCATCAATGACAACGAAATCCTGGGCATTGCCGGGGAATCCGGTTCGGGCAAATCGACGCTCATGCGGGCCGTGTATGGCGACTTTTCCACGGGACTGCGGATCAAGAGCGGCACCGTTCGCGGACACTTCGAGGATGCGCGGACCGGGCGGGTGATCGACGCACCTTCGAGCGAATTCGGCAAGCTCTGGTGGGACCAGATCAGCTATATCCCCCAGGGCTCGATGAGCGTGCTCAACCCGCTGATGAAAATCGAGAAGCAGGTGATCGACGGACTGCCCGATCGCGAACGGCAGGGTGGCCGAAGGGCACTCAGGCAGCGCATCGTGGATTTCCTGGCCGGCTTCGGGCTTGAGGAAAATGTGCTCAATGCCTATCCGCACCAGCTTTCCGGCGGCATGCGCCAGCGGGTGCTGGTGGCCATTGCCGCCTTCGTCAATCCCCGCCTCATCCTTGCCGACGAGCCCACCACGGCGCTCGACGTTGTGGTGCAAAAGAAGATCTTGCTGATGATGGTCGAAATCCAGCGGCGCCAGCGCAATAGCCTGGTGCTGGTCTCCCATGACATGGGCGTGCACTACCAGATCACTGATCGGCTGGCGATCATGTACAAAGGCAAGATCGTGGAGGCCGGGCCAACGGCCGAGATCTTTGCCAATCCGCAGCACGATTACACCAGGAACCTCATCGCCTCGCTGCCGCGCCTGCATGGCAAGCGGTCGGCCGATGTGGTGGGAGAGCACGCATGAGCGGCGTTCCCATTCTCGAAGTGGATGGCGTCAGCCGGGAATACCGCAAGGGCGGGTTCTTCTCCGGCAGCGGGTTCAAGGCGGTGGACAATGTGTCCTTCTCCATGCCGGCGGCGCCACAGGTCTTCTCCATCGTGGGGGAGTCCGGCTCGGGCAAGACGACGCTGGCCCGCATGGTGCTGCGGCTGGTCGAGCCCAGCGCGGGCAGTATTCGCCTGCTTGGCCGGCCGCTGACCGGACGACACAAGGATCGCATCGACGATCTCGAATTTCGCCGCCTGGTCCAGCCGATTTTCCAGAACCCGTTCGAGGCGTTCAGTGCCTATCTGCCGATCGAGGACTATCTGCGCAGGACGGCGATCAACCTTAAAATCGCCCATAGCAGCGCCGACGTGGACCAGGTTTGCGACCGTGCGCTGCGTTCGGTCGGGCTGAGCCTCGAGCGCATTCGTGGCAAGTATATCCGCCAGTTTTCCGGCGGCGAGCTGCAGCGCATCAGTGTGGCACGCGCCCTTATTCCGCGGCCAAAGCTGATCGTTGCGGACGAGCCGGTGTCCATGGTCGACGCGTCGCTGCGCATGAGCATTGTCAACCTGTTCCGCCAGATCGTGGAAGAGCAGGGCGTGTCTTTCATCTACATCACGCACGACCTCTCGACCGCCTATTACCTGTCCGACCAGGTCTCGATCATGAATGCCGGCCGGGTGGTGGAGAGCGGTGTGCCAACCGACATCCTGGACCATCCCACGCATAACTATACCCGCGAATTGATGGCCGCGATCCCAACCGTTGAGGAACGCTGGGGCGAGTTCGCTGCTATCGACGCCAAATACCGGACCAACCCGACCGGGCAGGCAGGTGCGCCAATGCACCAAACTGACCGTCACGCTTAACCAAGCAAGAGGAGGAGATCTTGTTGAAAAATTCCCTACGCAATGGCGCCAGAAGCAGACTATTCGCCCTCGGACTCGCGATGGCCCTCGGTGGCACCATGCTCACCAGTTCGGCCCTGCCGGCCTGGGCGCAGCAGATGACCGATGTGGGCACACCGCGCGAGCAGACGCTTGTCGTGGACATGCTCAATGCCCGGGTTGGCAATCCGACCAATATGAACATGTACCAGCAGGGCGTGACCATCAATCAGGGTTATCACCAGCTGGCCGGCGCTCAGCTCTATGACATCGACACCGCCAAGGGGGTGCAGATTCCCGACCTCGCCGCCGAAATGCCGGTGCCGAACGAGGACTTCACCGTGTTCCAGGTGAAGCTGCGCCAGGGCCTGACCTGGAGCGACGGCCAACCGTTCTCGGCCGACGACGTGGTGTTCACCGACCAGATGATCCGCAATACGTCGGCGCTTGCCTATAGCGCGGCCTATAGCGACCAGATCGCATCGATCACCAAGGTGGACGATAACAGCGTCGAGATCACCACCACGCGGCCAACCCCGCGCTTGTCGGTGGTGTTGGGTTCGGTGATCTATGGGAACTCCTTCCATGTCGTGCCCAAGCACATCTGGGAGAAGCAGGACCCGGCGACATTCCAGAATTTCCCGCCGGTATCCATCAGCGCCTACAAATATAAGGACCATGATCCCAATGGAACCTGGTTCCTGTGGGAGAAGCGCGAGGACTGGCAGAATTCCGATGTCGGGCAGATCATCGGCGAGCCCAAGGCGCAATATGTGCTGTTCCGCAGTTTCGGCACGGAAGAGCGCCGCGTGCTGGCCATGGCCGCCAATGATATCGATATCCTGACCGACATTTCACCGGAAAGCCTGGATATCCTGCGTGGGCAAAATGACAAGGTTCGCGCCTGGTTCACCGATTTCCCCTATGCCAATCTGGATGACCCATGCGAGCGCGGGATGCATTTTAATACATCCAAGGCGCCCTATGACGATGCCAAGACCCGTTGGGCGCTGGCATTGGCGATCAATCTCGAGCAGGCCAGCATCGCCACGTTCTCGGGCATGCTGCGGGCTTCTCCGCTCGCCATCCCGCCGACCACCGTGCTCATGGACACCTACCATCAGCCGATGAGCCAGTGGCTCAGCGAGTTCACGCTGGAAGACGGCTATAAGCCGTTCGATCCCGACTATGCCCTGCGCCTGGGCGAGCGGCTGCGCTCGGAGGGGGTGGAGAATATTCCCGAAGACCCCGCAGCGCTGCGCGAACTGCTGGGGGTCGGCTGGTGGAAGCACGATCCGGCGCAGGCCACCAAAATGCTGGAGGAGGCCGGCTTTACCAAGAATGGCAACCAGTGGATGAAGCCCGATGGTACCCCGTTCACCATCAACATCCTGGCGCCCGCCGATTTCGAAATTGAGTCACAGCGTCTCGCCTTTGCGGTCGCCAATGAGTGGACCCAGTTCGGCATTCCCGCCCAGGTGCAGCAGATGCAGGCCGGCGCGTTCTTTACCGCAGAGAACACGGGCGATTACGAGGTCGGCTCCTATTGGGGCTCGTCCTGCGCCATCACGCCCGACCTGTTCGTGCGGATGGAAGGCTGGCACAAGGATTATGTCCGCGATAACGGCGTGCCGACATCGTCCAACCAGGGCCGTTATGTCGATGAGGAACTGAGCACACTGATCGACGGACTTCGCGCCATGCCGGCCGATGATCCCAAGATCGTCGAGACAGGCACGGAAATTCTCAAGGAGCTGGTGGAGGGCCTGCCGGTGATCGAGATGTTCGGCACTTCCAAGTTCGTGCCGGTCAACGAGACCTATTGGACCAATTATCCTGCAGCGGACAATTACTACGAAGGTCCGTGGTGGTGGTGGAGCAATTTCAAGTTCATTGCGGCCCAGTTGGAGCCGGCTGCGCCGGCCCAGTAAACGACTTCCAACGGCGGGTGGATGCCCGCCGCTGGACCATCCGCGCTTGAGCCCAAATGTCGCGGGTTTTAAAATTGATAAGCGTTGTCATATTAGATAGAGCCTTCTCATTCAACAGGAGAACGGCTCATGAAATCAGTTTTGCTCGCCGCCCTCGCCGCCACCGTGCTCGCGACATCGGCGGCCGTTGGCCAGGACATTGTGGTTGCGCACGCCCAGGGCGAAACCCGCCTAGCGGGTGTTCCCACCAAGGTATTGGTGCAGGATTGGGCGACCTTCGATAATCTGCACGCCTTGGGCGTGGTTGCTGCCGGCGTGCCCGCTTCGAACGCTCCGCGTTACCTGCAGGAGGCTGTCCCTGCCGATGCGCTGCGGATCGGTTCGCTGTTCGAGCCTGATTTCGAAGGGATCGCTGCCGCCGACGCGGACGTGTATTTCGTCGCGGCCCGTTCGGCCGAGGCCTATGGCACGGCAAAAGACATCCTGCCCACGATCGACATGTCGCTGGCGGACAATGCCGACATTATCGGCGGCATCAAGGGCAACCTCACCAAGCTTGGTGAAATCTTCGGGCTGCAGGACAAGGCCGCGGAGCTTAATGAAGCGCTCGATGCCAAGGTTGCCGAGGTGAAGGCTGCCGCTGAAGGCAAGGGCAATGCGCTGGTGCTGGTGACCAATGCCGGCAATCTGGGCGTCTATGGACCCGATAGCCGCGTCGCCTGGATTCACAATCAGCTCGGCATTCCTTCGGCGATGCCCGATGTCGAGGATGGCGATCATGGTGGCGACGGCGTGTCGTTTGAATTCGTGCTCGAGACCAATCCCGATTGGCTGTTCGTGGTCGACCGTGATGCCGGTACCGGGGAATCGAGCGGTGCCGCGGCAGCTCTACTCGACAACGAATTGATCAACCAGACCAAGGCCGCGCAGGCGGGCCATATCGTATATCTCGACCCCCAGGCGGCCTATATCACCATGCACGGCTATACCGGCGTGATGCTGATGCTGGATCAAGTGCTCGCCGGCCTCAACGGCTAATTCCCCTGTTCCGCCCGGCCACGCATAACAGCGGGCCGGGCGTGCACAATATGGAAGGCCGGCCAATGCGCATGCTCAGCCTCGCCATCGCGGTGACGATCGCGCTCGCTATCGTGAGTCTTTTCATCGGCGTGAGTAACATCTCGCTGCCGGGCTTGCTGTCGGCAAGCCCGCAGGATCGGCCGATGCAGGTGCTGCTGATCAGCCGCATTCCTCGCACGCTCGCGATTATCCTGTCGGGCAGTGCCATGGCGGTGGCGGGTCTGGTCATGCAGATGATCGTGCGCAACCGGTTTGTCGAACCCTCGACTGCCGGCACGACCGAGTCGGCGAGCCTGGGTTTTCTGGTGGCCACCCTTGTCGTGCCGGGCTGGCCATTGATGGGCAAAATGCTGATCGCCGCAGGATTTGCGCTTGCCGGCACGGCGCTGTTCCTGCGCATCCTGCGCGCTGTGCCGTTGCGTGACGTGATGCTGGTGCCGCTGGTTGGCATCATGCTGGGCGGCATCGTTGGCGCCGTGGCCAGCTTCATCGCGTACCGCTTTGAGCTGCTGCCGTCTTTGCTCGCCTGGAACATGGGTGATTTCTCAGGCATTCTGCGCGGACGTTATGAGCTGCTGTGGATCGGGTTTGGCTGCGCCATCCTCGCCTATATCGCGGCCGATCGCTTTACCGTCGCCGGCATGGGGCGGGACTTCACCACCAATCTTGGCCTTAACTACCAGCGGGTCATGGTACTGGGGCTGGTGATCGTCTCGCTGGTCAGCGCCACCGTGCTGGTCACCGCCGGCTCGATCCCCTTTCTGGGGCTGATCATTCCCAATCTCGTGAGCCTGATGGTCGGCGACAATATGCGCCGAACGGTGCCCTGGGTCGTGGTGATGGGGGCGGGCTTCGTGCTGGCCTGTGACATCCTTGGCCGCATCATACGGTTCCCCTATGAAATCCCGATCAGCGTCGTGGTCGGCGTCATCGGCAGCGCGGTGTTCCTCTATCTGCTGTTAAGGACACGTCGCCATGCCTGAAGCCGCCACCACTCTCGTTCCCGCGCCTGGGCTGCGCCGTATCGGCGGGCTGTCCCGTCCGGCCTTCGTGCTGCTGGTCCTTGGCGCGCTGACCCTGATCTCGATTGTTTGCTTCATGGTGCTCGGCGCCAAGGGCAGCTGGAGCTTTGTCATCCCCTTCCGCGGGCGGAAGCTGCTGGCGCTGTGTCTTGTCGCCTATTCGGTGGCGATATCGACGGTGCTGTTCCAGACCGTCACCAACAATCGCATCCTCACCCCCTCAATCATGGGGTTTGATGCGCTCTATGTCTTGCTGACCACGGCGACGGTGTTCTTTCTGGGGGTCGGTGCGCTGACCAGTATTGACCCGCAATTGCAGTTCGGCATCGAGATCGTCGCCATGGTGGTGTTCTCCGGCCTGCTGTTCCGCTGGCTGTTTCTGGGGGAGGAGCGCAACCTGACCTTGTTGGTGCTGGTCGGCATTGTCTTCGGCATCCTGTTCCGTAGCCTCAGCCAGTTCATGCAACGGATGCTCGATCCGAACGCCTTCCAGGTGCTGCAGGATTCCTTCTTTGCGAGCTTTGCGACTGTCGATACGACGCTGTTGTTCGTTGCCAGCGGCATAGTGGTGCTGGTGAGCCTGGTCGCAATGCGGCTGGCACACACTTTCGATGTGCTGGCGCTGGGCCGGTCCCATGCCATCAACCTAGGGATCGATTACCGGCGCACGGTGGTCATCATCCTGATGCTGGTTTCCGTGCTGGTGGCCGTATCGACGGCACTGGTGGGGCCGATCACCTTTTTCGGCTTGCTGGTCGCGACATTGGCTCATTCCTTGGTCGGCAATAGCCGCCACCGCTATGTGCTGCCGGCGGCGGCGCTGCTGGCTATCACCTGCCTTGTCGGTGGCCAGACCATCCTGGAGCGCATCTTCGCCTTCGATACCGCACTCTCGATCATCATCGAGTTCCTGGGAGGCATCGTTTTTATCATTCTCGTTCTGCGAAGGGCCGCACGATGATCGTCGCCGATGAGGTCACCAAAAAATATGGCAGCACCAGCGTCGTCGATGGCGTCTCGCTCACCTTGCCCAGGAGCGGCATCACCTCGATCATCGGGCCGAACGGGGCAGGCAAATCGACCCTGCTGTCGATGATCAGCCGCCTGATGAGCATGGATCGGGGTACCGTGACGGTGGATGGCCTTGATGTCACCACCACTGCGAGCGACGTGCTGGCGCGCCGGCTCTCGATCCTGAGGCAGGACAATCACATGACCGCGCGCCTCACTGTGCGCGACCTGGTGAGTTTCGGCCGCTATCCCTATACCAAGGGCCGGCCGACGCATGAGGACAGGACCCATATCGACGCGGCCATTGGCTATCTCAATCTCACCGAACTTTCCGACCGCTTTCTCGACGAGCTGTCCGGCGGCCAGCGCCAGCGCGCCTTCGTTGCCATGGTGCTCTGTCAGGACACCGATTATGTGTTGCTCGATGAGCCGCTCAACAATCTCGATTTGAAGCATGCCGTGAGCATGATGCAGCAGCTGCGCCGCGCCGCTCGCGAGTTGAAGAAGACCATCGTGGTGGTGCTGCACGATATCAATTTCGCCTCGGTCTATTCAGACCACATCGTCTGTATGAAGGACGGCAGGATCGCTCATGAAGGCCCGCCGGAAACCATCATCACCAGCGATGTGCTCACTGCCATCTACCAGACGCCGGTCCGCGTCGAGCTGATCGGGGAGCGCCGTATCGGCATCTATTACGAATAGCGCGCGTCAGCGCACATGCAGCCGATCGACGCTGAAGACGCGGTTCATCACCACCAGCGCCAGGAGCGTTACCAGCATCATGCTGGCCGACACGGCGTAGACCGTGGGTTCGAGCACGAAGGTTGCCTCGGCATAGATGCGGACGGGCAGGGTTGTGGTGCGGGCATTGGTGAGGAAGCTGGTGACGGTGACTTCGCCAAAGCTCATCAGGAAGGCCATGATGCCCGAGGCCACGAGGCCCGGCATGAGCCCGGGGATGACGATGAGCACGAAGCGCCTGATTCCGTCGGCGCCCAGGCTTTGAGCGGCTTCTTCCTGGGTGCGGTCGAGTTGTTGCACCGAGGCGACGAGGAGGCTGATGCTGAAGGGGATGACCAGCACGACATGCAGGGCCATCAGGCCGACAAAGGTCGGCACGGTGTAAAACAGCTGGAGCAGGCGTAGCATGCCGATGCCGATGGCGACGCCGGGCAGCGACAAAGGCAGGGTCCAGAACATGGACAGCGCCGAAATTCCGGGGAAGCGGAAGCGGGTCAGCGCGAAGGCGGCGGGCAGCGAGATGGCGAGGGCAAAACCGGTCGCCGCGAGGGCCAATTGCACCGAAACCACAAAGCTTTCGGTATAGCCGCCCTGGGTGAAGACCAGCTCGTACCAGCGCAGGGTGAAGCCCTTCCAAGCGGCCGACGTGCCCTGGGGCACATTGTTGACGCTCTGGATGCAGACCAGGATCAGCGGGAGGATCAGTAGGCCCAGCGCGCAGGCGACCAGTAGCCGCGACAGGATGGGCGCGACAAGATCAAGCAGGCGCATGGCCCAGACGGGCAGGGTCAGCGTTGGGCTGCGCGGCTTGAGCGATTGCCAGGGCATCAGCTTGGCAAAGCCCCAGCCCACCAGGGCTGCGAAGGCGAGGCTGGCAAAGGTCATCAGCAGCGCCAGCGCCGAGGCGGTGGGGGAATTGAGATTGGAAATGGCTTCCTGCCACACCAGCATGCCGGTGGTCCAAACGCGGCCGCCGCCCAGCAATTTGGCCGAGACGTAGGCGGTGGTGGCCATGAGAAACACCACGATTATGCCGGCCCGCAGACCGGGAAAGGCCAGGGGGAACCGCACGGTCCAGAAGGCCATGGTGGGCGAAGCGCCCAGGCTGGTCGCCGCTTCATAGACGCGTGGGGAGGTGCCTTGCAGCACATCGTAGAGCGCCAGCACGATGAAGGGCATGAACACCTGCGCCAGCGCGATGGCGACCGCGACGTGGTTGTAGAGCATGCCATTGAACGGGCCGATGCCGACCAGCCCCAGCACGCCATTGATCAGCCCATCGGGGGCCAGTAGCAGCACGACGCCGAGCGAGCGCACGACGACATTGGTCAGCAGCGGAATGAGGATGACCATGAAGGCCAGAGCGCGCCATTTGGAGGGCGCCCGGACCAGCCAGAGCGCCAGCGGAAACCCCAGAATGGCCGAGAGCAGGGTAACGCCTGCCCCCAGCAACAGGGTTTCCACCAGCACGCCGACATAGAAGCCATCGCCCAGCACCAATTGGAACTGGGCAAGGCTGGGTGGAAGGAACAGGGGACCGAACGGATCGGCATATTCATGCAGCGAGAGCAGCACCACCACCGCCAAGGGGGCGGCAAAGGCCAGCAGCAGCCACAATGTGACCGGGGTCGCGAGGATCTGTCCCTTCCAGCGTGCGAGCATTAGCCGGCGATCTCGCGATTGAAGCGGCTGGACCAGGCGGTCTGCTGCTGGGCGACATATTCCCAATCAAAGGCCGGCATGCGGCCGATCTGCTCGGGCGTCAGCAGCTTGTCCTTGAAGTCGTCGGGAATGACGACATTCTTGACGGTGGGGGAGTAATAGGCCTCGCGCATATAGGCCTGCATGCAGGCTTCGCTGAGATGGAGATTGATCCATTCCTCGGCCAGCACCTGATTGCGGGCGCCCTCGGTGATGCAGGCCACGTTCATGGCCGGGCAGAGGCCTTCGGTGGGGTCGGCGATGACGATGTCGGAATTGACCGTGTCCGATTGCTTGCGCGAGAGCGAGCCGAATTCGATGGTGAGATCGGCAATGTCCTGATCGAACATCTGGAAGGCCTGGTCGGCGCTGGTCTGGAGCGCGGCGAAGGGTTTGAGTTCCTGGATTTTCTGGAAGGCGAGGTCGAGGTTTTTCTCGTCGCCGCCCCAGGCCAGCGAGGTCATCAGCAGGCCGGCCGTGCCTTCGGCGCCGGGATAGGTCGGCCAGGCGATGCGGCCCTTCCATTCGTCCTTCCAGATATCCTTCCACGAGGTGATGGGGGCGGAAGCCTTGGAGCCCTTATAGGCAATGGTGACCGGATTGAGCGCCACGCCATAGCCGCCCAGCTTGGCCATGTCATAGAGGTTTTCAAATTGCGGCACCGCGTCGGTGGGGGCCTGCGTCACGCCATCGGCTACGGCCTGGCGGCTTTCGAAAATGTTGAGATAGAGCACGTCAAAGCTGGGGCGGCCGCGCTCGGCATAGGCGCGGGCCCGGCGCTCGCCGGTGCCGCCCAGCACATAGCTGACGGTGCAGCCATATTTTTCCACCAGCGGCTTTTCGACATATTCGCGCACGATGCGCTCCTGCACGCCGCCCCAGATACCCACGACGAGCTCGTCGCCGGGGGCAGGCTGGGCCATGACGGGCCTGACGAAATGAAAGGGCGCCAGCACGCCGGCGCCCAGCACCAGCTTGCCGAATGTACGGCGGTTCATGCTCATAATGGTCTCCTTGGCTCAGATGAAGGTTACGCTGCCCGGCAGCGCATGAATCCGGCATTGGCTGCCAACGGGCGGCACTGGCGTGTCGGAAGGGGTGATGACGCGGATGCGTCCGGCTGGGGTGTCCACATCGGTCTCGATGGCGTCGCCCAGAAAGGCCGATGCCGAGACGCGGCCATCGGCCAGGGCCGGGCCGGCGCTTTCCTCGAACCGCAGCCGGGAGGCGCGGAGCACGGCTTTGGTGGCGCCATCGGGGGCGCCTGAGCAGAGCAGGCCCTGGCCATGGAAAATCCCGTGCATGACCTGGCCGCTGACCACGGCGCGCTCGCCCAGAAACGCGGCGGTGAATTCATGGCGGGGCGCATCGCAGACTTCGCGCGGCGTGCCCACTTCGACAATGCTGCCGGCATTCATCACCACGACGCGGTCGGCCATGGCGAGGGCTTCGGATTGGTCATGGGTGACAAAGACCGTGGTGATGGAGAGCCGCTGTTGCAGCGCGCGAATTTCGAGGCGCATTTCGGCACGGAGATGGGCGTCGAGATTGGAGAGGGGTTCATCGAGCAGCAGCACCGATGGCTCGATCACCAGCGCCCGCGCCAGGGCGACGCGCTGTTGCTGGCCGCCCGAAAGCTGGCTGGGATAGCGGTCGGCGAGCTTTTCGAGGCCGACGAGGGCCAAGGCCGCCGCTGCTTTTTCCTGTCGCAGGGGGCGCGACACGCTGCGCATGCGCAGGCCGAAGGCGACGTTTTCGAGCACATTGAGATGGGGGAAGAGGGCGTAGGACTGGAACACCATGCCGATATTGCGCCGATGCGCAGGCAGGTTGGTGGCGTCCACATCGCCGATGAAGACGCGTCCGCTGGTCGGCGGGACAAAGCCGGCAATCATGCGCAGGGTCGTGCTCTTGCCGCAGCCGGAGGGTCCGAGCAGCGCCACCAGTTCGCCCTGCGCGATCTCGAGCGTAATGTCCTTGGCCGCGACCGTGCCGTTATAGGTCGCCATGAGATTGTCGAGCACGAGGAACGGCTTGGACATGAAGGCAAGTCTCCGAAAGCTTTGGGATCTAGCCGCTAAAGGCGGTGTCTGGCGTCAGCCGCGCGAGGGGGAAGGCGAGGACTTCGCCGGCCACCTGCACCAGCGCCTGGGCCGCTCGCTCCACCACGATGGCGCCGTGCTCGGCATCGGAAATGGCCGCATTGCCGCTGACCCCGGATGGGTGCAGGTCCTGGGATTGCCAGCCGAAACCCACCGCGCCATCGGGCCGCAGATAGGTGAATTCCTGTTCCATCTGCATGGAGAGCGGCACGAAATCCTCGGCGTGCTGCATTGCCACGAGCTCGGGATGCAGATGCAGCATGACTGACGTTTCGACCTCGCCGCCGTGAATGCCATGCAGCCGCTCGCGGTCGGAAAAGAGGTCCGCCTGTTCGGTGATGTTGAACCAGGAGGTCGCCACCGCGAACATGCCCAGCTTCACCCGCAATTCGCGGCAGACGATTTCCATCACCTGCGGTTGCCCGCCGTGGGAATTGAAGAAAATGATCTTGCGGACGCCGGCGCGATGCACGGATTCCCCGATCTCGTACCAGGTCCGCGCCAGCGTCTCGTAGGACAGGCTCAGCGTGCCGGGATAGGCGTGATGCTCATTGGATTTGCCGATTGGCAGCATGGGCAGTACCAGCGCCGGCAGGTCGGGCGGCATCAATTCGACGGCCCGCGCAACGATACCCGCATTGATCGCCGCATCGACCCGGACGGGCAGATGCGGGCCATGCTGCTCGACGGCGGCGATGGGCTGGATGGCGACGACATTGGACATGTCGTGCTGGGCAAAGTCGCGCGTGGTCAGGTCCCACCACCAATGCGAGGGCAAGGTCATTCACTAGCCTGGATGTGTTCTTACGAGAGGTTGTGTCGCTAAGCGTGGCGAAAGCGACAAAAGAAAACATATACAAACGCAATTGCGCGTCAAACGCTTTCGTATGTTTACGCAGCAGATTTGGTTTGTGGCTAAATTATGTGCAGTTTGGTGCGGTGTTTGCTCTGGGCGCGTTCAAGAATGCGGTGTCATTCCGGCGCANNTTCCGGCCTGCGCCGGAATGACACGGTGGGTGCTGTGAGCAAGCAGCCATAAGCAAGCATCCGGCCGGCCTTGCGGCCAGCCGGAGGTGGTCGGTTTGACTGGGCTATGAAGCGATCAGGCGGCGCTGGGGAGGGTGCGGAGTTTGTCCATGAAGCGGGAGACGCGGGCGGCGTCGACGGCTTTCCAGGTGTCACCATCGACCTTGAAATGGGTGCCGATCACGCAGCCATCGGCGATGGACATGATCTCAGTGACATTGTCGATATTGACGCCGGTATTGGCAAAGAGCGGGGTGTCGGGCATGGCGTCGCGCACGCTGCGCAGGTTGGAGGTTTCGGCCGGCTGGCCAGTAATCGGGCCGGAAACCAGCAGCACATCGGCCAGCGAGGAAAACACTGCGCTCTTGGCGCGCAGCTCGATCGGCCGCCGGTCGAGCGAGTCGGCAAATTCGGCATTGATGTTGAACATCAGCTTGAGATCGTTGCGGCCCAGCTGGCGCCGCAGGCGCAGGGATTTGGCGGCGTTTGGCTCCCACAGGCCCATATCGGAGGCAAAAAGCCCGGTGAAGATTTCGCGGGCGAAGGTGGCGCCGGTCGCCGCGGCAATGGCCACGGTGGCATAGGGGTCCCACAGGAAATTGACGCCGAAGGGCACGCTCAGCATAGGCTTGACCGCCTGAACCACCGCAGTCATCGCCGCGATGGCTTCGATGGAGCCGGTCAGCTCATAGGGGCGGTCATTTTCATTGCCGAACATGATGGCATCGACACCGCCCGCCTGCAGCTTGTCGATATCGGCAATGACGCCCTCGATCAGTTTGTCGACGCCGCCATCGGCATCATAAAGCGGGCTGCCGGGCAGGGCGCCGATATGCGCCATGGCAATAACGGTTTTCTGGCGACGATCAAACAAACTCATATCTATGCAGCTCCGGCTAGTTTTGATTGCAGGGATCGCGCCAGAAAACCTTGGGTCTCATGACGCGACGATTACTTGAGTATTGGTATTGGCCAGGGCCTCGGCGATATCGGGCGGCGGCGGCGCGTCGGTGACCAGGATATGCACCTTGTCCAGCGGCACGATGCGCGACAGCGCCCGGCGGCCGAATTTGGATGAATCGCACAGCACCACCACGCTGCCCGCATTGCCGATGAAGGCGCGCTTCACCTCGGTATCCTCGGGCGAATAATCGTAGAGCCCATTGGCATCGAGCCCCGATACGCCGATGAAGACGCGGTCGAGGAAATGGCTCTTGAGATTTTCGATGGCCTGGGGGCCGATGACCGAAAATTCGGGCACGCGGATCTGTCCGCCCAGAATGTAGACCGAGCCATTGCCATTGGCCATTTGCATGCCGACACGCAGATTATTGGTGAAGACGCGCAGATCGCGGCGCGGCGCCAATTCGCTGGCCAGCGCCAGAATGGACGTGCCCACATCGAGCCCCAGCGATTCGTTGGGGCCGACCAGTTTGGCGGCGGCCGCGGCAATCGAGGATTTCTGCTGGGTCTGTCGGCGCATGCGCTGGTCGAATGCCGGCTCGTCCTCGTCAAAGCTGGTTGGGGCGTGCGGGCCTGGGGCCACGGCGCCGCCATGGGTGCGCGCCAGCACGCCGCGCTTGTCGAGCAGGTCGAGATCGCGGCGCACCGTCATGCCGGATACGCCCAGTTCCTCGGACAGCCCGGCAATCGACACGAAGCCGTTGCGCTCGAACGAGGCCATGATGCGCGCCTGCCGCAGGGCGGCCGGTATGCGTTCGGACCGGTTGGGATTGTCCTCCGGGCGCTGGCCTTCTGCCTGTTCCGATGTGTCTCTTGTCATTCCTCTATCCCGCTATGCCTGTTCAGGCGGTTTCCCATTCGCATGTTTGGCGTAGCACAGAGAATTGCGTTATTGAAGGTTGTTTTTTGTTATATAATGTTAGAAAGTGCAAGAGTGTTCGCAATGACGCGGATGGCGCAGCGTAGGCAATAGTGAGATTCATGTCGGAGTTTGCAGGAAAGTCCGTCCTCGTGACGGGTGGCGCATCGGGTATCGGGGCCGCAATCGTGCGGACTTTTCACGAGGCGGGCGCCAAGGTGAGCATATTGGATCTCGATGCCGGCCGAGCCGCGGCGCTGGCGCAGCAATTGGGCGACAATGCCTTTTCCGGCGCGATCGACGTGCGCAGCCGCGAGTCCGTGCAGGCCGCCTTTGATGGCGTGCTGGCGCAGGCCGGCGGGATCGATATCGTCTGCGCCAATGCGGGTGTCTCGAGTATGCAGCGCTCGGTTGATCTCACCGATGCCGATTGGGATTTCAACATGGATGTCAATGCCAAGGGCATCTTCCTCACCAACCAGATCGCCTGCCGCTATTTCCTCGCCGAGGGGAAAGCGGGCATTGTCGTCAATACCGCTTCGCTGGCCGGCAAGGTCGGCGCGCCGCTTTTGGCGCATTATTCGGCCAGCAAATTTGCGGTGCTCGGCTGGACGCAGGCTTTGGCCCGCGAACTGGCGCCGCAGAATATCCGCATCAATGCGGTGTGCCCGGGCTTTGTGCGCACCGGCATGCAGGAGCGCGAAATCGTCTGGGAAGGCGAATTGCGCGGCATGACGCCCGAGGCAGTGCGCGCGGATTATGTTAGCCAGACCCCGATGGGTCGGATCGAAGAGCCTGAAGACGTGGCTGTCGTGGTCCGTTTCCTCGCCTCGGACGGCGCGCGTTTCATGACCGGGCAGGGCATTAATGTCACCGGCGGCGTGCGGATGGACTGATCGCTTGCGGCAAGGGAGAGGGTGATGGCGATGAGTGCGACGATGGACAATGAGGCGGGAATAGTCTGGCATCCTAGAGCCAGCGCGCATGTGCGCCGGTTGATTGCCGAGATTGGCCAGCGCAGTGGCGAATTCCCCGTCGCGCTCGCCAACCATCTGCCCATGGTGCTTGAGGCCATGACGCGGCTTGGCGCCAGTCCGGAGCGGCTTTCGGACTATGCCGAGCATTATATCACGGCTCACGCCGTGCCGTTTCCGCCGCCCGCTGTTGCCCCACTGAACGAGGCAAACTGGCGCAGTTTTCTGGGCCATCGCGAGCGCGAGACCGATCTGCGCGATTTCTTCAGCCAGCGCGTGAGCGAGTTGGGGGGAAGCGAGACCATTGCGCGCTACATGCCCGAGCTCACCGCTGGGGTTGCTGCTAGTGCTACGCATGGGCTGATGCGGCTGGCCTATGCCGTGCTGCGCCGCGACGAGGCCGAAATCGGCATTGCGCTGGGCTATTGGGCTGCCACTTATCTGGCCTTTCCCGCTGTTCCCAAACGCGTGCCTGATGTCACCGAGCCAGTTGAATTGGTGCTGGACATGGTGGGCGAGCCGAGCTTTGCCAATGTCCCGGTCACCTCCACGCTGTTGTGGAAATGGATCGAGGCCATGGGCGAGATTCCGGCCTTTCAGCAGCGGTTGGGGCGGCTGGTTCCGGCTGCGGATGTGCTGACCAAGGTGCGGTCGGCCTCGCTGGTGCTTTATGTCGGGACGATGAGTTTTGAGGCGCTGCATGCCGTTACCGGCAGCCATTGGCTGCGGCTGGTCAGCCCGCATGTGGTCGATGCGCCCGCGCTCGTCGTGCATTTTTGGGAGGTGGTGCTTTCGCTCTATCCCAAGATTGGCATGCCGCCGCTGCCTGATGCGCAATGGCTGGCCGAGCAACGCCAGTTGCCGGTGCCGCCGGATAGCGTCATTGCTGCAGCGGCCGTGGCGTCCAATGACGAGCATGACCATAGCCTGGTCTTCTCGGCTCTCGAGGAATTCCGCTTTACCGGTGATCCGCTCTATCGTGTGTTGGCGGCGCGGCGTATGGGGTTGATCGACTAGCGGTAAACTTCTACCGCAGCCCGCCGGAAGCTTGGGTGGCCGCGCTTCCATCCTGCCAGGGCGGGCGCAATTTGGCGCACTGCCGAGACGGCATCGGGTGCATCGAATATCACCATGTCGGCTGGTGCGCCGACTGACAGGCCATAGGGTGCGCCAAGCATTTTGGCGGCGTCGCTGGTGATCATCCGCACGACCTGATCCATGTCATCGGCCAGGGTCACCTGCGCGACATTGGCGTAGAAATTGGCCATGCGGATCAGCGAGGCATCGCCAAAGGGGGTGAAGGGATTGAGCACATTATTGGTCGCCAACGACGTGACGACGCCGCGCCGGGCCAGCAGATGCGCCGGTGTCAGGCCGCGCGGCACCAGATGGTCGTGGTCGCGGCCCAGTAGGAACAAGTCTGTTGCGGGCAGCACGGTTACGGCGATACCGGCCGCTGCCAGTGCGTCGGCGATTGCATCGCGCTGTTCGGCTGCTAGTGCGGACAATTGCGTGACGTGGCCCAGGGATACCTTGCCCGCAAAGCCACGACGGCGCGTTTCGGCTATGACCGAGGCCAGATTGCTGCGCTGGGGCGACAGGTCGAAATCGATGTGAAAATCGACTGGCATGCCATGCTGTTCGGCCAGATCGAAAATCAGTTCGATATGCCGCGCCGGATCGGGATCGGTGTAGGGGCAACCTCCGACCAGATCTGCGCCCTCGCGGCAGGCCAGGTCGAGCATGGCTAGCGTCTCCATCTCCTGGGTCAGCCCCTCCTGCGCAAAGGCGCAGATTTCGATATCGATCAGGTAGGCATAGTCGGCCTTGAGGCGGCGCAGGGCGCGGAAGGAACGGGTGCCGGCGCGTGGATCGATCTCGACGAAGGTTCGCAGCCGGGTGGTGCCGTGGCCGATCGCCTGTTCCAGCACATGCCGCGCTCGGGCGTAGACATCGTCCTCGGTGAACGCGGCTTTGGCCGCGGCGGTCAGCGCCACGGCCTCGGCCAGCGTGCCCTCGCAGATCGGGCAGCGGCCGAGAATGCCGGCCTTGTCGAGATGGATATGGGTTTCGACCAGCCCCGCCGACACATAGCGCCCGCCGGCCGACTCGCTTGGCCCCTCATGCGGCAGGCCCGGCGCCATGGCCGCGATCTTGCCGGCTGCGACGCCGATGTCGAGCAGCGGCTGGCCCGGCTCGATATGGCAATCGCGCAGCACGAAGTCGAAGCTCATGCTGCTTCCGCCTGAAAATATGGCTTCAGCCGCTCATAGAGGTCGCGGTAGCGGGCATAGGAATGGTCGTAGACGGCATGGTTGACTGGGTTGGGCATGATCAGGTCGCCCATGCGGGATAGCGCCGACACTTCCGACCAGTCTTTTGCCAGCCCGCAGCCTATGGCCGCAACGAAAGCGGCGCCGAGCGCCGAGCCATAGTGATTGTCCAGTAATTGCACAGGCTCGCCCAGGACATCGGCCATGATCTGCATCCAGACGCGGCTATTGGTGCCACCATCGGAGGCCATGAAGCGGCGCGGGGCGTGACCGATATCGGCCAGCACGTCGACATGATGGCGGAAGCCGAAGGCCACGGCCTCCAATAGCGCCCGCCAGATATGGCCGCGCCCATGCGACAGGCTGAGGCCGACAAAACTACCGCGCGCCAGCGGATCGTGGATCGGGGTCTTCTCGCCCAGGAAATAGGGCAGGCAGATCAGGCCATCGGAGCCGGCCGGGACAGCGGCGGCGAGGGTGTCGAGGTCTTTGTGCGGGCGCTCGCCTTCGGCACTTTGGCCGATCAATCCACCCAGCCAGTTCAGCGCGGAGCCGGACGAGGCCATGCAGCCATTGGGCGCCAGCAGGCCCGGCACGAGGTGATAATCGAGATAAAGCCGGGCATCGGGCAAGGCGCGGTCGGTGGCCACGACGATATCGCCTGCGCCACCGAATTTGAGCAGGACATCGCCCGCTTGAGCAATTCCGGCGCCGAGGGCGGAAACGATGTGGTCCGCGGCGCCGCCGAATACCGGCAGGCCCAGGGGCAATCCGGTCGCGGTGGCGGCCGCAGCCGAGACCGTCCCCATCTGCTCATGCGACACTGTCCGTGGCGGCACGGCGGAGCGTTCGATGCCGGCCAGCGCCACCAGATCGTCGGCGATCAGGCCGCTTGCCAGATCGGTGAAGCCTGCCTCCAGCGCCCAGTTTTGCTCCACGGCGCGCATATCGGTCAGCCGCCAGTTGATATAGTCATAGGAGCCGAAGACGGTGGCGATCTCAGTAAAGACGTGCGGCTCGTGCCGGGCGATCCAGCGCAGTTTGGCCGCTACCAATTGCTGGTTGATGCCATTGCCGGTGCGCCGCAGAAATGCTGTTTCGTCGACCTGTTGGCGCAGCTCTTCAACCTCGGTTGAACAGCGGCCGTCGCTTTGCTGGATCGAGGGGCGCAGCACATTGCCATCGGCGTCGAGCAGCACCACGGCGGGCAACATGCCGGTGACGCAGATGCCGGCAATCTCGTCGGCGGGGACGGCGCTGGCCACTTCGCGCAGTACTTCAATGGTATTGGACCACCATTGTTCCGGGTCTTCCTCGGCCCAGCCGGCATGGGGTGACGAGAGGGTCACGGGGCGGCTGGCGACGGCGAGGACTTCGCCGGGCAGGCGCGCGGCGATGGCTATGGTGGAGGTCGTGCCGATATCGAGGCCGATAACAATGCTAGGTGTGGTCATCGGCGGAAAATCCTGAAGGGAGGGGATTGCATGGCGGTCAGAGGCCGATGGCCGCGCCGTCGCCGCGCGGGTCGTGCGCGCCGAGGAGGCCATGCTGATTGATGGCGATCACGCCGGCCTGTCCGGCC
The DNA here is from genome assembly GCA_900470445.1 of Hyphomicrobiales bacterium. Classification (GTDB taxonomy): domain Bacteria; phylum Pseudomonadota; class Alphaproteobacteria; order Rhizobiales; family Devosiaceae; genus Devosia. Next base: position 52,617 of record UCAU01000069.1, on the reverse strand, counting down.
AGGGGGCTCAGCGCGGGGAGGGGGCTCAGGCGATGGGCGCGGCGTGCGAGGTCGGCCATTACGGGGGCGCCCACGGTTTCTTCGAGCTTGAGGTTGTCACTGGCGTCGGAAAATGTTCTGCCGAGCAGGAAGCGCGGCAGTGCCAGCGCCTGGGCGGGGTCGAGGTGGAAATCGATCAGCCCGCTCAGGACCACGGACAGCGTCTGCGGCTGCCCGTCGGCGCCTTGCGTGCCATAGAGCAGGGAGGGTTGGTTGTTTTTCAGCGCCATGCCGGGATTGAGCGTATAAAAGGGCCGCTTGCCGGGCGCGATCACATTGGGATGTCCGGCAAGGGTCGAAAAAGCCGCGCCACGGTTTTGCCAGATGATGCCGGTGTCGCCGGCAACTATGCCGCTGCCCCAATCGAAATAGGTGCTCTGGAGCACGCTGACACTGCCGCCTTGCGCGTCGGTGGCCCCGAAATAGACCGTGTCGGCACTTTGGTAGGGCTCGGGCCAATCCAGGGCGCAGTCGGGGTCGATTGCGGCCGCTTTGTCCGCGAGAATGTCGGCTGAAAGCCATTGGTCCACCGGCTGGGCGACAAAGTCCGGATCGGCAATGCCCTTGCGGTCAAGGAAGGCCTGTTTCACTGCTTCGACCAGCAGGTGATAGTGGGAGGCGCTGCCCAGCTGCGTTGCGGACAGATTGAAGCGTTCAAGCACGCCCATGATTGCCAGCGTCGTCACCCCTTGCGTGGGCGGTGGCGGGGCCAGCAGTTCAAAGCCACGATAGGGGAGACTAACCGGGTCGGCGATTTGGGTGCGTGTCGCTGCCAGATCGGTTGCTATCAGGGGCGAGCCGGCTTCCGCCAGCCCGGCCGCAATGCGGGCGGCTAGCGGCCCCTGATAAAAGCCAGCAATGCCGCCGTGGGCGAGTTCGCGCAGAGTTGCCGCCAGTTGCGGCTGGGCGAAGTGCTCTCCCGCGCGGGGCATCCGGCCGGCCGGCGCGAAGATTGCGGCGAAGCCGGGCCAATTGGCATAGTCGCCAGCGCGGAAATTGAGCCAAAATGCTTGCGAGGGGCTGAGGGCGAAGCCGTTTTCGGCAAGGCTGATGGCGTCGGCCAATAGGTCGGGAAGTTGTCCCGAGCCGCCCCAATGTTCGGCAGAATAGTCCAGGGCGGTGCCCCAAGAGTGCACGGCACAGGCGCTGGTCAGCGCGGCCAATGGGCCACGGGTGGGGATGGGTTGGTCGGCAAAATCGGGATAGTTTGAGGCGGCCGCGCCGATCCCCATCAGGCAGGTGCGGCGGCCGGAACGATCAGCGATTATCCAGACCGCATCGCCGCCCAGCCCGCAGAAATGCGGATAGACCACGCTGAGCACGGCGGCCATGGCGACGGCCGCGTCGATGGCTGTGCCACCGGCTGCGAGAACGCGTGCGCCGGCTTGACTGGCGAGGACATGCGGGCTGGTCACCATGCCCGTTTTGGAGCGGGCCAAGCCTCTCACCGGCCCACCAGAACGCCATTGGCGGCGACCACCAGGCCCGCCTTCATCACCATGCGGCGTGCGGGGCGCGTGGCGACGGCCTCGGGGGGTGATCCGGCACTCATCAGGACAAGATCGGCGGGCTGGCCCTCGGCAATGCCATAGGTCGTGACGCCGAGCGCTTGGGCGGCATGATGGGTTGCCATGTCGAAGGTGAGGGCAATATCGGCATCGGCCAAGAGGCCCTGCCGGTAGCCGATCAGCATGGCGCGTTCCAGCATGTCGCCATTGCCATAGGGCGCCCAAGCGTCGCGGATATTGTCCGATCCGGCAAACACGGTAACGCCAGCTGCATGCAGGCGCTTGACGGGTGGCATGGGCACTGGGCCTGGCCCATTGGTCATGATCGCTACGCCCGCGCCGGCCAAAGCCTCGAGCGTTGGCCCGATCTCCGGCGGTTCGCCCAGGCAAAAGGCGTGGCTGACGGCGACCCGTCCGCCTAGCCCGGCGGCTTTGGTCCGCGCCGCGATATCGGTGAGTTCGAATAGTCCCAGCAGGCCGCCATCATGCAGATGGATATCCACCCCAGCGCCGTGCTTTTCAGCGAGGCCGAACACCACGTCGAGATGGCCGCTGATATCGCCATCGATCCCTGCCGGATCGAGGCCGCCGATGAGGTCCGCGCCATTGCTCAGCGCGGCATCGAGCAGGTCGGCGGTGCCGGGATCGCGCAGAATGCCGCTTTGCGGAAAGGCCACGATTTGCAGATCGATCAGTCTGGCATAGCGCTCGCGCAGGGCGAGCAATTGCTCGAGATGGGCGAGGCCGATTTCGGTGTCGATATCGACATGGCTGCGCACCAGGCCGGTGCCGAAGGGCACGATCTGTTCGATCAGTTTTGCGCCGCGTTCGAGCACAGGCAGCGTGACCGAGCGGCGCAGCTGCTTTTCGCGCTCGATCCGCTCGCCGACGCTATCGCCGGGCAGATGCGAGATGAAGGGCAGGCCCAGCAGCGTCTTATCGAGATGGATATGCCCCTCGACAAAGGACGGCGCGAGCAATAGCCCGGCGCCGGGCACCAATTCCGCCGTGTCCGCGGTCAGCGTGTTCGGCCCGGCGATTCTGCTGATGCGGCCGCCGCTGACCAACACATCGGCGCGATCGCCGCTGGGTAGCATCACATCGGAAAACAGCGTTGCGCTCATGAGGCGGCCGCGCTGGCTGGGGCGAAGTGGACTTTGTCGTAGCGATCGAGCGCGTGGTAATGCGCCTGCGCGTCGGCCAGAAACAGGCCGCGGGAAATTCCTGCGACGATCTTGGGTACACCGGACTTGAGGCCGGTTATGCCATTGCAGACCGGGCCGAGGCTGGGGACGGCGCCGTGGTTGAACACGTGGATATTGCCCAGGATGGGCGCGGCGCCCGGCACTTTTTCGGTGAATTCGAAGGCTGGGCCGAGGAAGGGATAGGCCAGGAGGGCAGGGTCGTCTTCGCCGGAGGGGGCAGTGAAGCGGTCCTTCCAGAGCGCGATTTCGTCCACCAGCCCCGCCAGCTCGGGCCGACGCGCCAGATCGATGGCATAGCCGGTGCCCAGCAGCAAATGATCGAAGCGGTAGCGCTCGCCACTATCGGCGGTGAGTGTGATGGCGTCGCCCTCCAACTGCGCCGCGCCGGTGCTTGTGCCCAGCACGAGGCGGCAATTGGGGAAGCCCATGGCCAGCTCATACATGGCGATGGTCGGCGGTGTTTTGAACGACAGCAGCCGCCGCGCGAAGCGGTAGCGTTGCATATCATCGAGGTCGGAAAAGTGGTTGAGGAAGCCGGGGAAATTGGACCAGTCCAGCACCTCGGTCTGCGGCAGCGCCTGGCTTCGCGCCAGCACGGTAACGCTGCGCGCGCCGGCTTCCAGCGCCGTCACGGCCCAATCAAAACCTGAGGCCGCGGCGCCGATTACGCCGACATCCTTGCCCGCCAGCGTTGTGGCGTCGAATGCCTCGCCGCTATGGGTCCAGCGTTCGCGCGGCAAGGCGCCGACAATGGCATCGGGGATGTGCAGGCCGCCCGATCCCTCCATGCCGGTCGCCAGCACGACCTTGCGGCAGGTCAGGGTTTCGGCAGCGCCGTTGTGATCAAGCCGCAGGGTGATTAGCCCATCGGGGCCTTCCTCAATGGCCAGCAGCCTTGTGTTATTGCTGATATCGAGCCCGATGACGCGGCGGAACCAGATGAGATAGGCCATCCAGTCCTGCCGGGCGATCATCTCAAGGCTGGTCCAACTCTGCGGGCCATGCACGGCCTCGTGCCAGGCGCGATAGGTGAGCGAGGGCAGGCCCAGATCCGGGCCGCTCAGCGTTTTCGGCGAGCGCAGCGTACGCATGCGCGCCGTGGTAATCCACGGGCCTTCCTGCCCTTGCGCGGCCGCATCGAGCACCAGCACATTGCCGACGCCCTGCTGCTTGAGCCCGAAGCCGATCGCCAGCCCCGACAGGCCGGCGCCGATGATCACCACATCCCGCACCAACTCGCCCGAGGGCAGTTTGCGCGGCGGCACCCATTGGCGCAGCGGCTTTTCCACCAGCGCCAGGTCGCTGAGCGCGCGGGCTTCCAGCGCCATCAAGGCAGGGGTGAGACCGGTCATGGCTAAGGGCCTCCTGGACTTGGGTGAGTGGTGCGAGCTTATACCGGAGGGCGTGGCTGTAAAGTGTTTGAATGTGTAATTTTTGAAATCTGGCGGGCGATTGTGATAGGGAATGTTGGATTTCTGGCCGACTTTTCGCGGCAAAATGCGAGGGTTTCGCGCGCTTTTGCTGGCCTTCATGCTGGTCAAAATTCATCCGACCAATCGGTGGGCAACAAACAAAACTTCCCGTGCAACCGGATAAAATGGCGTTATCTCCAGCGGGCAAAGCGCTTATCCAAGTCTTGGATCGTCTATTTTTTAGTCACTCTGACAATGCCTTGGGCATGCATGTTGTAATAAGTTATATTTTTGGAAGTTATGTGAAATTCTGTTTGACAGGTTAAAGGGTTTGGATAGGCTCGCCTCCCGTAATCAACCTCCTTGAAGGCAGGGTTCCGATGACCAAGGTTTTTCCCACTTCGCTTCTATGCCGTGCCAGCATTCTCGGTGTTGGGTTTGCGGCGCTCATGGCTTCGACCACGCTGGCGCAGGACAAGCCGCTGGCCGGGGTGACGCTGACGCTCGCCTCCCAGAATGACCAGTTCGGCGCCGTGCTGGCCAAGCTGGCGCCAAAGTTCAAGGAAGACACCGGCGCCGATCTGCGGGTCGAAATCCTCAGCTATGGCGAGCTGCTGACCAAGACGACCGCCGACTTTATCGGCGATACCAAGGGCTATGATCTGGTCACCATGGATATCGTGTGGGCCGGGCAATATGCCGAAAACGGCTATTCGGTCGATCTGACCGATTGGGTCAAGCGCGACGCCGCCGAGATGGACCTGGACGATATCTATCCGGTGCTGCTCGAAGCCTTGGGCCAATATGAAGGGCGCTATGTCGCCTTCCCCTTTGCGGGCTATGCCAATGTGCTGGCCTATCGCAAGGACCTGTTCGAGGCCGCGGGTCTCAAGGTGCCCACCACGACCGAAGATTTTGTGGCGGACGCCAAGGCGCTGACCGACCCGGCCAAGAACCAGTATGGTTTTGTCGCCAATGGGCAGATGGGCCCCGCCGTCGCGCAGGACTGGATGCAGTATAATAGCCAGCTCGGCGGCTCCATCATGGGCGCCGATGGCAAGCCGGCGCTGAATTCGGCGGCAAATGTGCACAGCCTTGAGGTCTATAAGGAGCTGTTTGCCGATACTGCCCCTCCTGGCGCCATCGAATATGATTGGGGCGGGCGCGAAGAAAGCTTCCGCCAGGGCCTGGTCGCCATGATGCAGACATGGTCGGTCGGCGCGCCCGGCTATAGCGACCCCGCCGTCTCCAATGTGGTGGGCAAGGTGGGCATTGCCACGGCGCCCGTCGCGACCGGGCTTGAGCCCCGCTATGGCGTGGGCGGTTGGGGCATGGCGATCAATGCCGATATCACCCCGTCCCAGCAGGAAGCGGCCTGGACCTTCATCAAGTGGCTGACCAGCAAGACCATCCATAAGGAATTCAATATGGAAGGCGCCGGCTCGTTCATGCGCAAAAGCGAAATGACCGACCCGGACCTGCTGGCCAAGTTCGATTTCTTGCCGGTGATCGCCAAGACCTATGAGAACGGCAATGGCGAATACCGGCCGCGTATCCCGCAATATCCCGAATTGCAGGACCTGCTGGGGACTGCGGTGAATTCGGTGCTGGCTGGGGCGGCGGAACCGCAGGCGGCGCTGGACGAAGCTCAGGCCAAGGCCGAAGAGCTGTTTTAGTCTCGATCCTCAGCTCCCCGCACTCGCTGCGGGGAGCTCTCGCGACGGCCATTGGCCGCCCCAAACGTGCCAGCAAGGCGGAATTTCCTATGAGCCAGTCCGGTGTGATCGACCAAGAGGATGGCGCCTTGCCGCAGAGCAAGCCTGCCCGCCGCCGATTGCCGTTTTCCGGTTCGTACACTGACAATCGCCGCCTGTTTCTGTTCTGCCTCGGGGCGCCCGCCGTGCTCTATGTGCTGGTGGTCGGGGTGTGGCCGCTGGCGCAGGGCGTTTGGTACAGCTTTTTTGACTACAATCTGCTCAAGCCCAACCGCACGAAGTTCGTCGGGCTCGACAATTATTTCGATATCTTTGCCGATCGCTCGGCGCGCCAGGCCATTCTCAATACGTTCCAATTCACCATTTTCAGCGTCGCCATTCAGCTGGTGCTGGGGTTTGGGCTGGCGCTGCTGCTGTGGCGGGATAGCCGCTTCAACCGGATATGCCTGGCCTTCCTGTTGATCCCGGCGACTATCACGCCGCTGGTGGTAGGCCTGATTTACAAGGCCCTGCTCGGCGCCGATTATGGGCTGATCGGCTATTTCCTGGCCAATGCGGGCATTGGTCCGCGCACCGGGTTGATGACCGATGGCAGCACGGCCCTGTGGACGCTGATCCTGATCGATTGCTGGGAATGGACGCCGCTGATGGCGCTGATCCTGCTGGCGGGTCTCAAATCGCTGCCATCCGATGTGCTCGAAGCGGGGCAGGCCGATGGGGCGACGAGCCTGCAGCGCTTCACCATGCTGATCGTGCCGCTGATGCTGCCCTCGATCTTTCTCGCGCTGGTGCTGCGCACCATGGACGCGTTCCGGGTGTTCGACACGGTCTATGTGACGACTGGCGGTGGACCCAATGACGCGACCAACACGCTGATGCTGCTGGCGGTCAAGCAGGGGCTGCAATTCTTTAATGTCGGCTACGCCTCGGCCATCGGCAATGTGACCATCCTGTTCATTGCGATTATGGCGGGCGTGCTGATTTTCTGTGTGCGGCGCGCCGATGTGCGCATCAATGGGCGGTGAAGCGATGAGCAAGATTTCCCAGCGCCACATCATTGCCGAACGCAGCGCGCTCATTGTCATCACCGTGCTGTTCCTGCTGCCGGTCGCCTGGCTGATCGCCACGGCCTACAAGCCCTCCAACCAGATTTTCAGCGTACCGCCGCGGCTCGACTTCACCCCGACGCTGGATCAATTCCGCTCGGTCATGTCCTATTTCGATGTGGCTTCGCTCACCCGCTCCTCGCTGATCATCAGCCTTGGCGCGGCTTTCCTCTCGCTGCTGCTGGGCGTGCCGGCCGGCTATGCGCTGGCGCGTTCGCGCTCGCGGCTGGCCAATGGCGTGGCCTATTTCTTCCTCGCCATCCGCATGGTGCCGGCCATTGCCGCGCTGATCCCGTTTTACCTGATGATGCGCGATGTGGGCCTGTTGGGCAGCTGGTGGGCCGTGATCATCATCAACACCATGCTCAACTGTGCCTTCGTCACCTGGATGATGTTCTCCTATTTCCGGGCCCTGCCCAAGGACATGGAAGAGGCGGCCATGACCGATGGCTGCACCCAGTTCGGCGCCTTTTTCAAGGTTGCCGTGCCGGCGGCGCGCTCGGGCATTATCGCCTGCATCCTGTTCTGCGTCATGTTCTCCTGGAATGACTTTTTATACCCCATGTTCCTCACCAAGCTCGATTCCAAGCCGTTGTCGGTGGCGCTGCTCACCGCCTATGGCACCAAGGACATCACCTGGGGCACGCTGGGCGCGCTGGCGCATTTTTCCACCGTGCCCATCGTGCTCATGGCGCTGTTTCTCAATCGATATTTCGTTCAGGGGGCGACCAATGGCGTTCAATGAGCTGACAAAGCGGGGACTGCCGACATGGCCCAGATAATCTTCGAGCGCGTCTCCAAGACCTATGAGGGCGGCCATTCCGCCGTAAACGAGCTGGATCTGGAAATCGCCGATGGCGAGTTCATGGTGCTGGTCGGCCCCTCGGGCTGCGGCAAATCCACCGCCCTGCGCATGATTGCCGGGCTTGAGGACATTACCGGGGGCCGGTTGATCATCAATGGCGAAGTGGCCAATGAGCTGGCGCCGCGCGGCCGCAACATCGCCATGGTATTCCAGTCCTACGCGCTTTATCCGCATCTCACCGTCGCCGAAAACATCGCCTTCGGTCTCAAGGTGCGGCGTGTCCCGAGGGAAGCGATCGAGGCAAAGGTGCGCGAGACGGCGGCGCTGCTCGAACTCACCGATTTCCTCAATCGCAAGCCGGCCAAGCTGTCGGGCGGCCAGCGTCAGCGCGTTGCCATGGGCCGCGCTTTGGTGCGCTCGCCCAATGCCTTTTTGATGGACGAGCCGCTGTCCAATCTCGATGCCCGCCTGCGCGGCCAGATGCGGGCCGAAATTGCCAAGCTGCAACGCATGACGGCGGTGACCACGGTCTATGTCACCCATGATCAGGTAGAGGCCATGACTATGGGCCACCGCGTGGCGGTAATGAACAAGGGGCGCTTGCAGCAGCTCGACACGCCGCGCCGGCTCTATGACAAGCCGGTTAATCTGTTTGTCGCGAGCTTCATTGGCTCGCCGCCCATCAACTTCCTCAAGGGCACGTTGCGCAGCCTCGATGGTGAGCTGGCGGTGCAGACCGGTGCGTTCACCCTGCCGGTCGCCGGCAGGGAAGGGATGAGCGTGGGGCAGGCCGTGGTCATCGGCATTCGCCCGGAGGCATTGCGGCTGGTGCCGCAGATGGCGCCCATAGGTGGGCTCATGGCGCGCGCTGCCTTTGTCGAGGATTTGGGCGCGACGCTGCTGGCCCATCTCGATATTGCCGACGCCGAAGTGGTGTCGCCCGGCGTGATCGAGCAGGAAGAGGACCTGCATGCCATCCGTCCGCGCTTGCGGGTCGTGCTGGATGGCGGGCTCAATATTATCAGCGGGGAAGCGCTGTCCTTCGCGGTTGATCCAGCTGCCATCCATGTGTTCGACGCCGCATCCGGCATGGCGCTTTGACATGAGCGATTTCTGGCCCGAGATCGCGCCAGCGCGCCGCAGCGCCATGGCGCTGCTGATCATCGACATGCAGATCGATTTCTGCGCCCCCGGTGGCTGGGTCGATCAGCTGGGCGAAGATGTCAGCAATACGCGCGCTATGATTGCCCCGATCCAGCGCGTGCTTGCCGCCGCGCGTGCGGCTGGGATCACGGTCATCCATACGCGCGAAGGGCATAAGCCGGACTTGTCCGATCTGCCTGCCAACAAGCAATGGCGCACCCGCGTCCATGGCCTGGGCATTGGCGATATGGGTGCCACTGGCCGTATTCTGGTGCGTGGGGAACCGGGTTGGCAGATCGTGCCGGAGCTGGCGCCCATTGCGGGCGAACTGGTTATCGACAAGCCCGGCAAGTCCTCGTTTTACGCCACGGACCTGCTGGAGCAGTTGCAGGAGCGGGGCATAGACCGGCTGGTCATTGTCGGCGTCACCTCCGATTGCTGCGTGCAATCGACGTTCCGCGATGGCTTTGAGCGGGGGCTGGAATGCGTGGTGCTGGAAGACTGCACCGCCGCTGTCGAAACCGCCAACCACGCCGCCGCCATGGATATTCTCAAAGCCTATGGCGGTCGCTGGGGCGGCGTCTCCAATACGGCCGGCTTCACCGCCATGCTCGAGCACGCTGATGCCTGACACGTTTCCAACTATTGCCGCCAATCCTTATGTCTGGCCGTTCGATGGCCAATGGAATGCTGCCGATACCGCTCTGCTCCTCCTGGGCTTTGAGGAGAGCACGGTTCGCAACCTTGGCGCTCAGGGTGAGCTCGCCGTCGCAATGGGGCTGGCCGGTCTGGTAAGCAGCCTCGGCATTGCCGTGCTGGCATCGCAGCGGGGTGCGGACGCGCTTGTTTCGGAGCTTGTTGTCTATCCTTCAGAGGCTGTGCAGCATCGGGGCGACAATGCGTTTTTTGGCACCCAGCTCGAAGCCGATCTGCGCCAGCGCGGCATCCGCAATCTGCTGATCGCGGGCCTGCCGACTGATGGCTTGGTTCACGCCACTCAGCGCACTGCCAATGACATGGGGTTTGAATGCCTGCTGGTATCCGACGCCAGCAAGGCCACTAGCCCCGCTCGCCACACCGCGCAATTGCGCATGACTACTTTCGGCAACGGCCTGTTCGGCGCGGTAGCCGACAGCGCCGCCATCCACGCCGCGCTGGCTCCTCAGGGGAAATTACACCATGCTTGAGACCACTTGGTCCGCCATTACCGGCAGCCTAGACCTCACCACGCTCAGCGCCGGCTATGCCAGCGGCGCGCTGACGCCGACAAGGGTCATCTCGGCCATTTATGACCGTATCGCCGCCCGGGGCGAGGATCATGTGTGGATCCATCTGGTTGACCGGGCCGACGCCTTGGCCGCCGCGGCGGCCCTGGAGAGCGCGGGCTATGACGGAAGCCCGCTCTGGGGTATTCCGTTTTCCGTCAAGGATTGCAATGACATAGTGGGGCTGCCCACCACCAATGCTTTGCCGGAAGGCGCCTATATTGCGCAGACCAGCGGGCAGGCCATTACGCGGCTGTTCGACGCCGGCGCTATCCTGATCGGCAAGACCAATATGGATCAGTTCGGCATTGGTCTGGTTGGCATGCGTACGCCCTATGGCGCCTGTTCCTCGGTATTCGACGAGGACTTCATTTCCGGCGGTTCCAGCTCCGGCTCGGCCGTTTCTGTCGCGGCGGGGCTGTCGAGTTTTTCCATCGCCAATGACGCCGCCGGGTCGGGCAGGGTGCCGGCGGGCTTCAACAATATCGTGGGAATCAAACCAACGCCGGGCCTGGTCAGCAACGCCTGCGTTTCGGGCGGTGGATGCGTCAAGACCATCGAGACCCTGGCAGTTTTCGCGCTGACCGTGGAAGACGGCATGGATGTGCTGCGCCTCATCGCGGGTTACGATCCATCCTATCCATTCTCCAAGCCCGAAGCCGATCTGGTGGCACTGGTGCCGGCCGCCCCAGCGCCGCATTTCCGCTTTGGTATTCCCAAGGGTGAAGCCCTGCGCTTCTTTGGCGATAGCGAAGCCGAACGGCTATTTGCGGAGGCGGTCAAACGGCTGCAAATGCTTGGTGGCGAGGCGGTGGAGGTCGATTTCGCGCCATTCGAGGAAACCCAGCGCATCCTTTATGAAGGCCCCTGGATTTCCGAGCGGGCACTGAGCCTCGACGCGGTGCTGGAACGCCATCGTGACGCCATCCATCCTGTCACGCGGCAGATATTGTCCAATTCCGGCAAGTTCACTGCGCTCGATACGTTTGGCGCGATACATCGCATTGCAGAACTGAAATGCGCTACTCGCCCGATCTGGGATGATATTGCCGTGCTGATGGTGCCGACCACGCCCACCATTTATCGCAAGTCCGAGATTGAAGCCGACCCGATCGCGCTCAATGCCAGGCTGGGCATTTACACCAATTTCGTCAACCTGATGGGGTTGTGCGGCATTGCCGTGCCCAATGGTTTTCGCGCCGATGGCCTGCCGCTGGGTGTGACCTTCCTGGCGTCCGGCTTTGCCGAGGCAAAGGCTGCGGGTGTCGCTGCCGCGTTCCACCGTGCCACCGGCCTGTCGCTTGGCATGTTCGCTAATCCCTATCCGGCACCGAGCGAGCCTGAGCTTGGCGTGGACTATCGCGAAATCGCGGTGGTCGGCGCCCACCTTTCCGGCATGCCGCTCAATCATGAATTGCTGGAGCGTGGCGCCATTTTTCGCCGGGCTGCGACGACCAGCGACAAATACCAGCTCTTCGCGCTGGGCACGACGCCGCCAAAACCGGGTCTGGTCCGAACAGCATCCGGCGGCAGCAAGATCGCGGTCGAAGTGTGGGCCTTGCCAGTGACCGGTTTTGGCGATTTTGTATCCCGTATTCCGGCGCCGTTGGGCGTCGGCAAACTGGAACTGGAGGACGGCAGCCAGATCACCGGCTTCCTCTGCGAAGCGGCCGCTACCATTGGGCAGCCCGACATCAGCGGTTTTGGCGGGTGGGCGGCCTATTACCACCAGGCTACTGACTAACGCTTGCAACAAACTGCTTGCAACGAACCGTACCGTACGGTACGCCTCTCGTCGAAATCGGCTGAACTCTCGGCCGCATCGCGTGAGGACTGACCCGTGCCGCTGACCATCAAGGTCAATGAAGAGACATTCACCCCCCGCCAGCAGGCTGTGCTGACGGCGGCGCTGGATTTGCTCGTGGAAAACGGGGACGGGCTGACCATGACCGCGGTGGCGCGGCGCGCCTCGTGCTCCAAGGAAACGCTCTATAAGTGGTTTGGGGACCGCGATGGCCTGCTGACTGCCACCGTGCAATGGCAGGCGGCCAAGGTGCGCATGCCGCAGGTCGATCGCTCCCATCTCAGCGCCAAGGCGCTGCGGCTGAGCATGGAACAGTTCGCGCGCGATCTGCTGACCGTCATCATTGGCGATGTCTCGGTAACGCTCAATCGCACCGCCATCACGCATGCCGCCCAGGAAAAGGACCGGCTGGGGCTGATCGTGCTCGAAAACGGGCCGATGGGCATTCGCCGGCGGCTCAAGCCTATTCTCGAGGCGGGCAAGGACGCGCGCCTGCTGCGCTTTGCCAATAGCGAAGACGCGTATCGCACGTTTTTCGGCCTTGTCGTCCGCGACGTGCAGATCCGTCTGCTGCTGGGCGACAGCACGCTGACCCAATCCAATATCGAGGCCAATATCGAAGCCGATGTGAAGGCCGCGACTGACCAATTCTTCACCCTGTATGGGGTGGAGGCAACGCATAACAGGGAGTGATCCAATGCGCGTCTATTACGATCGGGATGCCGATCTGAACATCATCAAATCGCGGAAAGTGGCGATTGTCGGTTACGGTTCGCAGGGCCATGCCCATGTGCTGAACCTGCGCGACTCAGGCGTCACCGACGTCGTCGTCGCGCTGCGTCCGGGCTCCCCGTCGGCCAAGAAGGCCGAGGGCGAAGGCCTCAAGGTGATGTCCGTCGCCGACGCGTCCAAGTGGGCCGATGTCATCATGATGCTGACCCCCGATGAGCTGCAGGCTGACATCTACAAGCAGCATATCGAGCCCAACATCCGTGACGGCGCGGCGCTGGCTTTCGCGCATGGCCTGAACGTGCATTTCAACCTGATCGAGCCCAAGTCGACCGTCGACGTGATCATGATCGCGCCCAAGGGCCCGGGCCATACCGTGCGTGGCGAATACCAGAAGGGTGGCGGCGTGCCATGCCTGATCGCCGTGCATCAGGACGCTTCGGGCAATGCCCATGACATCGCGCTGGCCTATGCTTCGGGCGTTGGCGGCGGCCGTTCGGGCGTCATCGAAACCAATTTCCGCGAAGAATGCGAAACCGATCTGTTCGGTGAGCAGGCTGTGCTTTGCGGCGGTTTGGTGGAACTGATCCGTGCTGGTTTCGAAACTCTGGTCGAAGCTGGTTACGCCCCAGAAATGGCCTATTTCGAGTGCCTGCACGAAGTGAAGCTGATCGTCGACCTGATCTACCAGGGCGGCATCGCCAACATGAACTACTCGATCTCGAACACCGCTGAGTGGGGCGAGTACGTCACCGGCCCACGCATCATCACCTCGGAAACCAAGGCCGAGATGAAGCGCGTGCTCAACGACATTCAGTCGGGCAAGTTCACCTCCGACTGGATGCAGGAAATCAAGGCCGGCGGTTCGCGCTTCAAGGCGACCCGTCGCCTCGCCGACGAACATCAGATCGAAGAAGTCGGCAGCAAGCTGCGCGACATGATGCCCTGGATCAAGGCCGGCGCCCTGGTCGACAAGGCCAAGAACTAAGCGACAAAGCGGCCGGGGCGACCCGGCCGCTTTTCTTTCTGCCATGCAGATCGTTCCCGTTTCGCAAATCGATATTCGTCTGGTGCCCGGCGCTTGGCCGCTGCCACCCGCTATGCGCGCCGAGGTGCCGGCCTTCTGGCAATCGGCGCTCGACGCCAACCCGCATCTATGGGATGGGCGCATTCTTGGGCTGACGGCGCCAGGCGGCGGGCCGGTCGCGATCCGCGATGGCAAATTGCAGGCGGAGGCGCTTGAGGATGCCTATTCGGCATTCATGCTTTGGCGCAGCCAGGGCTTTCCCGATATCGGGCTCTGCCACACCTTCGGCTGGGCATTGATCGTGAGCAGCGATAATGCGCTCATTTATGGGGTGATGGGCGGGCAAACCGCCAATGCCGGCCGGATCTATCCGCCGGGCGGCGCGCTTGAGCCGCGCGATGTGCTGCCCGACGGACGCGTCGACGTGCTGCGTTCCATCGAACTTGAGCTGTCCGAGGAAACCGGACTGGCGGCACAGGATGCCGAAGCCGGCATGAGCGTTGCCGTATTCGACGGGCCAAGGCTGTCGATCGGCCGGGTGTTTCGCTTCGCCGAACCGGCGGCGGATCTGATGGCAAGGATACGCGCAAATCTGAGCGTCCAGGAGCATCGCGAATTGGCCGATGTCATTGCTATCCATTCGCCCGAGGAGGCCGAACGCGCAGGGGCAGTGCCTTATGCGATTGCGGTAGCGCGAGCCTTCGCCGCCGGCCACATAGTTTAGTAGCGAGTCCGCTACTTCTTTGATTCCGCAAATTCGGCTAAAACCGGCCCTGGCTTGGCGAAATGTCGAGTCGGGAGGGCGCGATGAGTTTGCCGGAATTTCCTGTCGAGGGTGGCTGCGTGTGCGGCGCGGTGCGCTATCGGCTCAAGGCATCTCCGCTGGCGGTTTACAATTGCCATTGCAAGGATTGCCAGCGCAGTACCGGCGGGGCTTTTCAGATGACAATGCCGGTGCGGCGCGGCGATATCGAACTGATCGCCGGAAAGCTCGCGGCCTATATCGTCACCGCCGACAGCGGCCGCCAGATCGCGCAGATGTCCTGCCCCACCTGCCATACGCGCATCTGGAATGAGCCGCAGGCGGCTATTGAGCTGATCATGGTGCGCGCCGGCACGCTGGACGACATGAGCTGGGCAGTGCCGGTCGGCAATGTCTGGGCCGACCGCAAGCAGCCCTGGGTCACCATCGACCCGGCCTTGGTCAATTTCGCCGGCCAGGCCCCCAGCCGTGAACCCCTTTACGCGGCCTGGTCCGCATTGACTGCAAAGAGCCCCCTGACATGAGCACTGCCGACGATATTGCCCTGGTCAAGAAGCAGGAAGCCGAACTGGTGCTGCCGGTATTTGACGAAGCCGTAGCTTACGAGATCGGCTCGGCCATCCGGGCTCGCGCGCTGGCCGAAAATCTTAGCCTCGTGGTCGATATCCGCACCTGGGACCGGCAATTGTTCTTCACGGCCACGGCGGGCACCAGTTTTGACAATGCCGAATGGGTGCGGCGGAAGATCAATTCGGTGCGCCGTTTCCAGCGCGCCAGCTATCGGCTGGTGCTGGAGCGGGGCGAGGCACCGTTCCCGCCGCAATCCGGCGCTGACCCGGCTGATTATGTCATTGCCGGCGGTGGTTTTCCGATCCGCGTGACGGGTGCGGGCATTGTTGGGGCGCTCACCATTTCGGGCCTGCCGGGGCGGGACGATCATGGCGTGGCGGTCGATGCGCTATGCGATCATCTGCGGCTCGACAAGAAAAGCTTCGCGCTGCCCAAGCAATAGGGCGATTTCGGCGCGGATACACTTGACTGTGGCGCGGCTTTGCCGCGAATAGCGAGGCATCGCTCTGGGGTGTCGCGATGAAACTCAATTACCTGCTGCTCGATGTCTTTACGCGCGATCGTCTCAAGGGCAATCCGCTGGCCGTGGTGCTCAAAGCCGATGGCCTGCTCGATGGCGAGATGCAGGCCATCGCCAATGAGTTCAATCTCAGCGAAACCGTGTTCATTCTCAAGCCGCATGCGGAGCGCAATACCGCTGCGGTTCGCATTTTCACGCCTGATACCGAATTGCCCTTTGCCGGCCACCCCACCATTGGCGCCGCCGTGGCGCTGGGGTTGCAAAACAAAGCCAGCGCGATGCGGATCGAGGAGCAGGTCGGGCTGATCACGGCGCTGTTCGAACGCGTCGACAAACGCAGCGGGGAGGCGCGTTTTGCCTTGCCGCGCTTGCCGGAACGAGCCGGGGAGCCGGGTGATATCGGCGATATCGCTGAAGCGCTGGGCATCGCGGCTGACGAAATCGGCTGTGACAGCCTGCGCCCCGCGGTGTTTTCGGCCGGCAATGTGTTTCATCTGGTGCCAGTGCGTGACGCCGAAGTGCTCGCGCGCATCCAGCTCGTTGAGGGCAAGTGGCGGCAGGCATTTCCGCATGGCCGGCATTCCGCCTATATCTTCACCCGCACGCCGGATGAGGCGGACAATGATTTTGCCGCCCGCAAATTCACCCCCGGCTCGCCCGAGGATCCCGGCACCGGCTCGGCCGTCGCGGCGTTGATTGGCCTTTTGTCCGAGCATGCCGATTTCGCCACCGGGCAGGCCGATTATGCGCTGCGCCAGGGCCATGAAATGGGTCGCCCCTGCCGCATCACCCTGCAATTGCGCAAAGACAATGGCGTGCTGGTGCATGGCGGCATTGGCGGGCATGCCATTATCGTGGGCGAGGGCGTGCTTGATCTGGGGGAATAAGCTGGCCGAAGAGTAGCTTGGCGTTAACGGCGAACGGAAATCGCGCAAGTCGTCCTTGCATCCACAGCGTGTTTGGCGCATTCTTGATTCAAACAGGACTCTCGTAAATGCAGCGCAAGCGCGCCATTGCAATCGCCATCGAACAAAGCCAGGCCAAGCAGGCCCGCCTTGTCATGGCTGCAAGCATGCTGCTTCTGCCTGCTGCTCTGCTCCTCCTTCTTATCAGCCCCTGATCACCGGCAGCTCGGAACCGAGCGGGTCGTCAGGGGATAACGCCATCAGCCGAACAGTAAATGTCCGGCCTGCAGAGCCACGACTCTGGGCCGCCGATAGGAAAACGAGCAATGACCGCCCCCACGACCGACAGCAATAAAGACCGCGTCTTCATTTTCGACACCACTTTGCGCGACGGCGAACAATCGCCCGGCGCCACCATGACGCTTGAAGAAAAGCTGCAGGTCGCCGAGGCCCTCGACGAGATGGGCGTCGACATTATCGAAGCCGGCTTCCCCATTGCGTCCAATGGTGACTTCGAGGCCGTCGTCGCCGTCGCCAAGCAGGTCAAGCGCGCCACCGTGGCCGGGTTGGCTCGGGCCATCACCGCCGATATTGATCGGGCGGGTGAAGCGGTGCGCCACGCCCAGAAGGGCCGCATCCACACATTCGTTTCCACCTCGCCGATCCATCTGGCCCACCAGATGAAGAAGACCGAGGACGAGGTGATCGAGATCATCGCGCGCACCGTCGCCCAGGCCCGCAACCTGATCGACGATGTCGAGTGGTCGGCCATGGACGCCACCCGCACGCCGCTGGAATTTTTGAAGCGCTGCGTCGAAACCGCCATCAAGGCCGGCGCCACCACGATCAACCTGCCCGATACGGTCGGCTATGCCGTGCCCGACGAGCATGAAAAGATGTTCCGGGACATCATCACGCAGGTGCCCGGCGCGGATAAGGCGATTTTTTCGGCCCATTGCCACAACGATCTGGGCCTGGCTGTGGCCAATTCGCTGGCCGCTGTGCGCGGCGGTGCCCGCCAAGTGGAATGCACCATTAATGGCTTGGGCGAGCGCGCCGGCAATGCCGCGCTCGAAGAAATCGTCATGGCGCTGCGCACCCGCGCCGATGTGATGCCCTATCACACCGAAATCGAGAGCACCCATCTGGCGCGCGCCAGCCGCATCGTGTCGGCGGCGGCCAATTTCCCGGTGCAGTACAACAAGGCCATCGTGGGCAAGAATGCCTTCGCCCATGAGAGCGGCATCCATCAGGATGGCATGCTCAAGAATGCCGAGACCTATGAAATCATGACGCCCGCCAGCGTCGGCATCAAGGAAACCACCTTGGTGATGGGCAAGCATTCGGGCCGCGCCGCCTTCAAGGACAAGCTGCGCGAGCTGGGCTATGAGCTGGGCGACAATGCCTTCCAGGAAGCCTTCCAGCGCTTCAAGGATCTGGCCGATCGCAAGAAGCACGTCTATGACGCCGATATCGTCGCGCTGGTCGATGACGAAGTCGGCTCGGTCGGCGATCGGATCAAGCTGGTCGATATGCAGGTCATTTCCAAAACCGGCGGCGTCCATAAATGCGACCTGACCCTGTCCATCGATGGCGAGGAATCTTCGGTCAGCTATGAAGGCACCGGCTCGGTCGATGCCATTTTCAACGCCATCAAACAGGCCGTGGGCCAGGAGCCGCATCTGGTGCTCTACGCCATCGATGGCGTGACCGGGGGCACCGATGCGCAGGCATCGGCCCATGTGCGTCTCGAGCATAATGGCCGTATCGTCTCGGGCAATGCCGCCGAACCCGACACACTGGTCGCTTCGGCCCGTGCCTACCTCAATGCCTATAACCGCCTGCTGATCGAACGCGGCGCGTCCGCCCAAGGCGCAATGGCTGGATAAATATAGCAGTTCCCCGTGCCCTGACCCTCGTGGCCGGGGCAGGGAGGAAGCAATGGGATATGAGCTGATCGAAGTAAACGATCCTGCCGATTGGGCGGCGTACCACGCCATTCGCCGGCAGGAATTGTTCGAGGCCAAGGGGCGGTTCGGGATTTATAATCCCGACCATCCCGATGAATATGTGCCGCAGGCCCACCCCTATCTGCTCAAGCTGGATGGCGTGCCCATTGGCACGACGCGCCTCGATGTGCGGGAGGATGGCTTCGCCATTTTCCGCATGGTCGCCATCACCGCCTCGGCACAGGGCAGGGGTCATGGCCGAATCATGGGGCAACTGGTCGAAGACCGCGCCAGGGCCTTCAGCGCCACCACGCTCTATGTGAATGCTGCGGAAACCGCGCTGGGGTTTTATCACCGCACCTGGTGGGTTGATCACGTGTGGGACCCGGCGGAACTGGTCAGCATCGCTGTCAATGCGACGCAGATGCGTAAGGTGATTTAACCTTAGTAGATCTCTTGGCGAGGGATACCCCCTCCTAGCCTCCCCCTGATAGGGGGAGGGACCGCCTTGTGATTAGAACGCGATCTCACTCCAAGAGTGGAGAGATCCCTCCCCCTATCAGGGGGAGGTTAGGTGGGGGTACTCCGATCCCTCAGAATGCAAGATCACTCCAACCCCGCCAAAACCTCACCCAGCGCCTGATCCAGCAGCGCCCGATCCGCCTCTGTCCCCGCGCTGATGCGAATACAGCGGTTCAGTCCCGCTACCACCGGCTTGCGCACGAACACGCCGCGTTGCGCCAGGCCATCCAGAATCGCCTGCGCATAGGCGCCATCGCGCCCGCAATCCACGGCGAGGAAGTTTGTGGCCGTTGGCAGCGGCGTCAGGCCGTGGCGGCGGGCGATAGCGGCCGTATCCTCCAGCGAAGCCCGCACCGCCGCCAATGAGCCTTCCAGATGCGCGCTATCGGCCAATGCGGCGATGGCTGCCGCTTGCGCGACATTGCTGATGCCGAAGTGATTGCGGATGCGGTTGAAGGCGGAAATGTTGGCGGCCTCGCCCAGCACATAGCCGACCCGGGCGCCGGCCAGCCCATAGGCCTTGGAGAAGGTGCGCATACGCAAGAGGTTGGCGCGGCTCGGATCGAAGGCGGGGAGAGTGCCCGCGGGGGCAAATTCCCCATAGGCCTCGTCCAGCACGATCATGGTGGTGTCGGGCACTGCGGCGATGAAGCGCTCGATCGAGTCGGCGTCCCACCAGGTCCCCATCGGGTTGTCGGGATTGGCGAGATACACCATGGCGGCGCCGGTTTCGCGGGCGGCCTGGGCCAGGGCGTCGATGTCTTCGCGGTCCTCGATATAAGGCACGGTGTGCATCACCGCGCCATAGCCGGCGATGTGATAGTTGAAGGTCGGATAGCCGCCCAGAGATGTCACCACCGTCGAGCCGGGCCCGGCGAACAGGCGCACGGCCATACCCAGGATTGCGTCCACGCCCTCGCCCGGCATGACATTGGCGGCGGCGATGCCCAGGTGGGCGGCAATGGCCTCGCGCAGGTCGTGGTTTTCCGGGTCGCCATAATGCCAGCTTTCCCGCGCCGCCGTGCTCATTGCGGCGATCACGGATGGGGCGGGACCGAACGGATTTTCATTGGCGCCGATTCGCGCCCGAAGCGGCACACCACTGCGCAGCACGATGGTTTCAGGGCCGGTAAACGGCACCGTTTCGGGCAGGGCGGCGGCGATGGGGGCGAGGCTGGGACGCGGCACGGGCAGGATCCGGGTTCGAAATTGCCCCTCATCCTATAACCTGCATTAGTGGACGCGACAGGCAGAGGTGGAAAACGGGTGGTTGTGCACAGCGATTAAGTTGCTTGCATCCGATAAGTCCCCGGAAAATCAGGGTCTCTTTCCAGCTTTTCCAAGGATGGCATTTGCATCAAATGCGAGCTTTCCCGGCAATATATGGGAAGGCATAGAGGTCCACCTTCCGGCCTGTGTCAGTTTTCTGACGCTTCGACAAAACTGATTCTTTTCAAGGAGCACCGCATGCCGCCAACCTACGTTCTTGCAAAGGACCATCTTCAGCGTGCCGCGACGATTCTGCAGGGGGCAGACCATCGCTCGCGACAGCTCCGCCACATCATCGAACGGACGATCGGGCTGATGGATGAATTCCGCCCCGAGACGCCTGAGCGTGCTGATAACGTGCTGGACTTTGCGAGTTTCCGGCACCGTCAGGTCGCCCGGCATTGACGATCGCTATCACGGAGGCTGGCGGCAGAAGCCGCCGGCCCCGTCAGTTCCCCGCCTGGGTTTCGGGGCTGGGATTGGCCGGATCAGGGGCCACAGTAATGCCGCCCGTATCGCCTTCCTTCCTGATCAATTCCCGGTTCAGCGCCAGTTTTGCCTCCTCGGTCAGCGCATAAAGCGTGGGCAGATAATCCGGTGTCGCCACCCAGGCGCGCAGTTGCAGATTGACAGAGGTGCCGGAAAAACTCTCCACATGCACCAGCGGGGCCGGGTTCACCAATACCCGCTTGTCGGCGCCGGCAATACGCAGCAGCAGGCGGCGCGAATGGCCGATGTCCACGCTGTCGGGGACACTCACATTGACGTCGAGCCGCCTATTGGGTTCGCGGCTGTGATTGGTGATGGCCGATGACCACAGCTTCTGGTTGGGGGTGAAGATATAGAGCCCGCTCGAGGAGCGGAGGCGAGTGCCGAACAGCCCGATTTCCACCACGACGCCCGCCACGCCATCGCCCTGGATGAATTCGCCGATGGCGATGGGCCGCAGCACGATCAGCATGATGCCCGCCGCGATATTGGCCAGCGTGCCCTGCAGCGCCAGGGCGACCGCTAGGCCCGCCGCGCCCAGCACGGTGATGATCGAGCTATTGGCCACGCCCAACAGGTTGAGCGCGGTGACCACCGCGAAGATCAGAATGCCGTAGCGCGCGACCTGCGAGAGCAGGGGCGCGAAGTTCTTGTCCACGCCATAGGCGCGCGGCAGATAGGTTTTTATCGCGTTGGCGGCCAGCCGCGACAGATACCAGCCGGCTACCAGCACCGCGATGATGGCCAACAGGGTCAGGGCATTGGCGCCGAGCCAATTTATCGGAATGAGCAGAACATCATAAAACGTCATGGTTTGCCGGTCTCTGGGGCGGTTGGTCCGCCGCTCTTTCCACAATAGCAAACCAGTGATGGCAGGAAAGTGCGCCTGAGCGCTAGACAGCCCGGAATCCCTTTGCTAGAGAGCAGCCACTTTGGAAGCCCCGGCAGGGGGCGAGTAGCTCAGCTGGTAGAGCAGACGACTCTTAATCGTCGGGTCCACGGTTCGAATCCGTGCTCGCCCACCAAAGTCCTCCTCAAAAGCAACGCCCTTATGACAGTGTTCACACACTGGGCCTTGCTTTAAACACGATGAGCTGTCACAAGGGGCAGGCGTTTTCAGCCATTGTTGGCTGCCTGCCGGTTGATCCGGCTCTGGCTCCTTCCTTTCTTGCGAACGTTTAGAACCCATCAGGCATGTTGCCTGTGGGCGGCGCTCGCTTGCTGATGCTTCGGGCTACATTAGGACTACACACATGGCCTCGATCAACGGCACTGTTAAATTCTTCAACACCACCAAGGGCTTCGGCTTCATTTCGCCTGAGAATGGCGAAAAGGACGCGTTCGTTCACATCTCCGCCGTCGAGCGTTCGGGCCTGCAGGGCCTGTACGAAGGCGACAAGGTGACTTACGAGCTCGAGAGCGGCCGTGACGGCAAGATCTCGGCCTGCAACCTGACCCTGGTTCAGTAAGAATCGACGGAGCGCCGCGACTCGTTCGCTGGCGATCCCAAAAAGGCCGCCTCGGGAAACCGGGGGCGGCCTTTTTGTTTTTGCGGGGTAGAGAATTTGGATGGCATCAGTTGAGGGCCCAACCTGTCACCAAGCTGTCAGTTGACGCATAAAAGCCCCAGCCCGCCTGCGTCTTTCGTTCAATTCGTGGGAAATGCCCTTCCTTCCCTCGCGATAGAGGCCTATAGCGGCGCGACATTTCAGCACTCCCAGGGACCCAGTATGTTCGGCATCGACCCGAGTTTCTTTTCTTCCTTGCTTCAGGTCATCATGATCGACCTCGTGCTGGCCGGGGACAATGCCGTGGTTATCGGCCTTGCTGCGGCCGGTCTTGCCAAAGAGGTGCGCAAGAAGGCCATCCTGATCGGCATCATCGCCGCCACCGTGCTGCGCATCTGTTTCGCGCTGATCACCACGCAATTGCTGTCGCTGGGCGGGGCCCTGCTGATCGCGGGCGGCGTGCTGCTGCTTTATGTCTGCTGGAAGATGTATCGCGAACTCACCGTCTCCCATGAGGACGAAGAGGAAGCCACCGAAGCGCTCGAGAATGCAGACCTCAACGCCGATGGCACCGTGTCCGGCAAGGCCCCGCGCAAGTCGCTGCGCGATGCGGTCATCCAGATCATCATTGCCGACGTTTCCATGTCGCTCGACAACGTGCTGGCTGTGGCCGGTGCGGCCCAGCACCATTTCGAAGCGCTGATCTTTGGTCTGGCGCTGTCGGTGGTGATGATGGGCGTTGCTGCGACATTCATCGCGCGCCTGCTGCATCAATACCGCTGGATCGCCTGGGTCGGCCTGCTGATCATCCTCTATGTCGCTGCCAAGATGATCTATGAAGGCGCCGATCAGTGGCTTGGTTATACCCTGCCGCATATCCCGTTCATCTATAACGGCGCCGGCGGCCACTAAAACTGCTTACCGCCCGTGGTAGTCTTTAGTAACCACGGGCGGAACTTTGCGGCATTTGTAGTGCTGCAATAGGAAATTGCTCACCTTGGGGCTCTATCTTGCCGCTCAGAAATGTTCTGAGCAGGAAGCTCCAAGATGGCCGCTATCACCGACCGCCTGGTTCATGACGATGCCGACGCGCCGCGCAAAGCCGGTGCGACCGCGCTTCAGCTCGAGACGCAGATCGTGTCGGGCGAGGAATGGGACCGTACCATTGCCGGGTTCGACGAGGTCTGCCAGGAACAGCTCCACATGTTCGCGCAAACGCGCTGGCCCGCGGTGACGCAGGAGCCGATGCTGTTTCTCGATCGGGGCGAGATTGTCGGCGGCGCGCTGATGATGATCCAGCGCCTGCCGCTGGGCATTGGCGCCATCGCCATTTCCAAATGGGCTCCCATCGTCAGGCATGGCGCTCGCGCCGATCGCGACATTATCCACGCCTCCATGATCGATGCGCTGGTCGCCGAGTATGCCGATAAGCGCGGGCAATTGCTGTCGGTGCTGCCGCGCGCCTCGCTCACCGAAACCAATGAAGATTATGAGCGGCTGATCGCCCGCGGCTTCCAGCGCGGCTCGGTATTGGGGTTTCCCAATCGCTATATCGTCAATCTGCGGCTGGGCGATGCCGAGCAGCGCAAGAGCCTGCACCAGAAATGGCGCTACCATCTCAATAAATCGGAGAAGGAAGGGCTCAGCTTCGAGCATGCCGGGCCCGAGCGGATGGCCGAATTCGACGCGCTCTACACGGCCATGACCGACCGCAAGCAGTTCACCGATCATTCGGCCTATGAGACCGTGCCATCGCTGATGGCGACCGATATCGATGCGCTGCGGCCGGAATTGTTCTTCATCCGCCACGAGGGCGAACTGGTTGCCGGCGCGCTGATCTTCAAGGCGGGCGATCGGGCCGTCTATCTCTATGGCGCCACCAATGACCGGGCGCTGCCATTGCGCGCGGGTTATTTCATGCATTGGCACATCATCCGCTGGCTGCGCGACAATACCGAGGCGGCCTGGTACGACCTGGGCGGTACCGACGGCTATCAGGGGCTGCACCAGTTCAAGAAGGGCATGGTGGGCGATGCCGGGGTAATCCGCCCGGTGCCGCCGGTGGCCAATTATGCGTCCAATCCGCTGGCTTATCTCTTGGGCACCGGCGCCTTCAACGCACGCGATGCCTATTATCAGCTGCGCCGGGTGGTCGATGCCTGGCGCAATCCCAAGGCGCGTCCCGATCAGGCGCCACACGTGTCCACAGAAAGCCAGGGATGAGTCTGCACCGGCGTCTGGTCTCCCAATCGACCATCATTTTCGGTGGGCGCCTGTTTGGCGCGGGCATCGTGTTTCTGGTGCAGGCGATGATTGCCCGTCTCTGGGGCGCCGGGCACCTGGGTGATTTCCTCATCATCACGGCAAGCTGCAACCTGATTGCGGTGGCCATGCCGCTGGGTTTTCACACCATCGGCGCCTATTTCGCCGCCGAATATCGCGCCCGCAGCGAGCGCAGGCAACTTGGCGTGTTCATGTTGCATGCCTATGGCCATATCCTGGTGGCGCTGGTGCTGCTGCTGGTGGCCGGGCAATTCGTGCTGGGGCTGGTGGGGCAGGGCGGCAGCATCGTCGCCCAGCATTATGTGCCGGTGATTCTGCTGGCCTTCAGCGGCGCCACGGTCATGCTCAGTGGCTCGCTGCTGATCGGGCTCAAGCGGCCGTTTTCCGGCTTTTTCGCCGATGGCATTTTCCGCCCGATCATTCTGGTTGCGGCCCTCGTAGGCGCCATGGGCATCGCCAATCGCGACGAAGGCTTCGACCATATGGTGTGGGGCGCCGCTATCGGTTTTGTGGTGATCGCGCTGGTGCAGTTCGGTTTCACACTGATTGCCTGGAGTGCAGTACCGGGCCGGGATACGGCAGTGCGCCCGCGCGAAAGCCGGCGCTGGTGGCGCTTTGCGCTGCCCTGGATGCTGATCGCGCTCGCTACCGATTTCTTCTTCGACATCAATCTGCTGCTGCTCAGCCAGATCTTGGGCCGCGAGGAATTGGCGATTTTCGGCGTCTGCACCCGCATTTTCGCGCTGGTGTCGTTCGGCGTGTCGGCGGTCTATGCCGTGTCGATGCCCGACATGTTCGAGAGCGAAGCCAATGCCGACCGCAGCGCCTTCCACCGCAAGGTGGGCGACGCCAATATGGTGGCGACGGCACTGTCGCTGGTGCTGTTCTGCGTCACGGCTTTGGGCGCGCCGATTGCGCTGCAGTTCTTCGGCCCGGGTTTCAGTGCGGGTGCAGCGCCGCTGGCCGTGCTGTGCCTGGCGCTGGTGGTGCGCTCGGCAATGGGACCGGCCTCGCTGGTCCTCTCCATCCATGATCGGCCCTATGCGAGCCTACCGGCGGTGGCCTTGGGCATCGCCGTGCTCTTTGTGGGTAATTGGTTGCTGGCGCCGCCATTCGGGCTGATGGGCGCGGCGATTTCCGCTCTTATCGCCATCACCATCTGGTCGCTTGCGCTGTGGGCTATTGCCCTGCGCACCGCCAAGATGGATGTGTCGATCGTGCAATGGTTCCGTGCGCGGCGGGCAGCGGCGCTGCCGGTGGGCTAGACGCCCACCAACTCACCGAGCCGCTGCTTCAGTCGGCCCAGGCGGCCGACATTGACGCCGCTGTCATAGTCCTCGGACACCTTGGTGTAGGGTTTTTCGATCAGCATGTAATCCTGGCCGAAAATGTGTTTTTCGAGCAGGCAGGTTTCCTTGTAGCCGTAGCGCCGCAACAGCATGCGGGCGACTTCGTTTTCCGGACGCACGAAGGTAAAGGCCTTGTGGAAGCGACCATTGTCCCAGTGCTCGTCAAAGGCGCGCATGCCGAACATGCCCAGCTTGGAATTGCGGTGGCTGGGGAATACCCAGCTCCAATAGCGGAAGATCGAGCCGCATTCGGGTCCCGAGATCATGGCGCCGCCCGCCACACCGTCCGTATCCATGATCATGACATGCCAAGGGTCGATCGCCATGACATTGCGCAGGAAGGCCTTGTTGAGCCGCCCCATTTCATGGGCCTTGAAGCGTTCGCTGTAATATTGGGACGATGCAATCACGTCCATCAATTCGCGATAGACCATGTCGATATCGGCAATAGTGGCGGCACGGATAGTCATCTCGGCCATGATGAGCCCTCCCTCTGCTGTCGCGATACTAACAAACAGCCCTGTGTGCACAAAGCATCGTAGCTTGAGGCAGTTAATGGGCGGTGGCAGCGCCATGTACGAAGTTGCACGGTGATGGGCTTGCCCGACGCAGGAGCGGTCTTTAGAACGGAGCCGGGAGAGATAAGGGAGGAT
Source organism: Hyphomicrobiales bacterium (assembly GCA_900470445.1). GTDB lineage: Bacteria > Pseudomonadota > Alphaproteobacteria > Rhizobiales > Devosiaceae > Devosia. The sequence continues at coordinate 26,079 of UCAU01000069.1, read as the reverse complement.
GACTATGAGCGAGCAGCTCGTATTCCAGCCAAGTGCGGCTGCGATCGCACGCACCCACGTAACCAGCGCTCAATATGATGAGATGTATGCCCGCTCGATCAGCGACCCGAACGGGTTCTGGGCCGAGCAGGCGCAGCGGCTCGACTGGATCAAGTCCCCGACCATCATCAAGAATACCAGCTTTGCCTATCCCGATGTGTCGATCAAATGGTTCGAAGACGGGGTGCTCAACGTGTCGGCCAATTGCCTGGACCGGCATCTGGCGACCCGGGGCGACCAGACGGCCATCGTGTGGGAAGGCGACACGCCCGGCACCGATAGCAAGGCGACCTATCGTGAGCTGTACGAGCGCGTCTGTCGCTTCGCCAATGTGCTAAAAGCTCACGGCGTCAAGAAGGGCGACCGCGTCACCATCTACATGCCCATGGTTATCGACACCGCCGTCGCCATGCTGGCCTGCACCCGTATCGGGGCGGTTCACTCGGTGATTTTCGGCGGCTTCTCGCCCGATTCCATCGCCGGCCGCGTGGCCGATTGTGGCTCCAAGATCATCCTCACGGCCGATGAAGGCCGCCGCGGCGGCAAGACCATCCCGCTCAAGAAGAATGTCGATGAAGCCCTGACCAAGGTGCAGGGCGTGAACACCGTGATCGTCGTCAAGGTCACCGGCAATCCGGTTGCCATGAGCGAAGGCCGCGACGTGTGGTATGAGGATGCAGCTGCCAAGGTCGGCGCCGAGTGCCCGCCCGAGCCGATGAATGCGGAAGATCCGCTGTTCATCCTCTATACCTCCGGCTCCACCGGCAAGCCCAAGGGCGTGCTGCACACTACGGGCGGCTATCTCGTTTATGGCGCGCTGACCCACGAGCTCAGCTTCGATTATCGCGATGGCGAGGTCTATTGGTGCACCGCCGATGTGGGCTGGATCACCGGCCACACCTATATCGTCTATGGCCCGCTGGCCAATGGCGCCACCACGCTGATGTTCGAGGGCATTCCGAGCTATCCCGATGCCTCGCGCTTCTGGCAGGTGGTGGAAAAGCACAAGGTCAATATCTTCCACACTGCGCCCACGGCCATCCGCGCGCTGATGGGCGCCGGCCATGAATTCGCCGACAAATACGACATGCCTTCGCTGCGCCTGCTGGGCACGGTGGGCGAGCCGATCAATCCCGAAGCTTGGCTGTGGTATCACAAGCATGTCGGCAAGGAGCGCTGCGGCATTGTCGATTGCTGGTGGCAGACCGAAACCGGCGGCCATATGATTGCGCCATTCCCGGGCGCCATTCCCACCAAGCCCGGTTCTGCCACCAAGCCGTTTTTCGGCGTGCAGCCGGTCGTGCTGTCGCCGGAGGGCCGGCTGCAGGAGCAGACCAAGGCCGAAGGTGTGCTGGCGATTGCCGATAGCTGGCCGGGACAGATGCGCAGTGTCTATGGCGATCACCAGCGCTTCATCGACACCTATTTCACCCAGTACAAGGGCTATTACTTCACCGGCGATGGCTGTCGTCGTGATGAAGACGGCTATTATTGGATCACGGGGCGCGTCGACGATGTGCTCAACGTCTCCGGTCATCGCCTGGGCACTGCCGAGGTCGAAAGCGCGCTGGTGGCGCATCCCAAGGTAAGCGAAGCCGCCGTGGTTGGTTACCCGCATGACGTCAAAGGGCAGGGCATCTATTGCTATGTCACCCTGATGGCCGGCGAGGTCAGCGACGACGCCCTCAAGGTCGAGCTACGCAATTGGGTCCGCAAGGAAATCGGCCCTATCGCCACGCCCGACCTGATCCAGTGGGCACCGGGTCTGCCCAAGACCCGCAGCGGCAAAATCATGCGCCGCATCCTGCGCAAGGTTGCCGAAAACGACTTCGGTTCGTTGGGGGACACTTCGACGCTGGCTGATCCGGCCGTGGTGGACGATCTGATCGCCAACCGGCAGAACCGGTAGGCAGCGCCGTCGCCAAAAACGAACGCGGACGGAGACCCCAAGATCTCCGCCCGCTAAGGCGGCAGCTTCATCGGCCGAAAGGTTGAAAAACGGCCTATGCTCCAAGTCGCCTGTATCTTCTATGCCATTGATGCTTATGAATTGGCATACCTCAAATGACGTATGCCACGCGAATAGTGCGGCCGTCATTGTTTCGGCGGTTTTTTCCGGTGACGCTGTCGCCGCGATTCTCCGAAAGCTGGATTTCCCCGTGACCGTTCTTCCCCATCTGCTGCTCGCCGCCTCCCTCTTCGCGGCGGTCCCCGCGCATGCCGCGACCCTCGAGCAGATGGCCGGGCAGATGATCGTCGTGGGCTTTCAGGGCAATGACGTCGATGATGCCAGTGTTGCGGCGCTGCGCGAGGAACTGGCCGCGAGCGAATTGGGCGGGGTGATGTTCCTCAAGACCAATGTCAAAGACCTCGCCACCGTCACCGCAATGAACCAGGCGTTTCGCGCGGCCTCGCCCGATTTGCTGCCCTTCATCACCGTCGACCAGGAGGGTGGCGCCGTCGAGCGGCTGGATGGCGATGTGGGCTTCAAGGAAATTCCCAGCGCCGCCAGCATCGCCGCCAGAAATTCTCCCGAGGCGGCCGAGAAGATTTACGCCGGCATGGCCGCTTCCCTTGCCGGGCTTGGCTTTACCGTCAATTTCGGCCCGGTGGCCGACATCAACCTCAACCCCAACAACCCGGTGATCGCCAAATTCGGCCGCTCGTATAGCGCTGACGCGGCAAAGGTCGTCGCCTATGACGAGGCCTTCATCACCGCCCATCACGCGGCGGGCCTGCTGACCTCGCTCAAGCACTTCCCCGGTCATGGCTCGTCCACCGCCGATAGTCATGAAGGCTTTGTCGATATCACCAGCACCTGGAAACCCGAGGAGCTCGACCCCTATCGCGAACTTCTGGCCAAGGGCGACGTCGATTTCGTCATGGTGGGCCATCTCTATCACGCCGATTATTCCGATGTCGGTGCGCAGGTGCCCGCTTCGCTCTCCCCGCAATGGATCACCGGCGTGCTGCGCGACGAACTGGGCTTTGATGGCGTCGTGATCAGCGACGATCTCGAAATGGGCGCCATCCGCCAGCATTTTGACCTCAAACAGACCGTCACCATGGCCGTACGCGCTGGCATGGACGTATTGCTGTTTTCCAATACCGCCAAATATCGGACGGGCCTGGCCGATGAAATCCGCGCCATCCTGGTCACCGAAGCCGAGGCTGACCCGGCCTTTGCGGCGCGGATCGAGCAGAGCTATCAGCGAATCGTCGCCCTCAAAGCCCGCATCCACTGACCGCAACTGCGGCCAAAACCCGCAGCCATGGGGCTTTCCCCAGCCAAAACGGGCTAAGTGTTTCCTCGGGAGCCTTCCCCAGATAAACTGCGCGTCGCTGTCCTCCCCTGGATGGCGTGTGCAGGAGACTTTGCTTGATGGCGGACGAGCGCGAGACCCGACAAGTCCGGGCCATGTTCATTTCGGACGTGCATCTGGGCATGAAGCCGATCCGGGTCGGCCAGCTCATCGAATTTCTGCGCGCGCATGACGCCGAGACCATCTATCTGGTCGGCGATATTGTGGATGGCTGGCGCCTCGCCAAGGCTTGGCACTGGCCCAATGAATATAACGTGCTGGTCAATCTGCTGCTCGAAAAGGCCAATGCGGGCACCCGCGTCGTCTACCTGCCGGGCAATCACGACGAATTCCTGCGCGAATATCTGGGCACCTATTTCGGCGAGGTCGAATTCGTCGATCGCACCGTCCACACCACTGCCACTGGCAAGACCTATCTCGTCATCCATGGCGACCAATTCGACGTCGTGGTGATGAATGCCAAATGGCTCGCCCATGTCGGTGACTGGGCCTACAACGCGGCCCTGCGCGTCAATATCGCCATCAATTGGGTGCGCCGGCGACTCGGCCTGCAATATTGGTCCTTGAGCGCCTGGGCCAAGCAAAAGGTCAAAAATGCCGTCTCGGTGATCGGGCGATTCGAGGAAGCTCTGGTCCACGAAGCCAAGGAATCCGGGGTTGACGGGGTCATCTGCGGGCACATTCATTTTGCTGACATGCATGACAGGCTAGGTATCCACTACATCAACACTGGTGATTGGGTGGAAAGTTGCACGGCGATAGTCGAGACAACGGACGGCAATTTCGAGTTGATCAAGTGGACCGAGATGATGGCGGCCGAGCCCCGCCGCTTCCGCCTCCGCAAGGCGGATCGCTCCGCCGCCTCCTGATCGTTACCGACGCTTGGCACCCGCAAATTAATGGTGTGGTGCGCACATTGGACACACTGGGCCGCGAACTTGCCGCCCGCAATATCGAGGTCCGCTACCTCACCCCCGAGCGATTCTGGACCGTGCCGGTCCCCACCTATGCTGAAATCCGGCTTTCCCTCGCTACGCAAGGCGCCGTCGCCGCCTTCATCGATGGCGTGGCTCCCGATTGCATCCATATCGCCACCGAAGGCCCGCTGGGCTGGCAGGCGCGGCAATATTGCCTCGATCGGGGCCTGGTCTTCACCACCAGCTTTCATACCCGCTTTCCCGAATATCTGGCCGCCCGCGTGCCGGTCTCGCCCGAGCTGGGCTATGGCTATCTGCGCTGGTTCCATTGGCCTGCAGCCCGCACCATGGTGCCGACGCCGTCGCTGATGGTGGAATTGGCCGGCCATGGCCTGGGGCATCTGGCGCTCTGGTCGCGCGGGGTCGATCTCTCGCGCTTCAGTCCCGGCCCCAAGACCTGGTTCACCGATCTGCCCGGCCCGCATCTGCTCTGCGTCGGCCGTGTCGCGGCGGAAAAGAACATTACCGCGTTTCTGGATCTGGATGTTCCGGGCACCAAGATCGTGGTGGGCGATGGCCCCGACCTGCCGGCGCTGACCCGCCGTTATCCCGATGTGCAATTCCTCGGCTATCGCTTTGGCGACGAATTGGCCGAAATCTATCGCAGCGCCGATGTTTTCGTCTTCCCCAGCCGCACCGACACGTTTGGCAATGTGGTGATCGAGGCCCTGGCCTCCGGCGTTCCCGTCGCCGCCTATCCCGTCACCGGCCCGCGCGACATCCTCACCGATCCGACGGCTGGGGCGCTTGATGAAGACCTCGGCATTGCCGTGCGCCGCGCCCTCACGCTCTCTCGCGCCGACGCCCGGGCGCATGGCTGCCGCTTCACTGTTCCGGCCAGCGTCGATCAATTCCTGTCGCATCTGCAATTGGCCCGGCAGGCCGTCCCGATGGCCGCCGCCGGCTGATCGTTGCTTGCGTCGAACACACTTGCGGCGCATTGTTCGGCAGATTGATTTTATGTGATTTCCCGGAGCCAGTCTGCGATGGGTTCGCCTTTGGCAGCGCGCCTTCGCTCGCCCGCTGCCCGTACCAGTATTTTCTACGCGACCCTGTTTACCTCGGGCGCCGTGTCCAATCCGTTCCTGCCGATCTGGCTCAGCGAGCGCGGCATCGGCACCGGCGAAATCGGCGTCATCAATGCCGCGCCGATCTTTGCGATGATCGTCATCAACATGATCGTGGGCCGTCTGGCCGATCGGGCCAGCGACTGGCGCACTGTCATCGTCATCGGCTCTATCATTGCCGCCATCCCGCCGATCTTCCTGCTGTTCAGGGATGATTATGTCTCCATCCTGATCATCTGGACGCTGCTGATCGTGCCGTTCCAGGCCATCGCCCCGGTGGTCGATGCCGCTGCCTATCGCATGACGCGCCGCACCGGCATGGATTTCGGCGCCATTCGCGTCTGGGGCACGATCGGCTTTGTCGCCGTGACGCTGGTGGCGGGCGTAGTGCTCGACCGCATGGGCGCAGGAGCCTTCGTGCCGCTGCTCATCGCGGTCAGCCTCCTTCGCGCGCTGGTGTCGCTCGGCCTGCCGCTGTTCCGCTCGCCCGATGAATATTCGCGCCCTATGCATCCCATCGATGCCCCGATCAATCCGCTGATCGCCATTCGTCTCGGCCAGCTCTGGCGGCCGTGGTTCCTGATGACGCTGATCGGCGCGGCGCTGCTGCATGGCAGCCATATGATGCAGATGGGCTTTGGCGCACTGATCTGGGCCGAGGAGGGGATACCCGGCTGGGTCATCGGCATATTATGGGCGGTCGCGCCCACTGCCGAAATCCTCGCCATGGTCTATTTCGAGCGCATCACCAAGCGTTTCGCCGCCCGCCACCTGATCCTGCTAGGCTGCGTTTGCGGCGCGTTACGCTGGTGGGGCTTTGCGCTCGAGCCCGATATCTGGGTGCTGGTGCTGCTGCAAACCCTGCATCTGGCGACGGTGGGCCTCACCTTCCTCGGCATCACCAATTTCATCGCCAACTGGACTAGCGAGGATATCGCTGCCGAAGCGCAGAGCTTTTTCGTGATGATCCGCCAGGTGGTGACCGTGGTGGCCCTGCTGGGCTTCGGCATTCTCGCCGGCACGATGGGGGCGGGGGCGTTTTACGTGGCGGCCGTGCTCAGCGCGATTGGGGCGGTGATGGTGGTGGTGTCGCTGGTGTTGATGAATCCGAAGCGCGAAAATGCGCAGGTGGTGATTTGAGGGCTGGGTAGACCTCAATCACAGTAGACCTCATGGTGAGCTTGTCGAACCACGAGGTCGTGGCCCGATGCTATCCCCACCCACGATGTCACCCGAATGTCGCACCGGCAATTGTAACGATTGCAACGTCACAAATCCCCTTGCCTTCGCCACAAAGCCAAGCGAACAAAGGTGCCGGGCGCTGATTTGCCCGGGGTTCACTTTTCATGGCATCCGTTCTGTCGCGCTGGGCCTCGCCCGAGCTGCGCGCTTCGATTTTTCATTTCACCGTCTATCTGCCTGGTGCCGTCAGCAGTGTTTATCTAGCGATCTGGCTGGCCGAGCACGGCATTCCCGCCGAACAGATCGGCGTCATCAATGCGCTGCCGGTCCTGCTGCTGCTGGGCATCAACATGCTGGTCGGACGGCTGGCCGATCGGGCCAGCGACTGGCGCTCGACCATCCTGATCGTCTCCCTGCTGAGCGGCGCGGCGCCGATCGGACTGTTCTTCGTCCATGAATTCTGGGGCATTGTGCTGGTCTGGCTGCTCTGCACCATCCCCGGCGGGCTGGTGCCGCCACTGACCGACGCGGCAACGTTGCGCCTGGCGCAGCGCACCGGCACCGACTTCGGCAGCATGCGCGCCTGGGGCACGATCGGCTATGTGATCGGCACGGCCTTGGTGGGTCTCGCCGTCACCGCCTATGGCACGGCCGCTTTCGTGCCGCTGTTCTTCGCCGTTTCGGTGGGCCGGGCGATCATCGGCTTCACCCTGCCGCGCTTCCGGGCGCCTGCGCCGGTCGCCACCCTGGCCGATGCCAATCCGGAAAAGCCGCGTCTGTCTTCCGCCCTCAAGCTCTGGTTCGTACTGCCCATCCTGGGCTTCGCGCTGGTCAATTCCAACAATGCGGTGGTGGGTGGCTTCGGCGCGCTGATCTGGCACGACAATGGCATTCCCGACTATTTCATCGGCCCCTTGCTCGCGACTGCCGCCGCTGCCGAAGCCATTCTGATGGTCATGTGGCGGCGCTTTGGCGGGCGCGTCAGTGCGCGCACCATGATCCTGGTGGCCTGCGCGGCCTCCTTGCTGCGCTTCTTCATCATGGCGTTCAATCCGCCCGTCGCCGTGCTGTTCGTTACCCAGACGCTGCATCCCTTCAGCTTTGGCATGGGCTATTTCGGCGTGGTGCATTTCATCGCCAATTGGACCAGCGAAGACATTGCCGCCGAAGCGCAGGGCTTTGCCACCATGCTGCAGCAGGGCGCCGCCTTCGTGTCGCTGATGCTGTTCGGTGTGCTGGTCAGCCATCTGGGCGCTGGCGCGTTTTTCGCGTCAGCGCTGTTTGCGCTGCTGGGCATGGGATGTGTGTTGTGGTCGCTGAAGCTCAAACCACCCAAGGATGCGTGAGGGCACGGCCTCGTGGTTCGACAGGCTCACCATGAGGTCTACTTTGAGATTGCCAGCTAACCCGTAGACCTCATCCTGAGCTTGTCGAAGGACGAGGTCGTGGCATTGAACCTCTGTTTCCTTCTTCCCCACAGCCGCACAAACAAAAAGGCCCCGGTTACCCGGGGCCTTTTTAGTTCTATCACCTAAGCCTTAGCTCAAGCGGCCGCTCGCATGGGCCAGGGTCGTGTAGACCTTGCCGCGATCGCTCAGCAGATATTCGCGGGTCTCCGCAGCAGGGCGGGGGCCGGCGGCGGCGCGTTTCAGCAGCTGCTCGAACTCGCTCATATAGGCCTGCGCGGTGCGGGCGAAGTCGGGTTCGCGCTGCAGCTTCTTGCGCACGTCGTCATAGGTGCCCTGGCCGGTCAACGTATAGATGCGGCGCGAGAACACGTTGGACTCGCCGGCCTGGTAGCGGGCCCAGGCTTCGGCCAGCGCAGCGTCGTCGATGGCCCGGGCGATCTCATCGGTCAGGCCCGACAGACCAGCCTGTGGCTGCTGGGTGCTGGCCTGCTTGGCCGTGGCATTGCGCAACACGTCGCGGAGCCAGCCGCCTTCGCCCTGCGGGGCGGCATCGGCTTCCACCGCTGCCTGGGCATCCACGTCGCGCTGCGGCGCTGCGGCACGGGCAGGTTCGGGCTGACGAACAGGTTCAGGCTGGCGCACGGGCTCGGTGGTGCGGATCGGGTCGACCAGCGTCTGGCGCGGCGGCTCGCGATAGGTGTCGCGCGGGGCCTGATAGGCCGGGGCTTCCTGGCGCGGTTCGGTACGCGGGGTAGGGCGCTGCGGCGGGCGGCGGTCGTTGAGGTCGAGCGTGGCCGGCTGGCTGCGCACGATGGCGTTGAGTTCGCTCAGCGCCTCGATCTGCTCGGCCACGACGCGGCGCATGGCAGCGGCGCTGGCGCGGGTTTCCTCGGGCAGCTCGTTGACGCCGCGAGCCAGTTCGGCGCGGGTGGCTTCGAGTTCGCTGCCGACTTCCTTGGCCGTCTGGCGCATGGCCCGCGCAGTGTCGTTGAAGCGCTGGGTGGCTTCTTCCATCGCCTTCTGCATTTCGGCGATCATCTGCTGCTGGGCTTGTTGCAGGGCCGCATTGGCGCGGCGACCTTCGGCATCGGCACTGTCGCGGAAATCGCCCAGACGGCTGCTGACTTCGCCCGAAGTTTCGTCCAGCGCCTGGCGGAAGGTGCCGGTGGTCTGGTCGATGGCGTTGCGCAGCTGGCCGGTATTGGAGGCAATCGCCCCACGAACCGAAGCGGTCGAATCCGCAATGGTGTCGGCCAGCGTGCTGGTCGTCGTGGTCAGCACGTCGGTGACATTGCCGGCCGTGGAGGCCAGCACATCGCTGACGCGGTTGGCGTTTTCTTCCAGTGCGTTGTTGACCTGGCTGGTCTGGTCGCTGAGCGCCAGGCGCACCGAGGAGGCGGTCTGGTTGAGCGCATTGGCGGCAGCCTCGGCGGCGCGCTGCACGGCGCCATCCACCTGGGCGGCATTGCTCGACAGGGTCGATGTGAACCGCTGGTTGGTCTGGTAGAGCGCGTCGTTGACATCGGCGGTCGAGGACTGGATGGCCTCGGTAATGGTTGCCGTGGTGGCTTCCAGGGTTTCGGCAACCGAGCCCGTGGTGGCCTGCAGGGCCTCGTCCATGGCGCGGCGGGCACCGATCAGGCGGCGTTCCGTGTCATTGACCGTGTCGGCGATCGACTGCGCGAACATGCGCATGCGGCCATCGATATCGTCGGCGCGGCTGGCAAAGCTCTGGGCCAGGGCATCCATGGCGCCGCGGCGATCTTCGAGCGTAATGAGCGCGGTTTCGCTGGTCGAGCTGAGCTCGTGCGACACCTGCTGCATATTGGCTGCTTCCGCATCGAGCCGACCGAGCACCGTCGAGAACTCGTCGACCATGGAGCGGATGGTGGATTGCAGCGCGCCAACATGTTGGCTGACCATGACGCCGGCCTGTTCGGTCTGCCCGATGGCATCGCGAATGGTGTTGGAATAGGTCGAGGTCTGCTGGGCGACTGATGTCTCGAGATTGGCCAGGTTTGCCGTCGAGGCATCGAGCACCCGCTGCAGCAGCAGGTTCGAGTCATTGAGCTTGCCGAGCGCGGCGGTGACATCGGTGAGGATGCGCGAGGTCGAGACGGCCATGATGGCCTCGGCTTCCTTGGCATTCTCGCCCAGGGCGTCGCGCAGCAGATTGCCATGGCTGAGCAGGGCGTTCTGCAACTGGTCGGAGCGATCGCTGACCAACGCCGCAAAGGCATTGGTATGCTCTTCGACCGAGCGATTGATGTCGGTGAGGCGGGTTTCGATTGACCCCACGGCGTCGGGCGCCTTGACCGTTAGCAATTGGTCGATATTGCCCGCAGCAGCGCGGATCAGGTCGAGCACGTTGCGCACGGCGCCGTCCATGCGGTCGGCCGTGGCGGTAACGTCGGTGGCGATATTTTCCGTCGCTGCCGTGATGCGGGTGGCGATGGTTTCCTCGATCCGGTCGGCGCCGGCTTCCAGATCCGCCATGGACTGGGTGATCGAGGTATTGATCGAGGCGTTGAGCGCGGCCAGCCGTTCGGCCGTGATATCGGCGCGGGCGGTGATGGCCTCGGGCAGGGTGCCCAGGCGCTGGTCGACCATGTCGGTAATGGCGCGGCGAGCCGAATTGACGCCGCTCTCGATGAGGTCGGCGGCCTTGCGGGCGCTTTCGCCCACGGTGGCGCTGGCCGCGTCGATGCGGGCGGAAACGCCATGCTCGGCGTCCGAAATGCGCGAGATGGCGCTGTCGAGGCCCGTGCCCAGATGCGTGTTCACCTCGGCCACCTTCTCGGCAATCATGTCCGACATGGTGGTGACGCGCTCGTTCATCGTCTCGGTGACATTGTGCAGCGAGGTTTCGATCTTGGTGCGGGCTTCTTCGCCCTGCAACGCAATGGCGTCGGCCAGTTCGCTGGTGCGCAGGCCGATGGTTTCGCCCATCGAGGCGGTGTGCGTTTCCAGCGTGTCGCTGAGTGCCTGGGTGCGCTGATTGAGGGCTTCGCTGAGCGCCAGGGTGCGGGTGCCCACGGCCTGGGCCAGCTGCTGGGTGCCGCTGTCGAGCGTGGTGCGCAGCTGCGCCGAGCGTTCGTCCAGCGCGCCGGTCAGCGTGGTGGTGTGATCGGCCAATTGGCTGGTCAGCGTTTCGGTGCGCTCGCTGAGCTGAGTGGCCAGCAATTCGGTGCGTTCATCGAGCTGGCTGGCCAGGTTCCCGGTGCGGGATTCGATTTCCAGCGCCAGCGCCGAGGTGCGTTCCGATAGCGTATCGGCCAGCCGCGTCGTGCGGCCCGAGATCGCCTGGTCGAATTCGGACGTGCCAGCCGACAGGGCTTGCCCCAGTTCCTGGCTGCGCACGCGGATGGCTTCGCTCATACCGGTGGCGCGAGTGCTGAGCGTTTCGTCCAGTTCGAGCACGCGAGTTTCGATGGCGCTGGTGATTTCGCCGGCGCGGCTGCTCAGAATGCCGTCGAGCTTCTGGGTGCGGCCGTCGAGGGTTTCGGCGAGCTGGCTGACATGGCCTTCGAGCGAAGCCGCGAGGGCCTGGCTGCGGCTGCCAATGTCTTCGGAAATGGCGCGGGCCTTGGCGCCCAGCACTTCGCCCAGTTCGCGGGTCTTTTCGCTGATGGCGCTGTCAAAGCGGCCGGATTCTTCGTTGAGCGCCATTTCGAGCACATTGGCGCGAGCGGCAAAGCTGGTGCCCTGCGCTTCAAGGCGCGCGATCAGGCTATCGCCCTTGTCGCCGATGACGCCATCGAGCGTGCCCAGGCGGGTGTCGAGAATAGCGGCGATTTCGGTCAGCCGGGCATCGAACTGGCTGAGCGAATCCTGGCCGGCAGAGGAGAGGGTGATGCGGGCGCGGTCGGACGTATCGTCCAGCGCGCCGTTGATTTCGATCAGCGCCGATTGCAGGCGGCTATCCATGGCGTTGAGCTGGATGGAGACCGATTCATCGAGCTGGCGGGTGAGGGCATTGAGCAGCACCTCGGCTTCGCGCGAGCGGCCGGTGATGTCGTCGGCAATCTTCTGGCCAATCAGGTCCAGCGCGCCGGTCACTTCATGGCCGCGGTCACGCAATTGGCCGAGCAGGGAGGTGCTGCCATCGCTGAGCAGGCCCGAAATGGTCGCGGTGCGTTCGTCGAGCGCGGTGGCGAGACGACCGGTGGTTTCGTCGAGCGTTTCGGACAGGCGGCCGGTCGTGCCATCCAGCAGGTTGGCGAGCTTTTCGGCGCGAGCGTCGAAGGCCGACGCCAGGTTGCCGGTGCGGCTGTCCATCGCCTCGGCGATGCGGCCACTGGTGCCTTCGAGCAGGCCGGCCAGGTTCGCCGTGCGGTCTTCGAAGCTGCCGGCAATGGCGCCGGTGCGTTCCTCGATCAGGCGGGTGCGCTCGTCCATGGCGGCGGCGATGGTGGAGGCGTGGCCATCAAGTGCATCGGTCAGCGCGGCAATGCGGCCTTCAACGCCGGCATTGAGCGTGCCGGCACGCTCGTCGAGGGCGCCGGTCATGGCCGCGGTCTTGTCGTCGAAGGTCAGCGACAGGCGGCCGGCGCTATCGTCGAGCGCCGAAATGAAGTCGGTAGTGCGGTTGTCGACCAGCGAAACGAAATTCTCGGTCCGCTCGCCGAACGCGTTGGTCAGCGTGTTGCCGGCGGTTTCGAGCGCGCGGGTCAGGTTGCCGCCGCTTTCCACGATCGTGCCGGAGATGCGCTGGCTGATCATGTCGAGGTCGAACACCAGGCCCGTATGGCTCTCGGTGATGGCTTCGCGCACGCGCTCGGTATTGGTGAGCACGCTTTCGCGCTGGCTGGCCAATTCGGCGATCAGCGCACGCATGCGCGATTCATTGTCCGAATAGGTGCGTTCGAGCGCGGTGACCTCGTTGTGGATCATCACTTCGAGCTCGCCGGCGCGCGACAAAGCGCGTTCCAGGCCGTCGCCCAGCGCATTGACTTCGCGGCGCACGGCTTGGCCCACCGAGGCGACCTTGTCGGCGGCTGTGACTTCGGGCTCGGCTAGGCGAATGGCGGCCTGGGTGATCGAGGAAGCTGCGTTGCGCAGGTCCTGGGCACGGCGGAACAGGGTGGCGACGCCGAAAAAGCCCAGCACGGGCAGGATCATGATGGCGGCGAGCGCAATGAAATCGATGCTGCTGGCAAACTGGCCGAAATTGCTGAGCTGGCTGCCATAGCGCAGATAACCGGCTGCGCCGGTAGCCACCAGCCAGATGATCGAGAGTGCCAGCGCTACCCAGGTGGGGGCCGAGGATGACCGGCTCTGCAGGGTATACAGCAGCTTGGAGGTGGGGAAGCGATCGTCATTGGCCACGGCGCCGGCCTGCTGGGCGATCTTGTCGGCGGCGCGCAGGCGCTCGGACCGCGCAGGATTGGCCGCGCGCTTTTCCGGGGCCTTTTCCGGCGTGCTGTCGAGATTGAAGACCGAGTCCTTGAGGGCATCTTCAACGGCAGAAAAAGCCAGGGCGGCGGGATCGTTTGGGGGTGTCGAATTCTGCGCCATACTCTTTACTACTCTCGCGTCGACTTCACAGCGATCGGGCGGCAAACTGGCGGTGTGTTAACCCCCAACCCGTTTCCGGGCCGATGGTCAAATGGAAACAATTCGATGCAAATGCCGCGCATTATTTCCGCACCACCGCCGCCGCGCGCTGGTTCAAAATCCATACATACATTCAATTTTACTCAAACCGAACGCTTTCTTACCCAAAGGTTAATTTTTTGGGGAGAACGAGGGCCATCAAAAACGGCAAAGAACGGCGAAGATGTGGCTTAATCGCCTGTTCATCCGGGGCTTCTAAGCTTGTCCAGCGGTTTTGCCCCTGTGGGCTGCGTCGCCGCTTTTGTTAAGGAGTTCGACGGATGGCCCAGCGGTTCCCCGCGCTCGACAGAGCCAGTCCCGTCCTTGCCCCGCGCCGGGCGCGGCCCATCGATCTGGTGTATTTGGCCAAGCAATGCCTGGGCGATGCTGCGCTGGAACACGAAATGCTGCGCCTGTTCGACACCACGATCCAAACTTACCTGACGCGGCTCCTCGCCGCCGAGGCTCCCGATCAGGTCCTGTTCACCCTCCACACCATCAAAGGCGCCGCCGCCGGCGTGGGCGCATTTGCCATAGCCGATCTCGCTAAAGCCATGGAAGCGGATGCAAGGGCCGGAGTGAGCATCAATCCCGAGCAGATCGACGATCTCAAGATCGCCGTGGAAGAGGTTAGTGTGTTCGTTGAGGACGTGCTGAGCAAGGATATGCGGGCGTAGGGATTACCAAACCCCGGGCACCCAGCGATATCTCACCCGCAGCGCGTAATCCGCGTAGCCTGGTAGTTCCTGCTGCAGCGTGCGGTCTTCAATAATTGTCCGCATCACCAAAGCTGCGATCACAATGGCCGCGGGTAGCAGCGCTACCAGCGAGCCCAGAACCAGCGCCACGCTGATCGCCAGCAGCGCACCACTGACATAGCCGGGATGCCGCACCAGCGCGTAGGGGCCGGTATCGATCACCGTGTGCTGCCGGTCGGTCTGGATGCGGACACCCGGCTCGAAATGTCGGTTCGTGGCCTGCGGCCAGATCTGTCCGGCAAAGCTCAGCACGAACAGCAGATAGCCGAGGACGACCAACCAATCGGGGGCCTGCAGCCAGGCGAAGCGATAATCGAGCCCGGCCACCGGCAACAGTGCGGCCAGCCCGCCGATGATGAGGATCAGGAAGATATAGTCCCACCACTTGGTGCCGGCCTGTACGCGCGAGCGGGCGACGAAGATCTCCGGATTGGCGCGCCACAGGATGCCGACCGAGACCAGCATGGCCACGATGAAGGCGGCCATGAACCACCAGCCACGCGACCAGTTGAGCGCGCCGGCTGTGCCGAACAACAGTGCTGCCACGATGACGACGGTGACGACCAGCGAAATCATGGATTTTTGCAGGGCCTGCCGTTGTGCCTCGTTTGCCTGGACCATGGTGCGCTCCCATTCACGGGTGAGTGGCAAGGCTATGCCTGATCCTTACTGGCTTCAACCGTGCCATCCGGTTGCGGCATTTGACCACCACCCTTGCCTTCCCCTATAGAGCGCCCAATATTTGTTGCGCTTCGCAGCCCGCCGATCCGGGCGCCCAAAGGCAAGTTTCCATGAGCATGTCCCTCGCCGCCGAGACGCCGTCTCGCGCCATCACTGAGCCCTATCGCACTCGCCGGACCTTTGCGATCATTTCGCACCCGGACGCGGGCAAGACCACGCTGACCGAGCGGCTGCTGGCCGCTGCCGGCGCGATCCAGTCTGCCGGCGCGGTTCGCGGCAAGGCCGGCACCCGCTCGACCCGTTCGGATTGGATGGAAATGGAGCAGCAACGCGGCATTTCCATCACCTCATCGGTGATGACCTTCGACTATGACGGGCTGACGCTGAACCTGCTCGATACGCCCGGCCACTCGGACTTTTCCGAGGACACCTATCGCACCCTCACTGCCGTCGACGCCGCCATCATGGTCATCGACGCCGCTAAGGGTATCGAAGCCCAGACCCTGAAACTGTTCGAAGTCTGCCGCCTGCGCGACATTCCCATTATCACCTTCATCAACAAGGTGGACCGCGAGGGCCTTTCCCCGCTTGAGCTGATCGACGAAATCCAGGGCAAGCTGGCGCTCGACCTCACCCCCGTGCTGTGGCCCATCGGGCAGGGCGTCGATTTCCACGGTTATTTGGACCTGCTGGAAAAGCGCGTGCTGAGCCCCCAGGGCAAGCCGATTGCCGAATATAATGCCATCGAAGACCTGCTCGATAATAATACGCTCATCGAAGACCCGGTCTTCATGACGGCGCTCGAAACTCTGGAAATGGCCACGGCCATGCTGCCGCCGTTCGATCTCGAAACCTTCCATGCCGGACATTTGAGCCCCGTGCTGTTCGGTTCGGCCCTCAAGGGCATTGGCGTCGCCGAACTGCTGCGCACGCTGGGCGAATGGGGCCCCGAGCCCCGCCCGCAGCCGGCTATCCCATCGCCCATCGAGCCCGCCGACAAAAAGGTCACCGGCTTCGTGTTCAAGGTACAGGCCAATATGGACGCCAATCACCGCGACCGTATCGCCTTTGTCCGCCTTTGCTCGGGCACCTTCACCCGCGGCATGCGCCTCAAGAACGTCCGCTCCGGCAAGGATATGGCTGTTTCCAATCCGATGTTCTTCTTCGGCAATGACCGCGAACTGGCCGAACAGGCCGTTGCCGGCGACATTGTCGGCATCCCCAATCACGGCACTCTTTCGGTCGGCGATACGCTCACCGAAGGCGCGACGATCAACGTCACCGGCATTCCCAACTTCGCCCCGGAAATCATCCGCCGCGTGCGCCTCACCGATCACATGAAGACCAAGCAGATGGCCAAGGCGCTGTCTGACCTGTCCGAAGAAGGCGTCACCCAGGTGTTCCGCCGCGTCGTCGGTGCGGACTGGATCGTGGGCGTTGTCGGCCAGCTGCAGCTCGAAGTGCTGAGCTCGCGCGTCGCCAAGGAATATGGCGTGCCGATCACCTTTGAGAGCCTCAATTACGAAGTGGCCCGCTGGATCGAGAGCGATGATCCCAAGGAATTGGAACGCTTCATCGCCGCCCAGAAGATGAACATTGCCGAGGACCGCACCGGCTCCCCTGTCTTCCTCGCGCAAAACGCCTGGTGGGCTGATCGCGCCAAGCAGGATTTCCCGAAAATCCGCTTCCTCACCACGAAGGAACGGCATTGACCGACCGTATCGAAGAGTTCCTGAGCGCGGTGAAGTCGGCCTTTGCCGGCAACACGCTAGTCAAGCTGAAGCTGGCTGGCTATCACGGCGGCGAAGCCGATCTTAAATCCATCGATGTCAAGAAGATCGTCGCCAAGGGGGTGGAGAAGTTCAGCTTCACCTTCCATTACAAAACGCGCGACATCATCAAAAACCAGATTCAGCCCGAGGCCCTGGGCAATCTGCGCATTGCCCTCAAGGACGAGTTCCGCAGCGCCCAGCTCGCGACCACCGAATTCGACATGAGCTTTGAGCGCAATGGCGATAAAATCCGCCTCAAGCGCACAGAAGTCGCCGGCCGCGAAGCCCCCTCGACCGATCACAACCGCGCCAAGAACCGCCCGCTATCCGAGACCAATAAGCCCTATCTGCATGCCCTTGGCATTACCGGTAAGGATGGCGTCGTGCGCAACGACGCGCAGGATAAGTTCCGCCAGATCAACAAGATGGTTGAAATCTTTGCCCCCTTGATTCAGGCGATCAAGGCCGAAAAGCCCCGTATCGTCGATATGGGCGCGGGCAAAGGCTACCTCGATTTCGCACTCTACGACTACCTCGCCAATGTCGCCGACCGCCCCGCCGAAATCGTCGGCGTCGAAATGCGCGACAAGCTGGTTGAGGATGGTAATGCCACCGCCGCCCAGTCCGGCTTCGACGGCCTGAGCTTCCAGCCCGGCACCATTCTCGATCACGATGCGACGGGCGCCGACGCCGTCATCGCGCTGCATGCCTGCGACACGGCCACCGATGACGCCATCTATAAAGGCATTGCCGCCGGCGCCGCCCTCATCGCCGTCGCCCCCTGCTGCCACAAGCAAATCCGCCGCCAGATGGAGGCCGGCAAGCCCGAGGACACGCTATCGAACCTGCTCCGCCACGGCATTTTCATGGAGCGGCAGGCCGAGATGGTCACCGACGCCCTGCGCGCGCTTTATCTTGAGCTCAACGGCTACCGCACCAAAGTGTTCGAGTTCGTCTCCGACGCCCATACGCCCAAGAACAATTTGATCGTCGCCGAAAAAGACGGCCGCGTCGGCCGCGACCGCGACGCGATCCTCAAGCAGATTGCGGACACCAAGGCCATGTTCGGCATCGAGCGGCATTATCTTGAGGGTCTGCTGGGGCTCTGAGGGCGCAATCCCGCAATGCCGTGCGCAGGGTTCCTAAACCGCCTCCCAGCCTCTATATCCTTGGTGAACAGCAAGCCCTTAGAGACCTATGACCAAGATCACTTTCGTCCAGCAGGACGGCGAACGCATCGAGACTGAAGGCCAGAACGGCGCCACCGTGATGGAAACCGCCATCATGAACGGCATACCGGGCATCGTGGCCGAATGCGGCGGCGCCTGCACCTGCGCCACCTGCCATGTCTATGTCGATGACGCCTGGACCGAAACGGTCGGCGGCCCCTCGAACATGGAAGAAGACATGCTCGACTTCGCCTTCGACGTGAAAGCCAGCAGCCGCCTGTCGTGCCAGATCAAGGTCAAGGACGAGCTGGACGGCCTCGTCGTGCATGTGCCGAGCCGTCAGGGCTAAGGCTCCACATTCGCCCCACCCACGATGTCATCCCGGCGCAGGCCGGGATCCATGCTGAAGGCCATCCATGCATTGGATGAGTGGGAGGGAACACAGCATGGATTCCGGCCTGCGCCGGAATGACGCCGTGTTTGTGAGAACGTCCCTGCCATATCCCCAGAGTAAAATTTTCTCCGCTTCCCCGGCGGAAAGATTCATTTAGCGGGTTTGTGGTATTCCCATTGTGGGCGTTCCACGCCATGCCCCGCTAGGGAAATATAAAAGCTATTGAATTTCAACGCCTTGTGTATTCGGGCCGGAGTGGATTATTTTGCCCGCCACTCACAACAGGGTTCCAATGGGTTATCTCAACACATTTTCGTTGAGCTACAAGGTACAGGGTCTGCGCATCGTCATCGTCGGCGGTGGTGAAGAAGCCCTCAACAAAGCCCGGCTGGTGACTAAGACGACCGCGCAGGTCGTGATTATCTCCCCCCAGATCGAAGCCGACTTTTCCGGCCTCTCCGTCACCCTGATCGAGCGCGATTTTATCGCCGCCGATCTCGATAATACGGCTCTGGTTTTCGTCGCCGAAGAAAGCGCCGCGGCCGACCGCGCCAAGGTTGAAGCCCGTGCCCGTGGCATCCCGCTCAACGTGGTCGATGTCCCCGCCGAATGCGATTTCTACACGCCCTCCATCGTCGATCGCGCGCCGCTTACCGTCGCCATCTCCACCGAAGGTGATGCGCCAGTTCTGGCCCGACTGGTCCGCGCCCGCATCGAGGCGATGCTGTCGCCCCGCATCGGCAAAATCGCCAGGCTTGCCGGTGGGTTGCGCCACAAGGTTGAGAGCCTGATTCACGATGGCGCCGCCCGTCGCCGCTTTTACGAAGCGCTGGTGACCTCGCCTGCCATTGAAGCCGCCGAAGCCGCAGGGCAGGGCGCTAGCGCCGCCGAAACCCTGCTGGCCCAGCATGCCGACAATGCCCACGCTAATGGCGTTGTCTGGCTGATCGGCGCCGGTCCGGGTTCGGAAGACCTGCTCACCCTGCGCGCCCAGCGACTGCTGCAGGAAGCCGATGTCATCGTGCATGATCAGCTCGTGCCCGATGCCGTGGTGCAGATGGGCCGCCGCGACGCCGAGCAGATTTCCGTCGGCAAAGCCAAGGGCCACCACAGCTTCAGCCAGGCCCAGATCAACACGCTGATCGTTCGCCTCGCCAAGGAGGGCAAAAAGGTTGCCCGCCTCAAATCTGGCGACCCAATGATTTTCGGCCGCGCCGGCGAAGAAATCGCCGCCCTGCGCAAGGCTGGTGTGCCCTATCAGATCGTGCCCGGCGTCAGTGCAGCGCTTGCCGCTGCCGCGGACACCGCCACCCCGGTCACCCTGCGCAAAGTCTCCAGCGGCTTCGTCATGGCTACCGCCCATGGCGCCGACGATAGCGACCTGACCCATTGGGCGGCCCTGGCCCAATCCGGCCTGACGCTGGCGCTCTATATGGGCAAGTCCATTGCCCCCCAAGTCGCCGCCCGCCTGATCGAGCAGGGCGCCAGCCCCGCGCTGCCCATCGGCATCGTGGTCAATGCAGGCCGGGCCGACAAATCCACCTATTGCGGAACTCTGGGGACGCTGGCGGCCAATGCCGTAGCGTTTGCCGATGGTCCGGCAATCATTTTCGTAGGCGAAGCCGTTGAGGCCGGTGATTGGGCAGATGCCGCCCAGCTTACCGGCATGAGCTTCAAGGTAGCATAGCAGCATGGAAATTCTGACCGGCAATGAGCTGATATCGGGGGCGACGGTTTACCTCGACGCCCACAACAATTGGGTCGAGGACCTGCAAGCCGCCCGGCTCTTCGGCAAAGAGGAGACGGCCGAGCGCGATGCAGCCTTGATCGCGACCAAGGCCGGCGGCCGCGTCATCAGTCTCGAGATCGAGGAAGTGAGCCAGGTGGACGGCCTTGTCATCCCCAAGCGCTTGCGCGAACGCATAAGGGCAGCGGGTCCTACCGCGCCCCTGACATTGAACGGCGAGATCTACGACCGCCAGCATCTGGGTGAGGACGGTCATGTATCGATATGACGAATTCGACGCGGCTTTCGTTGCTGGCCGCACCAGCCAATTTGCCGATCAGGTCAAGCGCCGCCTCTCGGGCGAGCTGAGCGAAGACCAGTTCCGCCCCCTGCGGCTGATGAACGGGCTCTACCTGCAATTGCACGCCTATATGCTGCGCATCGCGGTGCCCTATGGCACGCTGTCGAGCAAGCAGATGCGCAAGTTTGCCCATATCGCCCGCACCTATGATCGCGGCTATGGCCACTTCACCACGCGGCAGAACATCCAGTTCAACTGGCCCAAGCTCAAGGATATTCCGGTGATCCTGGAAGAGCTGGCCTCGGTCGAAATGCATGCCATCCAGACCTCGGGCAATTGCATCCGCAATGTCACGGCCGACCATTTCGCTGGTGCCGCCGCCGACGAAATCATCGATCCGCGCCCGATTGCCGAAATCCTGCGCCAATGGTCCAGCCTGCATCCCGAATTCAGCTATCTGCCGCGCAAGTTCAAGATCGCCATCACCGGCGCGCCGAACGATCGCGCCGCCATCCGCTTCCACGATATCGGCCTGCAAGCCGCTACCAATGCGGCCGGCGAAATCGGTTGGGAAGTCTGGGTCGGCGGTGGCCTGGGTCGCACGCCGATGATCGGCAAGCTGATCAACAGCTTCGTGCCCAATGAGCACCTGCTGGCGTATCTCGAATCCATCATGCGGGTCTATAATCGCTATGGCCGCCGCGATAACAAATACAAGGCACGCATCAAGATCCTGGTGCACGAAGAAGGCCTTGAGACCATCAAGGGGCAGGTGGAAGCCGAGTTTGCCGAAGTGCGCGGCGGTGTGCTGACCCTGCCGTCCGAGGAAGTGGACCGCATCACGGCCTATTTCGCGCCGCCGCAATTCAAGGCCCAGCCCGCCACCAAGATCGATGTGGCCTATCAGTCCATCATCGATCCCGCCTATGGCCGCTGGCTCGATCACAATATCAATTCGCACCGCGAGCCGGGTTATGCCTCGGTCACCATCTCACTCAAGCCGGTTGGCGGCGCCCCGGGCGACGCCACCGACAAGCAGATGGACGACATTGCCGATATTGCCGAGCGCTATGCGTTCGACGAGTTGCGCGTGACCCACGAGCAGAACCTGGTCCTGCCCCATGTCGCCATTGCCGACCTGCGCGCTGTCTATGACGCACTGGTCGCCACCGGCCTCGCCGAAGGCAATACAGGGCTGATCACCGACATGATCTGCTGCCCGGGCCTCGATTTCTGCGCCCTGGCCAATGCCCGCTCGATCCCCATCGCGCAGGAAATCTCGAAAAAGTTCGCCGAGCCCAAGCGGCAGGCGGAAATCGGCGATCTCAAGATCAAGATTTCCGGCTGCATCAACGCCTGCGGCCACCACCATGTCGGCCATATCGGCATTCTGGGCGTCGAGAAAAAGGGCGGTGAGCTCTACCAGATCACCCTGGGCGGCGACGCCACCGAGCACGCTTCCGTGGGCAAGATCATCGGACCCGGCTTTGAGGCCGATGCGGTGCCCGGCGCCATCGAAACACTGGTCGACACCTATATCGCCAAGCGCGAAAGCGCTGACGAAAGCTTCATCGCCGCCTATCGCCGCCTGGGCGAAGCGCCGTTCAAGGAGGCCCTCTATGGCAATGCCTAAATTGGGCCCCGTTCCGGCCGCGCATGACAAATTGCGCGCCCTTGGCATTCTGGCGCTCAACGGCATGTTTGACGAGATGGACGCTGTTGGCGTCCTTCGTCAGGCCGCCAGCGAAATCCTCGCAGGCGATCTGGCTGTCGTGTCGTCCTTTGGCGCGGACTCCGCTGTACTGCTGCACCTGGTCGCGCAGGTCGATCCGAGCCTGCCGGTCTATTTCCTCGAAACCGGCAAGCATTTCCGCGAAACGCTCGACTATGTCGAAACGCTCAAAAAGCATCTCGGCCTGATCAATGTGCATGCCCTGCATCCCAATTCTGAGGATGTGAAGCGCTTCGACCCGACTGGCGATCTCTGGGAAACCGATCCTGACTCTTGCTGCCATATCCGCAAGACCGAGCCGCTTGAGCCGGTCACCGAGCAATATGGCGGCTGGGTTACCGGCCGCAAGCGCTTCCAGACCAAGGAACGCGGCGTGCTGCCGCATTTCGAGCTGACGAGCGACGATCGCATCAAGGTCAATCCGCTGGCCTATTTCTCCGATGCCGATGTCAACCAATACAAGATCGACCACGGCTTGCCCGAGCACCCGCTCTTCGCTAAGGGCTACAAGTCGATCGGCTGCGCGCCCTGCACCTCGGTGGTTGCCGAGGGCGAGGACCCGCGAGCCGGCCGGTGGCGCGGCCTCAACAAAAAAGAGTGCGGCATCCATTTCGATTTCAACGGAGCGATCGCCAAGCCGATGACTGCCGCGACCAAACACAGTCTGTGGAAGGATGGCGCCTTCATCGCTGACCCGTTCCATGAATGGGCGGAAGGCGACGACCCCGCGACCGTCAGCTACAAGCATGTGCCGCTGGCCGTGTTCTTGGCCAATCGCGATGCCGTGCTGGCCAATCCGCATCCGCTGGGCCTGCTGATCGTTCCGGGCGACCGGATCGAGGACGCAGAGGCCGATCTGGGCCGCTTTGCCTCCATCGCCATCAAATTCCCCGCCTTTACCGATGGGCGCGGCTATTCGGTGGGTCGGCTGCTGGCCGAGCGCTATGGATATGGCAATGAAATCCGCGCGATAGGCGATGTGCTTCAGGATCAGATTCCGCTGATGCGCCGCTGCGGCTTCAATGCCTTTGTGGTGACCCATGAACCCACAAGGCAGGCATTGATCGAAAATCGCTTGCCTGAAGTGGCGCTGTTCTACCAGCCAGTGGGCATTACCGAAGTTCCCGCCGGCACGCGCCCCTTCCTTCGCCGCGCCCATTGAGGTAAGTGGAGCGGGTTTATCACATTAACCCACAGGGTCATTCCCGCGAAAGCGGGAACCCCCGTTTTGCTGAAACAGAGGTTCCCGCTTTGCCGGGAATGACACCGAGGTAAACTGTCATGCCTCGGCAAGAACGGACTTTGAGAAAAGCATGAGCACTGAAATCGTCACCGATGTTGTTGTGATTGGCGCCGGCCCCTGTGGGCTGTTTGCGGCCTTCGAACTCGGGTTGCTCGACCTCAAATGCCATTTCATCGACATTCTGGATCGCCCCGGCGGGCAGTGCGCAGAGCTTTATCCCGAAAAGCCGATCTATGACATTCCCGGCTTCCCGGTGGTGACCGGCCAGGATCTGACCGACAATCTGATGGCGCAGATCGCGCCGTTTGCGCCCGAGTTCCACTTCAATCGCATGGTCAACTCCATTGAGAAGCAGGAAGACGGCTCGTTCAAGCTGGCGACCGATGTCGACGAGATTTTCCACGCCAAGGTCGTAGTCATCGCCGCTGGCGGCGGCTCGTTCCAGCCCAAGCGCCCGCCGGTCGACAATATCGAGGCCTTTGAAAACAAGTCGGTGTTCTATTCCGTCCGCAAGATGGACGATTTCCGCGACCAGGACGTGGTGATTGTCGGCGGCGGCGATTCCGCCCTCGACTGGACGCTCAACCTGCAGCCCATCGTGCGCTCGCTGACCCTGGTGCACCGCCGCGCCGTGTTCAAGGCGGCGCCCGCTTCGGTCAACAAGATGCAGGAGCTGGTGGGCGAGGGGAAGATCAACTTCCTGACTGGTCAGATCGGCAAGCTCGATGGCGAGAACGGCCAGATCAACCATGTGCACCTGACCACCGATGCCGGCGATCTCTCGGTGCCCGCAACGCGCCTGCTGCCCTTCTTTGGTCTCACCATGAAGCTGGGTCCGGTGGCCGATTGGGGCCTTGAGCTCAACGACAACACGATCAAGGTCGATACCGAAAAGTTCGAGACCTCGGTGCCCGGCATTTTCGCCATTGGCGACATCAATTGGTATCCGGGCAAGCTCAAGCTGATCCTCTCCGGCTTCCACGAAGCGGCGCTGATGGCCCAGGCTGCCAAGAAGATCGTCTCGCCGGACGAGCGCGTGGTGTTCCAATACACCACCAGCTCCACCAAGCTGCAGAAGAAGCTGGGCGTGGCTTAAACCTCCAAATTCGTCGAATGGTATGCGGGCTTTCCCCTTGCGGGGGAGGCCGGGAGGGGGGTATGGACGCCCCGGAGTTGAGGAAGCGCCCATGAAAATCCAAGTCACCGACCAGGCCGGCGACGTCCACGAGCTTGAAGGGCTCGAGGGCTGGCGCGCCATGGAAGTGATCCGTGACTGGGGCCTCAACATCAAGGCCGAGTGCGGCGGCGCGCTCAGCTGCGCCACCTGCCATGTCTATGTCGACAAGGACTGGATGGACGTGGTCGGCACCCCGAGCGACGAGGAAGAGGACATGCTCGACAGCGTCGGCGACGTCCGCGCCAATTCGCGCCTCTCCTGCCAGATATTGATGAGTGACGCGCTGGATGGCCTCAAGCTGACTTTGGCGCCGAGTGCGGCCAAGGACTGAGGCTTCGCGCCCAGACTTCCACCCTCAATCCCTCCCCACAAGGGGGAGGGAGGCAGATCGGCGTCAAACTATTCCGCAGCAACGTCCAGCGCGACGTCCCCATAGCGCTCGATGAACGCGGCAAACTTGTCCGTCCAACCCGAGAGGAACGTCGCCGTTGCCTCGTCGGTTACTTCCAGGTCGTCGGTGATCAGGCCCGGCTTCATGGTGAAATACATTTCCGGCTGACCCATCAGGATCAGGCCATAGACCGGCAGGATGGACCGCAAGTGGCCCTGGCCCGCCGCCGTACCAACGGCGCCAACCGAGGCGCCAATCAGCGCGGTGGGTTTGCCATGCCATGAGCTTTGTCCCCAGGGCCGCGAACCCCAATCCAGCGCGTTCTTGATCAGCGCGGGGAAGGAGCGGTTGAATTCGGGCATGGCGATCAGCACGGCATCCGCGCCTTCCACCAGCTGCTTGAACTGGGTGACCGCCGCCGGCGGGTTGCTCCACAGCTCATTGTCGTAGTGGGGCAGGCTGCCCAGATCGGCATAGTTGAATTTCAGCTTGCCGCCGGCCAACTTTTCCAGCGTCTGCGTCAGCTGGCGGTTGATGGAATTGGGGCTCAGGCTGCCAACGAGGACGGCGACGGTTTTCATGATAAAGCCTATGGTATCCGTTAGAGACTGAGGCTATATGAGTGACTATATCCGATGCCGCAAGACGGCACTTTTGCGATACGATAGGCACCTGAATGAAACCAATTGAGCCCCACCACGATTGCCGCCCGGTCAGCGAAATCCTGCATCAGATTGGCGGCAAGTGGACCGTTTTGATCATCAACAAGCTCAGCGAAGGCCCGATGCGCTTCGGCGAAATCAAGCGGGTCATCGGCGGCATCAGCCAGAAAGTGCTGACTGCCACGCTGCGCGATCTGGAAATGGACGGCTTCGTCACCCGCACCGTAACGCCATCGATTCCCCCCAGGGTCGATTACGAATTGACCGAGCTGGGCCGCGACCTGCAGGGGCCGCTGCAAGCGCTGGGCAATTGGGCCGTCAACAACCGCCCCAAAGTCATCGCCGCCCGGATGCGCTATTTCGACGCCCACCCCGACGCCATGCCCAAGCCCAAGGGCCGGGTTGTGCTGCATCAGCCAATGCAGGCGGCGGAGTAGGCATCTTGCTCTGAGTTCGGTATGGTCGCCTCCCTCCCCCTTGA
>UCAU01000057.1 GCA_900470445.1 Hyphomicrobiales bacterium | reverse complement strand
GCCATTCGAGCATAGCTCTCATGGCCTTTTCGCCTAAGATCGCTCCACCGGAGCGATCTTGCCTGCGGCACGGCTCAAAGCCCCACAAGGGGGAGGGGTCGACTGAGGTATCGCGGCCAGGCTTTGAAGCTTCGAGGACAGCCTCAACATGCCAAGATCATCCCTTCCAAGAATCCTGCGCCAACAACCCACACCATTCGAAGTTCGCTTCTGGCGCCTCATTCATCCCCTGCGTCAGTCCGGCTGGCACTTTCGCAAGCAGGCGCCGATCGGGCGGTATGTGGTGGATTTCGTCTGCCATCGTGCCAGGTTGATCGTGGAGATCGACGGCGATAGCCACTATTCGGGGGTTGGCATTGCCCATGATGCAGTGCGGACTGGGTTCCTCGTCGGCGAGGGTTATCGCGTCTTGCGGTTCACCAATCTTGATGTGACGGAGAATGCGGAGGCCGTTTATGATGGGCTCGTCCGGGCGCTAGATGCAAGCGGCCCCACCCCCTCCCAGCCTCCCCCATCGAGGGGGAGGTGAAGGTCAGTGTTGTGGAGACATTCACGTGGCGCTGGTAGCAGCGGTGGAGGATGCCGAGCTCTACCTCTATCCCGGCAAAGCGCATCTCTTCACGGATAGCTCGCTGGCGGCTCTCCGCCACCCCAAAAAACCAAAAACTTATCCCCCACCCCCAAAACCGCCCGCATACTCCCTCCATCTTCCGGGATGCGGGCGGCGCTGCAGCGACGAGCGTCCGGAGGCTAGCCGGGGGAGGGGAGGTCGCGCTCCGCTCCGGGTCGAGCGGACGAGTCCATCGGGCGGGCGCTACGGCAAACGCTGGGGTCTGCGATCGCGCCGTCCGAGAAAGTCCTGGCACCCCGAGGCGGTTTCCGTCTCATTTTTAATCCCTTACGAGGCGAATGCCGTCTCGGGGTCCGTCCGTCTCTTCGATAACCGCGCCAGGCGGCGCTTTGTCATGCGCGAAATTTCGCGCGCCCCGTCGAAACCGCCGCGTGCCGTTCGTCGCGACAGCGAAGGGCGGCTCATTTGGCCCCTGCACAGGGAAAGAAGACATTATGCGTAAACTGACAGCCGGGCTGTTTCATTCGGTCGATGGAATCGTGGAAGCCCCCAATCTCTGGCAATTCGATGCGTTCGACGCCGAACTGGGCCAATTGCTCGGCAGCGTCATGGGCAAGGTCGATACGGTATTGATGGGCCGGGTGGGGTACCAGGAATGGGCCGGCTTTTGGCCCCAATCCACTCAGGATGGCGATTTCGGCAATTTCATCAATGGCGTGCCCAAGCATGTCGCCTCGCGCACGCTCAAGGGACCGCTGGGTTGGAGCAATGCCAGCCTGATCGAGGGCGAGCTGTTCGATTTCGTGCGTGCGCTCAAGGCGCAGGAGGGCGGCGAGATCAGCGCCATGGCCGGCATTTCGCTGGTGCGGCAGTTGCTGTTTGCCGGCCTGCTCGATGAATTGACGCTGATCACCCATCCGGTGATTGCCGGCACGGGGCGGCACCTGTTCGAGCCGGGCGATCCGACGACGCGGCTCACTCTGGCGGACAGCACCATCACGTCCAAAGGCAATATCGTGCAGACCTATCGCCTGCGCGCCTGATGCCCGGTCGGGTCAGCCAGCATTCTGCGCTGGCCCGCACGCCGGTTCCACCACAGCAAGGCCACGCCTGCCACGGCCATCAACAGGCCCACGACCAGCCATTGATTGCGGCCCGACATGGCGCTTCCGGTCAATACATTGGCGCCCTGCAACACCCAGACCGCGCCGATTACCAGCAAGACAATGCCGACGGCATTTCGCAACATGCTCATTGTATCGGCCCTCCTTCCGCCGGCGAGGGTGCGCCTCGGACCGGGCGGCGGCAAATCACGTTGTCGGGGGGCTCACATCCCCGCCAACACCTCGAAAGCACTCGGCCGCTTCGGCGTCGCCAAAGCTTCGGCAATCACCGCCACGCAATCGTCGGGCGACATTGCCCCACTCTCGACGGTCACGTCATAAATCCCCGGCACATGCACGGCGTCCTGCCAGCGCAGCACCGGGGCGGGCACGCTATCGCCCCCCACATAAAGCCCGCTTTGCGGATCGGCATTGCGCCGCGCCATGATCACCGCGATGGGGCAATGCACGCCCACAAACAGCACCGGCAGCCCGGCCAGCAGCCGGGCGCATTGGGGCAAGATGCCCAGGGGCCGCGAGTAATCATCATGATGCCCAAGATCGGCAACCACATCAAAACCTTGCCGCGCATGAGCGGCGATGGCGCCATAGAGCGCCAGATAAAGCGGGGTCACATGGGGCTCGAGGTCCGGCCGCTCGCCACCCGGCCGCAGGCCGATGCCGGGCAGAAGGTCGGGCGGCAGGCTCTTGTTCTGCGCATCGACCCCCAGATTGATCCAGCGCCCGGGCAGGTGCTGCTGCATGGCCGCCGCGATCGAGGATTTCCCCGCCCGCGGCGTGCCATTGAGAATAACGATCCGCCCGCTCACAGCTTGCGCCCCGCAATGTCCTGCCCGTTCTGATGCAGCACCAGCCCGCTCACCGCCCCTGTCGCATCGCGCTCGAAACTGATCTGGGCATCGACATCGCCGGAGAAAAATTTCGTCTCCGATTCCGGGAAGACCTCCAGCCGCCCTTGCCCCGAGGCCTGCACGAACAGGCGGCCATTCTCCGTCGTCACGGCAAGGTTGAATTCGGGCCCCAGCTGATATTCCCCGACATAATCGGGCAGCACGGCGGGATCGATCTCGACCTGCTGGCGCGGCGTGGGCTGCGGCGCCAGCGGCAGGCTCGGATCGAGCAGGTGAAAGCCGATATCCTCGATGCCGGTCTGGCTCACCTGATTGGCCAGCACCACGACGCCCTTGCCACTCGCCCGGTCATAGCCGGCAAAGCCATTGAAGCCCCCGGTAATGCCATTGTGCCAGACGATTTCGCCGCCGGGATGCTTGAGGATCATCCAGCCCAGCCCGATGCTCATATTGGGCGAGCTGGCGGGTCGGGTCCTCGCCAGCATCAGCTCGAATGCCGGCTTGAGCGCCGTGTCGGTCTGCCCGCTCGCCGCCGCGATGAATTTGGCCATGTCGGCTGCACTCGAGCGATAGGCGCCGGCCGGGGCAAACACATCGAAATCCCAATGCGGCACAGCCTCGCCCATCCGGTTGTGGCCGCTGGCGAAGCGCGCCACATCGGCCGGGACGAGCGTGGTGTCAGCCATGCCCAGCGGGGTCAAAATCCGCTCCTCGACCAATTCGGCATAGGGCTTTTCCGCCACATGGCTGATCGCCTGACCCAACAGGGCGAGGCCGATATTGGAATACTCATATTGCGTGCCCGGCGCCCGCGGCAGATCGTAGGCGGAAAGGAACGCTGCCAGATTGTCGGCTGTGTAGGCCACATAGGGATTGGCCGGATCGGCCAGCGCCAGTTCGGGCGGAATCGGTGGCAGGCCCGAACTCTGCGTCGCCAGATCGAACAGACTTATCGCCTTGCCCTGATAATCGGGCAGTGCCGTGCCCGCCGGCAGATAATCGGCCACCGGCTTGTCGAGGTCCATCTTTCCGTCCAGCACCAATTGGGCCAGCAGCAGATTGGTGAAGATCTTGGTGATCGAGCCGATCTCGAAAATGGTGTTTTCATCAACCGGCGCGCCATCGGCGGCGAGCACGCCATGCGTGGTAAAGCTGGTTTCAGCGCCATCGACCAGGCCGACGGCAATACCGACGCCTTGTTTGTCGCTCAGAATCTGCGCGATATCGGGAGAAGACTGCTCTTGCGCGGCGGCCATGCTGGTGCCCAGGCCAATCGCCATGAGCGTTGCACATACAGTTTTCATCGAGCCCTCCGCTGGTTACGGCCGACATGCCGCATGGATTGGGCGAGGATGTGACGGGGGCAGCGAGGCCCCCGTTTCAGCGCCGACGTCTATTTCTGCGTCTTGGCCAGTTCGATCGAATCCAGGATCACCTTGCGGGCATCGGCCAGGTTGCCGATCCGGTCGATCTTGGCCCATTTGCCGGGCTCGAGATCCTTGTAATGGGTGAAGAAGTGCTTGACCCGCTCGAGCTGGATTTCGGGGAAATCCTCGATGTCGAGGATATTGTCATACATGCGGGTGAGCTTGGAAACCGGCACGGCGATGATCTTTTCGTCCTGGCCGCCATCGTCTTCCATGAACAGCACGCCGACCGGGCGGGAGCGCACCACGGCGCCGGGCACCAGGGGACGCGAATTCATCACGATGACGTCGAGCGGGTCGCCATCGCCGCACAAAGTATGGGGCACGAAGCCGTAATTGCCCGGATAGCGCATGGGCGTATAGAGGAAGCGATCGACGAAGAGGGCGCCCGAAGCCTTATCGATCTCATATTTGATCGGCTCGCCGCCCAGGGGGACTTCGATGATGACATTGAGGTCGTCGGGCGGGTTCTTGCCGATTGGGATCGCGTCGATATTCATGTGCGTTCAAGGTCCGTTCATCGAGGGGGACGAAATTGGGGCTTTTGTTGCCTAGAACGGGCCGCAAAAGCAAGCCAGTTTGGCTGCATCCTGTTTGTTCCCGTTGCTCGCGGCAAAAACTTGACCCCGGAAGGAAAAATGCCATGAAGCCGATTTTGCTGGGCGCCTGCCTGCCATTGCTCCTCGCGGCGCCTGCCCATGCCGCCTTCAACAGCGCCTATACCGATCTGGATCTCAACCAATGCCTGGTGCTCGATTCCGACGATTTTGGCACTCAATGGTCCTGCCCGGGTTACAAGGGCTATCCCATGCTGGTCAGCGAAGGCGACCTGCGCTTTTCCATCCGCTATGGCTTCAATATCGACAAGGAGCCGCGCGGCCAAACCCTCGGGCCGTTCAATGAGCTGGGGCCAAAGCTGGAATGGCGGCTCTCCAATGCCGCCGGCCGCTGGCTGCCGATTGCCACCATCGTGCGCTATCACACGGCCGATCCCGAAAGCGGGGAAAACAAGGGTCAGGTGCTGGTGGTGACCCAGCTTGCCGAGGGCAATAGCTGCCACATCGCCTATATCGATGCCCTGGCCAATGACAATGCCAATGAGCTGGCACGCGAGGCTGCCGACAAATCCGGCAAGTTCGATTGCGCCAAGGACGAAATCGAGACGATCGGGGAATTCAAGGCCTGGTAGGCTAGGCCTGTTCGGCCTTGCCGATCTGGTTGCGCAATATGGTGCGGTCGCGGCTCGAGACGCCGATCAATTCGGCGACGCGCCAGACCATGTTGTCTTCCAGCTCGTGATTCTTGCTGTCGGCAAACACCACCATCCACATCATGCGGATAATCTCGATGCGGTCGCTATCGGGCAGGCTCGAAAGCCTTGAGGTGAAGTGGTAAAAATCCACCGCCTCGGCGTCGCGCAAGGCAGCCTGTTCCACCAATCGGTCCACCGCTGCTTCATCAAGGCTATAATGGTCCATCAACGCGCCATGGATCGCCTTGCGCTCCGCCGTATTGATCTGCCCATCGACCGAGGCCAGATGTACCAGTAGCGCCGCGACGGCCAGCTTGGGATCGTGATCGGAAAGCTCGTTTTCCGGCTTGTTGAACAGGCGGGTAATGGCCTCGAACATGGCATGGCCTCCTCTGGGGGCGCGGCGATAAAACGGGTGCGCGCCGGAAGGCAGGCCTCAAACAGATAGCAGGCCTTGGGATTCTCTCAATGGTCGGGGCGGCCGGGTCACGCGGTCTTGACCGGCATTGATGCAGTCCCGCCACAGCCGCT
Organism: Hyphomicrobiales bacterium; assembly: GCA_900470445.1. Classification (GTDB taxonomy): domain Bacteria; phylum Pseudomonadota; class Alphaproteobacteria; order Rhizobiales; family Devosiaceae; genus Devosia. The sequence goes on along the minus strand of UCAU01000057.1, from coordinate 31,528 downwards.
CCCAACAAAAAGGACTCGACTCTGCCGCCAAACGGAGTCTAATTGTTCCTGTTTTGTTCACAACAGAAAGGTCGGCTCCATGAGCTTGCCTGATCGACAACAGCGCCTTGCCGCGCTGCGCGACACTATTGCCGATATCGAGCGCAAACCGGTGCTGGCCGATCGGCGCACCATGCTGGCGGCCGAGCCGGGCGAAGGATTTCCGCGCCTGGCGGGTGGATTGCTGCAGGAGATTTTCACCGATGAGCGGCGCAATAGCGGCGCCGCGCTCGGCTTTGCCCTGGCCCAGGCCAAAAGCCTGCTCAGCGAAAAACGTCTCGCCGTCATCTATCTGCAATTGAGCAAACATGCCCAGGAACTGGGCCTGCCCTATGGGCCGGGCCTTGCCAGTTTCGGCTTTGATCCCGCTTCCCTGATCCTGGTGCGCCCCACCACTATGGTGGAACTGCTCTGGGCCGCCGAGGAAGCCCTGGCCTGCAAGGCTGTCGCCGCTGTCATCGCCGATATCGCCGACCACCCCAAAATCCTCGACTTCACCGCCAGCCGCCGCCTGAGTATGCGGGCGGCCAGTGCGGGGACCTCGTTTCTGCTTCTGCGCTACGGCACTGGAAGAGAGGCCAGCGCGGCGCATCTGCGCTGGCTTCTCACCCCCATGCTCAGTGCCCGCAAACGCTTCGATCATCTTGCCCCCGGCCCGCTGCGCTGGCGGGTGCAATTGGAGAAGGGGGTGCTGCTCACCCAGCAAACCGAATGGCTTCTAGGCTGGACGCAAAATGGATTCACAACGCTTAACGCTGCAAATGGGGCTACAGACCGGCATGCTGCCGGCGCGCCGCTTCCTCGTGCTGTTCCTGCCCACCTGGCCCACGGATTATCTGAAACGGCGTGACAGCAAGCTCACCGGCCCAATGGCGCTGTATGAGCGCATCAAGGGCGGCCTGCGGCTTGCCGCCATTGATGCCGCAGCCGGCCGGGCCGGGCTCAGCGTCGGACAAAACCTGGCCGATGCCCGCGCCATGGTGCCGGGCCTCATGGTTCTTGAGCTGGACCGCCCTCTGCTTGAAGCCGCCTTCGCCGATTTTGCCGATTGGCATTCCAATGCCAGTCCGCTGGTCGCGGTGATGAGCGATGTCACAGCCTATGGCGATCTGGTGCTCGACATTACCGGAGTCGCCCATCTGTTTGGCGGCGAACGGGCCATGCTGCGCATGCTGCTGACCCGACTGCGTGAGCTTGGCTATGCCGTCTCCGGCGCCATTGCCCCCACGATCGGGGCGGCCTGGGCCATCAGCCATTTTGCCCGCAGCCAGGTGGTGGAACCCCCCGATCTCGATTCTGTGCTCGATACCCTGCCCGCCGCCGCCCTGCGGCTCGACGCGGCCCAGATTGCCGGGCTCACCCAGATGGGGCTCAAGACCATCGGCCAATTGCGGGCCCGCGAGCGCAAGCCGCTACAGGCCAGGTTCGGGGCAAGCCTGTTGTTGCGGCTCGATCAGGCTTGTGGGCAGATCGAAGAACGCATGACGCCGCGCCTGCCCCCGGCCGAGCGTTATGCCGAACGCCGTTTCGCCGACCCGATCGGCCTGATGGACGATGTGCTGATGACCGCCCATGACCTGGCCATCCAATTGGCCATTCGCCTTGAAACCGAAGGCCTGGGCGGGCAAGCCTTTCATCTTTTCCTCTATCGCGTCGATCATCAGGTGATGACCCTTTCGGTCAATTCGGCCCGGCTCAGCCGCGATCCCGAGCACATTACCAAGCTCTTCACCCATCGTTCGGAACGGCTGGAAGGGGCCTATGATGCCGGTTTTGGCATCGACATGATCCGGCTGGCGGTAAGCTCGGTGGGCGAACTCGATGCCGCGCAATTGGGGGCCTTTAGCCAGCGCGATGTGACCGAGGATCTCGACCAGCTGCATGACCGGATGAGCAGCCGGCTGGGCCCCATGGCGGTGCTGCGCACGCAATTTCAGGCCAGTCACATCCCCGAACGCGCCGCGCGCCTAGTGCCGGCCATTGCCCATGGCAAAAGTGAAACTGACCCCCGGCCCGATATCGTCCGGCCGCTGCGCCTGCTGCCGGCGCCCGAAGCCATTCTGATCAATGCCGAAGTGCCCGATGGCCTGCCCGCCTCCATGATCTGGCGGCGGGTCAGCTACAAGCTGATCAAGGCCTCCGGTCCCGAACGGCTGGGCGCCGAATGGTGGCGCAGCGGCCAGCGGTTGCAATTGGTGCCGCAGGACGTGCCCAAAAAGGGTGAGCAGAAGCCCTATATTCCCGACCTCGCGCTGTTTGCTCCTGATGCGGTGACGCGCGATTATTATGTCGCCGAGGATGCCGACGGCCACCGCTTCTGGATTTACCGGCAGGGGCTCGATCCGACCCAGAGCGAAATTGGCTGGTATCTGCATGGGATTTTCTCATGAGCCAGATCGTCCAACTGCCGCAAACCGAGCGGCCCCGTCCCCGCGCCCGACCGAAGCCTGCCGCCTTTGCCGAACTGGTCTCGACCAGCAATTTCTCCTTCCTCCATAGCGGCTCCCACCCCGAAGAACTGGTGAACGCCGCCATCCATCTGGGGCATACCGGATTTGGCCTCACCGATCGCAACAGCTTTGCCGGGGTGGTGCGTGGCTATGTCGTGGCCCGCGATCTCAAGGACACCCATCCCGAGTTCCGTTATCTGGTCGGCGTGCGGCTCTGCTTTGCCGATGGCACGCCCGATATCATCGCCTATCCCAGCAATCGGCTCGCCTATGGCCGGCTCTGCAAGCTGCTCACCGTGGCCAATCAACGCGGCGAAAAGGGCAAGCCAATACTCTATTTCGCCGATCTGTTCGGCTCCGGCGGCCCCGGCTCGGCCATTGAACAGGGGCCGACGGAAAATTACGCGCAGGGCCAGCTTTTCATCCTCATCCCCGATGAGAATGATTGGGGGCGTACCGAACAGGTGCTGGAACAGCTGACCACGCTGGCGCGTGGCCGTATCTGGGTTGCCGGTTCGGTGCGTTTCGATGGCCATGACCGGGCCCGGCTCAACCGCATCAACGAGCTCGGCAAGCGCCATAGCGCGCCCATGCTGGCCAGCAATGACGTGCGCTATCACGAGCCAAACCGACGCATGGTGCAGGATGTGGTGACCTGCATCCGCGAGCACCTCACCCTCGAAACCGCCGGCTGGCACCTGGCCGCCAGTGCCGAACGGCACCTCAAACCCGCCCAGGAAATGGCCCGGCTCTTTGCCGAACATTCCAATGCCCTCGCTGAAACGCAGCGCTTCATCACCCACATCGATTTTTCGCTCGATCAGCTCAAATACAATTACCCCGAAGAAACCATTGGCGATGGCGAAACCGCGCAGCAGACATTGGAGCGGCTGACCTGGGCGGGAGCCGCCAAGCGGTTTCCAGAGGGGGTGCCGGAGGATATCGCCGGCACGATCCGCACCGAGCTCAAGCTGATCGACTACAAGAACTATGCCGCCTATTTCCTGACGGTGCGCGACATCGTTCATTTTGCCCGCTACGAGCGTAACATCCTGTGCCAGGGGCGGGGATCGGCGGCCAATTCCACGGTCTGCTATTGCCTCGAAATCACCGAGGTCAATCCACGCAAGGCCACTCTGGTCTTTGGCCGCTTCATCTCGACCGAGCGTGACGAGCCGCCCGATATCGATGTCGATTTCGAGCACGAGCGACGCGAAGAAGTCATGCAGTATGTCTACCAGAAATATGGCGGCAAGCGCACCGGGCTGACCGCCAATGTCATCTCGTATCGTTCAAAAAGTGCTATGCGCGAAACCGCCAAGGCTTTCGGCATTTCGGACGATGTGATCAATGCCTTCAACCAGTTGAACTGGGGCTGGGGATCGAGCGTCGAACTGGGCAAGGTCCGCTCGATCGGCCTCGACCCGGACGACCCGGTATTGGCGCAGATGTTCGAGGTCATCAAGGTTCTCAAAGGCTTTCCGCGCCATCTCAGCCAGCATGTCGGCGGCTTCGTCATTACCCGCGATTCACTGGAAAGCCTGGTGCCGATCGGCAAGTCGGCCATGGAAAGTCGCAATATCATCGAGTGGAACAAGGACGATATCGATGCCCTGGGCATTCTCAAGGTCGATGTGCTGGCTTTGGGCATGCTCACCTGTTTGCGCCGCGCCTTCGATCTGATGCAGGAGCATTATGGGGAAGAGGTGAAGCTGGCCGAGCTGCAGAATGAGGAATTCGATCACCCCGACAGGGCAAAGCCAGTCTATGAAATGACCCATCGGGCGGACACGATTGGGGTGTTTCAGATCGAAAGCCGGGCGCAGATGTCGATGCTGCCGCGGCTGAAGCCCAACAAATTCTACGACCTCGTCATCGAGGTCGCCATTGTCCGACCTGGTCCCATCCAGGGCGGCATGGTGCATCCCTATCTGAAACGCCGGCAAGGCCTTGAGGAGGTTTCCTATCCCAGCAAGGCACTGGAAGACGTGCTCAAACGCACGCTGGGTGTTCCGCTCTTTCAGGAACAGGCCATGCAGATCGCCGTTGTAGGCGCCGGCTTTTCAGCCGGCCGAGCCGATCAATTGCGCCGCGCCATGGCGGCCTGGAAGCGCACCGGCCAGATCGAACAGTTCGAGGCCGACTTCCTCGCTGGCATGGCAAAGAATGGTTACAAACCTGAATTTGCCCGGAGCGCTTTCGAGCAGATCAAGGGCTTTGCCGAATATGGCTTTCCCGAAAGCCATGCGGCCTCCTTCGCTCTGCTGGTCTATGCCTCATGCTGGCTCAAATGCCATTATCCCGATGTCTTTGCCTGTGCGCTGCTCAATTCCCAGCCCATGGGTTTCTACGCTCCCAGCCAGCTCGTGCGCGATGCGGTCGAGCATGGGGTCGAGGTGCGACCGCCCGATATCAACCGGTCGAACCATGATAGCGCGCTCGAGGATGATGGCTGGAAGGCCCGTGACCATGTCTGGGATCGACACGTCGATATGCGAGAGGTCATCCGGTCAGAAAAGGCGCTGCGGCTGGGCCTGCGGGAAGTCCAGGGCCTGGCAAAGAAGGATATAGAGCGGATCATCGAGCTGCGGGGGGAGGGCTATACATCTATTCGTGACCTGTGGTTGCGGACGGGCGTACCGATTGCCAGCCTTGAAAAACTCGCCCGGGCTGACGCCTTTGCGCGGCTGGGCCTCAACCGGCGCGAAGCGTTGTGGACGGTCAGGGGATTACTGGGCACACATGGGGCCGAGATGCTGCCGCTCTTTGCCGCCACACAGCCAGCCCAGCCGACGTTGGCGGAAGAAGAGTCGTCCGGGCTGCCGCTGATGCGGCCAGGCGAGGAGGTGATCCACGATTATGCGTCGCTCTCCCTGTCGCTCAAAGGACACCCCGTACAGTTCCTGCGACCCATGCTCGACGGGCGGGGCACGGTCCGGACGAAAAATCTCGACAAGGTAACGCCGGGGCATCGGATCGAGGTGGCGGGGCTGGTGCTGGTGCGGCAACGCCCCGGTACGGCAAGTGGGGTGATCTTCGCTACGCTCGAAGACGAGACGGGGATTGCCAACATCGTCATCTGGCCCAAGCTGTTCGAGAAGGACGAGATGCGCCGAACATTGCTGGCAAGCCGCTTGCTGGCCGTGCGCGGCAAGCTGCAAAAGGAAGGATTGGTGATCCATGTCATTGCCGAGGACATGATCGATCTGACCCCCCAATTGCTCGACCTCAGCAATGGCCGGGATATCGGAGAAGTTGTCCCGCCCGGCGATCGCAGCCGTGAGGAGGAAAAGGCGCGGCGACGGGCCTATGCCGCGCTACCGGGTGGACGGAATTTCCACTGAGCGTGAACGCCTAAGCCATGATCTTGTCGATGGCCTGGGCCAAAGCGATATCCTTCTCCGTCAGCCCGCCGGCGTCGTGGGTCGAAAGCGTGATAGTGACGCTATTATAGCTATTGGACCAATCGGGGTGGTGGCCGGCCTTCTCGGCGGCAAGGGCCACGCGAGTCATGAAGGCAAAGGCCTCGGAAAAATCCTTGAATTTGAAGGCGTGGCTGATCGCGCCGGCGGCATCGTCATAGACCCAGCCATTGAGTGTTTTGAGGCCATCCTCGCGCGCCTTGCCCACCAGCTTTTCAACCATGTCCCTACTCCTCTTGCTGCCTGTTGTCATAGGCCTAGAAGGCTAAAGCGACGCTTCCAAGGCGATGGCCCGGCCAGGTCTCCGTTAAAGCCTTGTTCACCTTTCTCAACGGAAAGTAAGCGGCACAAGATCCCCATAAGGCGCCGGCAAGGCGATCTTAATGCCTCGGGCGCCTCATACCGGCCCGACATATGGGGATAGCAGGTGCTTACCTCGGCCCGAAAATCGATGCCGGCGCTCGATTACGTGTCCATCATCCGCTCCGTCTATGGCGACAGGCGGGCGATGCTTTTGGGCACCTTTACGGCTGCCCTCGCCGCCGCGCTCACCGCCCATAGCGCCAATTCGCCCGCCCTGGCCCTGGTCACCCTCGCCTTCGTCAGCATCGGGCTGTTCCGCTATGCCGATATGCGGGCCTTCTGGCGGGCTTCCATTGACAGCGACGATGCGCCGGCAGCCGAATATTGGGAAAACCGGGCCGTGCTCAGCGGCGGACTATTGGCGCTGGTCTATGGCATCTGGTGCTTTGTTTCGATGGCCGTGGTGCGGGATCCGTTTGCCGCCATGGCCAGCGCCGCCCTCTCGATTGCGGCAATGGTGGGCATTTGCGCGCGAAATTTCGGGCTCGACCGGCTGGTGACCATTCAATTGGTGCTGGTCACCGTGCCGCTGGCGGCTGGCTATGCGCTGCATGGCGGGGGCTATTATATCGTGCTGGCGGGGCTGCTGGGCGTGATGCTGTCGAGCTTTCGCAAGCTGGCGGGCGACATTCGCGCCATCCTGCTCAGCGCGGTGCATGGGCGGATCGAAGCGTCCCGGCTGGCGGCCGAACTCGACATGGCCATGAGCACGCTCGAACATGGTCTATGCATGCTGGACGAGGCTGGCGTGGTCTGCGTCGTCAATGAGCGGGCGGTCCGGCTGTTTGCCAGGCTTGGCGCGCCCAAGCTGAGGGGCAATTCCTTCGCCGCTACGCTGACTGACATGGGTGCAAATGGCCATTTGCCCCGCATGGCGGTGGATCGCTTGCTCGACCTGATCACCAGGCGGCAATCGGGCAAGGTGCTGCTCAGCCTGCCCGCGGGGCTCTATTATGAGGTTACGGTCAGCGCCCGGTTGGAGCGCTGCGTGCTGCTGCTCGAAGATATCAGCTCCCGCGTCAGTTCCGAGGAGCGCATCCATTTCATGGCGCGGCATGATGCGCTGACCGGGCTGCCCAACCGCACCTATTTCGGCGAACTGGCCGCCGAAGATATTGCGAGCCGCCGATCGAGCATGGATGGCGGGGCGGTGGCGTTGATGATCATCGATGTCGACGACTTCAAGCATGTCAACGACACGTTCGGCCATATTGTGGGCGATCACCTGCTGCGGCAGGTCGCGCAGAGGCTGCGCGCCACCGTGCCGGTGGACGCGATCCTGGCGCGGCTGGGAGGCGATGAATTCGTCGTCTATCGCGGCGCCATCGTCGATGCGGCGCAGGCCAATAGTGATGCCCAGGCATTGCTCGAAGCCTTTGCGACCCCGTTCGAGCTCGATGGCATGGTGCTGCAGGCCAATGTCAGCATTGGCCTGGTCACCAGCAGCAATGCCGATGATGGGCTCGACGATCTGATGACCAAGGCCGATCTGGCGCTCTATTCGGCCAAGGGCGATGGCAAGGCCAGGAGCCAGATTTTCCACGCGCAGATGGATATCGACTATCATTACCGCCAGCGGCTCAAGGCCGATCTGCGCGAGGCGGTGCAGCATGGCGGATTGACCCTGACCTTCCAGCCGCTGGTCGATATCGCCACCCGCAAGGTGGTGGCCTGCGAAGCGCTGGCGCGCTGGGATCACCCCGAACTGGGCCTTGTCGCGCCCTCTACCTTCATTCCGCTGGCCGAAGAAATGGGGCTGATTTCCCAGATTACCGAATGGGTGATCGGCACGGCGATCGAGCAGTGCAGTGCCTGGCCGGGGGCGGTGAGCGTCGCGGTCAATATTTCGGCCCGCGATTTCCGTGGCGCCGATCTGATGGCCGTGATCGAAGAGGCGCTGGCGCGGTGCGGGCTGGCGCCGTCACGGCTCGAGATCGAAGTTACCGAAACGGCGGTGATCGAAGAGCACGACATCGCCAAGCGCCTGCTGACCGCGCTGGCGGCCAAGGGCGTGGCGATTGCGCTTGATGATTTCGGCACCGGCTATTCGTCGCTGAGCTATTTGCATGCGCTGCCCTTCACCAAGCTCAAGATCGACCGCTCCTTCGTGGCCGATATCGCCAGCGATGAAAAATCGCTGCAGCTGCTGGCCAATGTGGCGCGGCTGGGACGCGATCTCGACCTGATCGTCGTGGCCGAGGGCGTCGAAACTGAAGCCCAGCTCGATAGGGTGCTCGAACACACAAAGGTGCAGCAGGTGCAGGGCTATTTCTTCAGCCGTCCGCTACCGGCGCGCGACATTGCCGAGTTGATCGGACGGCTCAATGCACCGCGGCGCCTGGTTCAGGCCAATCGCCGGCACGGCTAGGCTGGCGAAAATATCAGTCCATATCCGGCACATCGCCATGCTGGAACAGCACGACGGGATCGCCGAATTCGCCATTGACCAGATCGGCCGAGCGCGACCAGGCAATCACCCCGGCATGCTTGCCGGCAAGATCGCGGCCGGTGCGCATGGCGGTGGATTCGTCGCGCATTTCGCGCGCTTCAAAGGCGGGGAACAGCTCGCCATCCTCGCCCTTGTCGAAGGCCAGCAGCACGATGAGCTTGGTCGGCAGGGGGGTCTTTTCGGTCATCTGCGCTGTCCTTTGGGCCGGCATGTCGCCATGGCCTCCGCAAGAGAGGACAGCGCCCGGCCCGTGATGTCGAGAGAATTATGGTGCCGCTTAGGTGACTCGAACACCTGACCCCATCATTACGAATGATGTGCTCTACCAACTGAGCTAAAGCGGCCCGTCCGCCGCAGCGGAACGCTGGGTCTTTTACGTTGGGTTTTCTGCCGGTGCAAGAGGCAAGGCGGGATCGGCACCAGGCAATTGCAAACCGGCTGGCGCGGCCGGTTGCACGGCCCGCCCGGTCAACGCCACGGGCACCTTCCATTCAAAGGCATCGAGCCGTCCGGTGACCGGGGAGATGGGCTCCCATTCATCGCTGACGAGGCCATCGGCCGTCCAGGCCGGATCACGCGGCGCCCGCACCGCCCGGGCCAGCCATTCTCGGGACTTGCCCTGGTCGCCCGATTGGCCTTCCTCGATTTCGGCCATGAGGCTGGCGACACCCTGGGTGGCATCGGCCCCGACAAAGGGTTCCAGCGCCTTGCGCGCCAGCGGCCAGTCATAGGCATCGATCGCCGCGCGAGCCAGCGCCATGCCGGCGGCACGATGCGGCGGTGGGACCTCGATGATTTCGCCCAGCCGCTTGAGCCGGTCGATCGCCGAAGCGCCGGGCTGGGCATGGGCATAGAGCGCGGCAATATCGGGATGCCCGGTGGAGCGCCAGATGCGCCGCAACAGGCTCATCGCCTTGCGCGTTTCGCCGCGATTGATGTGGATGCGTGCGGCAATCAGGGCTGCCGGCACGAAATCGGGCAAGAGCTTGAGCGCAGTCAGCGCATGGTCGAGCGCCGAAAGCGGCGCGCTGGTCTCGGCTTCGCGGGCGCGGGCGGTTTCGATCACCGCCTGGCGGCGGCGCTTGGCAGCGCGGGCTTCGCGGCTGGTTGCGGCCTCGGCATTGACCATGGCGACGGCTTCGGCCCATTGGCCGCGCTTGGTCAGGTCATCGAACACGGCCTCGGCAGCCCAGCCACTGGTTGGCGCCAGCGTCAGCGCCTTGCGCGCAAAGGTCAGGGCGGCCTCGGGGCGATGCTGGGCGCGGGCCTGGTCGTAAAGCCCGGTCAGCGCCGCCACCGCGGTTTTCTCGCTGGCGATCAGGGCGCGATAATGCTCGCGGGCCGCCGACATATCGCCCAAAGCCAGATCGGCACGGGCTTCGAGCAGGCGCGCCGCCGCATTGGCCGGCAGGCGGGACTGCGCCTCGCGCGCCAGCGCACGGGCACGGGCGGGATCGCCGGCCTGCAGCGCGACAATGGCGTCGGACAGGGCTTCGACACCCTGTTCCCGGCGCTTTTCGCGATTGCGGCGGGCCATGGCGCGCGGCGCCGTCAACACGCGGCGGATCAGCGACCAGATAAAAATGATGACCAGCGCCACGATGAGGAACATGACAATGGCCGCGCCCAACCGGGGCTGCATGCGATAATTGGCCACTTCCAGCGTCAAGGTGCCCGGCAAGGCGATCATCCAGGCGGCCAGCGCCGCCACGACCAGGCTGCCGATGATCCAGGAGGCGAGCCGGATCATGGGCGAACCTCGCCGGCCAGCGCTTGGGCGCGCAACTGTTCAAGGAAACCTGCGGCCTCGGCCTGGGTGGCCACCAGAGCCGGAACATCGCCTGCCGCGCTCAACATGGGCGCGGGCAGGCTATCGAACAGGGTTTTCGCAGCGGCGAAGTCCCGTCGGGCAATGGCCCCCTCGAGGCGCGAGGCAATGGCATCGGGCGAATCGCCCTCGATCTCGCCGGTCGGTCGCAGGGCAATGGCGGAGCGGAACCAGTCCACCGCGCCATCCTGCCAGCCGGCCGCCGGATCGGCCGGCCGTCCAGCCAGAATGGCCGGCAGCACATCGGCAAAGCGCTGCGCGATGACATCGGGCCGCGGCAGACCGCTGGCCGCCGCATTGGCGATGGACGTCGGGATCGCTGCATCAGGCACGGCGGCGCGCAGGGCGGCTAATTCGGTTTCATAAGGCCGGCCGGTCGAAAAGGCCGATTCGAAGCCCGATAGAATCAGCGGTAATTGCAGCACGGCGCCAATATCGGCGGGTTGTCCCGCCAGGGTGGCCGTGGTCTGGCTCACCGTGGTGTCGAGATTGCGCAGATTGGCCTCGGCACTGCCCAGCCGGGCACCTAGTTCATCAAGCCGCGTCGTCAGGCCCGCCAATTCGGTGCGTAGCCCCTCAACAACTGCCGTATCGCCGGGTGCGGCCGGGGCATTTGCCAAAGTGTCGATGCGCTGGGTCAGGGCCGAAATCTCGGTCTGGATCGGGGCGAGATCGACGGGTTCGGCGCCGGAACTTGCCGGTCCGTTGCTTTCGAGCCCGGCCACGCGCCGCGTCAGCGTCGCCAATTCCGACTGGGTCGTATTGGTCACCGTTTCGAGTTCGGGAATGGCGCTGGCAAATTGGGCCAGCCGCGGGTCGGCGGCCGGTGTCGGAGCAGGCGTGGTTGGCCACAGGCCGAACCAGGCCAGCCCATAGGCCGCAGCAAGACCGAGCACGCCGCCAGCGATGGTGGGCAGCACGGGCGAAGCCGCACGCGGCGGCGGAGCACTGGCGCTCGGTTTGGGCGTCTCGCGAACACTCTCTGCAGCCGGCTTGTCGGCAGACTCGCGCGGCGGCTCGGGCTTTTTGGCACCAGCCCCGGTCTCGCGCGCTTGCAGGTCGAGCACAGGCGGGCGGACCGCGCCGGATTTCGCCGGTTCGGGCTTGGCTACAGCCGGATTGTCGGCTGCTTTGCCCTGGGTCGCTTTGGGGTCGTTGCCCTTTGGGTCGGCCATGCGCGGACTCCTTGGTTCTTGGTGCCGATCATGGCCCAGTTTGCTCGCGGGCAAAAGCCAGTGCGAGCGTCATCATGCCATCTTCATCGGGCCGGTCGGCGAGGCTAATGCGATTGAAGTGATTTTCCAGCAAGGGCTCGGCCACCGCTTCCGACATGGCGAGCATGGCAATGGCGCTGCGCCGGGCCCGATCGAGCTGGCCTGCCAGCCGGGCAAAAATCTCGGCGGTGCGGCGCGAATAGACCAGAACGGCCCCGATCGAGCCATCGGTCAGGCCTGTCAAAGCCTCCTCCGGCAGGCTATCCAGCGCCACCATTTCATAGAGCCGTGCCGTCGCCACCATCACACCAAACGGCGCCAGCGCCTTGCCCAGGTCGCCGCTCTGATGCTTGCCCGCCGGATAGAAGACCGGGCCGCTCAGCCGCGCCCGGGCAATGAGATTAACCAGATCGGCAAAGGTGCCCTCGGCGCTGGTCACCTCGGCAAAGCCATGTTCACGCGCTTCAAACGCCGTCCGGTCGCCCACGGCAAACACCGGCAAATGCCGATATTGCTCGACCAGTCCCCGATCGGCCAGTGCGCGCACGCCATTGGCGCTGGTCAGCACCATGGCCGCGAAGCCCTCGGGCGGCGGCACGCTGCTATCAAGCGTCTGGCGCACCATGACCGGCGCGGCAACAGCCTCGATCCCCAAAGCCGCCAGCTTGAGCACGCTCGATTGCGCATCCGGCTCGGGGCGGGTGACCAGCATTGCCGTCATGTAGCGGCCCATTGCGCCAGCCATTCGGTGCCAGCCTGGGCGATCAGATCGTCACCGACCTGTTTGCCCAGCGCCAAAGGATCGGTCCCGGTCGCAGCGCTGTCAAAGGCGGTCTTGCCATCAAGGCTCAATATCTGCCCCTTGAGCGTCAAAACGCCACCCTCAAGGCGGCTCAACGCGCCCACCGGCGTACGGCAGGAGCCATCAAGCACGGCCAGCATGGCCCGTTCGGCAGCAATGGCCGTATGGGTCGGGGCATGATCGAGTACGGCGACGAGATCAGCAATCCGCGTATCGGTTGGGCGAACGGCAATGCCGATAGCCCCCTGAGCCGGCGCCGGCATGAAAATTTCGGGATCGAGCAAAGCCGTCGCACGATGCCCCTCGCCCAGCCGATTGAGCCCGGCCATCGCCAGCATGGTGGCATCAGCCACGCCATCGAGCAGCTTCTGCAGCCGCGTGCCGACATTGCCGCGGAACGGCACGATCTCCAGATCTGGCCGCTGGCGCAACACCTGCGCCGCCCGGCGAATAGAGGAGGTGCCGAATTTTGCGCCCTCGGGCAGATGATCGAGACTCTGCACCCTCACCGACATAAAGGCGTCCCGCACATCCTCGCGCTCAAGGAAAGCCGCCAGCGCAATGCCATCGGGCAGGCGCGTCGCCACATCCTTGGAGGAATGCACCCCGATATCGACCACGCCAGCCAGCATGGCCTCGTCGATTTCCTTGGTGAACAGGCCCTTGCCGCCGATTTCGATCAGGCTGGCATTGCTGGCCTGGCTGCGGTCGCCGCCGGTCGAAATCACCTGAATGGCGATGTCATCCTCGGGTACGCCATGCGCCTCTGACAACAACTTCCGCACCAGCCGCGCCTGTGCCAGTGCCAGCGGGCTACCGCGTGTTCCGATCCGGGCGAAGGGGGCTGACGATTGCAATCTCTTGGCGTCCTATAGTAGGCAAAGGCTCGACTTTACGTCGCATCGTTCTGGCGGAAATTTTCCGCGCGATGCTTCAGGGAGTAACCACTTCGTCGTGACCCGGCAAGCGCAAGCCACCATTCTAGGCATAGAGACCAGCTGCGACGAAACTGCGGCCTCCATAGTCGTGCGCGATTCCGCGGGCAAGGCCGTGATTCGCTCCAATGTGGTGCGCAGCCAGCTCGATGAACATGCCGCTTTCGGCGGCGTCGTGCCCGAGCTCGCCGCCCGCGCCCATGTCACCTATCTCGATCATATCATCGCCCAGGCCTGCCGCGAGGCCGGACTTGCACTGGGTGATGTCGATGCCATCGCGGCCACCGCCGGACCGGGCCTGATCGGCGGCGTGCTGGTGGGGCTGACCACCGCCAAGGCGCTGGCCGCCGCGTTGGACAAGCCCCTGATCGCGGTCAATCACCTCGAAGCCCATGCGCTCACAGCGCGGCTGACCGATGGCGTACAATTTCCCTATCTGATGCTGCTGGTCTCAGGTGGACATAGCCAATTCGTACTGGTGCGCGGCGTCGGGAACTATGAGCGCTGGGGCACCACGATCGACGACGCTTTGGGCGAAGCCTTCGACAAGGTCGCCAAGCTGTTGAGCCTGGGCCATCCCGGCGGTCCCGCCGTGGAAGCCATTGCCAAATCGGGCGATCCCAAGCGGTTCAAATTCCCCCGCCCGCTGCTGCGCGAGGCGCGGCTCGATTTTTCCTTCTCCGGCCTCAAGACCGCCGTGCGGCTGCAGGCCGAAGCACTGGCGCCGCTATCGGACCAGGACGTGGCCGATATCGCGGCCAGCTTCCAGGCCGCCGTGGCTGAAGTCGTCTCCGTCCGCGCCGGGCAGGCATTGGCGCGCTTCAAGGCCGAATTGCCGGACCATAAGCCGCAGCTCGTCGTCGCTGGCGGCGTTGCGGCCAATCGCACTATCGCCGCGGCGCTCGACAAGGCCTGTGCTGCGGCCGACGCCACGCTCATCGTGCCGCCGATTGCGCTCTGCACCGATAATGGCGCCATGGTCGCCTGGGCCGGCGCCGAGCGCTTTGCCTTGGGCGCGACCGATCACCTCGATTTCACCGCGCGCCCCCGCTGGCCGCTCGATCTGCCTGATATGAAGGTGACATCCGATGCGGCTTGAAACTGTCAGCGTCATCGGTGGCGGCGCCTGGGGCACCGCTTTAGCGCAGGCGGCAGCCATGGCCGGCCGCAGCGTGTCGCTGGTGGCGCGGGATGGCGCCCAAGTCGACGATATCAATAGCAGTCACACCAATGCCCGCTATCTCGGCAAGCAGGTGCTGCATCGGAACGTCATCGCCACGACCGAAGCGGGACCCGCCGATATCGTCATTCTCGCCGTACCAGCGCAAGCCAGCCGCGCCGCGCTGGGCGCCATTCCGCCTGATCTGCTGGTAGGCAAGCCGGTGATCCTGTCGGCCAAGGGGCTCGAGACCGGCACGCTCGACCGTCAGAGCGAGATCCTGTTCGACATGGCCCCTGAGGCCATCCCCTTCGTACTTTCCGGCCCCAGCTTTGCCGCTGATGTCGCGGCAGGCCGCCCCACGGCGGTAACGCTGGCGGGCGACGATGCAACACAGACCTCGGCGCTGGCCTTGGCTCTGGCCGGCCCCAGCTTCCGCCCCTATGCCGCCGATGACCGCATCGGCGTCGAAGTCGCCGGAGCGCTGAAAAATGTCTATGCGCTGGCCTGCGGCGCCGTGGACGGCGCGGATCTGGGCGCTTCGGCCCGCTCGGCGCTGATTGCCCGGGCCTATGCCGAAATGGCCCGCATGGTCACCGCCATGGGCGGCTCGGCCACCACGCTGACCGGCCTTGCCGGGCTGGGCGATCTGACGTTGACCTGCACGTCGGTGCAGTCGCGCAATTATCAGTTCGGCATGGCGCTGGGACGCGGCCAAACGGTGGAAGAGATCATTGCCGGGGGCGCCAAGCTGGCCGAGGGGGTCGCGACGACGCCCGTCGCCGATGCCCTGGCCAAAAGCCTTGGGGTCGATGCGCCGCTGGTGCATGCCGTCGAGGCTGTGCTCAGCGGCAGAGCCGATATTGCCACAGTGGTGGCGGGGCTGATGTCCCGCCCGCTCAAACGCGAGGATTAGTCGATGCTTTTTGCCATGATCGCCAAGGACAAGCCCGGTAGCGGCGAGCAGCGCACCGCCGTGCGCCCAGTGCATCTGGACCACCTCAACAGCCTGGGTGACAAGCTGGTCCTGGCCGGCGCGCTGCTGAACGAGGCCGGGGCGCCCGAAGGCTCGCTGATGGTCATCGAGGCCGAAACCATCGAGGATGCAACGGCGAGTTTCATGGCCGATCCCTTTATCGATGCGGGCATTTTTGCCAGCTACGAAATCAAGCCCTGGCGGCTGGCGATCAACAACATGACCAAGAAGGACTAAAACCATGGCCTATTGGTTGATGAAGTCCGAGCCCGATGTCTTCTCCTTCGATGACATGATGGCCAAGACCAAGCGCGGCGAGCCCGAGCAATGGCACGGCGTGCGCAATTACACGGCGCGCAACAATATGCGCGCCATGGCACTGGGCGACCTGGCCTTTTTCTATCATTCCAATATCGGCAAGGAGATCGTGGGCATCATCAAGGTGATCGCCCTCGCCCATCCCGACAGCACGGCCGAGCCCAATGACAAGGGTCAGGTGGTGTGGGAATGCGTCGATGTGGAAGCGGTCAAACCCCTGCCCAAGCCGGTGACCCTGGCCACCATCAAAGCCACGCCGGAGCTGGAAAACCTCGAACTGGTCAAGCTCTCGCGCCTCTCGGTCTCCAAGGTCAGCGACGCGGAGTGGGACTTTATCTGCAAGATGGGCGGGCTCTGACGAAGAGACCTCATGGTGAGCTTGTCGAACCACGAGGTCGCTTGCGCTGAGCGTGCCACGACCTCGTCCTTCGACGGGCTCAGGATGAGGTCTACTGAAACGCTGTAGCGCCTAGCTTTCCACCACAATCGGTGGGACATGCTTGGGTTCGGGCGTGGCGGCATATTTGCTGAGCAGCGATACCTGGCTGATCGAGAAAATCACGGTCAGCGGCATGGTGGCCCAGACCTTGAACGCCACCCAGAGGTCGGTCGCCGCCTTGGGATCATTGGGGAAATAGGCATTGCCGCCGCGCCACACCACTTCGTTTAGAATGGCCAGCACAAAGAAGAAAATACCCCAATTGAGCGTCAGCTTGCTCCAGCCCTCGGGGCGCAGCTTATAGACGTCGCCGAACACGTATTTCAGCAGCGAATGACCAAACAGCAATCCGCCCAGCAGCACCGCGCCAAACAGGGAATTGGTGATGGTCGGCTTGATCTTGATGAATGTATCGTCCTGCAGCCATAGCGTCAGCCCGCCGAACACGAGCACGACTGCGCCGGTCACCAGCGGCATGATGGCGATCTTCTTGAGGATCGCCCAGGTCAGCACCAGCGACAGCACCATGGCGCCCATGAACCAGGCGGTGGCGACAAAGATATCGGCCCGCGCATTGGCGATGAAGAAGACGATCAGCGGACCGAGTTCGAGCCCCATCTTGATGAGCTGGGGACGCAGCTCGTCCCAATTGACCTCAGCTTCGGCGGTTTTTTCGGTCATGCGATTTTCGGTTCTTCAAGTTCGGCACTGCCGCAATGTGGGCGCAGGCGCGTAATGATGCAAGCCGGCGCTTAACCTGCCAGCGTGGTAAGATTGCGGCCAAGCCTCACTCGCGGCCGGCAATGGCGCGGGCGAAGTCAGCGGCGGCGAAGGGTTCGAGATCATCCACGCCTTCGCCCACGCCGATGAAATGCACCGGCAGGCCGAACTTCTTGGCGATGGCGACGAGGATGCCGCCACGGGCCGTGCCGTCCAGCTTGGTCATCACCAGCCCGGTCACACTGGCCCGCTGGCCAAAGACTTCGGCCTGCCGCATGGCATTCTGGCCGGTGGTGGCGTCCAGCGTCAAAAGCGTGGCATGGGGCGCGGATGGGTCGACCTTCTTGATCACGCGGATGACCTTTTCGAGCTCGTTCATCAGCTCGTCGCGGTTCTGCAACCGGCCCGCCGTATCGATGATCAAAATATCGCGACCTTCGGCCTGCGCCTGGGTCATGGCATCGAAGGCGAGGCCCGAAGCATCCGAACCGGCCGGCCGGGCGATCACCGGCGCGCCGGTGCGCTGACCCCAGATCTGCAATTGCTCGATGGCGGCGGCGCGGAACGTATCGCCGGCCGCCAGCATGACGGACTTGCCTTCGGCGGCGAATTTCTGCGCCAGCTTGCCAATCGTGGTGGTCTTGCCCGAACCATTGACCCCGATCATCAGAATGACGAAGGGTTTTTGGCCGGGATCGATCACCAGCGGTCGCGCCACCGGGCCCAGCACCTTTTCCACCTCGGCGGCGAGTACGGCGCGCACATCTTCGCCGGTGACATCCTTGTCGAAGCGGTCGCGGCGCAGCGTTTCGGTGATGGCCGTGGCCGTCTCGATGCCCAGATCGGCCTGGATCAGCACATCTTCCAGCTCATCCAGCGTCGCCGCATCGAGCTTGCGCTTGGTGAACACCGAAGTGATCGAGCCGCTGAGCTGGTCAGAGGAGCGCTTGAGGCCGGACGCGAGGCGCGCGAACCAACCCTGCTGCGGCGCCTGGGGCGCCACAGGCGGAGGCGGCGGGACAACAACATCGCGCTCGGCACTGGCCGTTTCCTCGACATCTTCAAGATAGTCAGGCGTCGTCTCGGGCGGCCCGGGCGGCGGGATTTCCTCCGGCTGAGGCGCCGGCACAGGTTCGGGTTCCGGCGCGGGGACCGGTGGCACCGGTTCGGCTGGCATGGGCACGGGATCGATCGGCGGCGGGACTTCCCGTGGCGGCTCGACCGGAAGCTCCTGGGGAACCTCCTGCGGCTGTAGTGGCGGCACGGGTTGCGGCGCCGGCTGGCTGGTCTCGCCACCGAACAATCGCTTGAAAAATCCCGGCTTCTTGTCGGTCATGCATTCGCCTTTAAGGTCATTCGTCGCGGCGAGGTCACGCCGCTTCGCGCAGGGCTTCACCCACCAGGCCATCGGCGGCCGTGGCAGTGATGCGAACGGCCAGCAGCTCGCCCGGTTGCGCTCCCGGCACGGCGACCGGCACGAATTGCTCGGTGCGGCCCAGCCCGTCGCGCTCGATCAGCACATTCTCAATTTTGCCGACGCGGCTGGCGCACAGCTTCTGGAACTGCGCCTCGCCCTCCGCCCGCAGCACGGCGGCGCGATCCCGCGCCACGCGCTTATTGACCTGCGGCATGCGCGCGGCCGGAGTGCCTTCGCGCGGCGAATAGGGGAAGACATGCAGATAGGTCAGGTCCGCCTCGGTGACGATGCGGCGGGTATTTTCGAACATTTCATCGGTTTCGGTGGGGAAGCCGGCAATGATATCGGCGCCAAACACCATTTCGGGACGCAGGGACCGCAGCTTTGCAACGATAGCCAGCGCGTCATCACGCGAATGGCGGCGCTTCATGCGCTTGAGGATCATGTCGTCGCCTGATTGCAGGCTCAAATGCAGATGCGGCATCAGCCTGATATCGCTGGCAATGGCGTCATAGAGCGCCTCATCCGCCTCGATGGAATCGATCGAGGAAATGCGCAGGCGCGGCAGGTCCGGCACATGGCGCAGGATGGCTTGGGTCAGCTTGCCCAAGGTCGGCGTGCCCGGCAAATCGGGGCCATAGGAGGTGATATCCACCCCGGTCAGCACCACTTCGCCATAGCCATTGGCGACAAGCTTTTTGACCTGATCGACCACCATGCCCATCGGTACCGAGCGCGACGGCCCACGGCCAAAGGGAATAATGCAGAACGTACAGCGGTGATCGCAGCCATTCTGCACCTGCACGAAGGCCCGCGCGCGGCCATCCATGCCCTCGATCAGATGCCCGGCGGTTTCCCGCACGCTCATAATGTCGTTGACCTGCACCTTGTCATTGAGGGGCAGGCCGAACACCATGGGCTGGTAGCTTTCGGCTTTCATCTTGTCATTATTGCCGATGACCAGATCGACTTCCGCCATATCGCCAAAGCTGCGCGCCTCGGTCTGGGCGGCGCAGCCGGTGACGATGATGCGGGCGTCCGGATTGTCGCGACGGGCCTTGCGCACGGCCTGCTTGGCCTGACGCACGGCTTCGGCAGTCACCGCGCAGGTATTGATGATGATGGCATTGTCCAGCCCGGCCTTTTCGGCCTCGGCCTTCATTACCTCGGCTTCATAGGCATTGAGCCGGCAGCCGAATGTCAGCGTCTCGACGGCCATCAGGCCGCTTCCTCGGCGCGGGTCCAGCCGCCAGTGGCGGGGTCGAGCGTGCCGACCCATTCGCGCTCCGCGGGGCCGGTCAGCACGACATGGTCATCGGCGCGCCATTCCACTACCAGATCGCCGCCCGGAAGGGTGACGGTTGCCTTGCGGGCAGTGCGGCGGGTGCGGGCGCCATTGACTACTGCAGCACAGGCGGCAGTGCCGCAGGCTTGCGTGAGGCCGGCGCCGCGTTCCCAGGTGCGCAGGATGATGCGGTCTGGCGTCAGCACTTGCGCGATCGAGATATTGGCCCGCTCGGGGAAGATCGGATGGTTTTCCAGCATCGGCCCGAACCGGTCCAAGGCATAGTTCCACACATCGTCATGCACCCAGAATGTGGCATGCGGATTGCCCATGGAAGCGACCGATGGCGAATGCAGCACCGGCGCATCGATCGGCCCGATCTGCAGCTCGATCTGGCGGGTATCGGCGAATTCTTCGGCCAGGGGAATGTCGTACCAGGCGAGCTTTGGCGTGCCCATATCGACGGTGATCATGCCGTCTTCATGCTCTTCCCCGAACAGCAGCCCCGCAACGGTTTCGAACATGAAGGTCTTTTGACCGCTTTCCGAAGCCAAAAACTGCACGACGCAGCGCATGCCATTGCCGCAGGCCTGGGCAAGGCTGCCATCGGAATTGATGATCTCGATATAATGGGCAGTGCCGGGCGTTTTCGGATCATGAATGGCCATGATCTGGTCGAACCCAGTGCCAGCGGTAGCATTGAGCGCAATGGCGGCAGCCGGCGTCACCCGATCGGCGCGGCCGCGCATATCGGCCACGATGATCTGGTTGCCCAGCCCGTTCATCTTGAGAAACGGCACGCCGTTCACTTTTGCCTCGCCCATGGGAAGTTCATATCGGCTCTATATGGCGGAAGTGCCGCAAAATTGCCAGTGCTCGTGTCGGCTTGACCCAAGGCCTGGTGCGCCGCAAACTGGGCCATGCCCATTGCATCCCGCCATAGTGCGGCGGTCGCCGCCCTTGATCCGCACGGGTCGCAGGCCATGCTTGAAGTCGGCTGCGGTCATGGCGTCGCCGTGCGGCTATTGCTGGAGCAGCCCAGGGTGAGCCGGGTCGTTGCGCTCGATCGATCGCCCAAGATGGTCGCAGCCGTGGCCGCAAGCGCGCCGGGTGCGGTGGCGGAGGGACGGCTGATCGTGCGGGCCGAGGCGCTGGAAGCGGCCGATTTCGCTGGCGAGCGGTTTGACGCGATCATTGCGATCAATCTCGATTTCAATCTCCGGCTGGGGGATAGCTGGCCCGGGCTGCTCAAAGGTCTGTTAAAGCCCGCTGGGCTTGTGGTGCTGGCTTTCGAGCCTCCGCCGGGCAGCGGCAAAGGGGCGGGATTTGCCAGCCTGTCGCGGCAACGCCTGGAGGCGGCAGGTTTTGCGGTAAGCGTCGAGCAGGCGGCGGGAAATGTTACGCTCGTGCTGGCCCGGCTGGCCGAGAAGGCTGCTTTCCTTGACTCGGCGCCGGCTTTCCCCTAAAGCCAGCCCATTCATCAGGCTTTGCTCCTGACCAGCCGACCGGGACCCCTTGTGGTATAAACCGATCCCGGAGGCCACCATCCGCCAGCGCGTTGCGCCCGCGGGTGAGTTTGGCGTTTGGACTGATGGATACCATATGGCTCATTGGACGAGCGAAGCGAGGACCCCGGCGATCATTCGCCGCCCCCGCGGAGGGCCAGCGAAGCCGCCAGCGCGGATTTAGCGCGTCGGTGGCGTAGCGGTGCGGCCCGTGAGCGAAAAGGGAATAAAATATGTTCGAGAGCCTTTCCGACCGGCTTGGCAAAATCTTTGATGGGCTTCGTGGCCGCGGCGCGCTGAATGAAGCCGACGTCGATGTGGCGCTGCGCGAAATTCGCCGCGCGCTGATCGAGGCCGACGTGTCGCTCGAAGTGGTCCGGGCCTTTGTCGAACAGGTCAAGGACCGCGCGGTGGGCGTGGAAGTCACCCGTTCGGTGACGCCGGGCCAGCAAGTGGTCAAGATCGTTCATGACGAGCTGGTCGCCGTATTGGGCGAGACCGCCGTTGCGATCGATCTCAATGCTCCCGCGCCCGTCACCTTGCTGATGGTGGGTCTGCAAGGTTCGGGCAAGACCACGACGACGGCCAAGATCGCCAAGCGCCTCAAGGATCGGCAAAAGAAAAAGGTGCTGCTGGCTTCGCTCGATACAAGACGTCCGGCGGCCATGGAGCAGCTGCGCGTGCTGGGCGAACAGGTGGGCGTGGATACGCTCCCCATCGTTACGTCAGAAACCCCGGTCCAGATTGCCCGCCGCGCCGAGCGCGAAGGCCGGCTGGGCGGCTATGACGTGCTCATTCTCGATACGGCGGGTCGCACCCATATCGATGAAGAGCTGATGGCCGAAACGGCCGAGATCAAGGCGATCGCCAAGCCGCATGAAATCCTGCTGGTGGTCGATGCCCTGACCGGTCAGGACGCGATCAATGTGGCGCGCAGTTTCGATAGCCGGCTCGATGTGACGGGTATCGTGATGACCCGTGTCGACGGCGATGGCCGTGGCGGCGCGGCGCTTTCGATGCGGGCGGCCACCGGCAAGCCGATCAAGCTGATCGGTATCGGCGAAAAAATGGATGCGCTCGAGGATTTCCATCCCTCGCGCATTGCCGACCGCATTCTGGGCATGGGCGACATCGTTTCGCTGGTCGAAAAGGCCGCCGAGCATGTTTCGGCCGAAGACGCCCAGAAGATGGCCAAGAAGCTCAAAAAGGGCTCCTTTGACCTCGACGATCTGCGCGGCCAGCTGATCCAGATGAAAAAGATGGGCGGCATGGGTGGCCTCATGGGCCTGATGCCGGGCGCCGGCCAGATCAAGAAAGCCATGGCCAATTCCAATATCGACGAGAAGGTGTTCGATCGCCAGATCGCCATCATCAATTCGATGACCAAGAAAGAGCGGGCCGAGCCCGACCTGCTCAATGCTTCCCGCCGCAAGCGCATTGCCGCCGGCGCCGGGGTCGAGGTCAGCGAAATCAACAAGCTGGCCAAGCAACACCGCCAGATGGCCGATATGATGAAAAAGGTCAGTAAGGGCGGCATGGGCGCGCTTGGTGGCATGTTCGGCGGCAAGATGGGTGGCATGCTTGGCGGCATGCCGGACATTTCCAAGATGGACCCGGCCCAGCTCGAACAAATGGCCCGCCAGGCCGGTATCGATCCCAAGCAATTACAGGGCCTGCCTTCGGCCCAGCCGCAGATCGCTCAGAAACTGCCCAGCGATGTCGGCGCGCTGCTCAAATCCGGCTCCGGCCTTCCGGGCTTGCCCGGTCTCGGCGGGGCTCCTCGTTTCCCTGGCCTTCCCGGCCTGGGCAAGAAGAAATAACTCGATTAGCTAACCTCAAGGAAAACCAGAATGTCCCTCAAAATCCGTCTCGCCCGTGGTGGCACCAAGAAGCGTCCTTTCTACCACATCGTGATTGCCGATGCCCGTTCGCCCCGCGATGGCCGCTTCATCGAAAAGATCGGCACGTTCAATCCGCTGCTGGCCAAGGACAATGAAGGCCGCGTCGTGCTCAATGCCGAACGCGCCACCCATTGGGTCGGCGTTGGTGCCCAGCCGACCGACCGCGTGCTGCGTTTCCTCGATGCTGCCGGCGTTGCCAAGCGCGATGCCCGCAACAACCCGAACAAGGCCAAGCCCGGCGAGAAGGCCGTTGCCCGCGCCGACGAGAAGGCCGCCAAGGCCGCTGCTATCGAAGAAGCCAAGAACGCCCCCAAGGAAGCGCCGGCCGCTGAAGAAGCTGCCGCCGAGTAATTTGGCCGGTTTGAATAAAAAGGCCCCGGTGCATTGCGCCGGGGCCTTTTTTCATGCTGCCAAGCTCTGTCAGCATGTCATTCTAGATAAGCCCGCCTGACTATGGAGGCTTGTCGTGAAATTTGCATCGATCCGTGTCGTGACCGCCGACGTCCAGGCGCTCAAGGGTTTTTACGCCGCTCTGACAGGAGTGGAGCCCATTGATCTGGCGCCGGGATTTTCGGAAATCCGGCTGGAAGGCTGCACCCTCGCCATCTCGAGCGAAGACATCATCAACAAGGTCAATGGCGGGGTAATCGTGCCCCGGTCCAACCGATCTTTGATGCTGGAATTGGAGGTCGATGACGTGCCGGCCATCCAGGCCAGGGTGATCGATGGCGCCCTGGCCGAGATCGTTCAGCCGCCGACCGTTATGCCCTGGGGCAATAACTCCATGCTGCTGCGCGATCCGGATGGCGCCATCGTCAACATCTTCTCTCGTCCGAAGCGATAAAGCCTAGGCCTTCAGCTTCGCCAGAACCGCTGCGCCCATTTCTTCGGTGCCGACCGTCTTGCGGTTGTCCTGCGCGATATCGCCAGTCCGCAATCCGTCGCTGAGCACCGCCGAGATGGCGTTCTCGATCTTGGTGGCCAGCTCGATCATGCCGAAGCTGTAGCGCAGGGCCATGGCGACCGAGGCGATCATGGCGATGGGGTTGGCAATGCCCTTGCCGGCAATGTCGGGGGCCGAGCCGTGCACGGGCTCGTAGAAGGCCTTGCGCTTGCCGGTGACCGGATCGGGTGCGCCCAGCGAGGCCGAAGGCAGCATGCCGAGCGAGCCGGTGAGCATGGCGGCAACGTCGGACAGAATGTCGCCAAACAGGTTGTCGGTGACCATGACGTCAAACTGCTTGGGGTTGCGCACCAGCTGCATGGCGGCGTTATCGGCCAGGATGTGGTACAGCTCGATGTCGGAATAGTCCTTGGCGACGCCCTTGACCACTTCGTCCCACAGCACGCCGGACTTCATGACGTTTTTCTTGTCGGCCGAGTGGACCTTACCCGAACGGGTGCGGGCCAGATCGAAGGCGACGCGGGCGATGCGGTCGATTTCATAGGTCTCGTAGACCTGGGTGTCCACGGCGCGCTTCTGACCCTCACCCAGATCGGTGATGGTCTTGGGCTCGCCGAAATAGACGCCACCGGTCAGTTCGCGCACGATCAGGATATCGAGGCCCTCAACCAATTCGCGCTTGAGCGAGGAGGCGTCGGCCAAAGCGGGGTAGCAGATGGCGGGGCGCAGATTGGCAAACACCGCCATTTCCTTGCGCAGGCGCAGCAGGGCCGCTTCAGGACGGTGCTCATAGGGGACATTGTCCCATTTCGGCCCGCCCACGGCACCAAAGATCACCGCATCGGCGGCCAGCGCCTTTTGCGTATCTTCGTCGGTGATGGCCACCTGATGCTGGTCATAGGCCGCGCCGCCGGCAAGACCCGTCTCGGTCGAGAAATCGGTGAGCTGCTCGGCATTGGTCCAGGCGATCAGCTTTTCGACCTCGACCATGATTTCGGTGCCGATGCCGTCGCCCGGCAACAGAAATAGGGAATGGGTGGCCAAAATATGCTCCTCGCCGTACTGGTGGTTACGCTTGGGCTGACATAGAGGTATTTTGCAGTTCTGTGCAAGAGCGCGCGGGATGAGATCGGTTCGCTGGCAAAGGAAAAGCCGGCCCTTGCGAGGCCGGCTTGCTGCCGATCGGCGATTGGATCGTTTAGCCGGCGAAGAAGGGCTGGGTGCCGTGCGCCTCGATGGCGGTCGATAGCCGGCCCAGGGCGTGGATATAGGCGGCGGCGCGGACCGAGACGGAACGGTCCTTGGCAATATCCCAAACGGCGCGGCCTTCGCGCTCCATCATCTTCTTGAGCCGGGCGTGGATTTCCTCAAGGTCCCAATAGAAGCCCTGGCGGTTCTGCACCCATTCAAAATAGGAGACAGTGACGCCCCCGGCATTGGCCAGGATATCGGGCAGCACGATCACGCCGCGTTCGCTCAGGATCTTGTCGGCCTCGGCAGTTACCGGGCCATTGGCCAGTTCGAGTACGACCCGGGCCTTGACGGTGGCGGCATTGGCTTGGGTGATCATTTCCTCAAGCGCGGCGGGTACCAGCAGGTCGGCCTCGACACCGATCAATTCGTCCGCCGGGATCACGGTCGCGCCCAGTTCGGCGGCCAGCTCGGTCACCCGCCGTCCCGCAGTCTTGCCGGCGATGAGACGGGCCACGTCCAGCCCGCCGGGGCGGTAGATGGCGCCGGTCGAATCCGAGACGGCGACAATGCGATGGCCATCGGCGGCAGCCAGCTGGGCATAGAACTGCCCGGCATTGCCGAAGCCCTGGATGGCGACGGTGTGGGAGCCCGCAAGGCCCAGTTCCTCTGCCAGGTGGCGCACCAGATAGAAGCCGCCGCGGGCGGTGGCGTCATTGCGGCCGAGCGAGCCGCCCAAAGCGATGGGTTTGCCGGTGATGACGGCGGGCGTGACGCTACCGGTGATCTGGTTATATTCGTCGGCCATCCAGCCCATGATCATGGCATTGGTATAGACGTCGGGCGCCGGGATATCGCGATCGGGGCCCACAGTGGTGGCAAAGGCCTGCATATAGGCGCGGGAGAGGCGCTCCAGCTCGGTCTTGGAAAGGGTGTGCGGATCGACCCGCACGGCGCCCTTGCCCCCGCCATAGGGCAGGTTCATCACCGCGCATTTGAAGGTCATCCAGAAGGCGAGGGTCTCGACTTCCTCGATCGTGGATTCGGGGTGGAAACGAATGCCGCCCTTGGTGGGGCCGCGGGTATCGTCATAGCGGCATCGCCAGGCCAGGAATGACTTGCGCGAGCCATCGTCCATGCGGATCAGCAGGCGCGTCTTGGTGGTCTCGCGCGGATATTTGAGTTTTTCGATGACATCCTGATCGATCTGAAGGTGGCTCGCGGCCTCTTCGAGGCGGACAAGGGCGCGATCAAGCAGGCTGTCGTCAGTCATTGGAAATACCCTTTGGATCAAAAATTGTGCATACTGCTGCACAATGCGGCAAAATACCTGCCACACTCCGGCAGGTAGGGCAATAAAGCTGACCGAAATTGCGTAGTTTTTATTCGCAATGCCTATTGACGGGGCATTGGTGCGGCATAGAGTGACAATAGACGATTTTCCCTCCGAGCCCGCTGCCGTGCTGCCCTCCGCGCCCCTGCCTAATATTCTGATCAATTCCGACGACTACAATCGCGTGTTGCTGCTGGCCGAACGGGTCAGTGCGCACATGCCCTATGTGTCGGCCTATCTGGAGCGCGAGCTGAGCCGGGCAGAACTGTGCCAGCCTTGGGATCCGGCGGGCGTGTCCATGGGCCAGCGGGTGCGCTTCGCGCTGGATGACGAACCCTTCCAGCGGCTGGGGCGGCTGACCTACCCGCGAAATGTGATACCACGTAAGGGCGATGTGCCCATTCTTGGCGCGGTGGGCGCCGCGCTGATCGGCATGCATCGCAATTCCAGCATCGAATGGCTCGATGACGGCCGCCTGCGTACGCTGACCGTGCTCGATTACGGCTGGTAATCAGACGAAGCCGCTGCGGTCGAACAGCACCCAGAAGGTGGCGATATTGGTGAGGGCATGCGCCAGGCCCACCCAGAACACCGAGCCCGTGCGCCAGGCGACCCAGTTCCACAATAGGCCCAGCACAGCCGCGCCGGCGACGAGGCCCACGCCACCGCCATCAAAGATCACGCCATGGCTGAGGGTGAGCGGAATATGCCAGGCGGTAAACAGCAGCCAGCCCAGCCAGAAGCCGAGCCTGGGCCGGTCGGCGAAACGGGTCATGAAGCCGCCGCGCCAGGCGGTTTCCTCGAGCGGGCCGTTGATAATGGCAACCAGGGCCGCCAGCATGAGGCCCGGCGTGGTCAGCAGCGAGGTATTGGGCGCTAGGGCCAGGGCGGCGATGGCCACGACCTGGATCAGCAGGAGCCCTGGCACGAACCAATCGCGCCGCGAGAGCTTTTCCGAGAACAGGCGCGGGCTGCGCGCGCCCGACAGGGCATGGATGGCGATGACCGGCGCGCAGAAGCCGATCCAGTACAAGGCAAACACCACGAGATAACCGGTGGTGCCCAGCGTGCTGGTCAGGATAGGCACCAGCGCCAATAGCACGGCGATCAGGCCCAGCGCATGCAGCACAAGGGCGAGCTGGGCTCCGGTTAACATGGTGCGAGGTATGGCGCCCTGGGGGTTGGATACGCTCGCCATGTCTGTGCCTGGTCCCTAGCTGTTGGCTGCCCCGATGCGGGCGGTGACTTCGATCTCGATCTTCATGCCTGCTTCGATCATCTGCACGATCAGCATGGAGGCGGCCGGGCGGATATCCTTGAACACCGGGCCAACGGCCTTGACCACGGCATCCACATCATTGCGATCGCCCACATAATAGACGACGCGCACCGTATCCGCCAGCGAGGAGCCGGCCTCTTTCAACGCCTTGTCGATGGTGGCCAGGGCATTAGCCGCCTGCTGGCCGACATCGTCAGGCATGGTCATGGTGGCATAGTCATAGCCCGTCGTGCCCGAGACATAGACAGTGTCTTCGTGCCGCACAGCGCGGGAATAGCCAAAGGTAGCCTCGAACGGGGAGCCGGTGGAAACGCGCTGCATCTTTTCCCTTTGGGTTCGGCGGATGGGAGAGGCCTTTGCCTCTCCGTTTGATCGGGTGACTAGAGCCAGGGGCGGTCGGACGCCATCTTGGTTTCGAATGTGGTGATGGACGGGTCGGACTTGAGCGTGCCGGCGATATCGTCCAGCCCCTCGAGCAGGATCTGCTTGCGGGACGGGTCGATATCGAAATGCAGCGTGCCGCCATCGGGACCCTTGATGGTCTGGGCTTCCAGATCAATGGTCAGGGTGGCGTTGGAGCCGCGCTCGGCATCATCGAGCAGCAGCTTGAGCTGGTCGGGCGTGACCACCAGCGGCAGGATGCCGTTCTTGAAGCAGTTATTGTAGAAGATGTCGGCAAAGCTGGTCGAGATGACGCAGCGGATACCGTAGTCGAGCAGCGCCCAGGGAGCGTGTTCGCGGCTCGAGCCGCAGCCGAAATTGTCGCCGGCCACGATGATGCTGGCGCCGCGATAGGCCGGCTTGTTGAGCACGAAATCGGGGTTTTCCGTGCCGTCCTCATTATAGCGCATCTCTGAGAACAGGGCGGTGCCCAGCCCGGTGCGCTTGATGGTTTTGAGGTACTGCTTGGGGATGATCATATCGGTATCGATATTGATGATCGGCAGCGGTGCCGCGACCCCGGTCAGAGTGATGAACTTGTCCATGACGGAAAACCTCGCTTTGGGGCGGTTCATCGCGCAAAAGCGGGCATTTGGTCAAGTCGGGATTGGGCGAAAGCGTTCGGTTCGCCCTGCGGGAGCCGTTTCCCTCCCCAGAAGGGGAGGGTTCGAACTGATAGTGCCTAGGCCGCCAGGCTTTCCCTGGCGCTGACGCCCAGCATCAGGTTGAGGTTCTGCACGGCCGCGCCCGAGGCGCCCTTGCCCAGATTGTCATAGACGGCGACGAGCACGGCCTGGGCGCGGGCATCATTGGCAAACACATGCAGCGTCATCGTATTGGTATCGTTATGCGCCTGCGGGTCGAGGGCCGGAGTCTTGCCCAGCGCCGGATCGTAGGGCGCAACGCTGACGAAGCTGTCCTTGATCCCGGCGAAATGGTCGGCAATGGCAGCATGGATGTCCTTGCCGCTCGGCACTTTGGCGAGCTGGCCCAGCTGCAGCGGCACGAAGGTGGTCATGCCCTGGGCAAAGTCGCCGACATTGGGCACAAACAGCGGCGCGCTGGAAAGACCAGTATATTTGGTCATTTCGGGCACGTGCTTGTGGTTGAAGGTCAGCCCATAGGGCATGAACTGGCTGGCTGTTTCCCCTGCGGCTTCATATTCGGCAATCATCTGCTTGCCGCCGCCGGTATAGCCGGAAATGCCGTTATAGCTGACGGGGAAATCGGCCGGCAGCAGGCCCGCGGCGAGCAGCGGCCGCACATTGGCGATCAACCCCTGCGGCCAGCAGCCGGGATTGGCGACAAAGCGCGCATTGGCGATTTTTTCCGACTGACCCCGATCCATTTCAGCAAAGCCATAGGCCCAATCGGGATTGACGCGATAAGCGGTCGAGGCGTCGATCACCCTGGTCGTGTCATTCTCGATCAGGCTGACGCTTTCCTTGGCCGCATCGTCGGGCAGGCACAGGATGGCGACATCGGCTGCATTGAGCAGGCGCTTGCGCTCGTCCAAATCCTTGCGCTTGTCGGCGGCGATGGAGATCACTTCCAGATCGCGCCGGCCGACCAGGCGCTCGCGGATCTGCAGACCCGTGGTTCCAGCTTCCCCGTCGATAAAAATCTTGGCGGCCATGGCAGCGCTCCATATTCTTGGCCCAGCGTAAATGGACCCGACACGTGACGGGGTCAAGACGTCATGGCCCAGCCCTTGCTGTCCGGGCTTTCGGGTGGCAATGCTTGGAGCAAAGCCAAGGGAGCCCAAATGACCCCACATAACCATGCCAAAGCGGGCGACTATGCCGAAGCGGTGCTGCTGCCGGGCGATCCGCTGCGCGCCAAATGGATTGCCGAGACGTTTTTCGAGGCGCCCAGATTGGTCAATTCGGTGCGCAATTGCCTGGGCTATACCGGCACTTGGAAGGGTAAGCCGGTTTCGGTACAGGCCACCGGCATGGGCCAGCCATCGCTGTCGATCTATGTGCACGAGCTGATCAATGTCTATGGCGCTAAGACCCTGCTGCGGGTGGGCACCTGTGGCGGGCTCAATGCGAAGGTCAAGGTGCGCGACCTGATCCTGGCGCAGGCGGCGAGCACCGACAGCGCGATCGTCAAGGACCGGTTCGGGGCGTTCAATTTTGCGCCCATCGCCGATTTCGGGCTGCTGCGCGCCGCGGCGGAAAAGGCCGAGGCGGCCGGCATGCGCTTTCATGCCGGCAACATGCTGAGCTCGGATATCTTCTACCACGCCGATGGTTTTGCCGGGTATGGCGCGCTGCCTGAGCATGGCGTGATCGGGGTCGAGATGGAGGCGGCGGCGCTGTACACATTGGCGGCGCGGTTTGGCGTCAAGGCGCTGACCATCTGCACCATGACCGATTGCCTGATCACCAAGGAAGAGATCAATGCCGATGAGCGGCAGACCTCGCTCAAGGATATGGTGACGCTGGCGCTCGACGTGGCGATCGAGGCCTGACGATGGGCATGGCGGATCGCTTGGCGGGGGCATTGGAGCGGCGCGACGAGGCGCCCAATGTCGAACTGGCCGAAGAGCTTGTTGCCCGCGAGGACAAAGCCGGCATTGCCGAGATCGTGGCTTTGGTGCGCTCGGGCACCAGCCGGCAGCGCAATGACGGCATGAAAGTGCTGTACGAGATCGGCGCGCGGCGGCCTGACCTGGTCGGCGGTTATTGCCCGGTCTTTCTCGAGGCGCTGGCCAGTTCGAACAATAAGCAGGTCTGGGGCGCTATGGCAGCACTGGACAGCGTTGCAGAACAGCGCGCCGATACGCTGGTGGCCGAATTGCCGCGCATCATGGCGGCGGCCGACAAGGGCTCGGTGATCGCCAAGGATCGCTGCACTTCGATCCTGGTCAAGCTGGCGCGGGCCGGTTATGCGCAAAAGGCCGTGCCGCTGCTGGTCGAGCGGCTCAAGAATGCCGCGCCCAACCAGTTTCCCGCCTATGCCGAGGAAACGGCAAGCGTGATGACGCCGGAACAGAAGCCGGGCTTTCTGGCAGTGCTGACCGAGCGCATCAAGGGCATTGCGCAAAAGTCCAAGCGGGACCGGGTAGAGCGGGTGCTACGGAAATTGAACGGGTAGGCGATACAATCGCTAGTGCTTTCGCCTCCCTCCCCCTTGAGGGGAGGGAATGAGGG
>UCAU01000056.1 GCA_900470445.1 Hyphomicrobiales bacterium | reverse complement strand
GGGGAGTGGAGGTCGCGCTCCGCTCCGGGTCGAGCGGACGAGGCAATCGGGCGGGAGCTACGGCGAACGCTGGGGCCTGCGATCGCGCCGTCCGACAAAGTCCCGGCACCCCGAGGCGACGTCCGTCTCATTTTTAAATTCATCACGAGGCGAATGCCGTCTCGGGGTCCGTCCGTCTATTCGAAAACCGCACCAGGCGGCGCTTCCGCACGCACAAAAAAAGGACCCCGCAAAAGCGGAGCCCCAAACATGCAACAAAACGCCTACCGATCAACCAGCAGCGGTATAAGCCGTCTTCACCACGGTGAAGAACTCGGCCGCATACTTGCCCTGCTCGCGCGGGCCATAGCTCGAGCCCTTGCGGCCACCGAACGGCACGTGGAAATCCACACCGGCCGTCGGCACATTGACCATCACCATGCCGGCCTCGGCATTGCGCTTGAAATGCGTCGCATACTTCAACGACGTGGTCACGATGCCAGCCGACAGACCAAATTCGGTGTCATTGGCCGTCGCCAGCGCTTCCTCATAATCCTTCACGCGGATGACCGAAGCCACGGGCCCAAAGATTTCCTCTCTGGAGATGCGCATGGAATTGGTCGCCTCGGTGAACAGCGTCGGCTGCAGGAAATAGCCCTCGGTGTCTTTCTTGACCAGTTCGCCGCCGGCCACCAGCTTGGCGCCCTCGGCCTTGCCGATGGCGATATAGTCGGTGTCCTGCTTGAGCTGGCTGGGATCGACCACCGGCCCGATTTCGGTGTTCTTGTCCAGCGCATCGCCAACCCGCAGGTTACGCACGCGCTCGGCCAGTGCCTCGACAAACTTGTCGTGGATGCCTTCGGTGACGATCACGCGCGAAGAGGCCGTGCACCGCTGGCCGGTCGAGAAGAACGCCGACTGCGCTACGCTCTCGACAGCCACCTTGAGGTCCGCATCGTCCAGCACCACGGTCGGGTTCTTGCCGCCCATTTCCAGCTGGAACTTGCGATTGTGTCCGATCGAGGCGGCGGCAACGCGCTTGCCCGTGCCCACCGAACCGGTGAAGGAAATCGCGGTCACGTCCTTGCTGTCCAGCATGGTCTGGCCCACGACGGAGCCCTTGCCCATCACCAGATTGACCACGCCCTTGGGCAGGCCATTGCGCACCAGGATGTCGATAATGGCCCAGGTCGAGCCCGGCACCAGATCGGCCGGCTTGATCACCACGGTATTGCCATAGGCCAGAGCCGGCGCCAGCTTCCAGGTCGGAATAGCGATCGGGAAATTCCACGGCGTGATGATGCCGATCACGCCAATCGGCTCGCGGGTGATCTCGACGCCCACGCCGGGACGCACGCTCGGCAGCACTTCGCCAGCCAGGCGCAGCACTTCACCGGCGAAAAAGTCAAAAATCTGCGCGGCGCGGGTCACTTCGCCAATGCCTTCGGGCAGGGTCTTGCCCTCTTCGCGGCTCAGCAGCTCGCCCAGCTCCTGCTTGCGGGCGATGATTTCCTGGCTCGTCTTGGACAGGATCGCATGGCGCTCCAGAATGCCCGAGCGCGACCAGGCCGGGAACGCAGCCTTGGCGGCGGCAATGGCCTGATTGGTTTCTTCGGCCGTGGCGCGGGCATAAAGGCCCACGATGTCGGCGGTATTGGACGGGTTGATATTCTCGACGCCATCCGAGCCGATCCATTCCCCGTCGATGAGGTTCTTGTGCAATTGGGTCATGTCATGTGCCTTTCGGGGAGAGATCAGAGAA
Organism: Hyphomicrobiales bacterium; assembly: GCA_900470445.1. GTDB lineage: Bacteria > Pseudomonadota > Alphaproteobacteria > Rhizobiales > Devosiaceae > Devosia. The sequence continues at coordinate 29,915 of UCAU01000056.1, read as the reverse complement.
GATTTGCCTTGGCCAGGTCGCGCAGCAAATGACTGCTGCCATAGGTCCAGGGCGGGCATTTGGTGGAGAGGTTCACCCTGTTAGATAGGGTGCCCAGCGAGGATGTCGAGATCGAGACGACGTCGCCGATTTTGTGGGTAAAACCCTTGCCGGCGCCGCCACGGTCCTGCACCGGCGCAAACATGGTGCCCAGATACAGCACCAGCCCGTCCGGATATTGATGATGCCCGCCAATGGTGGCGGCCACGAGGGACTCCGGCGTGCGCGAAATCTGGCTCATCGAGGAATGCCCATCGAGCACGAAGCCATCTTCGCCCTCGACCCGCAGCGCAATCTCGGCCTGCTTGATAGTCTCAAGCGTGAAATCGCCGTCGAACAAGCGCACAAACGGCCCCAGCGACGCCGAAGCATTATTGTCCTTGGCCTTGCCCAGCAGCAGCGCGGACCGGCCTTCGACATCGCGCAGATTGACGTCATTGCCCAGCGTCGCGCCGATAATCTCGCCCTTGCTGGTCACCAGCAAAGCCACTTCCGGCTCGGGATTGTTCCAGCTCGAAATCGGATGCAGGCCGACTTCAGCGCCATAGCCCACCGAGCTCATGGGCTGGCCCTTGGTGAAAATCTCGGCGTCCGGCCCGATCCCCACTTCGAGATACTGGCTCCACACGCCCTTGTCGATCAGCGCCGCCTTGACCTTGGCGGCCGTCTCCGAGCCCGGCACCAATTCGCTGAGATCGGTGCCGATCAGCTCCAGGATTTCGCCCCGCAGCGCATCCGCCCGCGACTTATCCCCCCGGGCCTGTTCCTCGATTACTCTTTCGAGCAACGACACCACAAAGGTCACGCCAGAGGCTTTGATCGCTTGCAGATCGATAGGAGACAGCAATACCGGAATGGACGCATCCGGCGCATTAGCCGCGCTATTGGCCATGATGGCCTCGACGCTGCCCAGCACCTGCCCGGTCTGGCTGCGCACATAGTTGGCGGCATTGCCGGCCTCGGCGATATCGCGCACCGTGGCATGGCCCGCGCTGGTGATATCCACCAGCTGGTCGCCGCGCACCGTCACGATCCTGGGGTGGTCATGCCCGGCAATCCGGGCCCGGCCAACAAGCACCCCATCCGGATAAAGCCTCACGTCCACTCTCCCAAAAAATATCAAAGCAAGGTGCGAAAAGGTGGCAACCGGCTTTTCGCAAAAAACCTTGCGACAGGAAAACTAGAGCCGGCGATTTGATCGCATAAGGCTCTAGCCAGTGAGTACAAGGCGGTTTCCCCAGGCGCAAGGGCGGCACGGCTAAAGTCATACTTTTTGCTGAGCGTTTCCAGCAAAACTGGCCACGGTTTTGCGTTTCGGAAAACGCGCCGACAGGCGATGAACCGATTTCCACATGCGCGTTCAACTTGCGTTCATGCGTGCCGCAATACTGACGCAATAGATGGGGATTGCTCCATCGCCACATTATGGAGTGTCCCATGCGTCGCCTTGCTCTTCTCGCCCCCCTCGCCCTCGTTGCCGGTTTCGCCATGCCTGCCTATGCCGGCTCGATCTCGATTGAGGGCCGTGGTGAAGTCACCGCCGCGCCTGACACCGCCTATATCAATTCGGGCGTCACCACCCAGGGCGCCACTGCCCGCGAAGCGCTTGATCTCAACACCAAGGCCATGACCGACCTGATCGCCGCGCTCAAGGAATCCGGCATCGAAGCCCGCGATATCCAGACCTCGGGCTTCTCGGTCAATCCGAACTATGTCTATTCCGATGCCCGCGATGAAAACGGCTATTCCATGCCGCCCAAGATCCAGGGCTACCAGGTGTCCAACACCGTCACCGTCGTGGTGCGCAAGCTCGACACCCTGGGCTCCATCCTCGACAAGTCGGTGACCATCGGCGCCAACACCATCAACGGCGTCAGCTTCGCCGTGGCCGATCCGTCCGCGCTCTATAACGAAGCCCGCAAGGCCGCTTTTGCCGATGCCCGCACCAAGGCCGAGCTTTATGCCGATGTCGCCGGCAGCGCCCTTGAAGAAATCAACTCGATTAGCGAGTCGCAGGGCTTCAATCAGCCCCAGCCCGCTCCTATGTACGCCAAGGCTGATGTCCAGGCCGGCGCACCGGTTCCGGTTGAATCGGGTGAGCTGAGCTTCACCATCAACGTGTCCGTGCAGTGGGAACTGGCCGACACCACGAAATAACCTAACCCTTTCCCCTCTCTTGCAGGGGGGCTTGGGCGGTGGGGGCGGCCCCGTAGTCACCCGCCCCCACCAACCCTAATTTTTGGCCTATTGGACACCGATAGCGCCACAAGAACGGAGCGGTCCCTCCCCCTATCAGGGGGAGGCTAGGAGGGGGTAACGGGCCTACCCGCTCACCACGGTCCAAACCATATTCAGCCCGACCGCCACCAGAAACGCCGCGAACACATATTTCAGCGTCTTCTGGTCCAGCCGATGCGCCAGCGCCGCCCCAACCGGCGCAAACAGCGCCGCCAGCACCGCCACCAGCAGCAACGCCACCAGGTTCACATAACCCAGGCTCAGCGGCGGCAGGCCGGCAACGCCCCAGCCCGAAATCACAAAGCCGATCGTTCCCGAAATGGCGATCGCCACCCCGATGCCCGCCGACGTGCCCACCGCAGCATGCATGCTCGATCCAAACGCCACCAGCGTCGGCACGGTCAGCGATCCCCCGCCAATCCCCATCAGCGACGAGATATAACCCACCACGAACGCCGAAATCCGATGCGTCAACGACGAGCCATGCAGATGGCCCATCAGCTTGGTCTGGAACCCGGAAACGATATTGGCGGCAATCACGAAGGCCATCACCGCAAAGACGATGCGCAGCACATCGCCCGAAAACCACCCCGCCATCAGCCCGCCGATCAGCGTGCCAGCCACGATGAACGGCGCCCACAGCCGCAACACCTTCATATCCAGCGCCCCGCGCTTGAAATGCGCCCGCGCGCTCATGATCCCGGTCGGAATAATGATCGCCAGCGACGTCCCCACCGCCACATGTTGCACCACATCGCTATCATAGCCCAACACCGTCAGCGCGGTGGCCAGCGCCGGCACGATAATGGCGCCACCGCCAATGCCCAGCAACCCCGCCGCTATGCCCGACGCCACCCCCGTTACCAGCAGCCCGAGCACAAAGGGCCAATAGCTGGCCATAGCCGCCCAATCCATCAAGCATCCCCGATAACATGCAGCACCACTTCGCGCCGATGCGGCCGCCTGCGGTGCTCGAACAGATACAGCCCCTGCCAGGTGCCAAACACCGGCTGGCCCTCGACCACCGGAATGCCAATGGACGTCTGCGTCAGCGCCGCTTTGATATGGGCCGGCATATCGTCCGGCCCCTCGGCAGTATGCACCAGCCAGTCCAGACCCTCGGGCACCAAGCGGCCAAAGAAGCCGTTGAGATCTGTCTGCACATCGCTATCGGCATTTTCCTGGATCAGCAGCGAGCAGGACGTGTGCCTGACATAGACGGTCAGCAGCCCCGTCGCGACGCCAGCCCCACTGACAAAGTCCCGCGCGGCGTGGCTGATCTCGTAGAGCCCCTGGCCCCGCGTCTCGATGGTCGTGGTTTCGATGGCTTGGTGCATGTTAAGTCCGGGACTAGCACGAAGATCGCATCATCGCCAACCACACCCGCCCAAATCATGCCATGATCTGCCGGGCACCTGTCGGCACACCATTGTGGGAACGTATGCGCAAACCGCCGCGTTCTGGGCATTCCCGGGGAGGGGAACGGTATCGAGCGCCCGCTGTAAGCCATTCACACAGCGTTCAGAATGAACAGTGATGCTGGTGTCAAACGTCCACCCGATCAGTCGACGACAAGAAGGATAACAACAATGCGCCTCAGAAATTGGCTCCTGACCGGCTCAAGCTTGACGCTGCTCACCGCAGTGCCGCTTGCCGTTTTCGCCCAGGACGCCCCGCAACTGCCGCAGCAATGCGTCGATGCGGGCTTCACCACCATCGAGGAATGCATCGCCGCCCAGCCGGCCGCGCCAGCTGAAGCCGCGCCTGAGCCCGAGGCCGCGCCAGAGCCGGCCCCGGCGCCCGAGCCTGCCCCGGCTCCAGAACCCGCACCCGAGCCCGAACCGGCTCCGCCGCCAGAACCCGCACCCGCGCCAGAGCCTGCTCCCGAAGCAGCCCCGGCCCCTGAAGTTGCGCCTGAGCCGGCGCCAGAACAGCCCGCACCGGCCCCCGAGCCCGCGGCCGAACAGCCCGCGCCTGCTCCCGAGGCCGCGCCCGAACCAGCTCCTGCGCCGGAGCCCGCTCCTGAAGCTGCCCCCGCCGAGCAACCCGCTGCCGAGCCTGCTCCCGTCGAGCAGCCGGCAGTTGAACCCGCGCCCGCCGAAGAACCAGCGCCAGCCCCGGTTGAAGCTCCCGCCCCTGCCGAGCAGCCTGCTCCCGCAGAAGCTCCGGCCGAAACCCCGGCCGAACAGCCTGCTCCGGTAGAGGCTCCGGCTCCTGCCGAGCAGCCTGCGCCGGAACAACCTGCGCCGGAACAGCCCGCAGCTCAGGTCGATATCTCGGCCGATCTGCGCGCCCAGGTCGACATCTACAACGCCGCCGTCGCCGACCTGATGTCGGGTGGCGACGCTGCTACCGCCCAGGCCCAGATCGATGGCGCCCGCAGCCAGATCGCTGCCCTCTGCGCCCAGACTGGCAATAGCGATATCGACGCGTGCCTGGCCACCTATGGCCTGTCCCTGCCTGCCGTGCCCGGCATCCAGCCTGCAGCACCGGCCGAGCAGCCCACCGCCCCGGCGGAACAGCCTGCGGTCGATCCGGCTCAGCCTCCGGCAGCCGAAACACTGCCAGCCGAGCCCACCGAGGTCATCGAAACCCTGCCCGAGGGCATCACCCAGGAGCAGATTGCCCCGGTGCTCGATAGCGCCAAGGATGTCGAGGCTGCCCCGGCCGTAGAAGGCCAGCCCGCGGTTGAAGTCCAGCCGGTTCCGGAAACGCCCCCGGCACCTCCCCCGGTTGACGACGCTGCCGCTCAGGCCGCCTTCGAAGTTCCCGAGGAAGCGGCCCTCCGCTCCGCTGTCCAGGAAGAAGGCCAGAAGGTCGAAATCCAGGCGCTGGAACCCCAGCAGGTGCCGCAGAACGTCACGATCATCAACCAGACCAACGTGACCAACAACATCGTCAACAACAACACGACGGTGAACAACACCACCAACAACACGCAGAACAACACGGTCATCAACCAGCAGAACAATACGCAGAACAACACCGTCATCCAGCAGGCCGGGTTCGGCGATGCCCTGACTCAGGTTATTCTGCAGATTGGCACCCAGCTGATCGTCAACACCCCCGGCCAGGACACGGATCGCTTCTATGATCCGGGTGCTGACGAGGTGTTCTACGAGCAGCTGAGCCGCGGCCGTACTCGCGAAACCGTCACGCGTCCCGATGGCAGCCAGATCGTCACCGTCCGCAATCGCAATGGCGATATCCTGCGCCGGTCGCGCTTCACCCCAGATGGCCGCGAATATGTGCTGGCCTATTTCGATGACCGCTATGACGATCAATTGCTCGAATGGCGCGATCCGGGCCTCGATCTGCCCCCGCTCCGGCTCAATATTCCGGTGCAGGATTACGTGCTCGATTCCCGCTATGCCGACGAGGAACAGGTTGAAGTCTTCTTCCGCCAGCCGCCGGTCGAGCAGGTCGCCCGCCTCTATTCGATCGACGAGGTCAAGCGCTCTTCCCGTGTCCGTGACAGCGTGCGCAAGCTCGAAGTGGGTGGCCTGACCTTCGATACCGGCGCCGCCACCATCAGCCGCGACCAGGTCGGCGCTCTCTCCAACGTCGCCAATGGCATGTTGCAGTTGCTCGCCGCCAATCCGGGTGAAACCTTCCTCATCGAAGGCCACACCGACGCGGTGGGTTCGGAAATCTCCAACCTGCAGCTCTCCGATCTGCGTGCGGCAACCGTTGCCCGCATCCTGACCGACTTCTACGGCGTGCCGCCGGAAAACCTGGCCACCCAGGGCTATGGCGAACGCTACCTCAAGATCCGCACCGAGCGTGCGGAGCGGGAGAACCGCCGCGTCACCATCCGGCGCATCACCCCGCTGATCACCGTCGCCAACAACTAGGCGCCGTCACAGCAAACACGAAGGCCGGGCACCAGCCCGGCCTTTTTTGTTACCACCTTGCCAGCGTCCCAAAATTCGCTATGGCTTCCCCGCCCATCGGAGCGCGACATGAAGCAGCTGGAACTCTTCCTCGAAAACATCATCCTGGCATCACGCTGGCTGCTGGTGATCTTCTATATCGGCCTGGGCATCGCGCTGGCGCTCTATGCCGTCACCTTCGCCGCCAAGCTCTGGGACTTCGCCTCTCACATGATGGGCATGGACGAGACCGAAACCATCCTCAAGGTCCTCAGCCTGATCGACGCGGCGCTGATCGCCAGCCTCGTCGTCATGGTGATCATTTCCGGCTACGAGAACTACGTCTCCCGCTTCGATGATGGCGGCGACGTGCACTGGCTCGGCCAGATCGATTCCGGCTCCCTCAAGATCAAGGTCGCCTCCACCATCGTGGCGATCTCCTCGATCCACCTGCTGCAGATCTTCCTCAACGTGCCGCAATACACCACCCAGAACATCATGTGGTACACCATCATCCACCTGGTCTTCGTGTTCTCGGCCCTGTTCCTGGCGCTGATCGACCGCATCTCGAAAAAGCCGGCCGGCAAGGAAAAATCGCCAGATTTGTGAAAAATAACTGGCCAGGCGCGCTGAAAACTGTGCTTCGTCCGAATTTTTCTGATTACCAAACCCCTTGAATCACCAGCACTATTCCGCCCGCCTCGCGGCTCGGAATAGCGTGATCACGCAAATGGGAACGAAAACAAAAAGCCCGCGTTTCATTGGTACGGTGAAACAAAGGAGCGAACTCATGGCTAACCCTGACCGCGATACCGTTTATACCAACGATGGCAACCGTACCGTTTATACGCGCGAGAGCAGCGGAACGGGCTGGTTCGTTGGCATCATCGTCGCCCTTGCGCTGCTGGCTATCGGCTACCTGGTCTTCTCGGCCAATTCGGGCCCGTCGACCCCAGCCGGTACCGCACCGACAACTGAAACCACGGCTCCCGCCCCCATGACGGAAGCACCCGCCGCCCCGGCTACTACTCCGGCACCGACTGATGCCGCCCCTGCGGCCGAACCGGCGACCCCGGCTCCTGCTGCCGAACCGGCCACTCCGGCCCCGGCAACTGATCCGGCAACGCCCGCCCCGGCGATGTAATAGTAATTGCTCTCATGCCCTCGGCCCTCCCTCCGATGGCATAAAAAAGGCCCCGGCACGTCCGGGGCCTTTCCCTTGCGCCTTGCGAGGGCCGCATTCGATGCCCATCTCCGTCCCCGAGACACCAACAAGGGAACGCCAATGTTCAACATCGATCAGATCGTCAAAGCCCTCCAGACCGACAAGAACACCCAGCGCACCGCCATGACGGGTGCCGCGGGCCTGGCTGCCGGCATGCTGCTCAGCGGCGGGGGCCTGGGCAAGCTGGCCGGCAATGCCGTCAAGATCGGCGCCGTAGCAGCCGTTGGCGGCCTCGCCTACAAGGCCTGGCAGAACTACCAGCAAAACCAGCCCGGCGCCGCGCCCGCCCAGCAGCCATCGCAGGATGCCTTCATCCCCGCCCCGGCCGATCAGAACGCCCAGGAAGAACTCGGCAAATCCCTGGTGCGCGCCATGATCGCCGCCGCCAAGGCCGATGGCCGCATCGACGCCGATGAAAAGGAAGCCATCTTCACCAAGCTCGAAGGCATGTCCCTCAGCGCCGAAGAAAAGGCCTGGGTGTTCGACGAACTCTCCAGCCCCCTCGACATCAACGCCGTCGCCGCCCGCGCCGATACGCCCGAGCACGCCACCGAGATTTACGCAGCCTCCCTCATCGCCATCACGGCCGACACCGCCGCCGAGCGCGCCTATCTCGATGCCCTGGCCAGCAAACTCAAGCTCGCTCCGGCCCTCGTCGCCGAAATCCACAAAGCCGCCGGCGAAAAAGACCCCGATCCCGTCCAGACCCCCGCATCGCCCTGGGCCTATACTCCGTCCGGCAGCAACGTCTGACTCACAACCACCGCACTTGCCCTCTCCCCTTGTGGGAGAGGGACAGATTTTCTGCGTTCAGCAGAAAATCAGGGTGAGGGGTCTGCCGCCGCAAACACCGGCCCCTCGGCCTCTCCACCAGTTACACCCATGTGCGTTCTTGATCCCGCCGCTCCATCGGGCCATGTGTGCTCCAACACAGGAGGCCATCATGGAACTCGGACTCTATTCCTTCGCCGAAAATACCCCGGACCCGCTCAATGGCGGCCGTCTGCAAAGCCCCGCCGAGCGCCTCAAGGACCTGCTCGAAGAAATCGAACTGGCCGACCAGCTTGGCCTGTCCTTCTACGGCCTGGGCGAACACCACCGCCCCGATTACACCGCCTCGGCGCCAGTCACCATCCTGGCCGCTGCCGCCGCCCGCACCAAGTCGATCCGCCTCTCCACCGCCGTAACGGTGCTGAGCTCGGAAGACCCGATCCGCGTCTACCAGCAATTCGCCACGCTCGATAATCTGAGCAATGGCCGCGCCGAGATCATGGCGGGCCGCGGCTCGTTCATCGAGAGCTTCCCCCTGTTTGGGCTCGACCTCAACGATTACGACGCGCTGTTCGAGGAAAAGCTCGAAATGCTGCTCAAGATCCGCGAAGGCGGCAAGGTCACCTGGCCCGGCAGCGCCCACACCAAACCCATTCCCGGCATCGCCATCTATCCCGTGCCGGTGCAGCAACCGCTCCCGCTCTGGATCGCCGTCGGCGGCACGCCCAACTCGGTGGCCCGCGCCGCCTATTATGGCCTGCCCCTGATGATCGCCATCATCGGCGGCCAGCCGCGCCAGTTCGCTCCGCTGGTCGAGTTCTATCGCGAGACCGCCGAAAAGACCGGCCGCGATCCCAAATCCCTGCCCGTCGGCATCAGCTCGCATGGCTTCATCGCCGCCGACAGCCAGGATGCCCGCGACATCGCCTTCCCCGCCCACAGCGAAGCCATGAGCCGCATCGGCAAGGAACGCGGCTGGCCACCCACCACCCGCGCCCAGTTCGACGCTGGCGCCACCCCCAACGGCGCCTATTTCATGGGCTCGCCCCAGGAAGTCATCGACAAGATCCTGATGCAGCACGAATGGTTCAAACACGACCGCTTCGGCCTGCAATTCAGCGTTGGCACCCTGCCCCACGACAAGGTCATGAAAGCCATTGAGCTCTACGGCACGGTGGTGAAGCCGGCAGTGGACAAGGCGCTGGGCAACTAAACCGACATTCTGGGGAAGCCACCGATCTGCCTCCCTCCCCCTTGTGGAGGAGTGTTCATCTTGGACTCGTACCACCCACGATGTCATTCCCGCGAAAGCGGGAACCTTTGTTTGCTTACGCTCGCATCCTGGAACGGAGGTTCCCGCTTTCGCGGGAATGACACCGCATTCTTGAACGCGTCCAGAGTGAACACTGCCCTGCGGGGAGGGAAGCGAGATAGGGTATGCTTCCGCATACACGATACCCCCGGTTCATATGCCCCCAAAACCTACTCGGCGGGTGTACCAGACCAGTCATGCCGCGCCCGTGGCTCGGGGATTAGTCGCTGGACCATTGCCGCCAAGAGACGCGGCCGCCTGGGGTTATGCTTGTCGCCCTCCCGGCGGCGCGCCGCCGCTATTTCAGCCTCCACATCGGGGTGGATGCAGGCCTCGCGGGTAATATTCTCGAAATGGAACGGTGCGGGTATCATCTTTCATCTCCCGGTTGGAGTTACTTCCAATTGTCGATCATCACGTCATGGGGATGGGGCTGGCCCTTGCCCGTCTCGATCAGGGCCTTGAGGCTCATCAGGAAGCTTCCCCACTTGGTGCTGCAGTGGTGCATGAACTCCACCGGCTCCTTCCAGCCCATATGCTTGAACAGCACGATGGCGTAGTCGTCCTCCTGTTTGAGATCGAAGCTGATCCTGGTGCCGATCCACTCGGCCGGCCCGTCGATCACCTCCCAGAGCACGCGCTTGCCCGGTTCGAGCTCGAGCACCTTCATGTCGAAGCCGCCCGCGGCGCCAAAGCGGAAGCGCAATTCGCCTCCGGTTTCCGGGTCGCCCTGTGTGTCGTTCGTCCACCAGCCGGCAAGGCCCTCAATGGTGTTGAGCGCCGCATAGGCTTCCTGGGTGGAGGCCGACTTGATACCAATCCTGTGCAGAATATCCGGCATGGCAATTCTCCTGTGCTTGGCCGTTTCGATGCGACAAGGCTAGGATCGGAACGACCAAGGGTGGGAGTTACAAGTGTGGCGGGATTTCAATGGACGCCCTGATCGCAGCCGCCGCGCGGGCACTGGCGACCGGTGACATCCTGGGCGCGCTGAAGCGCGTCGCCCTGCGCGATGACGCCCCGGCGCTGGCCCTGCGCGGCATCGCCATGGCGCAATTGGGCGACTTTCCCCGCGCCAAAACGCTGCTGAAAAGCGCGGCCCGAGCTTTCGGTCCCGGCGAAGCCATCGCCCGTGCCCGCTGCACCGTCGCCGAAGCCGAAATCGCCTTTGTGTCGCGCGATCTGGGCTGGCCCGAAGCCACGCTCGCCAAAGCCCGCACCGCGCTCGAGGCCCGCGGCGACCACATCAACGCCACCCATGCCCTCCATCTCGAAGTGCGCCGCCTGCTGCTGCTCGGCCGCTTGGACGATGCTGAGCGCCAACTGAACGCCATTCGTCCCGCGCCACTACCGCCCGCCCTCATCGCCGCCCACGAGATGATCCTTGCCGGTATCGCCATGCGTCGCCTGCAAGCAGCGGCTGCGCGTGCCGCCCTTGCCCGCGCTCATCTTGCCGCCCGTCAGTCGGGCATTGCAGCGCTCTTGGCGGAAGTCGACAACGCCTCCGCCATGCTGGACGCACCGGCCGCCCGCCTGGTTACCCGCAACGAGCAGCGCATCCTGCGCATCGATGAAATCGAGACCGTGCTGGCCTCGGACGCCTTGATCATCGACGCCAGCCGCAACGTGGTGCGCGGCCCGCAAATCGTGGTCTCCCTTGCCACCCGCCCGGTTCTCTTCGCGCTGGCCCGCACCCTCGCCGAGGCCTGGCCGCACGATGTCGCCCGGGACGTGCTGCTCATCCGCGCCTTTGGCGCTCGGCATACCGATGAATCCCACCGCGCCCGCCTGCGGGTAGAAGTCGGCCGCCTGCGCGCCCTGCTCCGCCCCTTGGCCGGTGTGGTCGCGACCAAAAACGGCTTCCTGCTAAAGCCGGCTCAAAAGCGCGACGTCATCCTGCTGGCGCCGCCCCTCGAAGAGCGCCACGCCGCAATCCTCGCTTTGCTCGCCGATGGCGAGGCCTGGTCCAGTTCCGCCCTGGCGATAGCCCTCGGCGCCAGTGCCCGCACCGTGCAGCGCGCGCTTGAAGAACTGGCAGCGGCCGGCAAAGTACAATCGTTCGGCCGCGGCCGGGCGCTACGCTGGATCACGCCATCCATTCCCGGTTTCCCGACAATCTTGTTACTCCCAGGCCCGCTGCCCGGCGGTTAGGTTTGGTCAGGCACAACGCAATGAGACAGCATCATGAAAACCTCTACCGCCGAAATCCTGAGCGAGTACGGCCCCTATCCGGGCATCAATGACGTCAATGGCGTAACCTTTGACGGCCAAAACGTCTGGTTCGCCTCGGGCGACAAGATCAATGCCGTCGATCCTGATAGCGGCGCCCCCATCCGCTCGATCGGCGCTGACGCCTATGCCGGAACCGCTTTCGATGGCCAGCATCTCTTCCAGGTTGCCGAAAACCGCATCGACAAGATCGATCCCGCCACCGGCCGCGTCCTCGCCTCCATTCCGGCGCCGGGCGGCGGTCACGATTCCGGCCTGGCCTGGGCCGAAGGCACACTCTGGGTTGGGGAATATCGCGGCCGCAAGATCCACCAGATCGATCCGGAAACCGGCACCGTCCTGCGCACGATCGAATCCAACCGCTTCGTCACCGGCGTCACCTGGGCCGATGGCGAACTCTGGCACGCCACCTGGCAGGACGACAAAAGTGAATTGCGCCACATTGACCGGCAAACCGGCGAAGTGCTGGAAATTCTTGAAATGCCTGACGGCATGGGTGTTTCCGGCCTCGAATCCGACGGCGCCGACCGCTTCTTCTGCGGCGGCGGCAGCAGCGGCAAACTCCGCGCCGTCCGCCGTCCCGATCGCGCCACCAAGGTGGCCGTCGGATAGAGTTCGCCAGCGCGTCACATCGGCTTCATCGGCCCGCCCTAGGCTTTCCTGATTGAGCGCCGCTCCAACCGGAGCGGTGATATCAGGAGAAATCGATATGTTTGCCAAAGCCCTTTGGGCGGTTATTCCCATGGCCGCCACCATAATCGCCGCCCCGGTCCTCGCCCAGGAAGAGCCGCCCACCATGACTTCGCAGGTTCTGGGCAGCTACGTCATTCCCGAGGTCAATCAAGCCATTGGCGTCGATGCCGAGCATTTTACGCCATCGATAACACCAGCATCGCCAAATATACCAAGGACACTCAGGAGCGGGTGGCGCTGAAGGATTATGAGGATATCGGCGCCATTCACTTCGATAGCGCCGCCGTCATCGATGGCAAAATCTACGTCGCCCACTCCAACTATCCCGTCTGGCCGATGACCAGCTCGCTCGAGATCTTTGACGCAGCGACCCTCGATCACCTCGAAAGCCACAGCTTCGGCATTCAGATCGGCTCGTTCACTTGGGTCGATCAAGCGCCGGACGGCTCCTGGTGGGGCGGCTTTGCCAATTATAACCGCGTCTTCGACAAGAGTCCCATCGCCTATGGCAACAAATACAACACCCAGGTCGTCAAATTCGACGCCGATTGGCAGATCGCCGAGGCCTTCGTCATTCCCGACGTCGTCGTCGAAAAATTCGATGACATGTCGAATTCCGGCGGTTCTTGGGGCCCCGATGGCCACCTCTATCTTAGCGGTCACGATCCGGCCGAGGCCTATGTAATGGAAATCCCCGAAATGGGCTCGACGCTGAAATGGATCGGCACTGTGCCGCTGGACATTGCCGGCCAGGGCATTGCCTGGGATCGCTCCCAGCCCGACGTGATCTATGGCTTCGTGCGCAAAACCAACATTGTCACGGTCAACAAGGTCGACCTGACCAGCCTGAAATAGCGCCGGCCCATCACGGCGTCAGGCGAAGGCTCTCGGCCAATTGCCTGACCGCCACTACCGCGCCGTCGTTATCCGCGGCGCCATTATAGCCGCACCGGAGGATCGACACGCCTTCCTTGACGGGCCACAGCAACGCCTGGGCCTCTAAATCGCCGGCCTTGGCCCCAATTTGGTACTCCGCCGACACCCAGTCGGCGCCGCCAAAGGACACAATGACAGGCCCTTTCAGCCGCTTGCCATTAATGTTCTTGCCGGCGCCGGCCGCACCGCCGCGGTCGCCGGCCATGCGAAATATCAGCGAATAGTCGATCTGCTCCCAAGGCGTAACCGCCTCGTCTGCGATATCCTCGATGCGCACCGGCTGCTGGTCCGGCACGATCTCATGCACGCAAATCAGCTGCGTCTGGCCGCAGGCTTCCCCGCAAGAATATTGCGTCGCCCCATCGGGCCTCGCCTCGGCCTGCCACAGCTCGGATACCGCTTGCGCCGGCGGGATGCTCATCAGCACGCCCGCAACCGTCATCAGCAGCATCCTGGCAAGCATCACTTCCCCGAGCGCTTGATCGACTTGATCTGTAGCGGCGGCAGGCCCGACTTTTCCGAGATGGCGCGGTCCTGCTCCATAATGGCGGCACGAGCCGGCTCGTCACCATCCAGTCCACCCAGCAGATTGGCATCCACCTTGCGGTTGGAACGCTGGCTGCCGTCTTCATAGACGACATCGAACATCACGAATTCATTACGCGCGGTTGGCTTCTTGGCCATGATTGTAACTCCTGAAAGCAAACGCGCGGCCATCGCCGAATGGCGGGCCGCCCGTTGTAAAAACTTGTTTATGTCGGTGGCAAGGGTGTGTTGAGCTTCACGTCAGGGCGAGCCGAAAATGGTGGTTTTCGAGAACCGGAGCGGAGCGTACTATCGTACGTGAGCACCGGAAGCGCAGAACGCCGCCATTTGCAGTCCGTCATCACGTGAAGATCAATACACCCTAGCTGAAGATGCGCTCGCCCTGCTCGTCGATAATCTGCCTGCCCTTGTTAAAGGCCAGTGCCACCAGGTCATCTTTGGAACTCATCCGGTCAGCCCGCACGAAGCGGTAGGTCTTGAGCTCGCCGCCAACGCTCTTTTCGATGATCCCGGCCAGCTGCAATTCGCTGCCCGCCCGCATTTCGATGGCCTTGATCAGAAAGTCCTTATAGCCCTCTTCGCCCAGCACCTTGTCGCCGGCAGGCGCGCTCTCGCTGCTGCTGCCACCACCGAAAAGCTTCTTCAAAAACGACATACCGGGCTCTCCCTATTCTTATCTGTGGGTTGTGTAACCAACCCTAGCGCCTGCGCCGCACCGGCAAAGGCAATATCAACTCGCCGCGCTTTTCCATTTCCTCGCGCAGCCAGCCTGGCGAAATATCGAAATGGTTCGGCCAGGTCGGCACGCCATTGGCCAGTTCGACCATGCCAAAAAACCGCCGCTCCCGCAAAGGCTCCGTCCCTTCGCCGCGCTCCCCGATCATGCTCGCAGCATCAAACGTGCCGCTCGACCCATCGGAGAACGTCACCACCAGCTTGAACGGCACAATGGCACGGATGGAGATGACCTTGAGGCGAGGTTTGCTATCTAAGCTCGTCATCGGCAATACCCGCCAGTTTTGCCAAGTGCCGAAGCAAGCCGGCCTTGAGTGGTGTGTTGCCGTGAATGGGCAGCGATATGCGCACCGGACTTCCAGCCAGCCCATAGATATGATGGCTGCCATTGATCCGAAGCAGGGTCCAGCCGCGGCGCTCGATCATGCGCGCAAATTCGCGGCCGGAGATTGATCTCATACGGCGATGTCCAGCTCACGCTCGAAACCGTCCGTTGTCGTTTCAGGATCGACAGCCAGGCAGCCAACGATGGCTTCCCGGATATTGTCGTCCAGCTCCTCAAGCGTTTCGCCCTGGCTCACGCAACCGGGAATGGCCGGCACTTCCGCCCAAAACCCACCTTCCTCAGCTTCGTGGACGATGATCTTGATCTTCATCGTTCGCTCCTTCTGCCAAAGGCTTAGTTATCCAAAAAGCTCCGCAGCTTGCGGCTCCTGCTGGGGTGCTTGAGCTTGCGCAGGGCCTTGGCCTCGATCTGCCGGATACGTTCGCGGGTGACCGAGAACTGCTGGCCGACTTCTTCGAGCGTATGATCGGTGTTCATGCCGATGCCGAAGCGCATGCGCAGCACGCGTTCCTCGCGCGGCGTCAGCGATGCCAGCACGCGGGTCGTGGTCTCGCGCAAATTGGACTGGATCGCCGCGTCGATCGGCTGGATCGCGTTCACGTCCTGGATGAAATCGCCCAGGTTCGAATCTTCCTCGTCGCCGATGGGCGTTTCGAGCGAGATCGGTTCCTTGGCGATCTTGAGCACCTTGCGAACCTTGTCCAAAGGCATCTGCAGCTTTTCGCTGAGCTCCTCTGGCGTCGGCTCGCGACCGATTTCATGCAGCATCTGCCGCGACGTGCGCACAATCTTGTTGATCGTCTCGATCATGTGCACCGGGATACGGATGGTGCGCGCCTGATCGGCGATCGAACGGGTGATCGCCTGGCGGATCCACCAGGTCGCATAGGTCGAGAACTTGTAGCCGCGGCGATATTCGAACTTATCGACGGCCTTCATCAGCCCGATATTGCCTTCCTGGATCAGATCGAGGAATTGGAGGCCGCGATTGGTGTACTTCTTGGCAATCGAGATCACAAGGCGAAGGTTGGCTTCCACCATTTCCTTCTTGGCGATCGCAGCTTCGCGTTCGCCCTTTTGCACCTTGTGCACGATGCGGCGATATTCGCCGATATTGAGACCCGCTTCGGTTGCCAGCGTCGCCACGTCACCACGGATTTCGTGGATCGTGTCGGCTTCGCGCTTGGCAAATTCCGCCCAGCCCTTGCCTTCGAAGCTGGCAAGCTCGGTTTCCCAGGCCGGGTTCACTTCCTGGCCGTAATAGTTCTCGAGGAACTTCTCGCGCTTGACGCCATAGCTCTCGGCCAGGCGCAGCAGGCGCCCTTCCAGCTTCACCAGGCGCTTGTTGATGTCGTAGAGCTGCTCGACCAGGTTTTCGATACGGCCGGCATTGAGCGACAGCGACTTGACGTCGGCAATCACTTCGCCGCGGAACGCTTCGATCTTCTTGCGGTCGGCATCGGACACCGTGGCGCTGCGGTCCTCGGCGTGGCGATCCTGGATTTCGCGCATCTGCCCATAGGCATTGGCGATACGATCGAACGTCTCCACCACCTGCGGCTTGAGCTCGGCTTCCATGGCCGACAGCGACAGCGCGTTCTCGAATTCGTCGTCTTCTTCCTCGACCGGGTCCTGCGGGGCCTGCGGCTCCTCGGGCACGTAGTCGTCATCCTCGCCGGACGACGCGCGCTTGGGCGCCGGAGCCGGCTTGGGCTTTTCGGCCACGACTTCGGGCTTGGGCTGCAGGTAAGCCTGCGACATATCGGGCGCCGCCTGCTTGGCGTCGGGGCCGGCATAGGTGGCTTCCAGATCGATAATATCGCGCAGCAGGATTTCGCCCTGGGCGAGCTGTTCGCGCCAGATGATGATGGCCTGGAAGGTCAGCGGGCTCTCGCACAGGCCTTCGATCATGGTCTCGCGACCGGCCTCGATCCGCTTGGCGATGGCGATTTCGCCTTCGCGGCTGAGCAGTTCCACCGAGCCCATTTCGCGCAGATACATGCGCACCGGATCATCGGTGCGGTCAGCGCCGGCCTTGGTATTCGAGGTGGTGGAAACGGCCGTGCTGGAAGAGGAGGTGGCCACTTCCTGGCCCTGGTCTTCCTCGTCCTTTTCGACTTCGGTCTCTTCGACCTCGTCTTCATCCACAACATTGATGCCCATGTCCGAGAACATGGACATGAAGTCCTCGATCTGCTCGGAGGACACTTCCTCCGATGGCATGACCGCGTTCAGTTCTTCATAGGTGACGTAGCCGCGCTTCTTGGCGACCTTGATCAGCTTTTTTACGGCGGCATCGGAAAGGTCGAGTAGCGGGCTGTCGTTCGTCGCCTCTGGGGCGCCGGCTTCCGGCTTCTCGGTTTCCTTGGTGGTCTTGGTAGCTGCCTTGGTGGCCATCTGGTACTCCGTCGGGACCCGTCAGCGCCCGGGTTCCGCTAAGGCTTTAAGTGGTGACACCTCAAGGCAAGGTAAAGGTTTGGTAACCCAAGCGTTAACTTTCGCCTGAATACCCGGCTCGCGTCGAAAAATTTTACGTAGTGCCATACGCAAAATCGCGCGAACTCGCCGGTTTTCAGAGTTGCCTCTAAAAACTGCGTGTCGCGCGCCCCGATAACGAGCCAAACCCTTCGATCAATGCCTCTGTGCCATCGACAGTCGTAATTTGGTTCTTGATGTCCCGCAGCCTTTCAAAGGTTTCTTCGCTCGGGTCTTCGCCCAGCGCCGCTTCGGCTGCCTTGAGTTCCCTATTTAGCTGAACTTTCTTGTTATGCAAGGCCAGCGCGTGACTCAATCCGATCTCGGTGTCTACTTGCGCGATCTCCGAAGAGATTTGCCACACCCCCTGGGCACGCAATAATTCGGCCATCCGATCCAGCGCAGGTCCATGGCCCCGCACGCCTAATGCCGCTCGCAGGTCATCTGACGATATGTCGTGATGGCGCACCACAAGGCTCAGAATCTCGCCCATCACTTTTTGCGCGGCAGGCGTGTCAAAATCCAGCGCCGCCAGTGTTTCGAACTTGTCGTCGACCAATCCGGGGTGATTGACCAGACTCAATATGATCGCCGCCTCGCGCGGCGTCGCGTCCGGCCCCGCACCGGGCTTCAGCAACCGCGAATTGCGCAACGTGTCCGACACGACCAGTCGCGGCGTGCCCCGCCCGGGATAGCCGTAAGCCCCGCTCTGCCCGTAATTGCGGCCCTGCCCATAGGCCGGCCGCCCACCACGCGGCTCGAACCGCCCCTGCCGCGACGGCGTGAAAAACGCCTTGAGTTTTTCGTCGAACGCCTGGGCATAGTGAAACCGCACCGAGCTGTCCTGGATCGAGTTGGCCCGCTCGCGCAACCGCGCCTGCAAAGCCGCGCGTTCTTCGGGCGCCTCTGGCACGAGGCCCCCCGTTTCCATGCTCCAGATCACGTCCGACAAGCTGCGCGCCCGGTCGATCACATCGGCAAAGGCCTGCCGCCCCTGCGCCTTGATCAGATCGTCGGGGTCCAGCCCCTCGGGCAAGGTCGCGATCTTGACCGTCTGCCCGGGTTTGAGATGCGGCATCACGATATCGGCTGCCCGCTCGGCGGCCTTGAGCCCCGCCTTGTCGCCGTCAAAGCACAGCACGGGCACATCGCTCATGCGCCACAGCAACTGCAGATGCTCCTCGGTCAGCGCCGTGCCGAGCGGCGCTACCGTACCCTCGAACCCTGCCGACACCGCCGCAATCACGTCGAGATAGCCTTCGACCACGATCACCGTCTTGCCATCGCGCGCCGCTTGCCTGGCTGCCTGGCCATTGTAGAGCGTCTGCCGCTTGTGAAATAGCTCGGTCTCGGGCGAGTTCAGATATTTGGCCGGCACATCCGCCGACAGCGCCCGCCCGCCAAACGCGATCACCCGGCCGCGGAAATCCATGATCGGGAACATCACGCGATTGCGGAACCGGTCATAGGGTAGCGGATCACCCTCACGCGTCGCCACCATGCCGGTGTCGATCATGTCCTGGGCCGATACCCCATTGGCCGCCAGATGTTCCTTGAGCCCATTGCGGCTATCGGGCGCAAAGCCGATGCGGAACCGCGTCTGGCTCTGCGCCGAAACCCCGCGCTCGAGCAGATAGCCCCGCGCCCGCGCCCCGATATTATGCGCCAGCGCCGCCTCGAAATATTTCGTGGCCAGCTCCATCACATCGGTCAGGCTCTTGCGCTCGGCCTCGCGCTTTTCCTGCCGCTCGTCGCGCGCCGGCATGGGCACTCCGGCCATTCCGGCCAGCTTCTCCACCGCCTCGGGAAAGCTCATCCCGGCCTTTTCGATCAAAAACCGGAAATGATCGCCCGACACCCCACAGCCAAAACAATGATAGATGCCGCGCCGATCATCGGCATGAAAACTGGGGCTCTTTTCGCCATGGAAGGGGCAGCAGGCCCACATATCCCCCTTGCCCGGCTGGCTCTTGCGCTTGT
The DNA here is from genome assembly GCA_900470445.1 of Hyphomicrobiales bacterium. GTDB lineage: Bacteria > Pseudomonadota > Alphaproteobacteria > Rhizobiales > Devosiaceae > Devosia. The sequence goes on along the minus strand of UCAU01000056.1, from coordinate 10,518 downwards.
CCCACATGACATGCTCGCCCACCACCTGCGTAATCGGCAGGCGTTGGCGGATCTCATCGAGGAACTGATCGGAAAAGCGCATCAGGAGTAAGTAGGCATTTCCTCACGCCAAGTCATCCCACCGGTCCGGCTTATCCCCCTTATCCACGCGCCGGACGAAGACGCCATAGTCGTTCCCGAACTAATATCCCCGCATCACCAGCCGCACGCTTTTGCCACCTTGAACATTGACCCGTTCGAGGATGGGAAACTGGTTGAACGACACCTCGCTGGGCAGGTGGATCATCGCGACGACGTAATATTCTCCATCCGCCACCCGATCAAAGCTGAACGACCCGCCCGAGCTGGCAACAGTCTTGCGCATATATTGCTCATAAAGCGGATCGGCGTCAGGCACCCGCACACCCCAGCGCAACTGGTTGCGATTGCCGTACAGCGCCACGATGCGCTCGTCCGCATAGGCCGTCCGCGGAATGAGGAACACATCCGTGCCCACGGCGCGCAATAGCTTGCCATTGTTACGACGCACAAAGGCTTGTCCGCTGACTTTGGCCCGCCCGCTGGCATTGATGAATGAAGCGGCCTGAGCATCGAACGAAGCCATCAATACCACTGGCGCACGGGCCGCGACGCAGCCGGAAACGACTGCGATGACAACCATCATAGTAGCCAGGCGAACCAAAGCGCGACGCCAACCCAACCCGACCATGATCCCCGCCCCGCCACATGTTCACGTTATGCGCTCATGACATGTCAACCGAGTCAAGTGAGCCTCACACCACGCACGACGACGCGAGCCGAGTTCGATATCATGCACCGGATCGCACCCAATCAGAACTTCGGACCAGCCTTGGCGCTCAAAAACAAATTCCCGCTCCGCACCCTGCTCGCCCTCACCACCATCCCCGCCCTGCTGGTCGGCGGCCTGCTCTGGTATGCGTCAAGCCTGCTACCGTCCTGCCAAACGACCCAGCACGCGCGCCTGCCCTCCCCCGACAGCGCCTTTGATCTGGTCATCTTCTCCCGCGACTGCGGCGCCACCACCGGCGCCAATACCCAGGCCGCGCTCATCCCCAATGGCGATAGTCTACCCGACGATGCCGCCAGCTTCCTCTCCATCGGCGCCGGCGCCGACCTCGCCCCACGCTGGACTGGCCCCACCAGCATCACCCTCACCATTCCGCCCGGTGCGCAGGTCTACCGCCAGGACGACAGTGTCGCCGGCATCGCCGTGATCTATCGCTGAGCGGCAACCGCGAGCCGCTGGCCACGTTGAGCCAGCATGACCGCGACCATCGCCGAAACCATCACCAAGCCGCTCCCCAAGAATTATCGCCGCCGCTGGCGCCGCGTCATCTGGCGTACCATCAAGTCCATGACCCAGATGGATACTTCGATGCGCTGCGCCGGGGTCGCCTATTTCGGCTTCCTGTCGCTGTTCCCCGCCGTTGCCACACTGGTGCTGCTGATCGGCCTATTCGCCCAACCGGTCTTCCTCGCCAACATGGTCGATCGCCTCGAGGGGTTAATCCCCGAGGTCGCCTTGCAGGTCTTGGCCGGCCAATTGGTCGTATTGCTGGAACAGCCACGCGCCGGCCTCGGGCTCGGCCTGCTGCTCTCGCTCAGCATCGCCATTTGGAGCGGCTCGCGCGGCGTGGCCGCCTTGATGTTCGCCACCTCCCGCGCCCGTGCCGAGCCGGAAAAACGTGGCCTGGTCGCCACGATCGCCATCTCCATGCTCACCACATTGCTGGTCGGCGTGGCCATGATCGTCGTGCTGACGCTGGTCGCCATCGTGCCGGCGGTATTCGGCGCGCTGCCCTGGCTGGGCGCCAATCAAATGCTGCTACTCTTGCTGCGCTGGCCGGTGCTGCTGGTCTTCGGCGTGCTGCTGATCGCCGCGTTTTACCGCTTCGCGCCCGATCGCCGCGCCAAGCGAGGCCGCTGGATCTGGCCCGGCGCCATCATCGCCACCCTGCTCTGGCTCGCCGTCTGCGCGCTCTTCTCGTTCTATGTCGAACGCATCGGCAATTTCGAAGCCAGCTTCGGCTCGCTGGCCACCGCCATCGTGCTACTGCTCTGGATGTACAATTCCGCGCTCATCGTCGTGCTCGGCGCCACCATTAACGCCGAGTTGGAACGCGAAACCCTGGCCGAACGAGCTCTGGCCCGTTAGGGCCTAAGCCGTCTTACTCCGCTGATACAGCCGCCACGCCCAGCCGAACAGGCCGAACGAGAAGAATACCAGCAAGACCCCGCCCAGGATCACCCCGATGGATGCACTGAGCAGCGGGAAAAACAGGAATACCAGCCCGAGCAGTACGTAGGACGCGCCCGACAGCACCACCGGCCAGATCCGCGCATAAAGCTCGCGCTCCCGCGTCACCACCACGATCTGCATCACGCCCACCACCAGCGCGGCGATGCCCACCAGCGTCGACATGAAGGTCACGGTCAGGATGGTCGCGATCAGCGGACTGATCAGGATCAGCACGCCCAGGATCAACGACAGCGCATTGGCCACCACATCGAACCAGTAATTGCCGCTCTTGCCGCCGCCAAAGGTCAGACTCCACAGCCCCAGCGCGCCATCGATGATCAACAGAATACCGCCCGCCAGCACCAGCACGGTCAGCGCCTGCGCCGGCCAGATGATCGCATAAAGCCCCGCCAGCAGCATGAGCAAGCCGCGCAAACCCGTCGCAAAGGCAAACCGTCTTTTCGTATCAGCCGAAACCGTCATCGCAACCTCCAACCAGCGGACTCGCCCGCCTTGTCCCACCGGAAGTCTAGCGCGATCATCAGGTTACGACTAGCGCCGATCAATACGCCTCCCGGCGTCACGCATGGCCCTCCTCACTCCCACCGAGTCATTCCCGCGCAGGCGGGAACTTCCGTTTCCCTTCCTCCGATGTCCTCCCCCACAAAAACTAAACCCCATCCCCCATTTTGTCGGTTGCCCGCGCGCCAACCCTGTGGTTTCTGCCCAGCTCAATTGAGGCCCGCTGCGGCGGTTTGAGTCATGTCCCTGCCCCTTATTGCCCTGTTCCTTGCCGCTTTCGCATTCGGCACGGCCGAATTCGTCATTGCGGGCGTTTTGCCCGAGGTCGCCGACGGCCTGGGCGTCACCATTCCGATCGCCGGCTATCTGGTCACCGGTTACGCCATCGGCATCGCCATTGGCGGCCCGCTCCTGGCCGTTGCCACCAAGAAACTCTCGCGCAAAACGCTGATCATCCTGCTCGGCAGCGTCTTTACGCTGGGCCAGGCGCTCTGCGCCATCGCGCCCAGTTTCGAGCTGCTGATGGTGGCGCGCGTGCTGGTCTCGGTCGTCCACGGCACTTATTTCGGCATCGCCGCCATCGTCGCGGTCAATCTGGTACCCGATGACAAGCGCGGCTTTGCCGTGGCGCTGATCCTCTCCGGCCTCACCGTGTCCAACATTCTGGGCGTGCCCGGCGGCACCGCCATCGGCAATGCCTTTGGTTGGCGCGCCACCTTCTGGGCCGTCGGCGCCCTGGGCCTCATCGCCACCATCGTCACCGCTCTTTTCCTGCCCGCCAAGGCCGGCAATACCGCCACCAGCGGCAGTTTTATGCGCGAATTCAAGGCGCTGGGCCGCCAGCAGATCGTCACCTCCCTGCTCATCGTGATCCTCGTGATGATCGGCCAATATAGCCTCTTTACCTATATTGCCCCGCTCCTGCTCGAGGTCACCGGGCTCGATCAGGCCGTGCTGCCATGGGTGCTGCTGCTCTATGGCGTGGGTTCCACCATTGGCGTGTTCATCGGCGGGCGCCTCGCCGATTGGAAGCTGATGCCTTCGCTCATCGTCATCCTGGGTCTGCAGGCGGCCATGTTCACCACCCTGCATTTCGTCAGCCCCTTCCCCATCGTCATGGCTATCGCCGTTATCGCCTGGGGCGGGGTGAACTTCGCCTTCGGCTCCCCGGTGCAGTCGCGCGTGCTCGCCTGGGCCGCCGACGCACCAAACCTGGCCTCGGCGCTCATTCCCACCGGCTTTAATATCGGCATCGCCATCGCCGCCATACTGGGCGCCACCTTGCTCGAAAACGGCTTCGGCTATCAGAACCTGCCCCTGATCGGCACGGTCGCCCTGCTATTGGCCGTCCTTGTCGCCGTCTTTTCCTATGCCTGGGAACTGCGCGCCGGCACCACCCCACCGGTTCCTGCGGGAGCCTGACTGATGCGAACATCTGCGACAGTTCTGGCCATCTGCCTTGCCGGAATGATGGCGCCTGCCATGGGACAGGAGCAAGCCGGCTGGGTCGAGCAGAAATGCCGTGCCTATGAGGCGGCCTGGGCGCAGGCTTTGGAAACCCATGGCAGCGAGCAGATGAACTACGCCTTCATTGCCGGCAACGAGAATTTCATTGCCGGCGGCTGCACCAAGCCAGCCGACATCTGCCCGCGCTCGAACCAGGAAATCGAGATTGCCAACGCGCTGACCCTCGCGCTGATGAATGCCGGCACGGCCAGCACGTTCCTGCCCTTCAAATGTCCCGCCCCACCATCGGGCGCCGGCGCCTGGCAAGGCCCCGGCCTCTAGGATCGCCGCAATGAAACCAGTATTACGGACCCTGATAATCCTTGCGGCGTCCTTTGCAATGCCCGCATTCGCCGCTGGCCCGGCTCCCGATTCACTGCTGTGCCGATCGCAACTTGAGCTCCTGCAATCGCGACAAAAACTGACCCCGAGCGAGGCCGCAGTCTATGAGGCGCAATGCGCTTGCCTCGAGCAGCGGGAGCAGACCGATCAGCCACCCAGCCAAACGTCCTGCGCGCAAGGCGTCCCGCACGAGTGAACCGCCCTGTCCTTCGATAACCCTCTGGTGACTATACCTTAATCCTGTCGGCGGCATAGTCGCGCCAAACCGGTACAAGTGGCCGGACGGTTTGGGACGCGTCGATGATTCTCGATCAGATTTCTTTCCTGACGGCCATCGGCTTTTCCAGCGCGGCGCTCACAGTCACCCTGCTGGTCAGCTGGATGGTGTCGCGCAAGGACAGCTATTTGCTGAGCTGGTCCATCGGCATGGCCCTAATCGTCTTCGGCGTCATCGCCTATAGCATGCTCGACCAATACGTGCCGGCCGTGCAGCTCATGTCCTTTGCCCTGCTCATGGCGGGCTTCACTTTCATCTATGCCGGCGCCGTCCAGTTCCGCACCGGCACGATTTCCATCCCCAAAGTCTTCGCCTTGGGCTCGTCCACCATCGGCGTCACCAGCATCATCTTTGCGCTGAACTATTCCGGCATCGCCACCGCCACTGCCAATTTCGGCATTGCCCAGCTGCTGGCGCTGGCCGCCTATGAATATTGGCTGGGTCGCAAGGAAGCGCCCTTGCCGCTGGCCCTCAATGCAGCGCTCTACGCCGTCACGGCGCTCTCCTTCGCGCTCTGCGGCCTGGTCCTGCTGGTCAATGGCCAGTTCGTGCTCACCGCCCGCCCGGAAAACTGGGCCGAGGGCATCAATTCTATCATGGCCATAGTCGGCCTTACCGGCATTGGCGCGCTGTCGCTGACGCTCAACCATTCCCGCGCCGCCCGCCAGCATCGCAACGAAGCCATGACCGATGCCTTGACCGGCCTGCTCAACCGCCGTGCCCTGTTCGATGCTCATGGCACCAGCCGCCTCGAGCCGGGCGCCGCCGTCATCATGTTCGATCTCGATCACTTCAAGGCCATCAACGACCGTCTGGGCCACGCCGTGGGCGATTGCGTCTTGCAGGATTTCGCCGCCCTGATCCGCGACGGCATCCGCCCTACCGACGCTGCGGCGCGGCTGGGCGGCGAGGAATTCTGCGTCGTGCTGACCGGCCTGCCGCAACGCTCGGCCGCCGCCGTGGCCGAACGGATCCGCGCCGCGCAGGAACTGGCCGGCATCGCCATCGAAGCCACGGTCAGCGCCGGCGTCGCTATCAGCGGGGTCGACGGCGACAGTTTCGAAACCCTGCTCCGCGACGCCGACGAAGCCCTCTACAAAGCCAAATCCGCCGGCCGCAACCGCATCCACGCCCCCGGCCCGAGACTGGTGGCTTAAGCGCTCAACGCCGCCTTCACCTTCCCACTGGCCCGGCCAAAATCGATCCGCCCCGGATAATCCGCCTTGAGCTGCGCAATCACCTTGCCCATGTCCTTGACGCCCTGCGCGCCCGTCGCCGCGATCGCCGCCTGGATGGCCGCGTCCACTTCGTCCTCGCTCAGCCCCTTGGGCAGGAACTCGTTGAGGATGTCGATCTCTTCCTTTTCCACTGTCGCCAGGTCGCTGCGTCCGGCCTGCGCATAAATGGCAAAGCTCTCTTCGCGCTGCTTCACCATCTTTTGTACGATGGACAGGATTTCCCCATTCGTCGCCGGCCCGCGATTCTCCTGCCGGATGGCGATATCCTTGTCCTTGATCGCCGCGTTGATGGCGCGCAGCGTCGCCGTCCGCCGCAGATCGCGCGCCTTGAGAGCGGTCTTGAGTCCTTCGCTGATCTCTTCGCGCATGGGTTTTGGTCCTCTTGCTATGCGTTTTTCGTGGCCCATATAGGCACAATAAGCGCCTCGCGCCACTTGCGCTGCCGCGCTTGGGCTTCTAATACGAGGCCTCAATCGACATCATTAAGCGCGGTCCGGAAAAGTTGCCCAACTTTTCTGGTTTGCCCGCGCGACCACGAAACTTACCTTGGAGGCCCACCGTGACCGGCTGGCAGCAATCCCCCGCGACCGCACTTTTGATCCTGGCAGACGGAACGCGTCTGGAAGGCCGCGGTATCGGCGCTGTCGGACACGCCGCGGGCGAAGTCTGCTTCAATACCGCCATGACGGGCTACCAGGAAGTGCTGACCGACCCCTCCTATGCGGGCCAGATCATCACCTTCACCTTCCCCCATATCGGCAATGTCGGCACCAATGACGAAGACATCGAGACGGTCAACATGGCCGCTCTGTCCGGCGTCCGCGGCGTCGTGCTTAAGGCCGACATCACCAATCCGTCCAATTACCGCGCCGCCGAAAAGCTCGACGCCTGGCTCAAGAAGCGCAACATCATCGGCATTACCGGCATCGACACCCGCGCCCTGACCGCACAGATCCGCGAACATGGCATGCCCAATGGCGTCATCGCCCATGCCGAAGACGGCTATTTCGACGAGCCCTCCATCCTGGCCGAACTCAACGCCTTCCCCGGCCTTGAAGGGCTCGACCTCGCCAAGGAAGTCACCACCGCCCAGACTTATCACTGGGACCAGACCGGCTGGAAGTGGAACGAGGGCTACGGCAAGCTCGACAAGCCCGATTTCCACGTCGTGGCCATCGATTACGGCGCCAAGCGCAATATCCTGCGGTGCCTGGCCGATCAGGGCGCCCGCGTCACCGTGGTTCCCGCCACCGCCACCGCCGCCGACGTGCTCTCGCACAATCCCGACGGCATTTTCCTGTCCAACGGCCCTGGCGATCCGGCCGCGACCGGCAAATATGCCGTCCCCACCATCCAGAAGCTGATGGAAACCGGCAAGCCGGTCTTCGGCATCTGCCTCGGCCATCAGCTGCTCGGCCTTGCCCTGGGCGGCACCACGTCCAAGATGCATCAGGGCCATCACGGCGCCAATCACCCGGTCAAGGACCTGACCACCGGCAAGGTCGAGATCACCTCGATGAACCATGGCTTTGCCGTCGACAAGGCCAGCCTGCCCGCTGGTGTCACCGAGACCCATATCTCGCTGTTCGACCAGTCCAATGCCGGCCTTTCGGTCGATGGCAAGCCCATCTTCTCGGTGCAATACCACCCCGAAGCCAGCCCCGGCCCCCGCGACAGCCACTACCTCTTCACGCGCTTCCTCAACCACGTCCGCGCCCAAAAGGGCCTGGAACAGCAGCCGGAATTCCCGCAAACCGCCGCCTGATCCATGGCCATTTCGCTGTTCTCAGCCAAGGATCGCCGTGACCTCGTCGACGCTGCCGAGGCCATGGGCAGTTCATTGTGGCCGGAGTGGCTGACTACGGCCGCGTTGCGTTCTTATTGGTCCTCGCTTTACGAACCAAACCTTGCGGCTTTCCAGACCATTGCCGTGGACGACACGAGCGGCGAAGTCGTGGGCCTCGCCAATAGCGTACCCTTTTTGCGCGGCGACGCCTTGCCCGATACCGGCTGGGACTGGGTCCTCGAACAAGGTGTATTGGCGGCTCGCGCCGGCAGCGCCACCAACGCGCTTTCGGCCCTATCCGCCGCCATCCTTCCCAGCCAGCGTGGCACTGGTCTTGCGCAACGCCTGCTTGAGGCCATGAAGCCTCCGGCCCGCGCTGCTGGCCTCACCAGCATGGTGGCGCCAGTCCGCCCGACCCTGAAGGCGCTCTATCCCCTGCAGGATTTTGCCACCTATTGCGCCTGGCGGCGTGACGACGGCACCCCGTTCGACCCTTGGCTGCGCACCCACGAGGCATTGGGCGCCAGTGTGATCGGCCCCGCCATGGCGTCCCAGACCATCACTGGCACGCTGGCCCAGTGGCAGCACTGGACCGGCCTCAAATTCCCGGCCAGCGGACGCTATGCCATTCCCGGCGCCCTTGCCCCGCTCGACATTGATCTGGCCGCCGATCTCGGTATCTGCCTCGAACCCAATCTCTGGATGGAGCACCCGCTCTAGCAGCCCGAAAATGGTCTGGAACAACGGGACGAATTCCCTCAGACTGCGGCCTGATACAAGTACGGAGCATCCCATGCGCGCCGCTCGTTTTGCGACCTTCGGCGGTCCTGAAGTCCTCTCCATCGATGACATCCCCACGCCCGAGCCCGCCTCGGGCGAGGTGCGGGTGCGTATCAAGGCAGCGGCCATCCAACCCTTCGATCGCCGCATCCGCTCCGGCCATCTGCCCCTGCCACCCGGCATGAGCCTGCCGCTCACCACCGGCAATGAATTCGCCGGCGTGGTCGATGCGTTGGGCGCCGACGCCACCGGCTTTGCCATTGGCGACCGCGTCGCCGGCCGCCGCACCTTTGGCGCGGTTGCCGATTACATCGCCGTCGCCGCCACCGACATTGCCCCCATCCCCACCGAGCTCAGCTTTGCCGAGGCCGCCACCATGGGCGGCACCGCCCAGACGGCCGATGCTGCAATGGATGCGCTGGCCATCGGCCCCGGCGATATCTTCCTGATCAATGGCGCAGCCGGCGGCGTCGGATCCTTTGCCGGCCAGCTCGCCCGCCTGCGCGGCGCCACAGTCATCGGCACCGCCAGCCCCGCCAATCAGGATTATCTGCGTTCGCTCGGCATGATCGCCCTGCCTTATGGCGAGGGCCTGGCCCAGCGCCTCGCCGCAGCCGCGCCCAATGGCGTCACCGCCGTGCTCGACTGCGCCGGCGGGGAAGCGCTCGATCTCTCCATGACGCTGGGCGCCCCCCTCGATCGGATCACCTCGATTGCCGATCCGCGCGCCGAGGCTTTGGGCGTTCGCGGCATCGAGGGCACCCGCAGCGGCGCTCGCATCGCCAAGCTATTCGCCCTCGCCGCCAGCGGCCAGCTCAAGCCCCAGGTCCGCCGCACCTATCCGATGGAGCAGATTGTGGACGCCCATAACGAGCTCGAAACCGGCCACGGCCACGGCAAGATCGTCATCGCGATCAGCTAGGCTTGCGCCCCTACACATTCCCCGAGAACGTATCGCAATCGCTCGGATTGCCCGACTGATATCCCCGCTCGAACCACGTCTTGCGCTGCGCCGAGGTGCCATGGTTGAACGTCTTGGGCACGGCAAAGCCCTGCATGCGCTTTTGCAGTGTATCGTCGCCGATCTGGTCGGCCGCGTTCAGCGCTTCCTCGAAGTCCCCCTGCTCCACGATATTCTGCTGCCCGGCATAATTGGCCCATACCCCGGCATAGCAATCGGCCTGCAATTCGATGCGGATCGAATAGGCATTGGCGTCGGTCTGGCTCATGCTCTGCCGGCGGCGGTTGAACTCGGGCAGCACCCCGGTAATGTTCTGGATATGGTGGCCCACTTCATGGGCCAGCACATAGGCCTGCGCGAAATCGCCCGGCGCGCCGAACTGGTCACGCAGCTGGTCATAAAAGCTCAGATCGATATAGACCTTGCGGTCCTCCGGGCAATAAAACGGCCCGGTCCGCGCATCGGCGCCGCCACAGGCCGTATTGACCTGGCCGGTAAACAGCACCACGGCGGGCGCCGGATATTGCTGGTTGGACGCGGCGAACACTTCGGTCCACAAATCCTCGGTTTCCTTGACCACCACGCCGACAAAGTCGCGCAGATCGTCTTCCTGCCCGCTGGTCGGCAGCGATGACGAAGATGGCGCCGCCGATTGCGTCGGCACGCCAGAGCTGCCGCCGGTCAAGATGTCGATCGGGTTCTGCCCCGTGGCAAACCAGATAATCCCCAGAATGACCACAATGCCGATCCCCCCGCCAATGCCGCCGCCCGAACGCCCGCCGGTGGGAATGCGGATACCGCCGCCACCCCGGCCAAACGGGCTACCGCCCATCCCCCCGCCCAGGC
>UCAU01000066.1 GCA_900470445.1 Hyphomicrobiales bacterium | reverse complement strand
GAGCCGGTCGTCGACCTCTAGGAGGAAAACCGCGCCAGCTCCCGCCCGTATTCCGGGCATCGGGCTGGCGCTCTAGAAACGGCACCACGCCACCAAGGCCCAATCCTTGCTGACAAAATGGATTGAACGACGGCAGCTTTAGGATTTTGCGTTGCAAGCCTAAGTGACGGAAATGGGGGCGGGAGCAGACCGGCGGCTTTGGCGCCCGCTGTGCGAGTAGCCGACCATGGAGCAGCAGAATAACCCCGTCGCCGGGATGGACCACGAGAAGGTCCGAACGAACCATCGCGCCTGGGTGCCGGGCTTAGTCCTTGCCGCTCTACCTTCCAAATCGGCATAATTCCTCGGCCTTGGCCAATTCCTGTTCATAGGCCACCCGCATGATGTTGACGAAGTCTTCCAGCGGAGCCGAGGGTGCCTCGGCAGGCGGAAAAACTGTCGATAGCAGGTAGGGAATGGCGGGGGAGAACGCCCTCACACTGACCAGTTCGGGGTCAACGAAACTTGCCGCGAGAGGATCTACCACCGCGACGCCGAAACCCCGGCTCACATAGGTTGCGACCGAGAACGAGAATAGCGTCTCGATCCGGATTTTGGGCTTTGCGCCCGCCAGGTGCAGGCGGGCATTTAGCTCGAGGCGCATGAGGCTGCCGGGGCCCAGGGCAACAAAGTCCTCACCATCCACATCCTTCGGCGTGATTGCAGCCAGCTTCTCCAACCGGTGCCCTTTGGGCAGGAGGCAAATCGCCTTGGAGGCCGAAAGCGGCTCACTGCGCAGGTCGTTGCGCCCTGGCGGCAAAGCAACAAAACCGACATCCATGCTGCCATTGGAGACGAGATCAATAATGTCGTGCGAGGCCCCACTATGCACGCTGATGACGATGTTGGGGTAGATTTCGGCAAACCGTTGGATCGCCTTGGGCAGGCAAGCCATGGACAGCGAAACGATCGCCGCGACTTTGATCTGCCCCGCATTATATTCGCGGATGCCATAGGCGGCTTCGCGGATACGCTCGGTACTGACGAAATGCCGCTCGACCTCGCGGTAGAGTGCCTTACCCTCGGCGGTGGGCGCAATATGGGTGCCCTCGCGGCTGAACAGGATCAACTTGAGTTCGCTCTCAAGGTCCTTGATCAAGCGAGTAACCGCCGGCTGCGACACCGATAGCAACCGGCCCGCACCAGTCATGCTGCCAGTCAGCATCACAGCCCGGAACGCCTCCAGCTGCCGTTCGTTAAGGGGACGATTAGCCTTCATTTTCGACTTCATTGCAGAACGGGGAGAACTTGATGTTCCCCCCGCCACATTACACACAATGAATGCCGTCGCCTGTCAGTTATTGGTCTCAATCGCCAGACGCTTGACCAGATCACCGTATAAGTTGACCTCGGACTGCAGCATTGCGGCAGCCTCTGCCGGTGTATTGCCGACTACTGTGGCGCCCATGGTCGTAAAGCGCGCGGTTACCGCTTCCATGTTCAGCACGGTAACGATGTTTTCGTTGAGCTTATCCACAATCGCATCCGGCGTGCCGGCCGGGGCAAGCACCATACCCCAGGAATTGGCGGCAAAGCCTTCAATACCAGCTTCGGCAACGGTCTCGACATCGGGGTATTGCGGCGAGCGATCTGGCCCGCCGACAGCAAGCAGCTTGAGTTGGCCGCTATCGATATGCCCCTGCACGGCCGGCAGCGTATCGAAGCCCATCTGCACGACACCACTCATCAGGTCGGGCATGGAATCCCCACTGCCCTTATAGGGCACATGGATCATCTCGATCCCGGCAGCATCGGCGAACCAAGCTCCAAAGAGGTGCGAATTGCTGCCCGGGCCGGCGGACTTATAGGCAAGTTCCCCCGGATGTTCCTTGGCGTAGGCAATGAACTCCCCGACTGTGTCGGCCTCCAGCGTTGGGCTACCCACCATCACCATCTGCGTCAGCGCCGTCGTGGTGATCGGGGCAAAGCTTGTCACCGGATCATAGGGCAAGCTATCCATCAGCGCTGGCGACAGGGCGTGTGAAGCGACCACAACGCCGATCGTGTAGCCGTCAGGCGCCGATCGGGCAATGGCATCGATGCCGATCACACCATTGGCGCCGGCCCGGTTCTCCACCGTCACCGGCTGACCAATTAGCGGAGCAAGGTGCTCGGCGATGACGCGGGCGGTGATATCCCCCTGCCCGCCCGGCGCATAAGGGACAATAATGGTAATGGCACGGCTCGGGTAATCGGGTGCTTGCGCCAGGACCGGCAGAGCGCAGGAAACGAGCGAAGCGGCGACGACCGCCAGACACTTGGCAACTGATTTCATCAGGCTTGTTCCTTCATCTTACCATGGGAGAGGCCGCGGTCCGGTTCCGCGATGTTGAGCCGGAGCATGTCGCGCAGCAATTGCACGATCGACATCGAGCTTTCCCCTGCCGTGCCGTCGACGATGAAGCGGGATGTGCAATAGCGCATCTCCCAGCCACCGGCATCAAGGCAGGCTTCAAGGATCTTGCGCTCCATCTCTGGGGTCTGGATGAGATCCTGATTCTTGAGGAAGAAGGCGATCATCGCCGCAATGCCATAGGCACCCCAGTTCGAGACCGAGGCCGGCAGGAAATAATCGGTGGCGATCACCGTGATCACGCCGGTACCGCCCGGATACTGGGTCTCGCGCCCATAAGGGTGGAAATCGCGCATGAAATCATAGATGCGGCCAAAGCCGATTTCATTGCCGTTGTCGCCGATGCCGACGGTGAGGATTTTGCGCTTCTTGGCTTCGACAAACACGTGGCCCAGATCGACGCATTCCTTAGCAACGCCGGTGGAGCCATGCACGATGCCCTGATCATTGGGTCCAAGCCGCTCGATCGAGATCACTGCCTTGGGCTGATATTCCTCAACGATCTGTTCGGCCCAGGCCTTAGTCTGGTTGCGATCGGTCGGCGCGGTTATCAAAGCCCCACCCATACGGCGGTTCTTGGCCAGATCAAATTCACGCACCATGACGGCGGCGGCCTTGGCCGAGGCGACGACCGGCGGAGCGTGGCACTCTTCGGTCACGAAGACGGGGATGGCCTTGAGACCCCAATAGATGGCGCGTGCTAGGGACGCGGCGCCGGGAGGACCATCGCTCTCGCCATTGGGCACTTCGGGCGCATAGCCAGCACCGGTCACGATAAAGACCACGTCGCCCGGTTTGACCGTGTTCACCAGCGCCTCGGCAGCCTGGGCACTTAGTGGACGTCCGCCACCCTCGGCGCGTGCAGCGTCGTAGATTTGCTTGATGATACCGTGATTCATCCCACGGTTTCTCATTTCGACAGTGACGAGCCTGTCGACATATTCACCCATAATGTCTGGCATTTTGACCTTGATCAGTTAGGCAGCAGCAAGCCGGTCTGGCAGATTGCGCGCGATTATTTGGGAAGCGGCGGCGTCTCAGTCTTCGGCGAACACCTCCTCGCGCTTCTTGCGCACCATCGGCGACACAATGGTTACGAGCAGGATCACCGCGGCGGCCAGCAGCACGGCCGAGAGCGGGCGGGTGACAAACACAGCCGGATCGCCGCGCGACAGCAGCATGGCCCGGCGCAGATACTCTTCCATCATCGGACCGAGAATGAAGCCCAGCAGCAGCGGCGCCGGCTCGCATTTAAGGCGATTGAGCAGATAGCCGAACAGCGCGAACCCAGCGCCCATAATGATCGCCGACGTGCTGTTCGCGATCGAATAGAGCCCGATCGTAGAGAAGATCAGGATGGCTGGATAAAGGATCGCATAGGGAATGCGCAGCAGGCGAACCCAGATACCGATCATCGGCAGGTTGAATATCACCAGCATCAAATTGCCGATCCACATCGAGGCAATCAGGCCCCAGAATAGCGGCGCGTTGCTGGTCATCACTTCAGGGCCCGGCACGATGTCGTGGATCATCATGGCGCCGATCATCATCGCCATCACGCCATTACTCGGGATGCCCAGGGTCAGCATCGGGATGAACGAGGATTGCGCACCCGCATTGTTGGCCGATTCAGGCGCCGCCACACCAGCGGGCGCGCCCTTGCCGAACGTTTCGGGATGCTTCGATATCTTCTTTTCGATCGTGTAGGAGGCAAACGACGACAGGGTCGCGCCACCGCCCGGCAACAGCCCCAGCACGGAACCAAGTGCGGTGCCGCGCAGCACTGCCGGCCAGGCCAGGCGGAACTCTTCCCGGTTCGGCCACAGGCCCTTCACGGTGTCGGTGATCAGCGTCCGCGTATTGCTGCCACGGGCGTTGGCGATGATATCAGCGAAGGCAAATAGGCCCATGGCGACGGCAACGAACTCGAACCCATCCACCAGATCGAGCGAGCCAAAGGTGAAGCGCATGACGCCGCTGCTAACGTCGGTGCCGACAGTGCCCAGCAGGATGCCGATCAGGATCATCCCAACCGCCTTGAGCAGTCCACCCGAAGCCAGCACCACGGCCGCGATCAAACCCAGGACCATCAGCGAAAAATACTCGGCGGGGCCGAACGAAAGGGCAAGCCGGGACAGATAGGGCGAAAAGGCGGCAACCAGCAAAGTTCCAATCGTGCCGGCAAAGAACGATCCGAGCGCCGCAATGGCCAGCGCCGAACCTGCCCGCCCATTGCGCGCCATTTGGTGGCCATCGATGCAGGTCACGACCGAGCTGGATTCGCCCGGCAGATTGACCAGGATTGCCGTGGTCGAGCCGCCATATTGGGCGCCATAATAGATGCCCGACAACATGATCAGGGCCGTCACCGGTTCAAGCGAATAGGTCAGCGGCAGCAACATGGCGATGGTCGCCAGCGGCCCAAGGCCCGGCAACACGCCCACGGCAGTGCCCAACAAGACGCCGATAAAGCAGAAGCCGATATTCTGGACCGTCAGGGCAACATTGAAACCCATGGCAAGGTTGGAAAACAGATCCATCAGAATTGCCCCGGAAGAACGGGCAATTGAATACCAAGCCCCAAAATGAACACGAGATAGCAGAACAGCGTCAGCCCCACCGCCATTGCGGCTATTCGCAGCGGCTTGAATCCGCCGGCGGCGAGACTGCTCACCACCACGGCCGCCGGGACGGCAACGACAATGCCCAGCGAGCGCACCGTCAACCCGGCGATCAGTAGCGCGCCGCCGATGGCCAGCAGACTGGCGACCTCGACACCCAGTATGTCGGGGCCATGATCCCGCAGGGATTTAAGCAAGAGGCATAGCCCGATCAGCGCCAGAAGGAGCGCGACTGCAAAGGGAAAAGCTCCCGGACCGAGGCGGCGCAATTGGCCCAAATCATAGCGTGTCGCCAGGATCGCGCCAGCGACGCCCATGACAAGAAACAACAACGCCGCCCAGAAATTAGAGCTCGTTCTAAGGCCTGATGACATCCCCAATTGCACGATTATATGTGCCCCCCGCTTTGCTGACACCCTTACCGGGACAGCTCATCTAGGCGGTCATCTTGGAAAATCCGTCACATAAAGGTCAAATACAAACGAGGCATTCTATTATGCGCTGGCCTTATGAGGTGCCGACCAAATTCTCACCATTGGGGCTAATATTCGCTCTCCGAAGCCCAAATGGGCATTCTCGCGTGCGGCACGGTCGCGGGCGCCATGACCTGGATGCCCCAGCACGTTGCTATGCGGCGAGAGACTGAGGCTGTCGGCCATTCTGACAAGTCCGCAAACGAACCATCTCTGACAATTCACATCACAGGTTTGGCCGGAGATAAGAACTCGTAAACCATGCCCACCACACCCTGTGGATCGGGGGACGCGGTGTTCGAGAGAGTCGCATATTGCTCGCTATATTGCCCTGGGTCTGGGCCTCTTCTGTCGCGCAGAGGCCGCAAAACCGGATCCCTGCGCAGCCCAAGATGCTGCAGGTGACAGGGAGGGCAACGTTCCTGCGGCGGAAACGTTGCCCTCCCGCCCCCTGTTCTTTCGCCCCGGCCTCGCGCTATGATGTAGCTATGAGCCGCGTTCCTGATCATCCACAAATGCCCGTTCACGCGCGCCTGGAGGCCACGACGCTTGGCCTGGCGCTGGTGGTTGACACGCCCATTCGAAACAAATCGGCGAGGCGGCTACTTGACGACATCAATCGGCAGGTGGACGATCTCGATGCGCAAGGGCGCAAAGGTCAGACAAAGTAGCTCAACGGGCGCGAACCAGGCTGCCCAGCTCTGCGGGCCATATCGAAATGTCACCGAGGCGAGCCAGCGCGATCGAACAGATCAGTGGGTGGCTTTACGCGCCCAAACTCCGGCGCAATAACGCCTTCACCCGGAAAGTTGACGCCAAAAGTGGCGCTGTTCGCCGGTAGCCTTTTGACGCCTCCCTCAAGGCCGGCTGCAAGTCTCCAACGGGACACGAAGCTGTGTCGCTCGCCCTGGCAGCCCCACATACGAAATCAACGACCTCAGCTCCCCGTCAACGAATGTGATGGAGAAGCTGAGGTCGCAAGAGGTTAGAAGATCGCCAGGTACTTCAGCAGTGAGATTATCCCGATCACAATGATCACGATCTGCAATATCTGGCGGATGCGCGCCTCGATGGGCAGGCGCTGAACCAGCCAGAGGACGAGGACGATCACCAAGAAGGTGATCAGGATGCTGATTAGAACGGAAGTGCCCACAGTTGTCTCCAAAGCGCCTATCGCGCACGACTCAACGCGGGCCTCCGATCTTCGTTGCCGATAGTAAGCGAATCCAATTCGTTAGCTGCAAGGCCAAACACGCAAGCCCCGCGGTGTGTAGGAATATGGGCCACTGATTGCCCAAGCCGCCGAGGGTACGCCTTTTGAACGGATTGAGCTTTTGACATTTGTGAAAGCTGCAATTGAAAGTATGTCGCCACGCCAGTCGCCGACCCCGGCAATTTTTTCTTTGAGAACGTTCGTGGAAATCACCTGGGTGAGCATGGCCGACCGATCCGGGCGCCCGGGTGTCATTCTCCCCTCAGCCCGGATTACCGAATGAATACGGGTTCTGTGGAAATGCGAAAGGTGCGGGGGCAGCCCAAATCGGTCCTTGGTCCGGTCCAGCTAGTTCCGCCCCTGGTCGGTATGATTAAGACTCTCCATCAAATCGTCCGGCATACCGTTGCCCGTATCAGGACGCGTTCCTGGGAAAATTCGCGTTCAAGCCGTTGGCGGTAATCGCTCCACCACTGCTCATCGAGTTGCTCGACCATGACCTCGACCACGATAATGCGATCTCGCTCGATAGTTGTCGCCCGCCTCCACAATCCAAGAGCGGGCTCGCGGGTATAGGCGGTAGCACCGCCGAAGCGATCGCTTAAACCAGCGACCAACCCTTCTATGGTCTCAAGCGGTATCGGCTCACCGCGGCCAGTGTCGAGTGGCAGAAAAACTTCGACGACGTTCATGGGCTCTCCCCCGACTCCAGATCCGCACTGTCGCGCAGGCACACGATCCGCCTCCGGATAGCTTCAGCGCGATCTTCCTCACGTTCGAACCTAGCCAGCAACTCATTCTCGGGAGCATCCCAGCGTTCTGCTAGCCGCAACGTAGCGGCCGCGCGGCCGCAGGCAAGATGCAGCTCGGAGTAGAGTTCGAATAGCTCGTCTCGTTGCGTGGATAGAACGGGCTTGCGCATACCAGTCCAACTCAATTCGGCTGAGAAAGTTGTCCATTTGGATCCCACCATCCTTGGTTTTTGACAAGCTAACACCTGGCCACTTTTGCCAGTCAGAGTTCCATCCGTATTTTGCCTGTTCGACCGGAAGATCTGAAACGGGTTGCGAGGCAAACCGTTATCCCAAAGACGTAGTCCTATGGGAGAGCGCAAAATGCTCCGAGTTGCCTCGATTGTCTGGGGAGTGGAGGATGTATCCAGGGCCGTTGCATTCTGGTGCGCCGCGCTCAATTACAAGCCTCGTGAGAAGCCCGATATTGATTGGGCAGTTCTGGTTCCGATTAGCGGTGAAGGTGTGCAGGTCGCAATTGACAAGGCAGATGAGCGCGCAACTGGTCGCCGTCCCCGGCACCATCTAGACCTTTACGCCGATGATCCAGCGCGGGAGGTTGATCGTCTTCTGAAACTTGGTGCCACCAGGGTTGCCCGAGACTATCCACCCGATGCCGACTTTGTCGTGCTCGCAGACCCCGATGGCAACCGCTTTTGCGTCGTTCAGAAATAGCGAGCTTCGCCGACGGAGGCCCGCGATGTCTGTTTCCGTTTCCTGCCATTGCGGCAGGGTGTCAGTACCTACTGGTGGCGCATGATCGCAGGTGGGCAGCACTTCTGTTCAACTGCGGAACGCCCTTGTGCGGCCGCCGGCAAATTTTGGCCTCCGAGGGACCTAATCCTCGCCCACGACATGGCATTCGGCTTGATTGCAACGACCACCGGATTTTCGAGCCACAGCCACATGACGGCACAGATGAAGCGTGCCTGGGGGATCACCCCTTCGGACCTCCGCAGCAGGCGATAGACGCAAACCAATCCAACAGACTTGCTATCAAAAAACGAACATCTGTCACGTTCACGCACGGAAAAACAAAAGCCAGCTATTTCTTTGTACATTTTTCGATGTAGGCGGCCTACACGAGATAACATGCCATCGACCTCAAAACGGCAGACAACATCTAAGTAAAGGTGCGAGTATGTTACATAAAATGCGATTGATTCAGGTTGCGTCCATGTTCTCGTTGTCGCTCATCTCGCCAGCAGTGATGGCGCAGGAGACATGCTTCTCGCTCGACACTGCTTTGACGGTCGTCCGTACGCAGGAATATGCACCGTTGATTGCCCAGGCCGCCGAAGGCACCACTCCTGAGCAGGTTGAGTTTATGACCTTTGCGGAAAGCGGCAATTGGAGTGTCGTCTATGCCGCCACGCCGGTCGCCGATCCCGGTTACTTTTTCTTCGAGAAAGTTAGTGGAAAGAACCAATTCAAAGACGTCTGGGCTGGTATGGCCGACCCTTCAGAGCAGCCTGAGCTGGTGAAGTGGGCGGTGGCTTTGGGCGCACCAACCGATTTGGCTACCTGCTTCGCAGAAAGTGCTGCGGCCCAATAAGCTTTTGACGATGCCTGGAGGATCGCTCCAGGCATCGTCTTCACAGCGAGCATTTGCTCGCCACTGCGAATGGGCCTTGATCGCATCCTATGGAACTGAGCTTTCTCCGCACCAAGACCGGGAGCGCTCGTCGTGAGGGCCGAGTTAGTGTGGTCTGAACACAACCACCTTGACCCGACAGCCCGCGCTAAAGGCCTGGTCAACCGGCGCGGGGCCGAGGTCGGCCGCTTCGTATATGCGAAAAGCTACATGGCGCGGGGTGTGTCGCTGCTCGCTGCCTTCTGACCAGATCAGCTCAGGCTGCACCTCTCGGCAACGATCACATTGAGCCTAAGTTCGGTCCGGTTGCGGGTGTCACGCAGAAACTGCGGGTCGAGATGGGGTTGTGCCAGCAGGTCGTGGCGCCTTCTCTGGTCGGATAGTCCGTGCGGATCTCGTTGAGCCGCCAAACGCCATCTTTGATATAGGTTACGCTGCGGTCGCCATCTGGCCAGACATAGACGTTGAGCCCGATCTGTTCGCGGCTCTGCTTCATTTCGTCTGCTGCTTGATAGATGACGAGGCCACGACAGGGCCTTTCGGAAACGACCTCCCCGACGGCGGACCGAACTTGGCAGGTGAAGGGATCAAAAGGTAGATCCCCGGTGCTCCATTCTTCGAGGAGCCGCTCGCTTGCCCTGCAGGCTTGGGCGATACCGTCCATGCAGCCCATGTCAAAGGCACGTGATGCTTCGGCAAGGACAAGCGATGGCTCGGCGTCTTCACCATCCTCCCGATGGGCGAAGACTAGCGGCTGTGTCGGCATCTCATTTTGGCGGACCGTTTCAATGAGCATATTGCCATAGTTCAGGCAGGCTTCGCCATCGGTCGTGCTGACCCTGGGATGAAAGCACCCCTGCTGATAGCCAAGAAGTGCACCCGATGGATCGGCGGGCAGGCCCAGCCCCTCGGTGAGGATATTTCCCACCAGTTTGCAGGCATAGGGCGCGGTCGAAATATCGTCACCTTCACAGACAAAGTTGGCCCAGACCAGCGCATCTTCCAACTGCGCATTCTGCGTCAGCGCCATTTTCGCAGCGTCGTAGCAGGCCCAGGCATCTTGACCACCCTGCCCGTCCATCAGGCTGACGCAAGCCTCGGCCAAAACCGAAAGCGGGTTTTCGCCATCGCCAGCCATCGCCACCGCATCGGCAAGCTGGCTGCAGGTATTGCCGGCATCCTGATTACCCTCTCTGCAGCCCATGCGCAGCACCGCCATATAGGCCTTGGGCTCATCGCGTCCAGGGATCGTTATGCCGCGGTAATCATGCCCCGACTTGCCGTAAAGCTGCGCCAGTGCCTGGCAGCCGTTGCTATTGGTAGGCGAGCACGCCTCGTTCAACATTGCCTCGGCCGTCGTCAATCCATCTGGAGCCTCTAGCGCGGCATAGCTGTGCATCGCCCAGATGCAGTCCTGGTAGGCGCCGTTGCCCGGCGTGCGGCAGGATTGGGCAAGGCGGTCATATCTTGAACGCAGCAACGAACGGGTTTCTGGAAATGTCGGATCAAGAATGCTGTCAAGGCTATCACAGATACTGTCCTTCTGGTCTTGGACGCTACAGAGCGCGATCGCGCTGGCGGTGGCCTGCCGCCGATCCGAAACAGACCAGTAGTCGGGCATTGCGGCCATCGTGCCACAAGCGGGTGGATCCCCCGCGGAACAGCCATCGGTGAGCACCGAGACCGCTTTGGCGACCCGGTCGGCATCGAGGTTTGCGTGAGTGCCATACTGCAGGAAGTCACGATAGCTATAGTATGCCCGGACGCAGCTGCGTTGATTGGGCTCTCGCGGGCCCATGGTGCAAAGCTCGGTCTCGATTCCAGCGATGGCAAAGCGTTCATCTCCGGAAAGACCTGACCCACGCGCCTGAACAACGCGATCAAAGTTCGATGCCAGTTCCTCGCAGATCCACGCGATGCCTTGTTTGCAGGCTGTAAGATTGGCCGCAAAATTCGATGCGGCTTCCACCAGCGACGCGGGGCGGTCCGGTGCCGTTCCCCGAGCCAGAAGGACGCAGCCGAACCGATCCTGCTCATCGCATAGCAGCTTGGAGAGTTCGGTCGTAACGCGCCCGGTGCTTTCAGAGGTGCCCCCGAGCGCGCGAGTACGGGCGAATTCCAGCGTATTATCCAGCCGATTAACCGCCATCTGGCAGCCGTACAGATCACCGGCCAAACACCCCAACAGTGAGTAACGGGTCACGACCGCAGGGCCGCGATCTGTCCCATCGGGCTCGTCATAAATAAGATCTGCGAAGCCAGTGCAGGCAGCGCCAAGGCCAAGGTCGCAGGCCTGTTTCATGGCTTGGGGATCTTGGAGTTTACGGCCATTTGCTAGTAAATCCTGTGCACTCAGAAGCCGGGCGGCGTTATTTTCAGACGCGCTGTTGTCCGCCAAGGCGAAGCTTGAGCCGTCGTAGATCAGCGCCTCAGCGAAATCGGCGCCAGACACGCAAGTGCTGCCATTCGGCAACTGGTCGGCAACCTCGGTGCTAAGCAGACCTGCCGTCAGAGCGTAGCCGCCGGACTGCAGGCGGTAGCTCGACATCACAGCGGCAAAATCCAGCGCCGAGCTTGCTTGCACGTTCAATGCGTCGACCGTATCGGCGTAACCGAGCACCAGATGGCAGGTGTTAGGCGGAGCGATATATGACTGCAAACGACTGTCGCTTGCGAACTCGACTCGCGCAGGATCGCCACAGAAATGGCGGACCTCCTCAACAGGCAGATAGCCCGTGGCCCGCTCAAGCCCGCGACCGGTGGCATAGTTCAGCGCAAACCACGCGGTTTCATTGGCCGCGTAGGTGACATCCACTAGCACCACCTGCTCGCCGGCCTCCACCATCAGGGCCTCGGCTCCTCCGGGGGTCACTCGCATTGCCTGCGCGGTGCAGACGTGGCGAACTTCCAACGACTGGTACGGTGCCATGTCCTGAGCGAGCGCCGAACTCGGCGCGACCGCCGCCAGCACAAGCAGGATTGGCAGGTGTAAAGCGGTTTTCATCATAAACGTATCCATAGCCTCTTAGAGCAAACCAACCGCCCGGCAGTTTGCCGAATGCCGGAGTGATCAATGATACCGGCGAGCTAGCGCGCCCAACTATCCATCGCACAATCCGCCCGGGTGTTCACCCGGTGATGCCCCTCTGTTCGCCGAGCGCTCCTATGCTACAGAGGCAGAAAATGAAACAGCTTCGGGTTGAGCATGCAGAAACGAATCCTCGTCATTATCGGGTTGGTCCTCCTCGGCTTTGGTGGTTACCGACAATTCTTCAGTTCAGATGTAAGCTCTGCCGATCAGACGCGGTGTGAACAGCTAGTGCGCAGTCAGAACAGCGATAGTGCCGAGGCGCTTACCCTCCTGCTCCCCAAATGTAGTGACGCGGGCATGGTCGCAATGATGGACGCTCAGGCATCAGGCGATGATGCCCAAGCGGCGGCACGCCGTATTTCGGGAGCCAATCAGGATGAGGTGAGTGCTCATCTGCTCGACTGGGCGATGATCGGAGCCGGTGTGGTGGCGCTGGGCGCCGGCGCAGCCATTGGCGGTCGTCGGACACGATCGGGAGATGCCTGAGTTCCCCCTGACGAGAGTGCCTCGCCGAATATGGTTGCTGATCTTGATGATACTCATTGGAATCGCACCACTGGCCTCGGTCTTTCTGGCTGGGCTCATCGCCGATCTCAATGGGTGCCGTCTGCACGAGGGTTTCGTGCAGCCCTGCATCGTCCTTGGGACAGATATTGGCGGGTTGCTCTACAACATGACTGCGTTTGGCTGGCTCATGCTGATCTCGCTCTTTTTCCTGGCAGGGGGGCTGTTGGGTCTGGCCAAGGAAGGCCTGCTACTGATTTTGCGCAGGGTCATAAGGCAATAACTGCCGTCATCAATGCCATGAGAGCGACATAAGTATGAACGTCACGGACTGCAAAGCGCCCCGGTGTCCATGACGCTGCTGCTGTTCTGGGGATTGAGCAACGAGACCCTGCATCACTACTGGAGTCGGTAATGCCTCATTGGCGCCGATTTGCTCAGTAGGCTGCCCATCTTAAAAAAGAGGGGAATGTCGATGAATCGGCTCATGTGGGTTTGTGCTGCCGCGTTGGCGGCGTCGCCGGTCGCTGCCTGGGAGCTGGATAGTAGCGACGCCAAGAAGGCCTGGAGCTATACGGCCTTTCAGGCCGACAAAACTGGCGGCGTCGAGTTGCAGTTCTTTTGCGACCATAATTATCCCAACGATATCCAGATGCTGTTGTTTACAGCTGTGGATGCCCAGGAGGGTGACAAGGAGCGCCCGGGAGTGGCGGTGAGTGTTGTTGTCAACGGAACAAGTTTCGACGATTTGAATGGCTATTGCGATGCTGTGGAGGGCGAGCGCACCGTGGTCGTCGACACACTGGAGGAAAGTCGTCTGCGGCAGGTCCTTGCGACGGCTCGCGGTGCCACCCAGCCGCTCCAGATACTCTACGACGGACGGTCTCAGCGTTTCGGGATCGACGGCATTGTCGAGACCTTGGACCGCTTCGTAGGGGGCTGCGAGCGCAGCTAGACGATCAACGCACTGCGCCTTGGGGAGACGCGTCCCCCTTGGAAGGGCATTTGGCTGCCGGCATTCAATCGCCGGCGGAGCCCGCGGCTTCAGGCAAACGTTCCCAAATGCCGTCGCCAACTTCGCCACCGGCGCCGATTTCAAAACGGACGTCAACGCGATAGGCGCCGAATTCATGCAGCCCGCTCGGCACAGCCTCGTCACCGGCAAGCCGCACAACCAGATGCGGATGGGGTTCAGTCATAAAGCTCAAATCGAAAATGTGGTTGCCAAAGCGATCTTGCAATACCCACCTCTTTGCCTGGCTTGAACCGTCCAAACCGAACCGCGTTCAGATCTCGAACCGATGGCGATCTTCACCTTGGGAAGTGCCCAAGCAATTCAGACGGTAAGCAAGCATGCAATCATGTAAACTTGAAGGGCAGAACCAGTGTGAGCGGGTTTCCGGGCGTCTCACGGAAACCGTGATGCAGATAGAAGCCCTTAGCCTGGTCATGAAGAGCATGAACCAGGAGCCCGCGGACCCCAATTATTTCCAGGGCTGATTGTGCTCTCAGAACGGAGTCTTTCAGGAGCGCAGTTCCGAGCCCCTGCCCCTTATATCGCTGATCGACCGCAAGTCTGCCCATCAGGATCATCGGCAAAGGATCCGGCATACCGTGGCGCAGTGCCCTAGGTGCCTCTTTCAAGCTAATTGCCGCGGAGCTGAGGCAGTAATACCCTGCCACCTGGCCCACCTCAACTGCGACGTAGGTCCGAGAAACACCCGCCGCCTGGTTGGGCAGAGCCCGGGTTTTGAGCCAAGTGTCGAGAACAACCTCGCCGGAGGAAAAGTCCTCAAGCCTATGCTGCTCGGAAAGTCGGGAAGGCGCCTGCAAAAATTATTTGCCCCAGGGCGAAGGCGCACTCATCAAGCGCTTGTACCCTTCGGGCTCTGGCCCCCTATCAAGAACATCCAGGAACTGAGCGTAGGCTTGCGCGTCGAGTGCGATGAAAGCCTGGTCCAGCAGCTTGTCTTCTGCTGCTGCCATGGCTGCCTCCACCATGAATTCGGTGCGGTTCTTACCGGATAGCTTGGCCGCCCGGTCGATCATAAGCTGCGCCTCTCGCGGAATCCGCAAGTTGATTGGGACGGAAGTGCTTATTTTTTGGTCTTCTTTTGCCGGCATTTGTCAAACCTCTACCAACATAATAGCACAATGTATGTACGTTGTGTAGAAATTTCAAAAAGGCTTCCAAGGCGCTCCATCCGGTCAGATGCGTCACGTTACGCGCTACAGGCCCGAAAACTGCCTTCTCGTAGACAGAAAATCTATCCTCGGCTGCAATCTTTCGGATTTCACTTTTTCGTCCTAAGCCATTTTCTTTCTTGTTCAATTCCGTTGGAGAGACGGAATTTCGATATTCCTCCGGAGCCGACTAGGTTTTTGAAATAAGCGCTCGCAGCGTATGCCAATCTCTGTAACGCGAAGCGTGCCGGCAGGACGGGATTGGTAGAAGTGAGCACGTTGATAGAATTTCTAGTCGTCTTCTGTAGAGAAAATATGTCGCGGGCTATGCCGGCGTCCGCGCTTCTTTGCGAGCGATTTAGCTCGCCCTTCTAGTGTTAAATATGAGTTTTCTAGTGTTACGGCATTCTGGAAACCCAGCCCAACGCGGACTGCGTTGGGCAGACAGTGCCTAACTGGAAATGTTTTGCTGTTCCGCTGAGTTTGCCGCTGCCTTACCCGAAGAAAGGTCAGGCTGTTCTGAACCACCCCGCCCAAGCACCAAATCGACACAGCGTCTCACCGCATCCTGGCGGCTGACATACCCAGGTTGATCCACGATCCACGAGTCAATGCGGGCGATCATCTCAGAGGTCATGCGTATGGTAATTCTCTCGTGCAAATCGATCCATTCCTTGCGTGATGCGATGCATCTTAACACTCACGTGCGGCACGCTACTAGCTTGCCGCACGCCTGTGTCCGTCGAAAGTGATCTAAATTGGCGACACTTCGACGCGCTGATCGCTTGCGACAGTTAGGCCGACCGGGGCACAAGGGCCTTCGGCTGCAAGCTAACCGTTTCGATGTGGCTCCGTTGCGACTTTGCGCTCGTATGGGTATGGACCCCGCCCCTATCCTCACGACTCCGCCTGTGGCGTTTGAGGGGCAGGGTCAGCTTGGAGAATACCGGCTCCATGGCATCCAATGCCTTGGCGTCGAAAACAAATTCCGGCCAATCGGGATGTTCCCAGTTCCAAGTCATGAGCTATAGCAACAGGGTCTATAACTCATCCTGGGATGCTAGCGAGCCTCAGGGGTTCTGTTCGACAGGCTTGTTTCCTTCCAAATCTCGAAATCTCTGCGATGCTGCTCCTCGGTCATTGGGTATAGGCCAAGCACCGAGGCCCCGTCTTGAACGCGCTCGAGCACAAAGTCCTCGTAGCGCGTCATGGACACCGCCTCCTCAGCGATCTCCTCCACGATACCAGAGGGAATGACAACTACCCCTTCGCCATCGCCGACAAGGATATCTCCGGGCCATACCGCGACATCACCACAACCGATCGGTACATTGATATCGAGCGCTTGATGCAATGTGAGATTGGTTGGCGCGGAAGGTCTCTGATGATAGGCCGGGAAAGACATCCGGCCGATTTCCGGACTGTCGCGGAACCCACCGTCGGTCACCACACCCTCGACACCGCGCCGCATGAGGCGTGTCACCAGGATCGAACCGGCGGACGCGGCACGGGCATTCTGCCGGCTATCCATCACCAGAACTGAACCGGCCGGACATTGTTCGACGGCCTGCCGCTGGGGATGAGCGCGGTCCTGGAACACCTCAAGCGGATTGAGATCTTCCCGGGCGGGGATATAGCGCAGCGTGAATGCGGGTCCCACCATAGTGCGAGTGACGCTGCCGACGGGTCGAACATCCTGGATAAACTGGTTGCGCAACCCCCGTTTGAACAGGGCGGTGCAAAGCGTTGCTGTGCTGACGCCGCGCAATTTTTCGCGGGTGGCTTCGGAGAAGTCGGGCATCGGATATCCTTTGTTTCGGCCTACCAGCGGGGTACGCGGCGCTCGTAAGTGGGGTCGAATTGTTTCATATAAGCGGTGTCGTCGCGTTCGGAGACGCCGCCGGTTTCGTAGAGAGCGGCGAGTTTGGTGAGTTTATCCCGATCGAGCGTTACGCCGAGGCCGGGCCCTGTTGGCACGGCCAACGCACCATTCTCGAACGCGAAGAGATCGCCTTCCAAAACGTCAACGCCCGTCCAGGGATAGTGTGTGTCACAATCATAGCCGAGATTGGGTGAGGCGGCGGCGACGTGGGCCATGGCCGCTAGCGTGATGCCGAGATGGGAATTGGAATGCATGGAAACGCCCAATTCAAGCGCCTGGCAGAGCTTGCCCAGATGGGTCGCGGCGCGCATGCCGCCCCAATAGTGATGGTCCGCCAGCACGATTTTGACGGCGCGCTTGCGATAGGCCTCGGCGATCTGGTCGAATTCGAGCACGATCATATTGGTGGCAAGCGGGATGGAGGTGGAGGCTGCCACTTCGGCCATGGCGTCCATGCCGATGACCGGGTCTTCAAGATATTCGAGCACGCCTTCGAGTTTTTTGGCGATGTATTTGGCCGTTTCGACGGTCCAGCCGCCATTGGGATCGATGCGGAGGGGATGGTCGGGAAAGGCCTCGCGCAGCTTGAGCATGGTTTCGATTTCAAGATCGGGATGTAGCACGCCGCCCTTGAGCTTGAGCGATTTGAAGCCGTGCAGGCTGACGAAGCGGCGGGCTTCTTCGACCATTTGGTTAGGGGTCAGCACCTCACCCCATTCGTCGGGCGATTGCCCGAGATGGCCGGCGAATTTGAAGAAGAGATAGGCGCTGAAGGAGACGCGATCGCGCACGGCGCCGCCGAGCAGGTCCGAGACGGGACGGTTCAGCAGCTTACCCTGGATATCCATGCAGGGCACTTCGAAAGCCGAGGTGGCGACGTCGGTTACCTTGTGATCGGCCACGGCGGATTTGGCGTTGATGCCGCCGCCTTCGGGAATGGCGGCCAGTACGCGAGCATGCAGTTCATGCAGGTGGAAGGGATCAAGGCCCACCAGTGCGGGGGCGGCGCGGCGCAGGCCCGCTAGGGCTTTGATGCTGCCATAGCTCTCGCCGAGGCCGATGGTGCCGTCGTCGCAGACCAGCTCGATAATAGTACGCAGCGCATAGGGCTGGTGCACGCCCTTGCAGTTGAGCAAGGGCTTGTCGGGGATGGCGACGGGCGTGAGGCGAACTTCGGCAATACGCATATTGTTGTTCCTGTTTACCACCACGAGCGGGCGGCCTGGAGCGCCTGATCCAGCGGGGGTAGTTCATTGTGCCAGTGGCGTTCCCATTCGAGGCTGATGGGAAGAGGCCCGGCGGCCTCAAGCAGCGGCATGAGGGTAGCCATGGGGAAGTCGCCCTGCCCCGGCAGCACATAATGGCGGCCATCGGCGCGCAAGGCGCTGTCCTTGACGTGGACATGGACGACGTGCGGGGCGATGCTCCGCCAGGTGGCGAGCGGATCGGCGCCGCCCTTGGCCCAGGTGTGGTGGGCGTCCCAGAGGATGGCGACGGTGGGGAGGCGCGTGACGAATTCGGACAATTGGGCGGGTTGGGCCAGGGCGTCGTGGGTTTCGATCATGAGATCGACGACGAGGCCGCGTCGCTGGCGGTCGGCTTGCCATTGGGCGAGGCGCTCGCCGGCCTGGATATAGTCGGCGTCCGAAAGGATTTCGCCGCCGTCGAAAATGCGCAGAAAAGGCACGCGCGCGGCTTCGGCCCAGGGCAGGAATTGTTCGAGTTCGACGAGGTTTTCGTCGCCGAAGAGGCGCGCGGAGGTGCCAAGGCCGGCGATGCGGATGGGCGTGTTCTCGAGCCAATGATGGAAGCCGGCCGGGTCGCCGAATTCGGCGGCAAGGGCTTGGGGGATGTCGAGCGAGCCTGAAATCACCCGCAATTCCACGGCTGGGATGCCATAGGCCTGTGCCAGTTCGGCCGCTTCGTGAATGGAAAGATCGGGGCAGCCGAGGGTGGAGAAGCAATGGGTCAGCGTGCTCATGCGATGCGGTCCAGTTCGGTTTCGCTCACCGGGAACAATGGTGGCTGGCCGGCGACGAAGCGTTCGATTTCGTTGATGGCCAGATCGGCCAGCCGGCGCAGTTCATTGCCTTGGGCGCCGGCGATGTGGGGTGTCAGCACGACATTGGGCAGATCGTAGAGTGGGCTTTCGGGCGGCAGGGGTTCTGGATCGGGGGTATCGATCAGCACGCGGAGCCGGCCGGATTGGACCTCGGGCAAGAGCGCATCGTGGTTGAGCAACCAGCCGCGGGCGGTGTTGATCAGCACGGCATTGTCGGCCATCAGCGCCAGTTCGGCGGCGCCGATCATGTGGTGGGTTTCGGGCAGGACTGGCGCGTGCAGCGATACGGTATCGGACCAGGCGAGCAATGGGTGTAGGTCCATTTTGGTGGCGCCCATGGCGGCGGCATCTTCGGCGCTGAGGAAGGGGTCATAGACCGCGACGGCGAAATTGGCGCGCACCAGCATGTCTATGGTGAGCCGGCCGATGCGCGAGGCGCCGACAATGCCGATGCGGCGGCGATAATTGCCGAGATGGGGCACGTCCATGCTGATGCGGGTGCCGAAGCCGCCTGTGCCGCGCTGATCGCGGTGGGTATCGCGGATGCGGAACACGTCTTTGCCGCACATGATAATGGCGGCGAAGGTGAACTCGGCAACCGGGACGGCCATGGCAGAGACTGCCGAGGTGATGAGAATGTCGCGCTGCCAGAAGGGCGGCGGGGCGATGACGCGGACGGAGGCGGCGGCGTAGGCCACCATTTTGAGATTGGGGGCGCGGGCGAGCCGGGCCCCTGTCAGGGGCGGCGCGCCCCAGGCGGCCAGCATTATGTCGGCATCGCGCAGGGCGGCAGCGCCGGTGGGGGTGTCGAAATCGGTGAAGGCGTCGCGCGAGATAATGTCGGTTACCGCTTCAAGACGCGCCCATTCTTCGGCTCCGCAGAAACCGGCGGGCAGTTCGTCGCGCATGGCGAGTAGCAGTTTGGGCTTGGCGGTCATGAACGCACCGGATTGGGAACGGGGCGGATGTCGATGCCGCCGATATCGAGATGGAGCGGGGCGGCGTCGGTGGCGAGGATCACTTCGAGGGTGAGGCTCGGCGGGATAGCGCCGGGCCGCAGGCGGATGGGTGGGGTGCGCAGGAGGCCGTTCCAGGCATGGGCTGGATAGGGCCAGAGTTGGCCATCGTCGGACTTGAAAGGGGACAGGGAGATGGAGCGCAGTCCCTCCTCCGCTGGATCGGTCAGGACGAGCGAGAGACCCAGAATGGCCGGATGGGCGGGGACGGCGATGGTGCAGCTGGCTGTGACCCACGCACCGGCGCCGGGATAGACGACGTCGTTGGCCAGAACGTGGTTTGAACTGGCGGTTGCGCTGATCGACTGGTCTTGGGCGCGGGCGAGATTGCCGAGCGGGTTGTTGATGGCGTCGAAGCGGTCGTCGGGCGCGACCAGACGAGGCGCGGCGTGGGGGACGAGCGGGGTTAGATAGGTGGCCAGGGCTTTGCCCACGGCGAAGCCGCCGGTGACGGAGAAATGGGTGCCGTCATTGGAGAAGCCGGCTTGCGGCGCGCCATCGGGATCGGCGGTGTCGACCCAGGGGGCGTTCCAATCGAAGACGTGGCAATTGGCGTGGCGGGCGGCGAAATCCAGGCTCATCTGGTTGATCCAGTGGGCCTTGGCGCGCTCGGCGCCGACCGAAGCCCATTTTTGCGTGCCGCGGGCCAGAATGGGCAGCAGGATGACCGTTTTGCCGGCGGCGAGCAGGGTCGTGGCGATACGGGCGCGGATTTCGGCGATGGTTTCCTTGGTTTCGACCATCATGTCATTGGTGCCGGCGTCGACGATGATCAGGTCGAAATCTTCGACCAGCAATCGGGCAACGCGCCGCTCGATCTCGATGGCCTTCTGGCCCGAGACACCGTAATTGAGCCCGGTGAAGAAGCGACTGATGCCCGGCCGATTGCTCGGCTCCCAGCCGGGCATGACGGCCGGATCGTGATGGATCGGACAGGCGAGACGGCCATGCGAGAGCACTTCGGCCCAGCTCATCCAGCCGCGCGCCGAGGTGGCGATGTGGCTGTCGCTGCCATTGTGGTTTTGCTGCACGAGCGACGTGCCAAGAATGGCAATTCGCCCGGCGCGCGGGATGGAGATGGCCATCATTGCCTCAGGAATAGAGCACGCCACCATTGATGTCGTAGCAGGCACCGGTGATATAAGCCGCATCGTCGGAGGCGAGGAAAGCGACCAACCCGGCCACGTCTTGGGAAGTGCCTTCGCGCTTGAGCAGGGCCGCGCCCGCGACGCGTTCGCGCACTTGGGGCTTGGTGAAAGTGTCGTGGAAGGCAGTGGCGATCATGCCGGGGCAGACCGCGTTGACGCGAATGCGGGGGCCGGCCTCCTTGGCAAGGCCCCGCGTGAAGGTCATCACCGCGCCCTTGGAGGTGGCGTAGGCAATGGCGCCGGGGCCGCCGCCATCGCGGCCGGCCTGGGAGGCGAAGGTAACGATGGCGCCGCCTTCGGTCATTTTGGGCAAGACGGCCTGGGCGGTGAGGAAGAGCGAGGTGAGATTGACGCTCATCACCTGGTTCCAGAAGGTCTCGTCCATCTCGGCCATAGTCTTGCGGGCCACGAGACCCCCGGCGACATGGACCAGGCCATGGATGGCGCCGAAGCGGTCACTGGCGGCGCCAACGGCGGCGTCGACCGCTCCCTTCTGCGTCAGATCGGCCTTCAGGGCGAGGGCCCTGCCGCCGCGCTGTTCGATTTCGGCTACGGCGGAGCGGGCACCATCCTCGGCGCCATTATAGGTCAGCACCACATTGGCGCCTTCCTCGGCGAAGCGCAGGGCGCAGGCGCGACCGATATCGCGACCGGCACCGGCGACGAGGACGGTCTTGTTGGAAAAGCGCTGCATGATGAAACCTCTGATCTAGAATTTTTTAGGAAGGGTGAGCTTGAAGCGCTGGTCATCGACATCGGTGAAATAGATGTCGGTGGCAAAGCCCTGGTCGTCGATGAAACTGAAAATGCGCTTGGGCGCGTCGAGGCTGTAGGGCACCAGCAGGGTCACCAGCACATGGCTTTTGGCGGCCGGAACGCTTGCCCTTATGTGGTGATGCTGTTCCAGCCCCTCGGTGTCGGCGGGGTCGATCTCGGGGAAGCCGTGCACCGCGCCGATGCTGGGCGCGCCGGCCGATGAGAAGACGAATTGGCCGTAAAAGCCGGCCCGCTCACCGTGGTAACGGAAGCTGGAGCGGCCGGCATCGGGCGCATTGGTGGTGTGGCAGAGCCAATCCAGCGTGACGGGCTCGGCGGCCTCGACGCGATCGACGATGACGAAATAGCTCTCATCGACGAAATGGATTTCGCGCTCGGCTTTCTGCACCTTTGGATTGGTGACGCGGTAGGCTTCGATGGCGTCGCCGACGATGCGGACATGGCCCGGGTTCTCTTCGACCTCGGTGATCTGCCCGGCGGCGCGACGGGCCAGGGCCTTGTCCTTGTCGGCATATTGGCCCTTGCCGTCGATCAGGATGGCATTTTTGGAGCGGGTCTGGCGCCGCCAGTCGCGGTGCATGCTGGAGTTAAAGGCTACATAGTGGCCGGACTGGATCGCCAAGTCTTCGCCATAGGCATAGAGCAGGAAGGCGTTCTGGTCGCCATGGCTGTGGCTGAGCGAGCCATAGGCGCTCGACTTGAACAGGAACTGGATGTGGCGCATGGGATCGTCCATGTGCTTCTGGATGGCGACCCAGCCGATATCCTTGAACCATTTGACGGCGGGTAGATCGTTGGGCGGCAGCGCTTTGACGGGGGCGAAATCGTGCTGGTATTGCAGGTCGTCGAAATTGAGGTCCCACCAGCCGTAGTTGTAGAAGGCCATTTCGGTGCCGGCGGCGTCGGCTTTGAGGCGCTCGAAATACCATTGGTAATGGCCATTGCCGGTGACGCCAGCGAACTGGCGGACATTGTAGCCGACCTTGAGGCCTGGCAGATCGCCCAGCGTTGAATCATCGCCAAAGCAGGCGCGGCGCGTGCCAGGGGCTTTGGTATAGAGCGGAAAGGCGCCGGTGTTCTGGAAGAAGGGGCGGCGGTAGAGATCGACGCCGAGATATTTGCGCAACAGATTGGCCGCCTCGATGAAATAGGCGATGCCGGTCATCCAGTAATGCGGGCCCTCGGCCCAGCCGCCATCGGTGCCAGCCCAGGGCGAATAGAGCGTGGCGAGGAAATCGAGCGTGTAATCGAGCCAGGCAGTAGCCTCCTCGCTTTCGCCATCGAGCGCGATGCAGGCCGGGGTCAGCACTGCCGACAGCGAGCGGACGGCGTGGCTGTCATAGGGGAAGACCTGGATGCGGGCATGGGCGATGACGTGATTGGCCACCTCGCGCGTTCGGGTCACCAGCACCGCGCGGACCTCGTCGCGCTCGGCCTCGGTCAGATGATCGTGCAGCCAGTCATAGCCCCAGGATAAAGCGACCACGACGCGAAAACCGGCTTCGTCATTATAGGCGCGGGAGGTGGGGCCGGTTGGATCCCAACGGGCGATTGCGAGCAGCCAATCGCGGGACTTGTCAAGCAGGTCGGTGCGGCCCAGCACCTTGCCGGCAATGGCGAGGTGGC
The DNA here is from genome assembly GCA_900470445.1 of Hyphomicrobiales bacterium. Classification (GTDB taxonomy): domain Bacteria; phylum Pseudomonadota; class Alphaproteobacteria; order Rhizobiales; family Devosiaceae; genus Devosia. Next base: position 23,697 of record UCAU01000066.1, on the reverse strand, counting down.
GGATGGCGTAGATGGTCTCCTGGCAGTCGATATACATCTGCCGCCACAAGGTCGCGACGCGGATATTGTTGGGATAGGGCTTGGGCTCGGCGATGATGGGCCGATCGATCCAGGGGGCGACCGATTTTTCGTAGAACTGGTCCCAGCCGGCATGGGTGGCATCGCCTTTGACGGAGGCCGAAAAGGTGTGCAGCTCGTCCGGGTTCATCCATAGGCGGGGATGGCGCAGATCGCTCGCCGCGCGGCGGGCCGCGATGGATGGGACGGGAGTTTCGGGCAGGCCTTCGGCGAGATCGAAACTGCGGGTGCTGCTCCAATCCGAGCCTGGTGCGCCGGTCTTGGCGTCCCAGATGGCGTAGCTCCAAAAATGGTGGCCCGGCGGCAGTGGCGTGTCGGGGGTGAAGAAGTTCCAGGCCAGGTCGGTGTGGAGGCTCGTGCGGCTTTCGGGGAAGCTTGCATCGTCCGATATACGCAGCACATAGCGGGCGCCATCGTCGATATCGGGCAGCCAGGAAAAGCGCGGCGGGTTCTCTGTTGGGGCCTGATCGGCGTTGGGCATATAGGTGATGGTCAACGAACCCGGCCGGGGTTCATCGAGAGCGGATTTGCGCAGCTTGGCCGGGGCAGAAGGACGCATCGCCTGCCGAACTCCTATCAAGGGGAAAGTGGGAGGGTGGCGGCGGGGAGGCCGCCACCCGGGAGGACGGAGCCGCTATTGCGCGGCGCCGTATTGGCGTTCATAGGCTGCCTGCATGACCTCGATGACCTGATCGTAGCCCATATCGGTGAGGCGCTGCTTGTAGGCATCCCAGCCGGTATTGACGTCCTGTGCGCCGAGCACCCAGGTCTGCTGCATCTCGGTCATGTAGGTGAGTAGGCTGGGCCAATAACGATCATAGATCGCCTTTTCTTCGGCATTGAGCGCTACACCCAGGAACTCGTCCTTGAGGCAATTGCACTCTTCGTACAGGGCGATGCCGTCGAGCGCGATCTGGTTGGTCCATTGGCGCTCATATTCGTAGTCCATCCAATAGCCGCGCGGCACCTGGGCACCCACGGCCCAGAGCTGGGCATTGACCGGCTCGCCATTGGTCAACAGTTCTTCTTTGAACTGCGGCTTGCCATCGACCATGTCATAGGTCAGCCCCTCGACGCCGAAGTTCGACATGATCCGGCCCTGTTCGGAGAACCAGAAGTCGAAATATTTGATGGTTTCGACCGGGTGCTGATTGGTGGCCGAGATGGCCCAGCCGGCGGGCTGCACTTGTTGGCGGCGCGCATCTTCGAAGCGTTCGCCCGATACAGTCTTGGGCGGCAGCATGGGGACGAAGTTGAACCCTTCGATCGTGGGGCGAAGCGCATCATTATAGGTGGCGGTGCTGGCGAACCAGTCATGCATCATGCCGCCAAGATTGTTGCCGAGCAGGAATTCGCGCGATCGGGAGCCGCGGGTGAAGATTTCCTTGTCGATCAGCCCTTCCTTGTACCATTGGGCGATATTGGAAATGCCTGTCTTGTAGTTGTCCTCGGCCCACGGGTGACGCACCTTGCCATCATAGGTGGCGAAATCGCCATAGCGTTCGGAGCCGGAAACGCGGGCATCCCACAGGTTGATCAGGCGGACGGCGTCGACCACGTCGCGGGCGAAATAGGGGACTTCGTCCTTCTGGCCATTGCCATTGGGGTCCTGGTCGCGGAAGGCCTTGAGCACTTCATAGACTTCCTCGGGCGTTTCAGGTTGTTCGAGACCGAGTTTGTCCAGCCAGTCCTGGCGGATGAACCAGCCGCGCGAGAACTTGCCGTCCGGCACATAGGGAATGTAGTAGAGATTGCCGTCCGGGCCTGAAATCGAAGCCTTGATTTCGGGGTGGCTGTCGAAGAAAGCCTTGAGATTGGGGGCATGCTCCTCGATCAGGTCGTTGAGCGGCACGAAGGCGCCTTCCAGACCATAGCGGATGAAATCGTCCTTGAGGCCGCCCGAGGCGTCGCCACCCACGATATCGGGCAGATTGCCGGAGGCGATCAGCAGGTTGAAGGCATCGCGGCTGCTGGTGGTGGCGAGCGAGGCCACATTGCGCACGTGGATATTGGTGAGCTCGGCGGCCTTCTGCTCCACCGGCCAGTCTTCGGTGTAGACGTATTTATCACGGAAGTGGAAGTGGATGGTGAGCTCGAGCGGCTCCTCGGTGATCTTGGGCGCCTCCTGCGCCCAGACCATTGATGGCATGGCCAAAGCGGCGGCCAGTGTGACGCTCGATACGCCTTTGAGTAGTGCTTTCACAGGTTCCTCCCTTGTGGTGCAGCGATTATTCTTTGACCCCGCCCAGCAGAATGCCTTTGGTGAAATAGCGCTGGGCGTATGGGTAGATTATGAGAACGGGGATGATCGACGCGACCATGATGGCGGCCGTCACCGTCTCGAACGAGTACTGGGCATTGAGCAGGCTCGAGGCGAATTCGTCGTTGGAATTGAGATCGACGATGACGCGCTTGAGATAGACCTGCAGCGGGATTTTCTCTTCGCCACGCAGCAGCACCATGGCCCAGAAATAGCCGTTCCAGCGCGAGACGATGCAGAACAAGGCCACGGTCACGATGGCCGGTTTGGAGAGGGGAATGAACACCTTCCACAGCAGCTGGATTTCGCTGGCGCCATCCATCTTGGCGGCTTCCTCGAACGACTTAGGTACTGCTTCAAAGAAGTTGCGCAACAGGATGACGTTAAAGGCATTACAGGCAAAACCGATGATGATGCCGAAGCGGCTATCAAGCAGCCCCAGGTCCCGCATATTGAGGAAGAAGGGGATCATGCCGGCGTTGAACCAGAGCGTGAAGGCAATGGCGATGTTAAAGAAGGTCCGGCCGCGCAGGCGCTTGCGGGAGAGCGCATAGGCGCCCGGGATCATGATCGCGAGGCTCATCAGCGTGCCGCCGAAGGTGTAGATAAAGGTGTTGCCATAGGCGACCCAGAACATCTTGTCCGACAGCACCCGCTCATAGGCTGCCAGCGTCAGTCCAACGGGGAAAAACGTGACCTTGCCAGAGGTGACGGCGGCGCCCGAAGAAATCGACACTGCCAGGATGTAGATGAACGGGTAGAGCGTAGAGAGCACGAACAGCGTCAGCAGGACCGCGTTGGCCCAACCAAAAATCTTGTCGCCACGCGTATAGAGATTGAAGGCTGCCATTTATCTTTTCCTCACCACAGCGACGTTGACGACAGCTTCCGGCTGATCCGGTTGGCCGAGTAGACGAGGACGAAAGCGATGACGGCGTTGAACAGGCCCGCAGCGGTCGCCAGATCGTATTGGGTGCCTTGCAAGCCGGTGCGGTAGATGAAGGTGGAGACCACGTCGGCTGTCTCGTAAGTCGAGGGCTGGTAGAGCAAGATGATGTATTCGAAGCCCACTTCGACCAGATTGCCGATGCGGATGATCAGCATGATGATGATGGTCGGCAGGATGCAGGGCAGCGTGATGCGCCACATCATCTGCCAGCGCGACGCGCCATCGACGCGGGCGCTTTCGTAAAGCGTGGGGCTCACCCCGGCGATGGCGGCCAGATAGACGATCGATTCAAAACCCGCTTCCTTCCAAATGCTCGACCCGATGAAGACAGGGCGGAACCATTCGGGCTGGGTCAGGAAGTAGATGGGTTCGAACCCCATCCATTTAAGAAAGATGTTGATAACGCCGGTCGAGGGCGACAGGAAATTGATGACGATACCCGCAACGATCACCACGGAGATGAAGTGGGGCAGATAGACTACGGTCTGGGCCCAGCGCCGCGCGACCGCGCTTTGCACCTCGTTGAACATCAGCGCCAAGATGATTGGCACCGGGAAGGCGAAGATCAGGCCGATCGAGCTGATAATGATGGTGTTGAAGAACGAGCGGATGAACAGCCCGTTGTTGAACAGTTCCTGGAAATGGGCGAAGCCGACCCAGGGGCTGGCATCGACGCCACGGAAAATCGAGAAATCCTTGAAGGCGATCTGCAGCCCGTGCATGGGCTTGTAGAGAAACAGTGCGAACCAGATGACCATTGGTGCCAGCAGGAGATAGAGCTGCCAATCGCGCCTTAGGTCTTCGCCAAGCGTGCGCAGATAATCGCGAAAGCGGTTTTCCATTGCCCTGCCCTCACGCCAGCGTCTTGAGGGTTCGACCGGTCTCGGTGTCGAAGACATGCATGCGGGATGTGTCGATCCCGAGCCGGCGGACATTGGCGAGATCGTGGGTGGCAGAAAGCGTTTCGGCCTTGGCGATGAAGGGATGATCATCGATGCGGCCATGCAGCAGTGCCTCGGCGCCCAGTGGCTCGACGAGATCGATGATGCAGGTCACGGCTTCGGTGGTTGCATCCGCATTGACCAGCATGGCCTCGGGGCGGATGCCGAGTTTGACGGCCTGGCCGTCCCTGGTGTTGTGAGCGAAGGCTTCGGGGATGGCCAGGCTCTGCTCTGCCCCACCGACGATGACGCCGCGGGGCTTGCCATCAACTACGGAGATTGTCGCGTCGATCAGGTTCATCGGCGGGGAGCCGATAAAGCTGGCCACAAAAGTATTGGCCGGCTCGAGGAACACGTCCATGGGCGAGCCGACCTGCTCGATATGGCCGTTGTTCATGATAACGATGCGGTCGGCCAGGGTCATGGCCTCGACCTGATCATGGGTCACATAAATGCTGGTGGCTTCCATGCGGCGGTGCAGCAGCTTAATCTCGGCGCGCATATGGGTGCGCAGCTTGGCATCGAGATTGGACAGCGGCTCGTCGAACAGGAAAACCTTCGGCTTGCGCACGATGGCGCGGCCCATGGCGACGCGCTGGCGTTGGCCGCCGGAGAGGTCGGCGGGCTTGCGCTTGAGATAGTCGGTTAGGCCCAGAATATGGGCGGCCTCGGCGACGGCCTTGTTGACCACGTCCTTCTTTTCGCGGCGCACGCGCAGGCCGAAGGCAATGTTTTCGGCCACGTCCAGATGGGGATAGAGCGCGTAATTCTGGAACACCATGGCCACGTCGCGGTCTTTGGGGGCGACCTTGTTGACCGTGCGCCCGCCGATGGAAACCGTGCCGCCCGAGATGTCTTCGAGCCCCGCCACCATGCGCAAAGTGGTCGACTTGCCGCAGCCGGAGGGACCGACCAGCACCACGAATTCCTTGGGCTGGATGGAGAGGTTGATGCCATGCACAACCTCAAGCGCGCCGTAGCGCTTGACGACATCGTTGATCTCAACTGCGGACATAGAAAGGCTCCTCCTCAGGGCCCTGGAGTTTCAGGAGACGGTCTATTCAGCGACCGTCTTGGACCCACGCGGAGCGCGCTTTTTGGGCACGCGGGTATTGATCTGTTCGATATAGGCCCAAATTTTGGGGTTCTTGGAGAGTTCGGCGATCTTGGATTCGAGCGAGCCCAAATGCTTGGCGACGGCCTCGCGTGCAGCTTCAACGTCGCCGGATTCAATGGCTGCGACGATGGCCTCATGCTCGCCGATCACCTGTTCGGTGCGGCGCACGGCGAAGACGCGCTTGAGATGGCGCATGCGATCCATTTCGCCCTTGGCCTGATTGACCACGCCCCAGGCGCCAGGCAGGCGCGCGGCGGCGAAAATGGTGCGGTGGAATTCTTCGTCAAGCAGGAAGAAGTCGGTGAATTGCTCGTCTTCGGCGGCGGTGCGCTGCTCGCCAAGGCAGGTCTTGAGGCGAGCAATATCCTCGAAAGAGTGGCGCTTGGTGGCTTCGATCACCGCGCCCTCTTCGAGCTTGAATCGAATGAAGCAGGCTTCCATGTAGCGCTGCACATCGATGGTGGCGACGTAGGTGCCGCCCTGCGGCACGACAGTGACGAAACCTTCGTCGGCGAGCCGGATGATGGCCTCACGCACCGGCGTCTTGCTGACATGCAGCAGCGCCGCGATCTCCTTTTCCGACAGCGCCCGGCCTGGCAGCAGCTTGACCTCGACGATCAGCTTGCGCAGCAGGGCATAAATGCGATTGGCCATATTGCCGACTGACGGCAACTCGTCAGACCGCACAAGATCGACCAAGGGCAGCGATGGAAATTCACTCGTTGGAGACATATCAACCCAATAACTGATATCTTAGTTGATGCATTGATATGTCTGTAGCCACTCCTTGTCAACGCTCCTCGCCATCAAGCTAGACGTCGGCGTATCCGGCCGGCGATAATGCCGGATGAGCAGATTTGTGCCTTCAGGTCACCTGCACCAGCGCTGAACGAGCCTCCGGCTGGGCAAAACCAAGAACATTGCGCTGTTGGGGAGTGTTTGGGACGGCGGCCTGCTGCCCCACGCCGAGGTCTTGCACCATGGCCCGTTCCACCAGATCCATCCAATTGGGCATCCGCCCCGAGCACATCGAGCTGACTTCGGACGGCAATGCCGCCAGCGTCCGCAGCATCGAACCGACCGGATCGGAAACGCATTTGCGGCTTGAGGCGGGCAACGACATCGTCGTTGCTGCACTGGGAAATCGACCCAAACTGACCGTGGGCGAGCCGGTCAGCTTTACCTATGACACGGCCAACATCCTGCTTTTCGACATGGAGACCGGCATCCGATTGACCGATCATCAGGCAAGTTAGTGGCGCTGGCAGGTACAAGGGCTCCCACTCCGCCGACCGAACTCTTTATAGCCGTAGCGCCTGCTCCGTTTGGGGATCGAAGATATGGACTTTATCCATATCAATACTCAGCTTCGCCCGCTGATTAGGCGAGGGTGCGGTATCCGGGTCTACCCTGGCGCACACCACGTCGTTGCCGACGCTGAAATAAAGCAAGGTTTCCAGCCCCAACGGCTCGACGATCTCGACATTGGCCCAGATCGGGGCAGCATGGGGTCGACCATTGGGTTGGGTGATCACTTCCGGCCGAATTCCCACAATGACCTTGCGTCCCGCCAAAAGCCCGGCGCTTGCCCGCATTGACGGTGGCACCGGAAGGCTCGTGCCGTCTGCCAGCACCAGTGTCAGTTCATCCCCAGCGGCAATGACGCTTGCCGATAGCAGGTTCATTGCTGGCGAACCGATAAAGCCGGCCACAAACAGGCTCGCCGGGCGATGATAGAGTTCCTGTGGCGGCCCGACCTGCTCAATGCGGCCCTTGTTCATTACCACGACCCGATCGGCCATGGTCATGGCCTCGATCTGGTCATGTGTCACGTAAACTGTGGTCGTCGGCAGGGTCTGGTGCAACCGCTTGATTTCGGTGCGCATCTGCACGCGCAACTTGGCGTCCAGGTTCGACAGCGGCTCGTCAAATAGAAACACTTTTGGATTGCGCACGATGGCCCGGCCCATAGCCACGCGCTGGCGCTGGCCACCAGAAAGCTGGCCAGGGCGTCGGTCTAGGAGTTCGGTGATGTGTAGGGTCTGCGCCGCCGCCGCAATCCGCTGCTGAATGTCTGCCTTTGGCATTTTCTGCTGCTGCAGGCAAAAAGCGATGTTCTCATGCACGCTCATATGGGGATAAAGCGCGTAATTCTGGAACACCATGGCAATATCGCGCTCACCCGGCCCCAGATTGTTGACCACCCGGTCACCTATGGCGATCTCCCCGCCGCTGATATGCTCGAGCCCGGCGATCATACGCAGTGTCGTCGACTTGCCGCAGCCTGAAGGCCCGACCAGCACTACGAATTCATTGTCGGCGACTTCAAGGTTGATGCCCCGCACCACCTGGTGCTCGTTATAGGCTTTGACCACGTTCCGAAGAGAAAGTTGAGCCATGCTGGTTTCCTATTTCTCGCGCAACCAAACGAGCATGCCGCCGGCTTGTCGGTTGGCCCATAGGTGATACGGGATCGCATTAAGACGCGTTGCTTGGGTTTTCGGTTGTTCGCGGCGGTAAAGTTGCCCGTCCCAGTCCGCGTCGCTGGTTTTAGTAGCTAAGGCCGAAAGCCGCACTGCGCCGCCGAGCAAGTCGGGATCAAATTCCGCTGCGATTTCTGCGTCGGCCGGTAGCGCCAACAATTGGGGCACAAACCCCAGATCAGCCTCCTCCGCGCAGTAGACCACCGGCCCACGTTTCAACGCCACGCGCCCGGCATCCTCGCTGGCCAGCGGGTGAGCATAAAGTCGCTCGACCGGCATGTCGAAGCTGATCCGCACCACGTCGCCGGCCGCCCACTGGCGAGCGATGGCCAGATAACCCTTTTCAGCGGCGGTAGTGTCTATCCCCTCTCCGTTCACCGTCACGCTGGCCTTGTTACACCAGCCCGGCATACGCAGACGTAGAGTGAAAGGCATCGGGGCCGCAGGCACAAGGGTCAGCGCGATATCGCCATCCCAAGGATAAGACGTTTCTTGTGATATTTGCACGATCCGCCCGCCAATCTCGGCTTCGGCCGTGTTGGCGCCGTACAGATGGACGACCAGTTCATCTGGCTTGGTGGTGTAGAAATAGCTGCCCAGCGAGGCGATCAGACGGGCGATATTGGTGGGGCAGCACGGACAATAATGCCATTTCCAGCGCCGGTGCTGGCCATGGCTTTCCAGCACATTCTCATAAAAATAGTGCTCGCCATCCCGCGCAATGCCGGAGAGCGCGCCATTGAAAATTGCCAGTTCGACATGGTCGGTGAAGCGCGAGTCCAGCTCGATCTGTGCCATACGATGCCCCCAGAAGGCCAGGGCAACCGCCGCGCAGGTCTCGGCATAGGCAGTTTCATTGGGCAGGTCGTATTCCCGGGTAAACCCTTCATTGGCGCCCGAGGGTCCCAGACCGCCAGTAATGTAGAGCTGCCGTCCGGTGAGGTTGTCGAAAAGCCGGTCACAGGCGGCCAGGAGCGTCAGATCGCTAGTTTCGTAGGCGAGGTCCGCCATGGCCGAGAACAGATACATGGCCCGCACCGCGTGGCCCACCACCTGGGTCTGCTCGCGCACCGGCATGTGGGCCTGGCTATAGGCATAGGTCTGGTAGTGGTAATTGGCAGGATCATCACCCCGTCGCCGCGCTTCCTCGTCGTAATAGGAGGGCATCTGGCCGCGCTCATCGACGAAATACTGTGCAAGCTTGAGATGCTTGGGATTCTTGGTGACGCGATAGAGCTTGATCAGCGCTAGCTCGATCTCCTCATGCGCGTCGTAGCCGCGCAATTTACCCGGCTCGCGGCCGAAGGTGGCATCGATGTGATCGACCGCTTTGATCATCACATCCAGGAAAGCCCGCTTCCCGGTAGCTTCGAAATAAGCCACCGCTCCTTCGAGCAAATGTCCCATGGAATACATTTCATGTAGGTCGCGCAGATTGGTCCAGCGCTTGTCCGGCTCGCGGCGGATGAACCAGGAATTAAGGTAACCGTCCGCCATTTGCCCGTGGGCGAGTTTTTCGACGATATCATCGATCTTTGCTTGCAGCGCCGGATTGGGATGGGCTTTGAGCGTATAGCTCGCAGCCTCAATCCACTTGCCGAAATCGCTGTCGAAGAAATGCTGCATCGAGAGCCCGCTGGGTTGGATCGGCCGGGCCAATGGCCCGGGTGGCTGGTCGAAATTGAGCACCTCGAGAAAGCGCTCTTCATCGAGGCGTCTGTGCTGGCTGGGCACGGTCACCTCGCGCACCGTTTTGCTCCAACTTTCCCAGAAGCCGCCGGCGAAATCGACCTTGGCGTGGTCAACGGGAACATAGCGCTCGATGCGCGGGGGATTGGACAGATCGGTCATCGGATCGCTTTCGAAACCAGGTGGATCATTTGACGGCGCCAGCCGTCATGCCGCGCACGTAATAGCGTTGCAGCAACAGGAAGAGGACAAGGCAGGGGATCATGGTGACCGTGACGCCGGCCTGCAGAGCGCCCCAGTCGATAATGCCGTAGATGCCGGATGAGACATTCACCAGCATGATGGGCAGAGTGAACTTGTTCTGGTCGGACAGGAAAATCAGCGCCGCCAGAAATTCGTTCCAGGAATTGAGAAAAGCAAAGAGCGCCACCGTAGCGACCCCCGGCAGGGCAATAGGCACCATGATGCGGCGCAGAATGGTCCATTGGGAGGCCCCATCGATCCGCGCCGCCTCGATCAATGCCTTGGGCACAGCATCGAAGGCATTGCGCATCATGAAGATCGAAAAGGGCAGCTGGAAGGTGGTGTAGATCAGCACCAGCCCCAATAGGTTGTTCTGCAGCTTGAGCAAGTTGAGGATCAGGAATAACGGCGTCAAAATGGACTGGAACGGAATCATCATCGTTGCCATCAAGGCGACGAACAGGACCGTCTGACCGGGAAAGCGGAATTTGGAAAAGCCATAACCGGCCGGCACCGCGATCAGCACGGTCAGCAGGACCGTTCCTAAAGCGATCATCACCGAATTGCCGGCATAGACATACCAGCCTGCTCCTACCCCTTCGAGACGACGATAATTATCGAGCGAAAAAGCTTTGCTGAACAAAGCAAGCGGATTGGCCAACGCCTCGGCGGGCGGCTTGAAGGAATTGGCCACCGACCAGACCATAGGCATCAGGAACAGCACGGCCAAGACACTGGCCGTGACATAAAAAGCTACCAGACCCAGCCGCTCCCGGCGCGAGGGGCCATTGCTAGTCAGATCGCTCATCAGCTTTCCTCCGGGCGGACTTTAAGAAAGGTCAGTTGGATCGAGCTGATGGCAACCAGCACTACGAGCAGTACCAGCGACAGCGCCGAGCCATAGCCCAGCCGGTAGGAACTGAACGAGGCCAGATAAATCTGAAACACCGCGGTAATAGTTGAGTTCTGCGGCCCGCCCTGGGTGATGACGAAGAACTGATCGAAGGCCAGCATCGAGGAGGTGACGTTAAGCACCAGCGCCAGCAGCAGCGAATTGCGCATCAGCGGCAGGGTAATATTGCGGAACCGGCTCCAGGCATTGGCGCCGTCGATCTTGGCCGCCTCGATCACCTCGGCAGGCACGCTTTGCAGGCCCGTGAGCAGGATCACCATGGTGAAGCCCGCGCTCTTCCACACCACCATCAGGATGATTACACCCAGCGCCGGCCAAAAGCTTTCAATTGGGCGCGGCGCGGCTGTCACCAAATGCAGGCTCTTAAGCAATTGCGCAAAAACCCCGCTATCGGGATTGAGCAGCCACATCCAAAGGGTCGAAGCCGCACCGAACCCGATCACCACCGGCATAAAGAAGATGGTGCGGAAAAAGCCTGCCGCTCGCAGTGGCCGATCGATTAACAGCGCGAGCGGAAAGGCCACAGCGAAGAGGGCCAGAGTCACCAGCACGGTATAAAGCACGGTGAAACCCACGCTGTTCCAGAGCTGACGGTCCCCCGCGATCTCCATGAAATTATCGAGTCCGATAAAGCTTGATTGGCCCAGCAGCGGCCAGTCATGCAAGCTCATCCACACTGTCATGATGAGCGGCACGAAGAAAAAGAGTCCGATCATGATCAGGCTCGGCACGATGAAGGCGGCGCCCAGCCATTGATGCGGCTCTTGCCGGATTGCCGGCTGTTCGATGGACACGGTCACGGCGCGCACTCCCCTTGCTGATCAAAAATCGGCGGACGGAACAGATCCCGTCCGCCACGCTCCGGGAGGAGTTACTTGGGGTTGGTGCGTTCCAGGATCTTGGTGAACCCTTCTTGCGCCGCGCTAATCGCACCATCGATATCGCCATCGAAAATTGCGGTTTGCAGCAGATTGACCCAGGGGCCAGTGCGGGCCACGAACAATTCGTCGGAAGCGAAAGTGTAGGGCGTGCGTGCGCTAGCCAGGATATCGTAGGCGATTAGATTGCGCGGATCGAAATCGGCATAGGCCTCATCGGCCAAATCGGTGCGCGGCGGCATGCCGGATTCCGCGGTGATCAGGACTTGCTGCTCGGGCTGCATGTAAAAATCGATGAAGCTCTCGGCCACGGCCTTTTTTTCAGGGCTGATGCCCTTCATCAGGGCCAGCGTGTCGCCACCGGCAAAGCTCGAGGCGCCGCCTTCGGGACCGGGAATGGGTGCGACGCCAAAATTCACGTCGGGATATTGGCTGGTGAGCAGATTCACGATGTAGGACCCTGTCATCAGAATACCAACCTTGCCCGAGGCAAAAGCGGCCACTGCATCATTGCCCACGCCCGAGCGGGAGGTGGGATGGATGGAGCCCGATGTCCACATGTCATTATAGGCAGCTAGCGTCGCTCGCATGGCCGGCGTGTCGATGGTTGCAGTGCGCCCGTCTTCGGAGAGCACATCGGCTCCGGCCGCCCAGATATGGGGCGTGAAATCATAGACCAACCAACTGCCTGAGCTTGCCACGAAGAAGAGGCCATAAGTGTCATTGCCCAGCGCAGTGATCTTCTTTGCGTCTTCAGCAATTTCGGCCAGCGAGGCTGGGGCCTTTTCCGGATCGAGCCCGGCGGCTGTGAACAGATCCTTGTTATAGGCGATGATCGAGGCGTCAGGCAGCGCGGGCACGCCATAGACCTTGCCCTCATAGGTGGCTAGGCGAATATGGGAGGGGCTGAGGGCATCCGCATAGGGCAGGCCCTTGATGAAATCGGTCATATCTTCGAGGCTGTCGGTCGCCGCGAAAGTGGGCAAATAGATCAAATCCAGCACAGCGCCATCGGGCGCTGCCCCCGCCGCGATCGAGGTGCCCAGCTTGGGCACCATCTGTTCAGCGGTGATCGGCGTCACCACGACCTTGTCGTCATGGCTGGCATTGTAGAGATCGACGAGCTTTTCCAAGACGCCCGCTGAGGACGTCCGCACCCATAGGTTCAGCTCTTCGGCACGCGCCGACGACATGGCCACAAGGCCTGTCGCGGCAATCGCCGTGGTCATCAGCATCCACTTTTTCATGATGGTTTTCCCTTCCCGTTTCCCTCATCTGGCAACGGATCCGCCACCAGATTGCCATGAGGACTAGCAGCAAGAATTCAGTTTGTCGACAATATTTGCGAAAGCGCTTTCTCATCGGAAATTTGGAACGGAATGGCCGGTCTTCGTCGGTTTATGGCATCCAGGACTTTCGAGTTTTGCGAAAACATGCGAAAGTCGAACATGTTGCAAGGCTTTCGGCTCGCAACGATCCCTGTTAGGCAAGCCGGCATGAACGAGACAATCCCACCGCGTGACGCCAAAGCTCGACCCTCGACGCTGGACGATGTGGCGCGCCGTGCCGGCGTATCTCTGGGCACCGCATCCAAAGCGCTCAACGGTCGTGACAGGGTTAGTGATGCGACGCGCGCGCGGGTGGAAGACGCTGCACGGGCCCTCGCCTATGTTGGCAACCCGCTCGCACGAGGGTTGTCGCAGGGGCTTTCCGGCACAGTGGGGCTGCTCACCTCAGATCTTGAGGGGCGCTTCAGCTTACCCATTTTGATGGGGGCCGAGGACAGGTTTGGGGCCGGACGGGTGTCGGTTTTTCTCTGCGACGCACGGGGCGATGCGATCCGCGAACAACACTACATTTCCGCGCTTCTCGCCCGCCGCGTCGATGCCATTATGGTGGTGGGCAGCAAGACTGACCATCGCGCCCCTATTGGCCGCGACCTGCCCGTGCCGGTCATCTATGTCTATACGCCCTCCCAGGACCCGCGCGACCTCTCGCTAACCCCCGACAATGTTGCGGGCGGCCGCATGGCAATCGAGCATCTGCTCGCCTCGGGACGGCGCCACATCGCCCATTTGACCGGACCGCGTCATGAGCGCGCCGCGGCCGACCGGACCAGGGGCATTGCCCAGGTCCTTGCCGAAAGTGGAACCCAATTGATGTTCGAAACCGCCTATGGCGAATGGACCGAGCGCTGGGGCCGTTCATCCTGTGCCATGATGTTGGAACAGGGCACCAAGGTCGACGCCATCCTCTGTGATTCCGACCAAATTGCCCGCGGCGCCCTAGACGCTTTGCGCGAACGTGGCATCCGCGTACCCGACGATGTCGCCGTTATCGGCTTCGACAATTGGGACATTATCGTGGAGGGTACACACCCACCTCTCACCAGCATCGACATGAATCTGGGCCTGCTCGGCCGCCATGCCGCCGAACGCCTGTTCCATGCTATTGGCGGCGCGCCCTTAGCCAGCGGCATCGAGCTGTCCGATTGCCGCCTGGTCGTCCGCGGTTCGACTGCATTGACGATCTAGCCGGAAATCGGTTGGGTACTGCGGTCCAGAAACGCGGCAGCACGCGGCGACAGACGCCCTGCCAGAGCCTTGCGGACCCGGGCGTGATAGGCGTTGAGAAAGCCAATTTCCGCAGTGGTTAGCGCTTCTATTTCGGCCATGGCCACATCGATAGGCACCAGCGTCAGCGTCTCGAACCTTAGAAAGCCCGCAACGCCCGCGACCACTTCGACCTGGTTTTCCACCCGCAACCCGAAAGCGCCTTCCCGGTAATAGCCCGGCTCGATGGTCATCACCACGCCCGGCTCGAAGCCATGCGCATTCACCGTCTTGCCGAAGCGGTGCGGGTGCTCGTGCACAGACAGGAAATGCCCTACCCCGTGCCCCGTGCCATGATCATAGTCCAGCCCGAGATCCCAGAGTGGCCGCCGCGCCAGGGCATCAAGATGATGGCCCTGAGCGGTTGGTGGAAATTGCGCGGTCATCAGTGCCACAAAACCTTTGAGCACGGCCGTATAGGTCTGCCGTACGGCCCCACTGGCCGGACCGAAATTCATGGTGCGCGTGGCGTCCGTTGTGCCACCCCAGTATTGCCCGCCTGAATCAATCAGATAGGGCAACTCGCCAGTCAGAGGGGCATTGGTTTGTGGCTTAGAAGCATAATGGCACATGGCTGCGTTACTGCCTGACGCCGAAATTGCTCCGAAACTGTCTTCGACAAAGTCAACGCCCGCGCGCCGGAAGGCGAGCAATTGCGACTGCGCCTCAAGCTCGGTGATGGCGTTGCCCGCGGCCAGACGTACCGGCACCTCGGCATCGAGCCAGGCCAGAAATTCCGTCCAGGCGACGCCATCTTGGATATGGGCTTGCCGAAACCCCTCCAGCTCGACCTCGTTCTTGACCGCCTTAGCGAGCGTAACCGGGCTGAATTGCAGCAGCGGGATACCGCCCGCGGCCTCTACCGCCAGGCGTACCGCCACCGGCGCGAAGCCCGGATCGACCAATACCGTCTTATTCCCTGCTCGCTCTCGCACCGCCGCGATTAGCCCGTCAGCAGGCCGGACCGCCAGCCCGTCAGTCTCGATGCCGCTGCGGTCATTGGGCAGCTTGCGCTCATCCACGAACCAATCCACCTGTCCGTCGCGGCCAACAATGGCCGCCGAATGGGCGATCGGCGTATGAGCGATGTCACCGCCCCGGATATTGAGCAACCAGGCAATATTATCCGGCTGAGTTTCGACCAGGAAATCCGCTCCGGCCTGTTCCAGCGTCGCCCCGATACGCCTGCGCTTGCTCGCGCTAGCCTCCCCCGCCCAGCGCAACGGGAAGGCTTGGATCCGGGCAATTGGCGGGGGCGGCTGATCCGGCCAGATGGCATCAATGAGGTCTGTTTCCAAAAGGACCAATTCGCCCCCCGTTCGGTCCATGGCTGCTTTCAGCTTTGCGTAAAGCGCGCTCGGCACCAGCATGGGATTGATGCCGATGCGCTGTCCGCGGGGCAGCTTCTGCTCGAGCCAGGTCTCGATGGGAAAATCGAAGAAATGCGCAATCTCAAACTGACGGGTGTCCACCTCGGCCCGCACCTGCACCTGATAGCGCCCGTCTACGAAAAGCACGGCGTGATCGGCCGTTACCGTTGCAATCCCGGCCGAGCCGCTAAAGCCGGTGAGGAAGGCTAGCCGCTCGTCATGTGGCGCCACGACCTCGCCCTGATAGGGATCAAACCGCGGCACAGCCACGCCATAAAGGCCAGCTTGGGCCAGTTTTCCTCGGAGCTGGCGTAACGCGGTATCGGTTCGGTTCATTACGTTCGGCATGCCGGCTGCTCCCATTCTCTTCCTGACGGGACAGTGTTCTAAATCGCTGTATTTAGTTTGTCGACAAATTCATTGACTCCGGAGAGCGCATCTGGTGTCCTCAGGCTTCCGCCGGAGATCAGAGGGGTCTGGTTCCTGGCACAAAACGCTCGGAGGGAGCTCATGCACCATTTGTCCGGTATTACTCGATTGGCCCTGGCGGGCCTAATGGCGACGACCAGCATCATTGCCCTGCCCCATGGGGTCGCGGCTCAGGACGGCCAGGCGGGCGGCACGCTGCGCATTCTGGGCACAGCCGACATCGACCATTTTGATCCAACTTCGGCGGCTCTGGTTACCAGCAATAATTTCCTGCGCGCGGTGACTCGGCAATTGATCAGCTATGCCGCCTCAACCGACGAAACGGTCCGCATCACGCCAGAGGGGGACCTTGCCACCGAAGTGCCTCAGCCTACCAATGACGGGCTGACCTATACGTTCAAGCTGCGCCAGGGCGCACAGTGGAATGCGCCCTCTGGCGCCCGCCAGATTACCTCGGCCGATTTCGAGCGCGGAATCAAGCGCATGTGCAATCCGCTGCTGGGCTCCGCTGCGCTGACCTATTATCAGGATCTGATCGCGGGTTTGGCCGAATTCTGCGCCGGCTTTTCCAAGGTCGAACCAACTGTAGAGGCCATGAAGGCCTATATTGAGGGCAACGACATCGCCGGCATCGAGACGCCAGACGACCAAACAATCGTCATCAATCTCACCCAAAAAGCAGGCGACTTCATCTATATGCTGAGCCTGCCGACCTCGGCACCGGCACCAGTCGAGGTGCTCGATTACCTGCCCGATAGCCCCGATTATCGGAATAACTTCATCGCCAGCGGTCCTTACACCCCCGGCGCTTACACCCCCGATAGCAGCCTGCAACTGGTCCGCAACCCTGCCTGGACACCCGAGAGCGATCCGCTACGCAAAGCCTATGTCGATGACATCCAGATCACCTTCGGCCTGCAACCCGATGCTGTCCTGCAGCAATTGCAGTCTGGTGATGGCGACATGACTTTTGACATCACCATTCCGCCGGCCATCCTGCAATTGCTGACGGCCACGGACGATGAAAAGCTGATGACGGTCTCATCGGGGGCCACTGCCTTCCTCTTTATCAACACGGTATCGGAAAACAACAATGGCGCTCTGCGCGACCTCAAGGTCCGCCAGGCGCTGAACTATGCCATCGACAAGGCTGCCATCGTGCAGCAATCCGGCGGCCCCACGGTAGGCCAGCCGGTCAACGGCATTTTTGGGCCGGGCGTGCTGGGCTATCACGATTTTGATCTCTATCCCTCGCCCGAGGCTAAGGGCGACCCGGCCAAGGCTAAGGAATTGCTGGCCGAGGCAGGCTACCCCGATGGCATCACGCTCAAAATGCCGTTCCGCAACCAGAATAACGAACCGGCCATTGCCCAGACCATCCAGGCCAGCATGGCGGCGTCTGGCATTACGCTGGAGCTGACGCCGGTGGCCCCCGCGGACTATTATTCCAAGTTTATGACCAACCCGGTCAACACCAAGGACGGAACCTGGGACATTGCGCCTGTGGGTTGGACGCCCGACTGGGCGGGGGGCTCGGCCCGCTCGGTGTTCCAGCCGCAATTCAGCTTCAACGGCACCCACCAGACCTACAATTACACCGATTACAACAACCCCAAGGCCAATGATCTGGCCCAGCAGGCCATCAATGCCACCACACCCGAGGAAGTGGCTCGGTTATGGGGTCAAGTCGACGAGCTTGTCATGGCCGATGCGCCGGTCGTGCCGTATCTCGCCAATAAGGTTGTGCTCTATCGCAGTGCCGCCGTGCAGAATTTCCAACCCTATGCGCTAGGTGTGCAGGGCGATTGGACCAATGTCTGGATCCAGCGCTAAGCTGTAACGGCGTGGTCCGGGCCACTAGGTCCGGACCACGCCACCGCGTAGGTCAAACTCGGAGCCGCTCCTTGCCAGTGCTCGAAGCCCGCAATCTGACCGTCTCGATCCCCACCGAAGACGGCACGATCCACGCTGTCCAAAATGTCTCCTTCGCCATCGAGACTGGGGAACTGTTCGGTATTGCCGGGGAATCGGGTTCGGGCAAATCGGTGATGATGCAGGCCATTCTAGGGCTGCTGCCCTATGCCGATATTACCGGCGAAGTCCTGTTTGAGGGGCGCGACCTGCTAAGGGAAAAACCCAAGGACCTGCGCAAATTGCGGGGATCACGCATCGGCATGATCTTCCAAGACCCCCTGTCGAGCCTGCATCCCTATTACACTATCGGCAGCCAGATTACCGAAGCCATTCACGCCCATGAAAAGGTGAGTAAGGCAGTTGCGCGGACCCGCGCCGTCGACATGCTGTCTAAGGTGGGCATCACCAACGCGGCCGAGCGGTTCGACGCTTATCCGCACCAGTTTTCAGGCGGCATGCGCCAGCGTGTGATGATCGCCATGGCACTCGTACTCAACCCTGCCGTCATCATCGCCGACGAGCCGACTACGGCGCTCGATGTGACCGTGCAAGCGCAGATCGTCGCTCTGCTTGATACGATGCGCAAGGAATTGGGCACCACCGTCATTATGATAACCCACGATCTGGGTCTGCTGTCGTCCGTCGCCGACCGGGTCATGGTGATGTATGCCGGCAATCGCATGGAATATGGTTCAAGCGAAGCTGTCTTCACCACGCCCGCTCATCCCTATACGGCCGGCCTGCTGCGCTCCTCCCCCGCCAACTACGCGGCTGGTGAAGAACTGGTCGCTATCCCAGGCCGCCCACCTAGCCTGCTGCATAGTCCGGATGGCTGCGCCTTTGCCCCCCGCTGCAGTGCTGTCATGGAAAAGTGCCACACTAGTCGTCCGCCGCTGCGCCGCTATAGCGACGATGTCGAAGCTCTGTGCTGGCTGGAAGACACGGCCCCAGCTCCGCCGCCGCATGCAGGCTCGACCGTCCGCCGTATCGACACCCAGAGCGCCCCCGTCATACTCAAGGTCGAGGATGTCGCACTGAGCTTTGCCACCGGTGGGCTCTTCGACAAGCAAGGCCGGTTCGACGTGCTCAAAGGTATCAACCTCGAAGTCAGGCGCGGCGAAACGCTGGGACTTGTGGGTGAAAGCGGCTGCGGCAAATCCACTCTCGCCCGCGTCATTGCCGGCCTCATCCCGGCCACTAGCGGCCGCGTGCTTTTGGGCGATGCCGATATGGCTCATCTTGATGCCGCCGGTTGGCGCGAGACGCGTAGGGCCGTGCAGCTAGTATTCCAGGACCCCTTCGGCTCGCTCAATCCTCGCCGCCGCGTGGGCGCCATTATCGGCGACCCCTTCCGCATCCACCACGTCGCTTCCGGCACCGACCGCAAAAACCGCGTGCAGGAACTGATGGAACGGGTGGGGCTCAATCCAGAGCACTACAACCGCTTCCCGTCCGAGTTCTCCGGCGGCCAACGCCAGCGCATCGGTATTGCGCGCGCCCTGGCGCTCAATCCTGGGCTGATCATCTTTGACGAACCGGTCTCGGCGCTTGATGTTTCCATCCAGGCCCAGGTGCTTAACCTGATGTCCAAGCTGCAGCGCGAGCTTGACCTTACCTATCTCTTTATCTCTCACGATCTGGCGGTGGTCCGCCAGGTCTGCAATCGCATCGCTGTGATGAACAAGGGCCGCATAGTGGAGTTGGCCGATGCCCAGGCCATCTACGCCAATCCTCAGGATGACTATACTCGCACCCTGCTCGCCGCCTCGGTCACTCCGCCGCCCCAACATTTCGCGCGCAGCCGTGATCTGGTCCAGACCATAGATTGGGCCGCCGCATGAGTACGCCGGCTAGCTCCGCTCCCATCGTGGTCCAGCGCGGTTCCTTCTCGCTCACCCTGCGACGGTTGCTCCGCGACAAGGCCAGCCTTGCCGCTATGGTGTTCATTGTCGTGCTGGTGCTATTTGCTGCCGCAGCACCTCTGATCGAAAGCTGGGCTGGCCATTCCCCGATCCAGCAATTCCGCGACACCGGCCTGTCCACTATGGGTCTGCCCGTGGCGCCCAATACCGAATTCGTGCTGGGCACCGACCAACTGGGTCGCGACGTGCTCGTCCGCCTCGCTTACGGTGCCCGCGTCTCTCTGCTGGTGGGCGTCCTGGCCTCGCTGGCCGCCTCGCTGATCGGGGTCACCGTCGGCGTGCTGGCCGGTTTTTTCGGCGGGTGGATCGACATGGTGCTGAGCCGGGCCATGGACCTGGTGATGAGCGTGCCCTTCCTGCTCTGCGCGCTGGCATTGGTCTCGGTGTTCGGGCCAAGCCTGTCGCTTAGCATCGGGGTCATTGTCTTTTTCAGCTGGACGACCATGGGCCGCGTGGTGCGCAGCCAGGTGATGTCGCTGCGTGCCCGCGAGTTCGTTCAGGCCAGCCGTTCGCTCGGCGCCAGCTCGCTCTCCATCATGGTTGTGGATATTCTGCCCAATCTGAGTGTCCCCATTATCGTTTACACCACGATGATGATCCCCAGCGCCATCGTATTCGAGGCCACCCTTTCCTTCCTGGGCCTGGGCATTGTGCCGCCCGCCCCGAGTTGGGGTGGCATGCTGGCCGACGCCGCTGCCAATTCCATCTATCTCGTTGCCTGGTGGCTGGTGCTCATCCCGGGCCTCGCGCTGCTATTGACCACTCTTTCGTTCAACATTCTGGGCGATGGGCTGCGCGACGCGCTAGACCCCAAATCCCGCCCCGTGGTCAGGCGCAGTCTGCTGCGCTGGAGGCACAAGCCATGATCCGCTTCCTGCTTGGCCGCATTGGCTTTGCCGCGCTAATCCTCTTTGCGCTCAGCACCTTCGTCTTTTTCCTCTTCTTCGTGGCCCCCGGCGATCCGGCCCGCATGGTGGCCGGCGACAAGGCCACCGAAGCTCAACTGGTCCAGATCCGCACCAATCTGGGGCTCGACCGCCCCATCCACGAGCAATATGTGAGCTTTCTCGGGCGCGCGGCGGTAGGTGATCTCGGCTTTTCCTACCGTAACCAGCAACCGGTCACCACGCTCATTGCCAATCGCTTGCCAGCCACCATTTCCCTGGTCATCGGCGGCGTCATTGTCTGGCTGGCGGTCGGCATTCCCATCGGTATCATGTCGGCCCGCCATCCCGGCGGATTGCGCGACCGGCTGGGCCAGGCCTTTATTCTGGTAGGGTTGAGTTTTCCTACCTTCGTGCTCGGCATGGTCTCGCTCTATGTCTTCTATTTCTTGCCGCGCCAGGCGGGATTCTCGCTCTTTCCCGCCGGCGGCTTCAAGCCGTTCCTGCCCAATCCAGTGCTCTGGGCCTGGCATCTCGCCCTGCCCTGGGCAACGCTCGCGCTAACGACCGCGGCAGTCTATGCCCGGCTGACGCGCGGCCAGATGCTTGAGGTGATGAATGAGGACTATATCCGCACCGCTCGTGCCAAAGGCTTGTCGGAAGGCCGCGTCGTGTTCAAGCATGGCATGCGCGCCACTCTCACACCGCTGATAACCCAATTGGGCGCCGATATCGCCCTGCTGCTGGGCGGCGCCATAGTCATCGAGCAGGTTTATGGCCTGCAAGGCGTCGGCGCGCTGGCCGTGCAGGCCGTCAATAATCAGGATAGGCCCATCATTATCGGCGTGGTGCTGTTGGGAGGTTTCTTCATCGTCATCTCCAACATCGTTGTCGACATCACCTATGCTCTGCTGGACCCGCGCGTTCGTTAGGATAGGACCATGATCGTCTCGCAATACACCATTCCCGGCATTCATATCCGCGACCATTTGATCGACGTGCCGCTCGACTGGTTCGCCAATCCCGGTGGCCCCACGATCAAGCTCTTTGCCCGCGAAGCAGTGGATCCGACAAAAAAGGACGCCGAGCTGCCGCTGCTGGTCTTCCTGCAAGGCGGCCCCGGCGGTAAGTCGCCCCGTCCCACCAGCGGAGGACCGTCTTGGCTGGCAGAGGCCCTCAAGAGCCACCGCGTCATCCTGCCTGACCAGCGCGGCACCGGCCGCAGCACGCGGGTGGATGGCGCGACCATGCAGCGCTTTGTCAGTGGGGAAGAGGCCGGCGCCTATCTCACCCATTTTCGCGCCGATTCCATTGTGGCCGATTTCGAACATCTGCGAAAAACCGTGTTCGGCGGCGCCAAATGGCAATCGCTGGGCCAGAGCTATGGCGGTTTCCTGACCCTAACCTATCTGGGCCAGGCATCCGAGGGGCTTTCGGCCTGCTACGTGGCAGGGGGTCTCGCCAGCATAAGCCCCTCGGCCGAAGAGGTTTATCGCCGCACTTATCCGCGGGTCGAGGCCAAGACAGCCCGCTATTACAAGCGCTACCCTGATGACCGCGACACGATCGGTCAACTAGCCGATTTCATCACCAGCAACGATGTCCGCCTGCCCGATGGCGACCAGCTCACTGTGCGCCGGTTACAGAGCATCGGCATCGATTTCGGCATGGCTCCAGGCTTCGAAAACATCCACTGGCTGATCGACGAGGCTTTCGCCACCCCCGAGCGCGACCGCTTGTCCGACCAGTTCCTCGCCGAGGTGATGCGCATGACTAGCTATGACGGCAATCCGCTCTTTGCCGTGATGCAGGAATCCATCTACGGCCACGGATCCGGCGCGACCGCTTGGGCCGCGCAGCGGGTGCGTAACACCCTCCCCCAGTTCGCCGAAACTACTCGTCCGCTGCTGTTCACCGGCGAAATGATGTTTCCCTGGATGTTCGAGGACATCCGCTCGCTGCGCCCCTTCCAAGCTGGTACCGAGGCGCTTGCCCAGCGCGTGGACCATAGCCTGCTCTACGATCGCGAGCGGCTGGCCGCCAATACGGTCCCCGTCTCAGCCATCATCTACCACGATGACATGTATGTCGACGCGAGCCTCTCACTGGAGACGGCTGGTCTGGTCGGCAACCTCGAACACTGGGTCACCAATGAGTTCGAGCATGACGGCATCCGTCAAAGCGGCAATGTTTTTAAACGCTTGGTCAAGATGACCCAAGATCGTGGCGGTCCCTTGAGCTAGGGCGACTTCGAGTCTGATGGGCGGCAGCAATGGCATGCAATGCCCCGATGACCGGTCCAAAACCTGGTTCACTGCCAGCGGGGTATCGGTCAATGACATTCAAGTGGTGAACGAATACACTCCGAGCCGGAATGCCGAAATCCTGCCATTCAAGGCGACACCCTGTGGCGGGCGGCTAATCCTGCGACGGCGGTAGCGCTTCGCGGCAGGCCGCGATCAGCCATTCCAACACATCCTCCAGGCGCTTCTCCCCGCGTCGTTCAGCCAACACATATATGCCCATGGGGATGCTCGCCAATGTTCCAGCCTGCTTCACCTCCGTTATGCCCTGTTCTGCAAAATACGGCGCGATGACGTTGGAGATGCGCAAGAAGGCGTCGGTATTGCGCAAATAGTCGAGGCAAGCCGAAATAGAGTTCGAGCCGAAAATGTAGCTCTCTCGGCCGAACAGCGCTTCGCCACGCTGCCTCCGCCAGTTTTCGTCGAAAAAGCGCTGGTGCCGGCTTTCTGCCAGGGAACTGGTCACCACAGGATAGGCTTCGATTTCCTCACGCGTGCGGACCGCACCTAGCAAGGGGTGCCCGTCGCGGACGAACACCCCGTTGTAGACCTGACTCAGCCGGATGAACTGCGCGCCGATGCCGGCGTTCAGCCCGCGGATTTCGTGCGATATAAAAAGCGAGATATCGCCCGACAGCAACTGGTCGAGACAGCGGAGTTGATCGCCCAGGCTCACCTGCAGCGGCGCCTTCGGATTGCGCTGCTGATAGCG
>UCAU01000055.1 GCA_900470445.1 Hyphomicrobiales bacterium | reverse complement strand
CCAGAGCGGGTGCCTTGGGCGCAGTAAAGCGTGGCTCAACCACAATGTCATTCCCGCGAAAGCGGGACTGTGGATTCTCGTTTGAAGTGCAACAGATGCTCGTAGAAGGCTTCGGCCGGAGTTTTCCAGTCAAGGCATTTTCTGGGTGTGTTGTTGTATGTATCGATCAGGTTCTGGAAGCTGGCCTGGTTGATCTGAGCGAGATCGGTCTTGCGGGGCAGGAAGCGCCGCATGCGGCCAATGGCGTTTTCGATGCCGCCCTTCTGCCAGGGTGCGTGGGGATCGCAGAAGTAGGTGGCGATATCAAGCGCAGCCAGCTCGTAGTGGCGGGCAAACTCGGTTCCATTATCGAAGGTGATGCTGCGGCGCAGTGGTGCAGGCAGGGCGGCCATGATGGCGCTCATGGTGGCCACCACAGGTTCGGCGTGCTTGGAGACCAGTCGCGCGCCAACCAGAGCGCGGCTGGTGCGCTCGTGCAGCATCAGGATGTTCTGGCCATATTTGGCGAAGGCCATCAGATCGGCCTCCCAATGGCCCGGCACAAGGCGGTCATCAACCTCGTCCGGGCGCGCGCTGAGCGGGACGCGGTGCGCCATATGCAGGGCCGGACTGCCACCCTTCTTGCCCCGCCAGCCACGCCTGGACTTGGCGCGGGGCAGATAGTAACGCCAGCTATAGTCCTTGTGGCGCCTGATCTGGGCATAGATGAAGCGGTAGATGGTCTCGGTGCCGATGCTGTGGCCGGAGCGTCCGGCAATCTGCTCGGGTGACCAGCCGGCTTTGAGCTGGCCCAGCACCTGATCGCGTAAAGCCGCGTCACGGTCCAGCTTGCTGCCGCTCCAGCGCCGGGCCCGCGCCTGGTGTTGGGCATAAATCGGCTGGTAGCCAAGCTGGGCTCCACTATTGCGCTTCAGCTCCCGAGCAACCGAGGATGGCGCGCGATCCAGACCTGCAGCGATCTGCCGGATCGAGGTCCCTTGGGCCGATAGGCGGGCAATCTCAACCCGCTCCGCAACGCTGAACTGTCGATATCTCTGTCCCATGACAACACCATACCAAGGTGTTGCACTTCGTTTGAGAACTCAGGTAACCGGGCTCTCCAAGCAAACGGAGGTTCCCGCTTTCGCGGGAATGACACCTTGGGG
>UCAU01000087.1 GCA_900470445.1 Hyphomicrobiales bacterium | reverse complement strand
CTCACCATGAGGTCTACTGGCATGCCCTACCCCGCTGACGCCATCAGGCTGGCATTGCCGCCGGCAGCTGTGGTGTCGATGCAGATGTGGCGTTCGAGTTGCAGGCGGGCGGTGTCGTTGGCGGAGGTTAGCAGGGGCAACAAGGCGCCGTCACGGGCGCTGAGGGCGATGCGGATGGCGCGCAGGTTGGGGTCGGTGCCGAAATAGGCGATAGCCTCGAAGGTTGTGGCATGGGCCAGGGCGTCGAGGTCGAGTTCGGACGAGAGCGCGATGCAGCCGGTGGCTTCGGCCATCTGGCGCTGGGCGGCGTAGTCGGCTTCATTGGGGCCGAGGCAGAGCAGCGTGCCGCGGGGGGCGATGGTGAGGGTGTTGCTTTCGCCGGTTGGGCCGGGCAGCGGGAGTGCGCCGGTTTGTGGGTGGGCGTGGCCCTGCGTGAAGCGCGGCAGATAGTGGGGGCCGCCGGCTTTGGGGCCGGTGCCGGAGAGGCCTTCGCCGCCAAAGGGCTGGGAGCCGACGACGGCGCCGATCTGGTTGCGGTTGATATAGATATTGCCGGCGTGAACCTGGGCCGAGACGGCGCGGACGCGCGAGGAAATGCGGGTGTGCATGCCGAAGGTGAGGCCATAGCCCGAGCCATTGATGGCGGCGATGACGGCGTCGATATCGTCGGCCTTGAAGGTCGCGACATGGAGGACCGGGCCGAAGATTTCTTCGGGAATATCCGCGATGCCGGTGACGCGCAGGACGGTGGGGGGAACGAATGTGCCCTGCCCCGGCGCCTTCAAGCGATGAATCAACTTGCCGGCCTTGGTGAAGGCCATGACATGGTTTTCGATCTTTGTGCGGGCGGCGTCGTCGATGACGGGGCCGATATCATTGGCGAGGTCCCAGGGATTGCCCAGGGTGAGCTCGTCCATGGCGCCGGTGAGCATTTCGATCGTGCGGTCGGCCACGTCCTCCTGAACATAGAGGATGCGCAGGGCCGAGCAGCGCTGGCCGGCGGACTGGAAGGCGGAGGCGAGCACGTCGCGCACGGCCTGTTCGGGCAGCGCGGTGGAATCCACGATCATGGCGTTGAGGCCGCCGGTTTCGGCGATGAGCGGGGCGTCGGGCGCCAGATTTGCCGCCATGGCGCGATCGATGCGGCGGGCGGTGGGGAGGGAGCCGGTGAAGGCGACGCCGGCAATGCGGGCGTCGGAGGTGAGCGCGGTGCCCACTTCGCCTGCACCGGGGAGGAGCTGGATGGCGTCAGCCGGGATGCCGGCTTCGTGCATCAGTTCGATGGCACGGTGGGCGATGAGCGGGGTCTGCGGGGCGGGTTTGGCGAGGACGGGATTACCCGCCACCAGGGCCGCCGCGATCTGGCCGGTGAAGATGGCCAGCGGGAAATTCCACGGCGAGATGGCGGCGAAGGGGCCACGCGGGGCGGCGAGCGGCTGGGCCTCGGCCTGTTCGGCGTAATAGCGCAGGAAATCGACGGCTTCGCGGAGCTCGGCGATGGAATCGGCCCAGGACTTGCCAGCCTCGCGGGCGAGGAGAGCGAAGAATTCGGCGGCGTTGGCCTCGTAGAGATCGGCGGTGGCGCGCAGGAGATTGGCGCGGGTGGTCGCCGGGGTTTTGGGCCAGGGGGAGATGGTGGCGGCGGTGATGGCGGTGGTTACGTCGGTGGGGGTGGCGTTGGTGACGGTGCCGATCGCGTCGGTGGGGGT